>CACMRC010000004.1 GCA_902615975.1 uncultured Pelagibacteraceae bacterium
ACTTCAAGTAGTAATTACTTTTGGTTTAGTATTTTTAATACCAGTTTATTTTATTGAATATCAAATTGGCTTTAGAATTAATTTAGAACTACCTTTTATTTTAATTTTATCCTATGTAGTTTTGTTTCCAGGTTTGGCATCTTTTCTTTTATGGATAAAAGGAATATCTATGATTGGCGCTAATCGCTCTGGTGTTTTTTTGCACTTAATGCCAATATTAAGCGCAATTATGGCAATGATTTTTTTTAGTGAAAAATTTATGTTTTATCATATTTTAGGCGCTTGTTTTATTGTTACAGGAATATTGTTATCAAATAGGAAAGTTAAAAATGCTTAAAGTAGCTATATTAGACGATTATCAAAATGTTGCTCAACAATTTGTAGATTTAGAAAAACTATCTGGAAAATATGAATTTAAGATTTTTAGTGAACCTTTTTTAGATGAAGCTGAAGCAATAGAACAATTATCCAATTTTGAAGCTTTGTTGATTATGAGGGAGAGAACACCGATCACAAAAAATTTAATTGATAATTTAAATGAATTAAAATTTGTTATAACAAGTGGATTACGAAACAAATCTATTGATTTAGAGGCTGCAAAGAAAAGAAAAATTATAGTTTGTGGAACAGATATAAATTTAAACCCAACACCAGAACTAACTTGGGCGTTGATTCTTGGTTTAGCTAGAAATTTTAAAGAAGAGTTTGACAATATGTACCAAGGTTATTGGCAAACTACAATTGGAGTAGAATTGAAAGGAAAAATCTTAGGTTTAATTGGTCTAGGTAGAGTAGGTACAGAAGTTGCAAAAATTGGAAAAGCCTTTGGAATGCAAGTAATGGCCTGGAGTGAAAACTTGAGCTTAGACAAGTGCAAAGAAGTGGATGTACTCCCTTGTAGTAAAGATGACTTAATTACAAATTCAGATGTGCTTTCAATTCACGTTCAAGGAGGTGAAAGATATAAAGATTGCATTACTTTAAAAGAATTAGATAAAATGAAAAAAACAGCTTTTTTGATAAACACATCTCGTGGACCTATTGTAAATGAGGATGATTTAATTATTGCATTATCAACAAATGTAATTGCAGGAGCTGGAATAGATGTTTATGACAAAGAACCTCTACCAGAGAATAACAAACTTCGATTTTTACCTAATGCACTGCTTACTCCTCACATAGGCTATGTAACAGCTGAGAATTATAACATTTTTTATAACCAAATGATTGAAGGACTAGAGGCTTGTGTAAATGGAAAGCCTATCAGAGTTCTAGAGTAAAAATGGATCTCCCTGTTGTTAATCATGAGGATTATTTTGCTAAAATTGGCGATGATCATAAATTTCCAATTAATAAATTTGGAGAGTTAGCAAACTACTTAATTCAAAACAAAATAGTAAGTAAATTTCATAAACCTTCAGCCTGCTCATTTGAAACATTAAGCTACGCACATTCCAAAAATTATATCTTAGATATTAAAAATAAAACTTTAAGTAAAGAAGGAGTAAAAAAAATTGGATTTCCACTTGTAGATAGTGTTGTGCAAAGATCTTTAGTTGCTACAGGAGGAACTGTTCTCGCATCTAAACTTGCAATAAATTATGGTATTTCATGTAATACAGCAGGAGGTAGTCACCACGCAAGTTATGACGGAGGTGCAGGTTACTGTGTGTTTAATGACGTAGCTGTTGCAGCACATTATTTACTGAATAGAGGTCTAGCGAATAGAATTTTGATTGTTGATCTAGATGTTCACCAAGGTAATGGCAATTCAGAAATCTTTAAAGACAATAGAAGTGTTTTTACATTCAGCATGCATTCCAAAACTAATTATCCTGCTAAAAAATCAAATAGTGATTTAGATGTAGAACTTGAGGATAATTTAGAGGATGACGCTTATATCAAAACACTTAAACATTATTTAAAAGAGCTAAATCAAGAAAATTTTGATTTTATTTTTTATATAGCAGGAGTTGATATTCATTTTAATGATAGATTGGGTAAATTAAAAATCTCTGACAGGGGGATAAAACTTAGAGATGAGCTAGTGGTAGAAAACTTTTTTTCAAGACGGATACCATTTTGTGGAGTTTTGGGTGGTGGTTACAACAAGGATTTCAATAAACTTGTTGAATTACATTCAATGTTACATCAATGTTGTGCTAAATATATAGGATCATGACAAAAAAAATAAATCCAAATTTAACTGCAGAACAAAAATTAATTTTATTCGACGAGGGGACTGAGCGTGCAGGATCAAGTGAGTTAAATCATGAAAAAAGGGAAGGAAGTTTTCATTGTGCAAATTGTGGAGAAAAATTATTTGACTCGAAAACGAAATATGAGAGTGGATCAGGTTGGCCTTCTTTTTATGAGTCTCTACCAGATGTGTTTGAAACAAAAACAGATCACTATTTAGGTTACGCAAGAACTGAGTATCATTGTAAAAAATGTGGAGGACATCATGGTCATATATTTGATGATGGGCCTGAACCTACAGGAAAAAGATTTTGTAATAACGGTGTTTGTTTAATTTTTAAACCAAAAGATTAAATTTATTAAATTAATTTTTTAAAAGATCTTGAAGTTTATTTTCTTTTTCTAGTGCTCTAACTTCATCGTAACCACCAATATGCTGATCATCAAAAAAGATCTGTGGAATTGTTCTTTTGCCATTTGCTTTTTTAATCATCTCGTCAGCAGCACCTGCAACTTTAGAAATATCAATTTCATTATAAGGAGCGTTATTTCTAGTTAATAATCTTTTTGCAGCTTCACAATAGTTGCATAGTGGGCCTGTATACATGGTAATCTTTTTCATGATTTATAGATAGTCACCTTTTTTAATTTTACTAGTTATTTCTTTTCTTGAATATTCAAACTTTTTTCTATGTTTAATACTTTTTTGATTTACTCTTTTTCTCCATAACCTGAAAGATGATGGTTTTAAAGATCTTCGCATAATCTTAATTACATCAGATTCTTTCTTTCCCGTTTTTTTTTCAATTTCCTCAAAAGTGATCCTATCTGCCCAGGCTGCCCAAATGATCCAATCTGGATCGTCCATTTTGGGCTCAGGATTTTTGACTCTAGTAATTGGCCTGTGACCTTTTTTTTTCATAAATCCTTTATATTTGAAAAAATAATTTAATGCATTTTTTTTAACCTCTGATAATATGTATTAGATAGTCCTTCTTAGCCATCTTTAGCTCCCGGTTTTTAAGGACTATCCTTTTTTATGCTCCCCCTAGATTTTATACTTTATCTACAGATAATTATTTTTTTATTTATTACACCTGGAACTCCCAGAATTGTAATTATCTCTTATTCAATGAATTACGGTGTCGGAAAATGTGTATGGTCTGCTTTAGGTGATGTAACTGCAAATTTATTGCAAGCAACTTTAGTTGTTTTTGTGATTGGATCTTTTTTTTCAGAGAACTCGATGATACTTAATGCGTTTAAATGGATTGGAATAATTTATTTATTATATTTAGCTTACGATATTTATAAATCTCGACCAAAAAACATTTTAAATGAGGGAAATATAGAAAAAAGCAACTTATCTTTTTTTAGAGATGGTTTTTTAGTTGCTGGTACAAGTCCTAAGGCTTGGATGTTTTTTCCTTTTATTTTCCCACAATTTATTGACTTTAATTCAAATTTATTGGTTCAATTTGTAATTTTAATTACAACTTACATCGTTTTAGATTTCTTATCTTTAATTGGCTACGCAATGCTCGCACAAAAATTAATAAAATGGATAACTGCTAATCCAAAAACAATTAATACAATTTCTGCGAGTGTTTTAGTAATTATTGCCGCAATAATTGTTGTAACCCAACAATATTAATTAAATTTGGCCTTTATTGCCACTTGCATAAAATTAAATTTCTTTATTTAATCAACTAATAATTAATTAATTAAAGAGGAAATAAAATGAGATTAAATAAAATAATTTTAAGTTTTGTTTCTGCATTAGTAATTTTATTTTCAACTTCTGTTGCATCATTTGCGAAAGTTGTTGGTGACAAAATTATTTTAGGTGCTGCTATTTCCCTAACTGGTAAATACTCATCTAATGGTGTTCATACTCAAAATGGTTATAACATGGCCGTTGACAGAATTAACAGCATGGGTGGTGTTAAAGTTGGTGGAAAAACTTATAAGTTTGATATTATTTATTATGATGATGAGTCAAACCCTAAGAGAGCTGCACAGCTTGCAGAAAGATTAATTTCACAAGATGGTGTTGAGTTTATGCTTGGCCCTTACAGTTCTGGTTTAACTAAAGCGATTGCGCCAGTTACTGAAAAGTATGGTGTTCCAATGGTTGAAGCAAATGGTGCATCTAGATCTTTGTTTACAAAAGGTTACAAATATCTATTTGCTGTATTAGCTCCAGCTAACCTATATCTTGATGTAGCTATCGAAACAGCAGTTGAGTTAAATGGTGGAAAAGGGGTTAGAATTGCGCAAGCTTTTGAACAAGATGCATTCTCACAGGACGTTAGATTAGGTATTTTAGATGCTGCAGAAAGAACTGGTTCTAAAATCATAATCGACGATAAATTACCTAAAGAGCTAAATGATATGGCTGCTACTTTGGTTAAAGTAAAACAAATGAAACCAGATGTACTTGTTGTATCAGGTCACACAAAAGGTGCGTTAACTGCGATCAGACAAATTGCTGAAATGAAAGTTGATGTTCCTATGTTGGCTATGACTCACTGTGATGCTGCAAAATTATCTAAACAGCATGGTAAAAATTCACAGTATGCACTTTGTGCTTCTCAATGGCACAAGTCACTAACTTATAAAGATGATTTCTTTAAAGATGGAATGACTTATGCTGCGGACTTTGAGAAGGAATTTGGATATGATCCGCCTTACCAATCTGCTGAATCTTCAGCTGCTTTATTGGTATTCAAAGATGCATTTGAAAGAGCAAATTCTTTCGATCAAAAGAAAGTAAGAGATGCTCTTGCAGCTACTAACATGCAAACATTCTATGGAAATATTAAATTTGCACCTGGTGGTCAGAATGTTGACAAGCCAATGGTACTTTTCCAAGTAATGTGTGATGCTTCAGGAAAATGTGAAAACAAAGTTGTTGCTCCTTTAAAATGGGCTTCTGCTAAGTTGATTCACCCAGTTCCTAAGTGGTCAGAAAGATAAAATAAAATATTGAAGCCCCCTAGTCATAGGGGGCTTTTTTTTATATAACCCAAAAATAATTTTATGGATTTTCTTGTATTTCAATATCCAATGATAACAGTTCAAGCCTGTTTGGATGGAATTCTTTTAGGTGTTTTATTTGCATTAATTGCTTACGGAATGGCACTTCAATGGGGTGTGATGAATATAATTAATATTGCACAAGGAGATCTTGTTATTTTGGGAGGATACATAGCATATTTTATGTATCTCTACGGTATTCATCCAGCATGGGGTGTGATTGTTGCGCCAGTAATAATGTATTTCGTTGGTATAGCAATTTACAAACTCGTAATAAATAAAGTAGTAGATAGAGATTTATTTATCTCAATCTTAGCAACTTTTGGAATAAGTATTTTATTCATGCAATTAATGAACTTTGCATTTGGAGCAGACGTTGTTCTTGCAAACTCTGGGTATGGAACAACCATGTTGTTTGACAGCAACGTTGTTTTACCTAATTCAAAAATATTTTCAGCATTTATAAGTATTTTATTTGCTGCCTGTTTAGTAATTTATATGAAAAAATCTAAGCTTGGACGAGCTATTAGAGCTACTGCACAAAATGCTAGAGCCGCTAAAATTTTAGGCGTTGATACAGAAAAAGTTTATGCAGCAACATTTGGTATAAATGCTGCTCTTTGTGGTGTGGCTGGAGCATTAATTTCTATAACATTCACAATTCACCCTTATATGGGATTACCATATACAATTCGATCATTTATGATTGTTATTGTTGCGGGCCTAGGAAATTTACCTGGAGTTGCAATGTCTGGTATGGGTCTTGGTGTATTTGAAGAATTTGCAGACTATATTCTAGGAACAGAATTTAGAATTGGCTCTGTATTTTTACTATTAGTGTTAATTTTAGTTTACAGAAGATTTAAACTTTCGAGAAAAAGAGAGTACCTAAAGTGAAAAAAGTTGAAATTAAAGATGATACTGGAAAAATAATTAAAGTTGATATCGAAAAATTTAAAAAACATATAGATGAGTATCATTTAAATGGATCAAGCGTACATGAAGAAAATGGACATTACTTTACAGTTGACCAAAAATTTAGAGATAAAATAAACAACTTATATGAACAAGAATAATTTAATTTTATACTCTGGTATTTTGATTTTTGGTTTAGCAGCGCCATTCCTTTTTCCAGCTTTTAAAGTTCAGTTATCTATACTTTGTGTATTAATTGTTCTTGCGACTACATGGAATATCCAAGGTGGTGAGATGGGGTATAATTCATTTGGAAATATTTTGTTTTATGGTCTCGGGATGTATCTTTGCGCATCTGTTCAGGTTGGAATGTTTTTTCCATTAGCAGAATGGACAGAGAGTGGTGGTGAAAAAACATTTGTGCATACACCTACCCAGTTTTTTCAAGGAATGGCTGTCGGATTGATAGTTGCTGCAGTTGTACCAACTATTGTAGCAGGTTTAATTGGGTACTCTATTTTAGGACTAAGAGGACATTATTTTGCAATATGTACATTGGGTTTAGGTGTAGCTGCAGGTGAAATTTCTGGAGGTATAGAAATAATTGGAGCAGGTCAAGGTTTTACTACTCCACCATTTCCAGACGTAGGGAGTTTAGAAGCAAGAGGAGAATTTTTTTATTTCTTAAGTTTCTTTACTTTAATTTTGACATTTATTGCAGTGCGTTCAATTTATTCTACGAGATTCAAATTAATACTTAATGCTATCAGAGATAATGAGGATAAAGCTGAAGCAATGGGTATTGAAACAATGAAATATAAAATTATTGGTTGGATGATCTCAGCTTTCTTTTGTGGATTGGCCGGTGGAATAATGGGTGGACTAGTTGGTTACATAGACTCGACAGATGTTGCTTTTGATGGAAGAGAGATGGGTGTATTCATGGTACTGATGGCAATACTTGGTGGAAAAGGAACACTTTGGGGTCCAGTTATTGGTGCAACAATATTTCATATATTTAAAGAGGGTTTTTGGACATTCTTTTTAGGATGGCAGTACGTTGCTCTTGGAGTTTTGATTGTTGTAATTGTAATTTATTTCCCAGAGGGAATTATGGGATGGTTAAGAGAAAAATATCCAGAACGATTTGGTGAAGTAGTTGATGAAAAAGATCGTAAAGCACAGGTAGAACTTAAATGAGTATTTTAGAAGTAAGCAATGTAAGTAAATCATTTGGGGGTGTTAAGGCAAATGTTGACATTTCAATGAATGTTGAAAAAGGGAAGATAGTTGGATTAATTGGACCAAATGGTTCAGGAAAAACTACATTATTTAATTCAATTGTAGGGACCTACCCAATAGATAATGGATCAATTAAATTTAATGGTAAAGAAGTTTCAGAGTTACCAGTCCCAGTTATTGCTAAGTTAGGACTCCTAAGAACTTTTCAACAAACAAGAATTTATGGAAAACTTAATTGTATAGAAAATATGCTTATTAGTCACAAAGGTAGTGATGCAAATTTAATGAAAATATTTTCTAAAATTCCAAAGGATTTAACTGAAAAAGCTGAAAATCTATTAAATTTTGTAGGATTATATCAAAAAAGAAAGCTAAGAGCTGGAGATCTATCTTTTGGGCAGCAAAAATTATTAGAACTGGCAATGGCTTTGATGAATGAACCAGAGATGCTACTGCTAGATGAGCCCACAGCTGGAATTAATCCAACATTAATAAATGGTATTATTGATAGATTAATTAAAGTAAATCGAGATTTTGGAATAACACTTTTGGTGATTGAACATAACATGAGAGTGATTATGCAATTAGCAGAAAATATTTTTTGTTTAGCTCACGGTAAAATGTTGGCTAATGGATCACCAGATGAAATTAAAAATGATAAACGTGTCATTGATGCGTATCTAGGAGCACAATAATGTCTAACCAATATGAAGTATTAGGAAAAGCTCCAACACCAGATGATTTAAAAAAATTATCTCCAAACGAAGTTCATTTAACTATTAAAAATTTAAATGCAGGTTATGGAAAAATGGAAATTTTACATAACTTTGATTTATTTGTGAATAAAGCTCAGTCTTTATGTTTGATTGGACCTAATGGTGCAGGTAAATCTACAATTCTTCATTCAATATATGGTTTTACAAATATTTTTTCTGGCCAAATTGAACTTGAGGGAAAAGAAATTACAAATCTTACCCCAGCAGAAAAGTTAAAGTCAGTTGGTATAGCTTATATATTGCAGGATAACTCAGTATTTCCAGATATGACAGTAGAAGAAAACTTATTAATGGGAGGATACATAAAAGAAAAAACAGATGAGTCATTTGAAGAGGCTGAAAGAATTTTTGAAAAGTATGAAAGGCTAAGAAATAGAAGAAACCAACCTGCAAAAGTTTTATCTGGCGGTGAGAGAAGATTGCTAGAAATATCTAGAGCGTTAGTTATGAAACCTTCAGTACTTTTAGTAGATGAACCCTCAATTGGACTTGAACCTAGATATATTGAGATGGTTTTTGAAATATTAAGAGATCTTCAGCAAAATGAAAAAAAAACAATCATTCTAGTTGAGCAAAATGCCAAAAAAGGATTGGAGTTTGCAGATATAGGATACGTTTTGGTATCTGGGCAAACTGCAATTGCAGGTAAAGGAGATGATTTACTTCAAAATCCTGATGTTGGTAGACTGTTCCTAGGTGGATAATGATTAATAAAAATTTTTTCTTTAAAGGATATAGATCTATATTTACTCACGATAGTCCAGCTATAGCTCTTACTTGTTGCTTTATAGCTATAGGAGCTCTATTTAAAAATTTAGGTTTTAATATTCAGGAAAGTATCTTTTCAACTGTTTTAACTTATGCTTTACCAGGTTCACTAGTAATGGCTGAGTCCATGTTAATTGGAGCTTCTTTATTAAATATTTTTTTGGCGGTTTGGATTGTTAATGCAAGACTTTACCCTATGGCTGTATCTTTATTTCCGTTAATGATGCACAAAAGTCAACCTAAATGGAAGTATTACTTTTCTTGTCATTTCATTGCAATTTCAGCATGGCTAATCATGAAAAGCAATTATAAAAACATTCCAAAAAAACATAGAATTGATTATTGGATTGGTATTGGAAGCGCAACAGTAAGTGTATCAGTAATTGGAACATTTATAGGTTTCTCTTGTTCAGAATATTTGAATAAAGATATGATGTTGGGTTTAGCAATTCTTAATCCAGTTTATTTTTTATGTATGATGATTGGGGCATCTAAAACTATTCCAGTTACGTTGTCTGTTTTGCTTGGAACAATTTTGGGACCACTATTTTATTTATTCTCACCTGAGTGGTCAATTTTGTTAGCAGGTATAATTGGTGGAACTATAGCTTATCTATTAGGAGAGCACATTGTCAGCTAATATCGTTTACGCAATACTTGTTACCTCCTTAGCAACATTTTTATCTAGGTTTTTAGGTGCCATTACATCTGAAGGTATAAGAGAAACATCTAAACTTTTTAAGTGGTTTAATTGTTTGGCCTATGCAACCTTGGCAGCCCTAATAGCCAGAACTATAATTTTTCCTGCTGGTGCTTTGGTAGATGCTAGTTATTCAAGTAGATTTCTTGTTGTGCTTTTATCTTTAGTTATTTTTTTTATTTCAAAGAAGAACTTTGTTTATCCTACAATTTTCTCAGCTATTTGTATGGCAATAATTAACAATTATATCTGATTAAATTGATTTATAAAATAAGGTAAAATAAAATTTATTATGCAAAAAATTACAGGCATAGATATCCAAGAGCATGATCAATCGAATAGGATTGTAAAAATTAGTTTAGAAAATGATATTATAGATAAATTAATTTTCCCGTTTAATAAATTTGATTTAACAGCATTAGAGCTAAAACCATTTACAAGATTTACTTTGGCTAAAAGTTTAGATGATTTAACAAATAATAAGTTAAGCGAATTGATGAACTCAATTATTAGGGATAGATCTACAGGTTGCTTTATTATTGGACCAAAAAACATTACTGCAAAAATTAATGATACATTTTTGGTAAAGTTATCAACTGCAATAGCTCATCTAATTGGTGTACCCAATCATGATGCCATGGCAGGAAAATACTACGCTCGTTTTCATGTTAAACATGAAGATACTAGCGACTCTTACTTAAGAAAAGCTTATAGAAATATGGATCTTCATACAGATGGGACATATGTTAAAGATGTAACTGATTGGTTAATTATGACAAAAATTGATGAGCAAAATGTTGAAGGTGGTGAAACAGCTATGTTACACCTTGATGACTGGGAGCATTGTGATGATTTATACAATGATCCAGTTGGGAGACAAAATTTTGTTTGGGGGTCACCAAAAAGTAAAAATATTGATTACAAGGTAGAGCACCCAGTCTTTTCAACTGATAAAGAAGGAAGACCAACGATATCTTATATAGATCAATTTCCAGAACCTCAAAATATGGATCAAGGAAATTTTTTACAAAGATTGTCTGATGGATTAGAGGAAAGTAAAAATAAAATAATTACAAAATTACCAGTTGGATTCTCTGTGATTGCAAATAATTATTTCTGGCTTCATGGAAGAAAACCTTTCAAAGAAAACAAGGAATTAAGCAGAGAATTACTAAGAATTAGAGGTTCTTTTTTTGTTAATTAATTCAATATAATCAATATAAAGTATCCAAAATTATGAATTTAGGTTTTATTGGTACTGGAAAAATTGCAGCTTCAGTGATTACTGGAATATGTAAATCAAAAATTTCCTATAAGAAAATTATTATTTCTCCAAGAAATAAAAAAATAGCTCTTGGGTTAAAAAGAAAGTTTAAAAAAATAGTTATTGCTAAAGATAATCAACAAATTGTAGATCAATCTAATTGGGTATTTTTATCTGTTACACCTACTGTTGGTGAAAAAATTATTAAAGATTTAAAATTTAAATCAACCCAAACAGTTGTTAGTTTTATTTCAACAATTACTTTATCTCAATTAAAGAAAGCAATTAAAGTAAAAGCAAAAATTGTAAGAGCAATACCTCTACCTCCAATTTCATTGAAGAAAGGTCCTGTACCTATTTGTCCCCCTAATTCTAAAGTTAAAGCGTTTTTCAATAACTTGGGGACAACTGTAGAAATTAAGAATGAAAAATCGTCTATAAATTTTTGGTCAACCTCTGGCATGATGGCGCCTTTTTATGAGATGTTGAGGGTAATGACTGATTGGTTGGTAAAAAGAGGAGTAAAAAGAAATAATGCTCAAAAATATATTACTTCTTTATTTTTAGCTTTATCTGAAGATGCTGTAGTAAATTCAAAAGAAAATTTAAAGATTTTAGTAAAAGAGTCTCAAACGCCAAAAGGTTTAAATGAACAAGGTGTGAAAGAATTAACTAAAGGTGGATTTTATAGATCTCTAGAAAGAACATTAAATAGTATTCACAGAAGACTTAACAAATAAATCAAATGTCTGAAAATATATTAGAGATTAATAATTTAAGTAAATATTTTGGTGGATTAGCTGCAGTTTCAGATTGTTCAATAAAGGTTAAAAGAGGAACTATCACTGGTATAATTGGGCCAAATGGATCTGGTAAAACAACTTTATTTAATTTAATTGCTGGAAACTTAAAATCCTCTGGTGGTAATGTTGTTTTTGATGATGAAAATATTACTGATGTTCCATCTTATGAATTATTTTCTAAAGGGTTGTTAAGAACATTTCAAATTGCACATGAGTTTTCAAATTTATCTGTTTTAGAAAATTTAATGATGGTTCCAGGAAATCAATCTGGAGAAAAAATAATGACAGCATTATTTAAACCAGGTTTAGTTGCGCAAGAAGAGGCTGTGGTTAAAGAGAAAGCGAAAGAAGTTGTTGAATTTTTAAATTTAGGACATTTATCAAATGAGCTTGCTGGAAATCTTTCAGGTGGACAAAAGAAATTATTAGAACTTGGAAGAACCATGATGGTTGATGCAAAATTAGTATTATTAGATGAAGTAGGGGCTGGAGTTAACAGAACTTTGTTAAAAGATCTTGGAACTGCAATAGAAAAGTTAAATAAAGAAAAAGGTTATACTTTTTGTATGATTGAACATGATATGGATTTTATTGGAAGATTATGTGATCCAGTGATTGTAATGGCTGAGGGGTCAGTATTATTTGAAGGAAGTGTTGAAGAAGCAAAAAAAAATGAGAAAGTTATTGAAAGTTATCTTGGAAGAGGATCAAAATTAAAGGATACAAATTAATGGCATATTTTGAAGGAATAGAAATGACAGGTGGTTATGGTAATGGTCCTGACATTATTAGTTCGTGTTCAGTAAATGTTAATAAAGGTGAAATAGTTTCTATTTTAGGTCCTAATGGAGCTGGTAAATCAACTGCCATGAAAGCAATGTTGGGCTTGCTGAATTTAAAGTCTGGATCAGTAAAGATTGATGGTAAAGATATTTCAAAATTATCTCCTCAAGATCGAGTTAAGCAAGGTATTTCTTTTGTGCCACAGACTAAAAATGTTTTTGCAGGGATGACTGTTGAAGAAAATTTAGAAATGGGTGCATTTCT
This sequence comes from uncultured Pelagibacteraceae bacterium, assembly GCA_902615975.1. Classification (GTDB taxonomy): domain Bacteria; phylum Pseudomonadota; class Alphaproteobacteria; order Pelagibacterales; family Pelagibacteraceae; genus Pelagibacter. The sequence goes on from CACMRC010000004.1 coordinate 12,754, forward strand.
TGTTGAGGATGAAATAAAAAATATAATTGAGGAAATTTACGAATTATTTCCAATTTTAAGAGAGAAAAGAAATCAGTTGGTTGGTGAACTTTCTGGAGGTCAAAGACAACAAGTAGCTCTAGGTCGAGCTTTAATGATTAAACCCACTGTTTTAATGTTAGACGAGCCAACTGCCGGTGTATCGCCAATTGTGATGGACGAATTATTTGATCATATTGTAAAAGTAAAAAGAACAAACGTTGCTATCTTAATGGTAGAACAAAATGCAAAACAAGCCTTAAGCATTTCAGATAGAGGCTACGTGCTAGTTACTGGAGAAAATCGTTATTCAGGAACTGGAAAAGAATTATTAGACGATCCAAGAGTAAGAAGCTCTTTTTTGGGAGGATAATATGGATTTTGTAAATGCAATAATTCTTTTATTAAATTATATATTTATTCCTGCATTAACTTATGGTTCTCAGTTAGCATTAGGTGCAATATTTGTAACATTAATTTATGGAATTTTAAGATTTGCAAACTTTGCGACTGGTGACATGATGTCTTTTGGAACCATGATGACAATATTGTTTACATGGTATTTTCAATCTTTAGGTGTTTCTTTAGGTGTTTTACCTACTGCTTTATTGGCTATTCCATTTGGAATAATTTTCATGATTTTTTACATGCTTTTAATAGATAAGTTTGTCTTTAAGTATTATAGAAATCAAAAAAGCCCCCCAGTTCAATTTGCAATGGTAAGTATTGGTGTGATGTTTGTAACACAAGCAGTGGTAAGAATTATTATTGGACCTGGTGACAGAAGATTTTTTGATGGTGAAAAATTTATTATTAAAGCTCGTGAATTTAAGGAGATGACAGGTTTAAATGAAGGTCTTGCATTGAAATCAACTCAAGTGATAACCATTTTTGTAACAATAGTTTTAGTCTCTTTATTGTTTTGGTTTTTAAATAGAACAAAAACTGGAAAAAGTATGAAAGCTTATTCTGATAATGAAGATCTTGCTTTGTTGTCAGGTATTGATCCAAAAAAAATAGTTTTAGTTACTTGGGTTATTGCTGGAATTTTAGCTACAATAGGTGGTGCTTTGTATGGTTTGGATAAAAGTTTTAAACCATTTACTTATTTTAATAATATGCTTCCTATTTTTGCTGCTGCAATTGTTGGAGGAATTGGAAATCCATTTGGAGCTTTTTTAGGTGGATATGTAATTGCTTTTTCTGAAATATTGCTCACTTACGCATATAAAAAATTCTTTATGTATATTTTACCAGAAAGTATGGAGCCAAGTAGTTTGGTTCAGTTATTATCCACAGATTATAAGTTTGCAGTCTCGTTTTCTATTCTTGTAATTGTTTTAATTTATCGACCTTCGGGAATATTTAAGGGGAAAGTATTGTGAGAAAAAACCTAAATGTAATTGCAGCATACAGTATCATGATGGTACTCATTCTGATGGTAGGTATATTTCAGTCTTGGAACATAGCGTTATCAATATTTAATCTTTGTTTAATTTCTGCAGTTATGACAATGGGTGCGAATATTCAATGGGGATATGCTGGTTTAATTAATTTTGGAATTATGGGCTATACAGCTTTAGGTGGTTTAGCTGCGGTATTAATATCTGTAGATCCTGTCCAAGAAGCTTGGAGGGCTGGAGGTTTTGACATTCTAATGTCGTTGTGGCTGATAGTAGTAATGGTATTAGTTATACGCTTTGTTTTAAAAAGATTTGAAAAATCAAAAATAAGAACGTACTGCATAGCTGCAATAATAATTTCAGGTATTTTACTTATCAGATTTTCTGCAGAGCCAGGCATAGAAGCAATTGAAGCAGTAGATCCAGCTAAAACTGGTTTCTTAGGAGGATTTGGATTACCAATTATATTTTCTTGGATAGTAGGAGCACTTTTTGCTGGTGGTTTAGCTTTTATAGTTGGAAAAGTTGCGCTTGGTCTTAGAGCAGATTATTTAGCTATCGCAACACTTCTTATTTCTGAAATTGTTATTGCAATTATTAAACATGAAGACTGGCTCACAAGAGGAGTCAAAAATGTTATTGGCTTAAAAAGACCTGCACCTTATGAAGTAGATCTTCAAACAACTGATTGGTTTATTAAATTAGTTGAAAAGTTTAATTCAGGAAAATTAAGTGTAATTGAGAATTTAGCTGATAGACAAGCTGCTTTAAATCAACTTGTTATCGAAGGCTCTTCAGTATTTGTAAAACTGTGTTATTCAGGATTATTTTTAGTAGTAGTAATCATTCTTTTAATTTTAACTCAAAAGGCTCTTTATTCTCCATGGGGAAGAATGATGAGGGCAATTAGAGACAATGAGGAAGCTGCAAATGCAATGGGTAAAAATGTTGTTAAACAACATTTACTAATTTTTATTTTAGGCTCAGCAATTGTTGGAATTGCGGGTGCAATGCTTGTTACACAAGATGGTTTATTTACACCGGGAAGTTATAGACCTATGAGATATACGTTTTTGATTTGGGTGATGGTAATTGTTGGAGGAAGTGGAAATAATTTTGGAGCAATTTTAGGAGGATTTGTTGTTTGGTTTTTATGGATAGAAGCTGCACCAATATCATTATTCTTAATAAACTTTTTCACTGCGGGAATTCCTGAAACAAATGCACTTAAAGCTCATTTAATTGAAAGCGTTCCTTATTTCAGATTTTTACTGATGGGATTAGGATTGTTGTTTATAATGAGGTATAGACCTAAAGGTATACTTCCTGAAAAAATAGAAATAAAGTAAACGTAATGAAATATATTATATTAGGTGCTGCTGCTGCTTGGGCTTTGTATATGGCTGATAAGTATTTATTCTTTTAATGAATAAAAATCTTTCGTTACTTATATTAAGCCAGATTTTTGCTTTTACAGCTGCACCGGTTACCGTTTTTTTAAGTGGTATAATTGGTTCAAAATTTAGTCCAATAAATACTTTAGCAACTCTTCCGATGGCTTTGTCAGTAGTTGGAATTGCGTTATTTGCTTTTTTTGCTGCAAAGTTAATGAGTATAATTGGACGGAAATTGGGATTCATTTACGCATCAGTAGGTACATGTTTTGCATCTCTTTTAACTGCATACTCTATAATTATAGAAAGTTTTGTCTTATATAATTTAGGATGCTTTTTAATTGGTGGAGGAATAGCTTTTAGCCATCAATATCGTTTTGCAGCAGTCGAGGTTGTGGATAAGGATTATGCACCAAAAGCAATTTCTATCATTTTGTTAGCAGGAATAGGTTCGGCCTTTATTGGTCCAAACATTGCAAACATTTCGAAAGGATTTATTTCAGATCATATGTATGCAGGTTCTTATCTTGCACTTGCCATTTTATCTATCTCATCAACAATATTTTTAATTTTTTATCAGGAACCAAAAACGATATCTAGTAATCAATATAAAACAGGAAGAAGTTTTTTTGAGCTTATCTCACAACCTAGATTTCTACAGGCACTGATAGCTTCAGCTTTTGCGTATGCAGTAATGACTTTTTTAATGACAGCAACTCCCATAAGTATGCATTTGATGGAGAAAATAAGTTTATCCAAGACTGGATTTGTTATTCAGCTTCATATAGCAGCCATGTTTTTACCTTCATTAATTACTGGAAATTTAATTAAAAGGTTTGGTCATAGTAAAATTATGCATATGGGAGTTTTATTATTTTTAATCACAATAATTACTAGTTTGTTTGAACAAAATTTTATTAATTATATGATTGCTCTTATTTTTCTAGGGCTAGGATGGAATTTTTTATTTATATCAGGAACAAGTTTACTTGTTTTGTGTTATAGAGAAGAGGAGAAATTTAGAGCTCAAGGATATAATGATTTAATTGTTTATTCTATACAAGCAGCAGCGAGTTTGTCTGCTGGGGTGTTTCTAAGCTTAACTAGCTGGAAAACTATGAATTTAATTTGTTTGATTTTTCTAATTATCATAGCTCTATCTACCATAAGAGCTGACTTAAAAAAAAACCCCAGTAATTAAATTACTGGGGTTTTTTGAATTAAGATAAAAAATTATCTTTGTTTTTTAGTTTTGAATTTTCCACCTTTAACTTCTTGCTCTAAGAAAGAACCTTCAGCTTCACCAACACTAGTAAAAGTTACTCCAGTAGCACCTTCGTAATTAATCTTTTTACCTTTTGCTAGTAAGTCTAAACCTTTCTTAAGTTCACCTGGATAAATTTTAGTTCCAGGAGCATTAGCAACATCCATTACATTTTTTGCAATTGATGCTCTGTCAGCAGAGTTACCTGCTTGCATTGCAAGAACGATTAAAGCAGCTGCATCGTAAGACTCACCTGTGTAAGGACCAGAAGCTTCTACACCTCCAGCTTTTGCAACTTCAGCAAATATACCTGCACCTTTACCAGTAGAACCTGGTAATGATCCAAATGATTTGCTTAAATCTTTTCCGAATGCATCAACTAAAGATTGACCAATCATACCATCTGATAAAATAAATCTATCAAACGCACCAGAGTCTAAAGAAGCTTGAATAATTCCTTTTCCTCCTTGGTCAAGATAACCAATAACTGCTACAGCATCACCACCAGCAGAAGCAAGAGTTGCTACTTCAGATGAGTAATCTGCTTTTCCATCTTCGTGAGCAGTTACAGTTGTAACTTTAATACCATGAGCTTCAACTGCCGCTTTGTAAACATCAGCTAAACCTTTACCATAGTCATTGTTAGTATAAGTGATTGCAACACTTTTTACTTTTCTGTCTTTAGTTATATCAGCTAAAATTTGACCACCTCTAGCATCTGATGGAGCAGTTCTAAAGAAATACCCTTTGTCATCTAGAGTTGTTAATCCTGGAGAAGTAGCTGAAGGTGAAATCATTACTACACCATTTGGTACAGCAACGTTAGTTGCAATAGCACCAGTTACACCTGAACAGTCTGCTCCCATAATTGCAGCTACACCACCTGAAATTAAACCCTCAGCTGCAGCTGTTGCCGCTGCTGAGTCAACACAAGTTGAGTCTGCTCTTACTGGCTCAATTTTTTTTCCACCTAATAGTGAACCTGAATCAGATGCTTCTTTAAATGCAAGCTCTGCAGATGCAGCCATAGCTGGAGTTAGAGATTCAATAGGACCAGTGAATCCTAAGATTATCCCCATTTTAATCGAATGTCCGTCTGCCATTACATTTGAACCAAAACTTGATACAAACATAAATACAGCGATAAATAGTTTTCTCATTATCTTCCTCTATATTGTTAACAATTTATAAAAGACCAATTTAAGTATGAATATTATTAATATTCAATGACAAAATTATCCTATTTTATACAGTTAATTGACGCTGAAAATTACCTGATTGAGAAGGGGTCTAAAGAAGGTTCATCAGATGTATAGAACCAAGTTGTTTTTACTCTTGTATAGTCTTTAATCGAGTCAATTCCTGCTTCTTTTCCATATCCACTATCTTTAATGCCTCCAAATGGTGCAGATGGTGAAATTAATCGATAAGTGTTAACAAAAGTTATTCCTGCCCTAATTGCTTTCGAAACTCTCATGCCTCTAGATAAATTGCTTGTATAAACTCCAGAAGATAATCCATATTGATTATCATTCATTTTAGAAATTACTTCTTCTTCCGTATCAAATTTCATAACCGATAATACAGGTCCAAATAATTCGTTTTCTGCTACAGGCAGATTATGATTGTCACATTCAATAATTGTTGGGGGAAAGTAATACCCTTTATTTGAGAAAGAATGTCTTTCACCTCCACACTTAATTTTTCCACCTTGATCAATTGTCTCTTTAATATTTTTTTCTATTACCTCTAATTGTTTAAAATTACTTAAAGGACCCATCTCTGTTTCTGGATCCATTGGTGCTCCAATTTTTATTTTTGATGCACGATTTGAAAGCTTATTTAAAAATTCATCGTAAATTCCTTTTTGCAAATAAAGTCTTGATCCTGCTATACAACTTTGTCCACTTGCACCAAATATACCTGCAGTAATTCCATTTATTGCATTTTCTTGGTCTGCATCATCAAAGACTGCAACTGGGCTTTTTCCACCCAATTCCAAACTTACTTCAGATAAATTTTCAGCAGAGTTTCTAATTATATGTCTCGCTGTTTCAGGACCTCCAGTAAATGCAACTTTTTCAACTAGATTGTGCGTAGTCAAACTTTTACCACAAGGATCCCCAAATCCTGTAATTACATTCACCACACCTTTAGGGATACCAGTTTTTTCAATTAACTTTGCAAATTCAAATAAAACAGCAGGAGCAAGTTCGGAGGATTTAATTACAACTGTGTTACCCATTGCAAGAGCTGGTGCAACCTTAGTGGCAGTTAAAAACATTTGTGAATTCCAAGGAATTATTGCAGCTATAACACCTATAGGTATTCTAGTTGTTATTGCTTGAACATTTGGTTTATCTATTGGCAAAACCGTTCCTTCAACTTTATCTGCCAAGCCAGCATAATAGTCGTAATATTCTGCTATATAAACTGCTTGCTTTTTTGTTTCTCTGTAAAGTTTTCCGGTATCAATTGTTTCTATTTCTCCTAGCATTTCTGCATTCTCTCTTAATTGATTTCCAATAGCTCTTAAATATTTAGCTCTTTCTCTAGGAAGTAACTTTGGCCATTCACCCTCGAATGCTTTTTGAGCAGCTTTAACTGCATTATCAACATCTTTAGCACTTGCTTCTGGAACAATTGCCCATGGCTCATTATGTTCTGGATTTAAAGTTTCAAATGTTTTTTTACTTTCAGAGTCTACCCACTCACCATTAATAAACATTTTATATTGCTTTAATTTACTCATCTGATCCAATAAAATTTTTAATTGTTAAATTTACATCATCAGCACACTCAATACCACAAAGATGTTTTCCATCTTTAATGATCTTTAATTGACTTTTAGATATCAAACCATTCAATTCTTGAGACATTTTTACAGTTGAGCCAATGTCGTATTCACCTGTCATAATCAGTGTGCTTGCTTTTATTTTATTAAAATCTTCATCATTTTTATGATTAACGAATAGCTCGTAAACCTTTAAAAAATTATTCATATTATTTGCAGACAAAATTGAACTTATTTTTTCATAAATTTCTGGATTATTTTTTAGATATTTGTCAGTAAACCATCTTTTCAGGGCTTGTTTTGAGAGTTTTAATTCTTTTTTTGCTTGTTCAAATCTTTGATTAACAATTTTTTGTTGTTCTTCAGTTCTTTTATAAATAGAACATAAAAGAGTTAAGGTTTGTAAACGTTCATTATATTTAGTTGCAAAATTTCGTGCGATTAAAGACCCTATAGAGAAACCTACAAGATGTATTTTTTTTATATTAAGATGGTCCATTAATGTAATTAGTTGGTCAGAAAAATTATCAAAACTAATTTCCTTATTTTCTAATGAAGATTTTCCATGACCTAAAATGTCATAAGCAAGAGTCGAATGATAATTAAAAAATTCAAGTTGAGGCTGCCATATTTCGTGAGTAAGACCTACACCATGCACAAATACTATTGGCACATCTTGATCCATTTTATTGAATAAGTAATAAGTTCCTGAGGCAGTAGTTCCTGTCGTCATCAAGAATTATTTTGGCTCGATACCCATTTCTTTCATGTCTTGATATCTATCACCAGTTCTTGCATGTGCTCTACCACTTGATGCCCCACCAATTGCAATAACCACCTCATCATCAAAGGGTGCATCATGAATAGTAAATTCATGAGTTAGGTAATATGGTCTCAATCCAGAATCTGTTTTATGCATCATAGGAATCGCAATCTTTGATCCAGCAGGTCCCCTTATATTTGTAAAACTTAAATAGGAAGTTCCACCAACAGCATCTCTAAATTTATTACCAAACCTTAAAGTATGAATAAAAGCTGAAGCATGCTCTATTTCACCGTTCAATCCAACTACACCTGCCTTACCATATGCCAATATTTTTTCAGGTGATCCTATTTCTTTTATCAATTCTGGAACAAGTAAATCACCTAGCTTTGGTGCAAGATTTAAAATAGTTGGTCTGAGATCTTCAACAAAACCCTGACCATGCCATGGATTTTTAAACACAGCTGCTACTGATACCATTAAAACCGGTTCTTTTGCTTCTTTACCACCTTCAATAAAAGTCTTGTCTACAAATTTTGTAAATTTTCTTAATTCTAATTTCATTTTTTTATTCTATGTTTGAAACTATCTCTTCTAAAACTGTATAATGCTTTCGGATCTACATCAACATCTATCACGGATGGCTTGTTCGATTTAATTGCTGCTCTTACAGCTTCATTAATCTCAGAAATTTTTTTAACTTTAAAACCTTCTGCGCCATAAAGTTCTGCAACTTTATCAAAGGATGGACTGGTAATATCTGCACCTAAATATCTTTTTCCAAAAAAATCTTTTTGATAAGCTTTTTCTGCACCCCAACTTTGATTGTTCATCACAATAGTTGTTGTATTAATTCCATATTCAACAGCAGTGCTTAACTCAGATATTGTCATGCCGAAACCCCCATCACCCATAAGACTAACAACTGTTTTTTTAGGCTTTGCAACCTTGACACCAAGGCCACATGCAAAAGAAAAACCAACTAAACCAAAATCCAATGGAGTAAATAATGAAGGAGGATCATAATATTCTAAAGCATCTGTAGCTTGCAAACATAACGTTCCAGCATCTAGAGTAATTGCTGAGTTTCTTGGTAGCACTTTTCTTAATTGTTTAAATAGCCCTTTCGGTTGGATAGGAAAATTTGAACCCAAATTTTCTTTATTTCTATTTATCAAATATTCTTTTCTCTCTTTTAAATAAGAGTTAGTCCAACCTTTAATATTTAATTCAATGTTCTCTTTTTTAATCTCTTCGTAAAGCTGTTTAGTTGCAGTCGCAGCATCTGCGTGTATCTTAACTTTTACAGGAAAATATTTTCCAAGCATTGTTTTTTCCAGTTCAATTTGAATTATTTTTGCTTCTTTATTTATATTTTCATAGGAGTAAAAAGTTGAATTAAATCCTAAACGCGTTCCAATTGCTAAAATAACATCTGCATTTTTAACTAATCTTGATGCAACAGGATTTCCTCTAGGACCCATTTGCCCAGCATTTAATTTATGACCAAAAGGAATTGCGTCTCCATGACCTGCTGCTGTAACAATAGGTAAATTGCATAGCTCAGCTAATTTTATTACCTCTTTGTATTTAGAATTATATTTAATTCCTGCACCAACAATAATTACTGAACATTTTGAAGATCCAATTAATTTTGCAGCCTTTTTGATATTTTCTTTATTTCCTTTTTGTTTGCTCTCATTTTCGAAAGATGGTTTTTTAATATTGATATTATACTTGTTTGAAGCTGCTAATATATTTCTTGGTAAATTTACACATACAGGTCCCTTTCTAGGTTTCATTGCTAAACTAAAAGCATCACTCATAATTTTTGGAATTATTTTTGAATTTTTTATAGTCCATGTTTTCTTTGTAATAGGTGCAAACAAAGACTGTTGATCTAAACCTTGGAATGCATCTTCCATTTTATCTTTAGTTGAATACGAACCTGCAATTGCAACAACCGGAGAAAAGGCTGCTTTTGCTTGAGCAACGCCTGTAACTAAATTAGTAGCGCCAGGTCCGTTTTGGCCTGCAATAATTACCCCAGGTCTATTGGATGCTCTTGCATAACCATCGGCCATATGTGTGCCAGTTCTTTCATCTCTGACACCAATAAATTTTATACTTTTCTCATGATAAAGAGCATCAAACATTTCCATTGTTGCTGAACCAATAAGTCCAAAAACATGTTTTACTCTCTCTTTTTTTAATGATTGAACAGCAGCTTGTCCGCCGCTAATTCTTTTTCGTCTTTTATTCACGAAACTTTTTTTACTTCAGTATCAAAGTCATCTTGGAAGTGAGGCATAACTTTTTCTGTGAAAAGTTTTATACTTTTCATACAATCTTTATGCTTCACACCTGGAAAATTAGACCAAACTTGCAAATTTTGTAAATTTAGTTCAGATTTTAATTCATGAATTTTATCAATCACATATTCTGGTGTCCCAAATAACATGTTTCTTTTATGTAAAAATTCATAATTTAATAAATCCAATTTACCTTTTGTTTCAGGTAGCTCTTCACCAGGATCCATATGATTTCCCAAACCTCTCCAATGACAAACCCATCTCATATAATTTACCATATGTTCACCAGCTTTTTCTTTTGCTTCTTCCATCGTATCTGCAACAAACATATCTCTTACAAGAGACACCCCTTCGCCAAGAGGTATATTTTTCTTTGTTACCTCTGATCTTTTATTTTTATAAGCTTCAAATTTTGGTTTCAAAGCTTTTACAGTTGGAATCCACATAATAACATTAATGTTATTTTCAGCTGCCCACTCAATTGATCTAATTCCGTCAACAACTTGATGAATTGGAGGATGCGGCTGTTGATATGGCTGCGGAACAACACTAATTTTTTTCATAGTACTGTCCTCCATATTCATAAATTCTTCACTTGGAGGACTCATATCATGCTGCCAAACATAATTTGGTGACGGATAAGTATAAAATTCTCCTTGATGATTGAAAAATTTTTCACTCCATGCTTTCTTTAATACCTCTAAAGTCTCTGCAAATAATCTGAAATTTTTAGCCTGATCTTTTAAATCGGCCTCCTTGTTTAGATTTATTGCTTCTCTACCATAAATTCCTCTTGCTACACCTACTTCAACTCTCCCTTTTGAAAGTTGATCTAATGTTGCAATATCTTCTGCTAATCTTATTGGATTATGAAAAGTAATAACGTTTGCAGCTTGGCCTATTCTTATATTTTTTGTTCTTGCAGCTGCATCTGCACCCATCATTAATGGATTTGTACAAGACTCCATTCCCTCGTGATTGAAGTGATGTTCTGTAAACCAAATTGAATTCCATTTGTTTTGATCACAGTATTCTGTAATTTCTTTAGTCTCATCTAGCAATTGATGATAAGGTTTGTGTGTCCAGTTTGTGGTGTTACAAAAATAACCAAATTTCATAAAGCCTCCTTTAAAAATTAATTTAAAGACGACCGATCCCACTTTCGTAAATTTTTGAATTTAACGACGAGTTATGTATCGCTTTATATGTAAACCTTATAATTACTAACGTTGATATTCAATAAATTTCTTTAAAGATTTGTTAAGAAATTTCTCATAAATTAGACCTTTATTTTTGAATTTGCTTCCATTTAAAAATGATTGGTTCATTTTGAAATCATATGAAGGTTCGAAGAAAAAAGGAACAGAGAGCCTCTTACTTTTATTCCACAAAACTCTATGATTGGTTGCTTTAAATTTACCTTTACTTAAATATTCTAAAGCTCTTCCCGTGTTTACTACTAAAGCATTTTTATTAAATGGTACATCATACCATTTTTTGTTTTTTCTATTTTGTACTTGTAATCCACCTTTTTTATCTTGGTAGAGAACTGTAAATATTCCACTATCAACATGAGTTTCACATCCAAGCGCTACTCCATCTTGTTTTGATATTTCTACTGGTTTAGTTTGATTTGGGTAATAATTAAATCTTAATGTACTTAATGTTTTTAATCTTGAAAAAGCTGCACTAGAAATATCAGGATTTTTTTTACTAAGTTTTATCAGACTTTTAAACAATATTTCACTCAATCTATAAATGTTATCAAAATATTTGTTTAAAGTATTAATTGAGTTTTTATTAAAACACACGCCCAGATTAATAAACTCTATGTATTGATTTTTGAGATTTGAAGAATATTTTTTAGTTACTTTTAAATCACCTATATCCAGACCTTCTTTTCCATTAACATCATTAGGAAAATATCCTCTGTATAAATTTTTATTTTTTTTATTCCATTTTTTAGGCGCTAATCTTCTTTTCGTGCTGTCTGGTAAATTAAAAAATTTATTAGCAACTTCACATGTTTTTTTTATTTCTTTATGATTAATTCCATGTCCAGTAATTTGAAAAAATCCTACATCGACACAAGCTTTTTCAATTTCTTTAATTGTTTTAAATGCATTTTGAGTTTCAAAATTATTTTTTATTAAAGAAGAAATATTAATTGTTGGTATAAAGTTCTTGCTCATCTTCTAACTGGTGTTTCTGTTGCAATAAATTGATCTCTAACTCTCTCTCTCATGTAAATATAAATTCCAGCTGCTATAATACACGCAACACCAATAAACGTTCTGATCGTTGGTACCTCATTAAATAAAAAGTAGCCAGGTATCATAGACATAATTATTAATGAGTACTCAAACAAAGAAACAACAGAAGGTGATGCAACTATATATGCTGAAAAAATACAAACAAAAGCTATTGATGCAGCAAAACCAAAAAATAAAATAAATTTCCATGTATATTCAATATTTGAAAACCATTCTCTAAAGATGAATTGTATTGTTGGATCAAAGTTTGAATTATTTAGCTGACCACTTCCCATAAAAAAATACAAAATTACACACAGCAATATTGCAATTAGATAAAAGTAATATAGTTGGGTGTTAACATCATCTTTATCGGATGTATATTTAGTGATTGTCATAGAGGCCGCATAACAAAATGCACAAAAAACTGGTAAAAGACTTCGATATTCAAAGTCTGAAAAATTTGGATTTAAGACTATAAAAACGCCAATAAAACCAAAAACAATTGCTGACCACCTTCTAATACCAATAGTTTCTTTTAAAAATAATTTTGCAAATATTGATACGAAAAAAGGGGAGGAAAAAAATAGAGCATTTGCTGTTGCTAATGGCATAAAAGTTAATGAGATAAAAAAAGCAGAAAAAGCAATAAAATGTAAAAATACTCTTAGTATTGTTAAAAAAGGATAGTGAGTTTTAAGAGAGACTTTTTGTTTTCTGAATTTTATATAACCAAATAGCAAAATTGCTGCAACAAAATATCTTCCAAAAAATATTTCATATAAAGCTGCTTTTTCAAAAATGAATTTAATTAAAGCATCCTGCATTGCAAAAAATGTCATTGCAGTAATAATTAAAAGTATTCCTTTTGAATTATTATTAGTGCCCATTATGCACCTATATCAAAAAAAAATTGTCTAGAATATTTAATTATTTCTTTAATTTAGAAGAGAATAGAAGACCTTCGCTTGAAAATTTTGACTTATTTTCTTGAATAAAATCTTTCATTAATTTTACTTTTTCTTCCTCAAATTCAGCAACTTTTCTTTTACTTAAATCTATATATAGCGATATCCATTCCATAGAAGCTGAAAGTTTGTTAGTTTTTTGAGAAATCATTTCCATTTTTAAATGAAGTCTTTTTTTATCATGGTCGAAGTAGGTTAGATTAACATTTACTTTTTCACCTTCTTTGACTTCATTTAAGTATTTAGTATTTGTTTCAACAACCATAGTACTTCTATTAAGATTTTTTGCTGCAGTTCCTCCCATTTTAAATTTTTCAAGTGCAACTTCCCATGCTTGATCAAAAACAAGAACATAATAAGCCATGTTCATATGATTGTTGTAATCAACCCATTCCTGTTTTACTTCGAAAGTTTTTAATAACACTTTATGATCTTGTTAACGAAGACTGTAATTCTTGACTTGAAATGTAACCCTTTACATTTCCACTTTTATCAACCACTTCACAATTTGAGTCAGAACAAACTATTTTTGGTAAAAAATCTTCTATAAATTCATCTTCATTTACTTTTATTAAGTTTGATTTATCTATGTCATTAGCTTGATCAGCAGTTTTCATAATAATTTTTGCCTTTATAACTTTTGCTCTGTTCACATCTTTTACAAAAGCTTTTACATAATCATCAGCAGGCTTCATAATAATTTCCTCTGGGGTTCCTACTTGAACTAATTTTCCAGAATTTAATATCCCGATATGATCTCCCAATCTTAAAGATTCATCCAGGTCATGTGTGATAAATACAATCGTTTTTTTTAATTCTGCTTGAAGATCAATTAATTGTTTCTGCATATCACTTCTAATCAGAGGATCTAGAGCGCTGAAAGCTTCATCCATTAACATAATATCTGTATCAGTAGCCAACGCTCTTGCTAAACCAACACGTTGCTGCATTCCTCCTGATAATTGAGCAGGGTATTGATTTTCAAAACCAGTTAGACCAACTGCATCGATTTTTTCCATTGAGATTTTATTTCTTTCATCTTCACCTTTTCCTTGCATTTCTAATCCGTAACCAACATTTTGAATTACTGTTTTATGTGGGAATAAACCAAATCTTTGAAATACCATGCTCATTTTGTGCCTTCTAAATTCAATAAGCTTATCTTTATCAAGTGACATTACATTCGTGCCCTCAACTAAAATTTCGCCATCAGTTGGATCGATTAGTCTATTTAGATGTCTTATTAGTGTTGATTTCCCTGATCCTGATAAACCCATACAAACAAAGGTTTCTCCTTCTTCAATTTTAAGCGAAACATTATCTAATCCAACAGTATGACCAGTTTGCTCTAAAATTTCGTCTTTTGTTGCACCATCTTTTACCATTGGCAATACAGAAGACGGGTTGTTTCCAAAAATTTTGTATACGTTGTTGATCTCAATTTTTGACATGATGTAATGTTCTAACAGTTACAATCATCATATGTAAAACAAATATTATACAACTTATAATTGTTTTAAGAAATAACAGTTGTATTTATTTGCTTTTGCTTATTTTTTAAATAAGAATTTTATATATGGCGCAAACAGATAAAGATGTGCGACTAGAGTTGTCTGCTCTCTATAGAATTTTACATATGTACGGTATGACAGACCTTGCTAACCAATGTGCAGGGGCAAGATCTGCTGAAGATAAGAATTGTTCTTTCGTTCATCCATATGGAATGTTTTATGAAGAAATTACCGCTTCATCTTTAGTTAAAATTGATCAAAATGGAAAAAAATTAGATTCAGACGGACCTTGGTTAAATGATGGATGTATTAATCTTGCTCAATGGATTTTTAATAAAAGAAATGATGTAAACTTTTATGTTCACGGACATGCTAATGATGTAATGGCAGTTGGAGGTACCAAAGAAGGTTTGATGTATCTTTCACAGGCTGCAGTTTATTTAAATCATCTTGTTGGGTATATTGATTATGAATTTGTTGAGGATAAAGAATTTGCAGGCAAATTTGAAAACCTAATTAGCAAACACGACATTTTAATTACAAGAAATCATGGATACTACACAGTAGGAAAAACTGCTGCAGAAGCATTTTTCAGGGCTTATTATCTAGAGCAAGCATGTTCAGTTCAGGTAAAAAATCTTGCTATGGGTTTAAATAAACATGAAATAGATAAACAAAAAGCTGCATATTTCTGGGAAAACATGAGTGACTCTGATGATTATAATTATGATGGAAAAACAGAATGGGCTGCTTTATTAAGAAAACTAGAGAGAGAACATTCAAATTATAAAAATTAATGGAACAAAATTTTACAATTAAAAACATAACTAAAAATTCTACAAATTTAGAAGTTGACTGGAGCGATGGAAAAAAAAGTAAATTTAATTATTTATGGTTAAGAGATAATTGTCCAACTGCACACGATAAAGACTCACGTCATAGAATGTTTAATATTTTAAAAGTATCAAACAAAATTAATCCAAAAAAATTTGCAGTAAATAATGAAGGCAAGCTTGAAATTGAATGGAGTGAAGGTGACCACGTAAGTTATTATGACCAAAATTGGTTAAGAGAAAACTGCTATACTATAAAAAATAATTTAGAATATAAATCTCCATATCAACTTTGGGACAACTCTTTACAAAATGATCTGAAATCAATTGAGATTGAACATGATGAAATTATGAGTTCAGATGAGGGACTTGTCAGATGGTTGGAGCTCTTACATCACACTGGAATTGCTATAGTAAAAAATGCTCCAACTGAAAAAAATTCTGGCTTTAAAATTTTAAACAGAATTAGCCATACCAGAGAAACTTTTTTTAAAACACCATTTGAAGTAATTAACATTCCTAAACCAAATAATTCTGCTTACACAGCGCATGCTTTAAGAAATCATATGGATTTACCATGGTTTGAAACACCACCTGGTTATCAATTTCTTCATTGTTTAGTTAATTCTGCAACAGGAGGAGACTCATCCGCTGTAGATGGCTTTGCAGTAGCAGATTATCTGAGAAAAAATGAGAAAGAAATATTTGATACGCTAGTACACGTTCATTTAAAATTTAGAGACATGGATTATACACAAGAGTCTGTTAGAAGTTATTACGCACCCGCGATATCTCTAACAAAAGATAATGATTACCATGATATTCGGTTTAGCGTAGCAACTATGGATGCTTTAGATTGTCATCCTGACTTGATGGATAAAGTTTACAAAGCTCATCACCGATTTGGAAATTTACTTCATGACGATCAATTCCAGATTAAATTTAGATTAGGGCCAGGCGATATTTTTTCTTTTAACAATAGACGATTATTACACGGTAGAACTGAATATGATCCAAACTCAGGACATAGACATTTACAAGGTTATTACATGGATCGGGATGAAATTATTGGAAGACTAAGATATTTAAAAAATTCTGTTAACTCCAACCAGTAACATTCTTTACTTCAAGATATTCCTCAAGGCCCCAAACACCTCCTTCTCTCCCATTACCTGATTGTCTGTAACCACCAAATGGAGTTCCGGCATCTGCTCCATTTCCATTTATGTAAACACATCCAGATCTTAATTTTTTAGCAACTCTGTGTGCTTTTTCTCTGTCTTCAGTTTGTAAATAATTTCCAAGACCATAAGAAGTATCATTTACAATGTTGACTGCCTCATCTTCAGTCTCAAATGGAATTATAGATAACACAGGTCCAAAAATTTCTTCTTTAGCAATTCTCATTTCATTAGTTACATCTGTAAATATAGTTGGTTTGATAAAGTATCCTTTGTTCAAACCGTTTGGTAACTCAGGTCCACCTGCTGCAAGAGTTGCGCCTTCAGAAATTCCACTTTCAATAAGATTTATAATTTTATCATATTGAATTTTAGAAATTACAGGTCCTATATGATCTCCTTTTTTTGAAGCTTGATCTACTTTAATTTTGTTTGCTTCATCTACAGCTTCTTTAACAGCTCTTTCGTAAATTGATTTTTCAACAAGCATCCTTGTTGGTGCATCACAAGATTGGCCAGAATTACTCATTACATTTCTAATGCCGTCTCTTACTGCATCTTTATAACTATCAGCAAAAACAATATTCCCGCCTTTTCCACCTAATTCAAGACAAACTCTTTTAATTGTTTCAGCAGCATTTTTTGAAATTAATCTTCCTGCTCTTGTTGAGCCTGTGAAAGAAACCATATCAATATCAGGGTGGCTTGAAATGTGGGTTCCCACTCCTGCACCGTCTCCATTTACCAAATTAAATACACCTTTTGGAAAACCTGCTTCATCAATCATTTCTGCAAATAACATTCCAGAAATAGGAGCAATTTCTGATGGTTTTAAAATCATTGTACATCCAGTTGCGAATGCAGGAACGACTTTTAAAGCAATTTGATTAATTGGCCAATTCCACGGTGTGATTAATCCACAAACTCCAATTGGCTCATAATAGATATGATTATTTGATTTATTATCAAAGTGTTCATCAAATTTAAAATTTTTTAATCTTAAAATAAAATCATCTAGATGATCTTTCCCTGAAGCTGTTTGAACATCTGTTGCCCAATCCATCGGTGCACCCATTTCAAGAGAAATAGCCTCAGCCATTTCATTAAATCTTTTTTTATAAACTGATGATAATTTTTCAAGTAAACTGAGCCTTTCTTCCTTGCTTGTTTCTTTCCAAGTTTCAAAGGCATTTTTTGCTGATTTAACAGCTAAATCTGTATCCTCTTTTGAACCTAAAGAAATAACGGCAAACGGGTCTTCATTGCATGGATTAATGACTTCAAAATCATTTTTTTTTATTGGATCGACCCACAGACCATTTATGTAAAATTTTCTTTTATCTAACATTTTTTATCTTAACACATTAATTAAATTTCATATCCTTTTTCCTCAGGTTCATTATCAACCAACTCATCAGGAAAACCATTAGCTCTAAAATTAATATTATTTAAATCTTCCATCCTTTTTACAATCATTGAAGACCAAGCTCTCGAACCATATTTTTTTTGACCATCTTTAAAAATTTCAACTATTTGCGGAGAAATTTCTAAAGGAGCATTTAGTTTCTTTGCAAGATTATCAAATAGACCTGTATCCTTTAAAACTAAATCCATCGTAAAATTAATATTGTAAGATCCATTTAATATAACCTGACTTTCAGTTTCATGCACAAATGAATTACCCGAGGAAATAGCAATTCCTTTATAAGTTTTTGCTAAATCTAAATTAGATTTTTTTGCTACAGTCCAAGCCTCACCTAATGCAACTAAATGTGCAGATGCTAGATAATTTGTAATTACTTTTAATACACTTGCTGTACCAAGCTCACCAGTGTGCAATATTTTTCTCCCCATAACAGTTAATGCAGGCAAAATTTTTTCAAATGCTTTTCTTTCCCCACCAACAAATATAGCAATATTACCTGTTGCTGCTCTATGACATCCACCACTCACAGGTCCATCCAAAGGGATAGCTTTTTTTTCTATTACTTTTTTCCCAAGTCTTTTAACTTCATTTTCATCTGTGGTGCTCATTTCTAGCCAAATTTTATTTTCTGATAAACCATTTAGAATTCCATCGTCAGCCTCCATTACTTCAGCAGACACTTCAGGCGATGGAAGAGAGGTAATGATTAAATCGGATTGTTCTGCTAATTCTTTTGGAGACTTTGCAACTTTAGCACCTAAGTCTTTCAAAGAATTTGTTAAAGTTTCATCTAAATCTCTTACTGTAAGATCAAAGTTATTTCTTAATAAACTTCCCGCAAGTTTTCCTCCAACATTACCTAAACCGATAAATCCAATTTTCATTTTATTCCCTCTTCTTTTTTGTTTTTTGTAAATACAATTAAAATCACACCAACTATGATTATTGCACCACCTATAAATAATTCTGGAGTTGGTTTTTCTCCTAAAAGAAAAATAGCAGCTAATAAACCTGTTGGTGGTATCCCCATAGTTACAATCGGTAGTACTTTATAAAGTGGGTTGTTTTTCAAAACATAATAGAAACAACCATAAGTAATTGGTTGCATGATGAAACCTATATAAATTGCAATAATCCAATGATCAAATTTTGCATTTGTTAAATAATTAATTGTGTTTCCATCAATTATTGCAGATAGCATCACTAATATTGGTCCAGAGAATAAGGCTAACCAAGCAACTAACGCTAAAGGATTTATTTCTTTACTCAAAGGTTTAACCATAACTTGCCCAAGAGCCCATACAGCTGAACCCAAAATCGTAAGTCCAATTCCAATAAATTTTCCATCCAAGTTAGGAGATCCGGTTAAAATATAAACACCGACAAAAGCGATAGCTATACCAATCAAAGCTCTGATAGTTGGTTTTTCTTTAAGCATGAAGTAAGCAAAAATAACTCCAAACGGAACCTCCGTTTGAACCAAAAGAACTGCTGCAGATGCATCAATTAAATCTAAACCAGTATATGTAATGCTATATTGTAACGTATTAGCTACTAATGATGCAGCAAAAATTCTTTTTAAATATCCTTTTGGAATTGGAAACCACCAAATTAATAATGATGCTGCAAACGTAAATCTGATACCCATCAAAAGAATGGGAGGGAAAGACTCAAAAGCTGGTTTAGCTATTACAAAACCAAAGCCTAAAAAAATAGGCACCAGGGATGCTACGAAAGTATCTTTTATATTCATACCTATTTTTTATATTAATGATTATTAAAGAACTTCTGATATATTCACCTTTTAAAATATGAATTCAACAAAAATAGATCCTAAATATATTACTAAATCAAATCCAAGAATTGGACTTATTGCGCTTGCAAGCGATTTTATGATTGAAAGAGATTTTATAAACGTAATTAAAGATAGAGAAGTTGATTTCTTTGTAAATCGTATCGAATGCTATAACCCGCTAACAAAAGAAAATTTGATCAAAATGTCAAACAATGTTACCGAGGTAACAAAAGATATATTACCTGATCAGGATATCGATTGTGTTGTATATGGTTGTACATCAGGAACAATTGCTGCAGGTTACGAGTCTATTGAGAAAAAAGTAAAAGCTGCAAAACCTATGGCAGAAGTAACAACCCCAAGTACTGCTGCAATCAAAGCTTTAAAGAAATTAAATATAAATAAAATAAGTCTATTTACACCTTATAGCAAAAAACTTAATGATGAAGTTTTGGAATATTTTAAAAACGAAGGATTTGAAGTTACTTCAAATTCTTACTTTGATATAGAAGCAGATTACGATATTGGAAAAGTTGATCAGAATTATTTATTTAATGTTCTATCCGAAATAGATTTAAATGGGGCAGAGGCTCTCTTTGTTTCTTGTACTGCTTTACCAGTATTGCCAATTATTGATAAATTAGAGAAAAAATTAAATACTACAGTTTTATCTAGCAATCAGGCTTTAATTTGGGATACGCTTGTTAAAATAAACAAAAATAATTCTGTCGAAGGATTTGGTAAATTATTTAATGAAAATTAATGTTGTTCACAAAAGAAGAATATAAGCAAAGATTAACAAAAGTTAAAAAAATGATGCAAGAAAAAGGCATCGATCTTTTAATCTCACATGACACCAACAACATGAATTACCTAACAGGTTATGATGCTTGGTCTTTTTATTATGCTCAATGTGCAATTGTTCATATAGATGCAGACGAGCCTCTATGTTTTGTTAGGGCTCAAGATGCAGGTGGCGCATATATTAAAACTTATTTAAAGGATGAGAATATTTTAGTTTATGACGAAAATTATATCCATACTTGGCCAAAACATCCTTATGATAATTTGGTAGAGATTATAAAAAAAAGAAAATGGGATAAGTTGTGCATTGGATTAGAAATGGACGCGCATTACTTCACTGCGTTTTGTTATGAAAAAATAAAGCAAGGATTACCTAATGCAAAAATCAAAGATAGCGATCGTTTAGTTAATTGGGCAAGGTTAGTAAAATCAGATGCTGAAATAGGTTTCATGAAATCTGCCGCAAAAATTTCTGAAAAAGGAATGAAAACTGCAATGGAGATTATTAAACCAGGAGTAAGACAGTGCGATGCAGTAGGTGAAATTCAAAAAACTTTATTCTATGGAACAGAAGAATTTGGAGGAGAATATTCTAGTATTGCAACATTACTCCCAACAGGGAAAGGTACTTCAGCTTCGCATTTAACAGCAACACAAGATAAATTTGTGGAGGGCGAGGCTACAATTATTGAATTATCGGGGGTTTATAAGAGATATCATGCTCCAATGGCGAGAACAGTTCTGCTTGGAAAACCCAATCAATTAAAGATTGATACAATGAACAAAACAATTGAAGCTTTAAATGCTGGCATAAGTCAAATTAAACCTGGGAATACAGCGGATGATGTTGCACAAGCTTTTTGGAAAATATTAGATAAATACGGAATAGAAAAAAAATCTCGAACAGGTTATTCAATAGGAATTGGTTATCCTCCAGATTGGGGCGAACACACTCTTAATATTTATAAGGGAGATATGACAGTTTTAGAACCTAATATTTGCTTTCATATGATAGCAGTGATGCAGTTCGGTGATTGGGGTGTTGAAGCATCTGAGGCTATAAGAGTCACAGAGAATGGATCAGAATTGTTCTGTAATTTTCCAAAAGAGCTTCATATTAAGAGTTAATTAGCTATTGAAATCTATTTACACAAATGTTTTATATTCACCTTTATGTCTAAAAATCCAGAGTTTGTTAAATTCGATAAAGTAGATAAAAGTTATGACGGTAAGGTTCTTGTCGTCAAAGATCTTCAATTAGATATTGCAGAAGGTGAATTCATAACAATGCTTGGTCCATCTGGTTCAGGTAAGACAACTTGTTTGATGATGTTGGCTGGTTTTGAAACGCCAACTCACGGTGAAATATTATTAGATGGAAATATAATTTCGAATATTCCTCCACATAAAAGAGGGATTGGAATGGTTTTCCAAAACTACGCATTGTTTCCACATATGACAGTTTATGAAAATTTAGCTTTTCCATTAAGAGTAAGGAAAGTTGAAAAAGATGAAATAGATAAAAAGGTTGATAAAGCATTATCGATGGTTTCATTAGGTGGTTTTGAAACCAGAATGCCTGCTCAACTTTCTGGTGGTCAGCAACAAAGGGTAGCAGTTGCAAGAGCTTTGGTATTTGATCCAGCAGTAGTATTAATGGATGAACCACTTGGAGCACTAGATAAAAATTTAAGAGAAAGCATGCAATATGAAATAAAACATATTCATGAAAGTATTGGTGTAACAGTTGTGTATGTAACTCATGATCAAAGTGAGGCATTAACTATGTCAAACCGAATTGCAGTATTCAATGATGGAAAAGTTCAACAGCTTTCAAATCCAGCTGAGCTTTATGAGAAGCCAGTAAATTCTTTTGTTGCTGAGTTCATAGGTGAGAACAATACTTTCAATGGTGAAGTTGTGGATATAGATAAAGACAAATGTAAAGTTAAATTAGCAAACTCAGAAATACTAGCTAATCCAATTTCTGTTAAGTCTAAAGGTGAGAAAACAACAGTCTCATTAAGACCTGAAAGAGCATTGATAAATCCAACTGATAAGATGGATAATATGTTTACAGGAAATATTGAAGAAGTAATTTATCACGGTGATCATACAAGAGTTAGATTAAATCTTTTAGGAAGTTCAGAGTTTATTCTTAAAGTTCCTAACAGTACATCCAATTTAGAATTAAATGTAAGTCAGGACATAAATATTGGATGGAATAGTGTTGATGCTAGAGCATTAGACCCAAAATAATTTCAATTAAAAATATGTATATCTAATATACATTTTTAAGACAAAATCAGCTGTTGACTTAATCATCCCTATTTGTTGTACTTTTACTTATATAAATTAATTTATATCAACGTTTAAACGGAGGAATAATGAGAAAAATAAGTAAATTATTACTAGCTCTTTCTTTTGTTGTATCTCTTACTTCTTCAGCCTTTGCTGTTACAGTAGCATCATGGGGTGGAGCTTACACAGAGTCACAAAAGCTTGGGTATGGTGATCCAACTGCTAAAGCACTAGGAGTAGATATCAACTGGGTTGATTATTCTGGTGGTTTATCAGAAATCAAAGCTCAAAAAGAAGCGGGTGCTATAACTTGGGATATCATAGACGTATTTGCATTCGACACAATTAACGGATGTGATGAGGGTTTATTTGTTAAATTTGATTTTGACAAAGACTTCCCAGCTGCACCAGATGGAACTGCTGCAAGTGAAGATTTCTTTGCACCAATGCCTAGCGAATGTGCTGTAGGTAATATCTTATATTCTTGGAACTATGCTTTTGATACAAGAGCGTTTGGTGGTAAAGAGCCTAAAACAATTAAAGATTTCTTTAACACTAAAAAATTTCCTGGAAAAAGAGCTATTTATAAAAGTGCTCTAACGAACTTAGAAATCGCTTTAGCTGCTGACGGAGTGAAGTTAGGTGATGGTGGTTCAAGAGTTTACAGAAAACTTTTAGAAGACGGTGGAATCGATAGAGCAATGAATAAAATTAAAGCTCTTTGCCAAGATCCTAATGGTGGATGTGTATTCTGGTCTGCAGGTGCTCAACCACCTGAATTATTAGTTGCCGGTGAAGTTGTAATGGCAACTGGTTGGAACGGAAGATTCTTTAACGCTGAAGTAGGTGAAAATGCTCCAATCAAACAAGTATGGGATGGTCAAGGTCTTGACTACGAATATTTCGTTCTTGTTAAAGGTGGACCAGATGAAGCAAATGCTAAAAAAGCTTTAGCTATGATGACTAACACAGAAATGTTAGCTGGTAGCGCGAAGTACATTGCATATGCTCCATACAGAAAATCATCTCTTGATGTAATTACTGCTGGAGAGCCTTGGTACAAAGATGGCAAAACTAACATGATGCCACAAATGCCAACTGCTCCTGCAAACACTAAGAATTATTTCTTAGTAGACCCTTTCTTCTGGGCTGATAACAATACTGAGATCAGTGAGAAATGGGAAGCAATGAAAGCAGGTCTATAATTTCAGTTTTAAACACTGAATTTATATAATATATTTAGGGCGGTTATTTATAACCGCCCTATTTTTTTATGAGCTCTGAAACAAAACAAATTTTAACAACTGACGGAATACCCTTAGAGGTCAGTTTAAAAAAAGCAGAAAAGAAGAACAAAATTAGAGCGTTTCTTCTAGTAGCTCCATTACTATTATTTCTTGCAATTACTTATATTTTTCCAATTGGTGAAATGTTTATGAGAAGTGTAGATGACAGAATGGTAACAAATATGCTTCCAAAAACATTTAAAGCTATGGAGAAATGGGAAAATTTAGAAGAACTACCTTCAGAGGAAGTATATCGAGCATTTTACGAAGATTATAAATTACTTGTTGAAAATCAACAGCATGGAAAATTAGGACAAAGATTAAATAAAGAAAAAAATGGTTTTAATACGATTACTAAAAAACTTTTTAGACAGATAAAAAGAAAAAAAATTGATGAAAGTGCAAGTTTAAAAGAGCAAATCAATAAAATTCATAAAAGATGGAGAAATGTAGAATTTTGGCAAGCAATTAAAAGAACTGCACCTCCTTATACAGCTGCAAAATATCTAAAGGGCGTGGATATGTATTTAGCTGCAGATGGAAGTATTGCTCAAGTAGATGAAGATAGAAGAATTCACAGAATTTTATGGCTTAGAACGCTAGAAATTGCATTTTTTGTAACACTTTTTTGCTTCTTTATGGGATATCCAATAGCTCATTTATTGGCAACACTCCCAATGAAATACAGCAATTTATTGATGATCTGTGTGTTACTTCCTTTCTGGACTTCTTTACTTGTCAGGACAGCTAGTTGGATGATTTTGTTGCAGCAGCAAGGAATAGTAAACGACTTCTTTGTAATGATTGGTTTAGTTGCGGACGATAACAGGCCAGAGATGATGTACAATAAGGTTGGGACATATGTTGCAATGACACAGATATTATTGCCATTTATGGTTCTTCCACTTTATAGCGTTATGAAGACTATCTCACCAAGCTTAATGAGAGCTGGTAAATCTTTAGGAGGAACACCTTTTGTTGCGTTTTGGAAAGTTTACTTCCCTTTAACAATACCAGGTATTGGTGCCGGATGTTTATTAGTTTTCATATTAGCAATTGGATATTATATAACACCAGCTTTAGTGGGAGGTGCCTCAGGGACATTAATAAGTAATCAGATTGCGTTTCATATGAAGACTACTCTTGATTGGAGTTTTGCATCAGCTATGGGATTAATGTTGTTGACTGGAGTTTTAGTTATTTATTGGATTTATAATAAATTAGTTGGAGTTGATAATATTAAATTAGGATAATATGGCGTTACCAAGTTATACAGAAACTAGATATAGAATTTGGCATTATATTTATATTGCTATTTGTACTTTTGTTTTTTTCTTTTTAATTGCACCACTTTTTGTAATATTTCCATTATCATTTAACGCTGAAGAATTTTTAGTTTTTTCAGAAGGAATGAAAAATCTTGATCCTGATGCATTTTCTTTGAGATGGTATAAAGATATGGTTTATGGAACTAAAAATCCTTGGGGATTAGCTGCAAAAAATAGTTTCATAATTGCAATTTTTGCTACAATTGGATCAATTATTTTAGGTACTTTAGCTGCATTAGGTCTCAGTAGTAGACACATGCCTTATAAAGGTTTGATTATGGCAACTTTAATATCTCCAATGATTGTTCCATTAATTATATCAGGTGTAGCAATTTTCTTTTTTATGGCAAAAGCTGGTTTAGCTGCAACACATACGGGAATAGTATTAGCACATATAATTTTAGGTACACCATTTGTTGTAATTACTGTAACAGCCACACTTTCAGGTTTTGATCATAGTGTAACAAGAGCCGCTGCAAGTTTAGGAAGTAACCCAGTAAATACATTTATGAAAATAACTCTTCCTCTAATTTTACCTGGAGTAATTTCTGGAGGATTATTTGCTTTTGTAACATCTTTTGATGAAGTTGTGGTGGTGCTATTTCTGGCAGGTTTAGAAAATACGACTATTCCAATACAAATGTGGACAGGTTTGAGGGAACAATTGAGCCCTACAATTCTTGCAGTTGCTACCTGTTTAATTCTCTTATCAACATTAATACTTGTATCAGCTGAATTATTGAGAAGAAGATCTGAGAGATTAAGAGGAATAAATAGATAATTTACCCAAATAATTTATTCATATATAGAAGCTTTTATGGAAATTAAAAAAGTTGTAGTTATTGGTTCTGGAACAATGGGAAGTGGAATAGCAGCCCATTTATGTAATGCAGATATACCAGTTACTCTTTTAGATTTGACAACTGAAATTAGTGAAAAAGCTAGAGAAAGAATTCATAAATCTAGACCTCCTTTGCTAATAGATAAAAGTAAAATTCATAATATTAATGTTGGGAATATTGATGAAAACTTTGACGTAGTAAAAGATGCAGATTGGGTCGTAGAGGCAGTAGTAGAAAGAATTGATATTAAACACAATATTTACGAGAAGATATTCAAGAATAGAAAAAAAGGTGCAATAGTTTCTTCAAATACCTCCTCAATTCCAATTAAAGTTCTATCAGAAAAATTAAATGATGAAGAAAAAAAAGACTTTTGTATCACTCACTTTTTTAATCCAGTTAGATACATGGGATTATTAGAAATTGTTAAAAACGAAAATAATGATTTAAATAAAATCAATTCTTTAAAGAAATTTTGTGAAGTAGAGCTTGGTAAGGGAGCTATAGTTTGCAACGATACCCCAGGTTTTCTAGGTAATAGAATTGGTGTTTATGCAATGCAAGTTGCTATGACAGAAGCATTCAAAATGAAACTTTCAATAGAAGAAGCGGATGCAGTTTTTGGTAGACCAATGGGTATACCTAAAACAGGAGTATTTGGATTGTATGATTTAATTGGAATTGATTTGATGGCTGATGTATTAAAAAGCTTTATAAAGGAACTTTCAGAGAAAGATGAATTTCAAATTGTTGCACAAGAGATTCCATTAGTAAAAAAATTAATTGAGACTGGTTATACAGGTCGTAAAGGAAAAGGTGGCTTTTATAGAATCAATAAAAGTAGAGATCAAAAAATTTTAGAGGCAATTAATTTAGAAACAGGAGAGTATTCAGCAACAAAAAAAATAGATTTAGGAATTGAGACAGTTGACATCAATAATTTAATCAATCGAAAAGATAAGTTTGGTGAGTATGCTTGGATTGTAATTTCAAAAATAATTAAATATGCATCTTCACTTGTTCCAGGAATTACTGATAAGTTCAATGATATTGATGAAGCTATGAGACTAGGTTTTAATTGGGCAATGGGTCCTTTTGAAATGTTGAGATCTATAGGGGTAAAAAATTTCTTTGAAAGAATTGATAACTTTGAAAATAACAAATTTTTAGAAAATTTATCAAAAACAAAAGATGAAAACTTTTATGGAGAAAGACAAATTTATACAGATATTCAAACTTTAGGAAAAATAAGACCCTCAGCAATTAAAGTAGATAAAAATAATTCTGCTGAAATTCATAGATTTAAAGATTTTAATATTGTTGAGTTTACGACAAAAGCCTGTGCATTAGATTATGATTCAATGGATGCACTGAAAAATGCAACTGACAAACCTTTAATAGTAATTAATGAAAGCATGCAATTTTCAGCAGGTGTGAATTTAAGTTATACTATGAATTTTGCCGACAAAGGTGATTTTAAATCAATTGAAAAATTTATTAAATATTTTCAAGATACTTGCAAAACTTTAAAATACTCTAAGTACCCGGTTGTATCAGCACCTTCTGGACTTACACTTGGAGGAGGATTTGAGGTTTTAGTTCAAAGTAATTTTGTCGCCTCACACACAAATTTAGTTATTGGATTAGTTGAAACTATTGTTGGATTAGTTCCAGCAGGTGGAGGATGTAAAGAAATGTTGTGGAGATGGTCACAAACAGAGGAAGCAAAATCAGATCCAGATTATGCCCCACTAAAAGTTTTTGATATTATTGGTTATGCCAAAACAGCCACATCTCCAATCGAGGCTGAGCCATTAAAGTATTTAAGACCAGAGGATAAAAAAATAATGAACAGAAATAGCCTTTTTGTGGAAGCAAAAAATTTAATTAATCAAAATACTGATTTTGTTCCTCCAGAGGAGTGTAAATTTAAGCTTTCTGGAAAGCCGTTGAAAGATAAAATGATTAAGGTTTTAGAGAAATTATACAACGAAAAAGTAATTTTAGATCATGGTATGCATGTTGGAACTGAGCTTGCAAACGTTTTAAGTGGTGGAGACACTACTATTGAAAAAGTATTGTCAGAGGATGATCTGTATAAATTAGAACTAGAATCTTTTATGAGATTGATAGAAACAAAACAAACTCAAGAAAGAATTAAACACACATTGTCGACTGGTAAACCTTTGGTTAATTAGAATTAAACATTCTAAAGGTTTTAATATAATCAGGTCTTAAAACATAAATTGCCTTATTACCTGTTTTAATTTTAGTTAATATATCTAAACCGTAAACTACTTTACCAATTGGAGTATATTCACCTTGATAAATTGGAATTTCTTTTAATGTAATAAAGAATTCACTATCTTCTGTATCAAATTCTGTTGCTCTAGCAAAACCAACACTACCCTCCGTAAATTTAAAATCGTTACTCAGTTCTGATTTTAACAATCCTAATCCAGACTTTCCGCTACCAATTTTGGAATAATCTAAATTATTTATATTTCCATACTCAATATCTCCAGCTTGTACAAAAGTATTTTCTGAAACTTTATAAAAAGCAGAACCATCATACATTTTTTGTTTAATTAAAATTTTAAATCTTTCCACTGCTTTAGGAGAAATATCTGGATAAAGTTCAATTATTACATTTCCACACTCAACATTCATTACTACAATATTATCTGGATCGTTAAAAGCAAGTTTACTTAAATTATTTTTTTCTACAAATAAACATTTATTTTTTAATAAAAAAAAAGATGTAAAAGCAAAAATTGAAAGACAAATTAAAAATATAAATAAAATTTTTTCTGATTTTGAGGCTTTAATAGTTTTAATCATAAAATATTTTTATCTATTTTAGATAAATTTAATTTTATAAAATTCACTTTGTTATTTAAGATTTTGTCACTATTAATTTTATCTTCAATTGCTTTCTTGTCAGTCATTAAAAATGAAAAAATTTCTGCCATATCTTCAGATGGGATAGATTTAGAATATTCTGTTAAAAAACCATCAGTTTTTTCATATAGATCTAAATTTAATCTATCAGAACAAGTTGAGCATTCAGCGTAATTAAATGATTTTAGATTAAAAGAAGAAAATTTATCCTCATCAAAATATTCAATGTGAGTATTTTGTATCATATGAAAAATTTCATGGTGCATCATTCTTTCAAAATATTTTTTATTAAAATTAATATCTAAAATTAATGTCCTGTTTTTGTTATCAGGTATTCCCCCAGTATTAATTTCAGAGATTAATAAATTTTCACAAAATACAATATATTTTAATTTTATCTTATTAAGAAAATTAGAATTATATCGATTAAGATTTTTTTCAATTAAAGGAAATTTTGAATTTAAATTATTTATATTAACTTTATCGCAAGAAATGTTCTTATTTATACCAATTTTAAAATTACCTTTAGCGCTTAAATAACGAATATTATTATCGTTTTTTAATTTATAAATTTCTAAATTTGGAATTTTTATCAGATTATAAATTTCATCAGCATTTACATGCAAAATATGAAAAATAAGAATAAATAAAAATAAAATTTTCATTAAATTATTATAGACGAATTAGATGAGATAATATTATCTTAGATTATTAAAAAATGAAAAAAGAAAGAAACAAAAATCCAATTCAACCAGTTAGTGGAACTAAAGTTCCAAGATTTGCTGGCCCAAGTACATTTGCAAGATTACCTGAACTAAGAGATGTGGAAAGTTGTGACGTTGCAATTGTTGGAATTCCATTTGATGCTGGCACAAGTTATCGACCTGGAGCAAGATTTGGTCCACAAAGCATCAGGCAAGCATCTAGACATTTGAGAACTAATTATCATCCTAATTATGATATTGAGCCTTTTAAAATCCAACAAGTAGCTGATGCTGGTGATATCGCTTGTAACCCATTTAGTATTGATGAAGCAATTAAACAAATAGAAGTAGGCGCAACAGATTTATTAAATAAGGTTGGAGGAATTATAAGTTTAGGTGGAGACCATACTATTGCTGTACCATTGTTAAGAGCAATCAATAAAAAAAATAATGGCCCTGTATCTTTAGTTCATTTCGATGCCCACTTAGATACTTGGGACACATATTTTGGTGCACCTTATACTCACGGAACCCCATTCAGAAGAGCTAGAGAAGAAGGATTATTTTTAGATGATGCTTCTATGCATGTTGGAATTCGTGGACCGCTTTATAGTAGAGATGATATTAAAAATGATGAAAGTTTTGGATTTAAAATAATTCATTGTGATGAGTTTCAAACAGAAGGAACTGATAAAATAGCAGAAAGAATTAGAAAAAGAGTGCGAGACAATCCTTTATACTTATCAATTGATATTGATGTTTTAGACCCTGCATTTGCTCCAGGTACTGGTACACCAGAAATTGCAGGGATGACTACAAGAGAAATGGTAAATGTTTTAAGAGGTTTGTCTGGATTAAATTTAGTTTCAGCAGACGTTGTTGAGGTTTCTCCAGCATATGATCATGCAGAAGTAACTTCTTTAGCAGCAGCAACTATTGTTTACGAATTAACTAATTTATTTGCAAAAACATAAAGAAAGGATAGCTTCAAAACATGTTAGACAAAAAAAATTTTTATATTAATGGAGCGTGGGTTAAGCCAAATAGCTCAGAGGAAATTAAAGTAATTGATCCTGCTACAGAGGAAAACTGTGCTGTAATTACTTTAGGAAATAAAATAGATGTTGATTTAGCAGTTAGTGCAGCAAAAGATGCTTACGATTCTTGGGCCTTTTCCTCTAAAGAAGAAAGGATTGGATTATTAGAAAAACTTTATGAAAACTATAAGAAAAGATGGGCAGATATTGCAGAAGCTATAACTCTTGAAATGGGTGCTCCTAAAGATTTTGCAACAAAATTACAAGCAGGAACAGGAGCAAGTCACATTAAATCATTCATCAGATATTTAAAAAATTTTCAATTTGAAAAACCTTTAGGAGATCATGCTCCTAATCAAAGGCTAATTTATGAACCAAAAGGTGTATGTGCATTAATTACCCCTTGGAATTGGCCAATGAACCAAGTTTGTTTAAAAGTAATGCCAGCAATCGCATCAGGTTGTACAATGGTTTTAAAACCATCAGAATTAGCACCACTCTCATCAATGATACTTGCTGAAATTATTGATGAAGTAAAATTTCCAAAAGGAGTATTTAATTTAGTTAATGGTGATGGAGCAACAACTGGAGATGCTCTAACAAGTCATCCAGATATTAATATGATCTCTTTTACTGGATCAACAAGAGCTGGTGCTCTAATTTCACAAAATGCTGCAAAAGACTTTAAAAGAGTAAGTTTAGAGTTAGGTGGCAAGGGGGCAAATATTATTTTTAAAGATGCTGATGCAGAAGCAATTGAAAGAGGTGCTTTAAGATGTTTTAGAAATTCTGGACAATCTTGTAATGCGCCAACAAGAATGTTGGTTGAAAAATCAATGTATGATGAGGCTATTCAGAGATTAAAAAAATATACTGAAAATTTTGAGGTTGGTGATCCTAAAAAAGAAGGAGAGCATATAGGTCCTGTTATTTCAGAAACTCAATATAACAAAATACAAACTTTAATCCAAAAAGGGATTGATGAAGGTGCAAAATTGGTTGCTGGAGGAACAGGTAAGCCAGAAGGATTAGATAAAGGTTATTTTGTTAAACCAACAGTATTTGCTGATGTTAATAATGACATGGAAGTTGCAAGAACAGAAATTTTTGGACCTGTTTTATCTGTAATTCCATTTGAAACAGAAGAAGATGCAATAAAAATTGCTAATGATACTGCTTATGGATTAACGAACTACATCCAAACCCAAGATTCGAAAAAAGTACAAAGAGTTGCCAGAAAATTAAGATCTGGAATGGTTGATGTGAATGGAGCAGGTATTGCAGTTGATGCACCATTTGGAGGCTTTAAACATTCAGGAATAGGACGTGAGGCAGGCGAACATGGTCTTGAAGAATTCTTGGAGGTAAAAGCAGTAGGTGGTTGGAGTTAATTTATAGAAGATTTTTCTTTTATACCTTCTAGGAGTTTTAAGCATTTTTTTAATTCATCTAAAATTATAAATTCATCAATTTTATGAGCTTGTTCTATTGAACCAGGACCGCACACAACTGTACTAATTCCTATTTCCTGAAATAGACCTGCTTCAGTTCCAAAAGAAACAACTTGCCTCGAGTTATCCCCTGTTAAGCTTGAAATTAATTCACAGGCATCTGATTTGCTCTTTCTATCAAATCCAATTATTTCCCCGATAATTTTTTTTTCAATTGAAGCATTAGGAAAAATTTTTTTCATATCTGGAAGCAAAACTTCATTTGCATATTTATCTATTTCCTGATTTAAAAATACACCATCTTCTTTTACAACAGGTCTTGTTTCCCAGTTAACATGACATTTATCTGCGATTACATTATGAGCTATTCCCCCAAATATTCCTCCTATAGATAATGTAGAATGTGGAGGATCAAATATAGAGTCTTTAGGTTCTCTCTCTTTAAGTCTTTCTCTTAATTCCATTAATTTATTTACATATCTTGATGCGTACTCAACTGCGCTTACACCTTTGTGAGGTGCTGAACTATGTCCTGCTAGACCTCTAAAATGTGTTGTGTATTCATAACATCCTTTATGTGCATCAATAATCTTCATGTTGGTAGGTTCGCCAACAATACAAATACCATCTTTAATATTTCTTCTTTTTAACTCTTCAATTAAAATTGGTGCTCCTATGCATGCTGTTTCTTCATCAAATGTAAAAGAAAAATGAATATCTCTATCTAAATTAGATTTTGAATAAATCGGAGCATATGCCAAAGTACATGCAATAAAACCCTTCATATCACATGAACCTCTTCCATATAATTTATCCTCCTTAATT
This sequence comes from uncultured Pelagibacteraceae bacterium, assembly GCA_902615975.1. Taxonomy (GTDB): domain Bacteria; phylum Pseudomonadota; class Alphaproteobacteria; order Pelagibacterales; family Pelagibacteraceae; genus Pelagibacter. Next base: position 46,147 of record CACMRC010000004.1, read on the forward strand.
GTTGCAGTAAAAGGGTCTGAGCTCCAACCCTTTGAGACTGGAACAACATCTGTATGACCTGATAAAATTATAGGTTTTTTATTGTTTGAACTTTTAGCTTTAAGAGTTGCAAATAGATTTACTCTTTTTTTTTCATCATCATAAGTTCTAAAAGAGGTAGCACCTAATTTTTTTAATATATCATCGCAATAATCAATTAAAGCAGTATTATTTTCGCCTGATATAGTTTTAAAACTAATTAGATCTGTCAAAATTTTAATAGAATTTTTAAATAAAAGATCTGAATTATTTTCTGTACTCATATTTTCCTTCCATTATATATTAAATATATGAAAGAACAAATTACCTATGACATATTTGATAAAGTTGATATTAGAGTCGGAACAGTCATTTCAGTAAAAAAAAATGAAAAAGCTAGAAAACCTTCTTTAGTTGTTGAAGTAGATTTTGGAAAAGAAATTGGAATTAGACAATCTTCTGCCCAAATTACCCATTATTATAATGAAGAAAATCTTAAAGGAAAACAAGTAATAGGTGTTTGTAATTTTCCAGAAAAAAATATAGCTGGCGTAGTTTCTCAAGTACTTATTCTTGGCTCAATAGACAAGGAGGGTAAAGTAATTTTGGTCCATCCATCTCAAAAATCTGAGAATGGCTTGCCTATTGCATAGAAATGCATCCAGAAATTTTGTCTATAACTTTATTTGGAATTGTAGCCGCTTATTCTCCAGGGCCAAATAATTTTGTAGCATTTTATTCTGGATTTAATTTTGGTATTACAAGAACTCTCCCACATATAATCGGAGTTACTTTAGGTTTCCCATTTTTATTATTATGCGTAGCTTTAGGATTAATAAATGTTTTTAAACTTTATCCATTAATTCAAGAAATATTAAAGTATCTTGGAACATTATTTTTAATTTATTTAGCCTATAAAATCTCTTTCTCTAGCTCGCAAAACCAAGAAAATAAAAATAAAAACCCTGTAAAATTTATAGAAACATTTATTTTTCAATTTTTAAATCCAAAAGCTGTAATTGCATCGATTATAATTGTATCAACATATATTAAAGTAGGAGAAAATTTTGTAAGCTATACAACTCAAATTGTTATATTAGCTTTGTTAGTTTCGGTAACCAGTATTACATTATGGACATTTTTAGGTAAATTCTTTAGGAAATTCGCGACAAATCAGAAATTTATTAATTATTTTAATTATGTTATGTCACTGCTTCTTTTATTAAGCATATTAACTTTTTATTTATAACATGAAACCAGGAAACAAAAATTCTTATAATTCTCTTAAAAAAATTTCAATAGATAGTAAAGATTTTAAATATTACTCTTTACCTGAAGCAGAAAAAAATGGCCTGGATGGTATAACTAAACTTCCTAAATCTCTCAAAGTTTTGTTAGAAAATTTATTGAGATATGAAGATGACTTGAGTGTTACTAAATCTCAAATAGAAGCTATTAAGAATTGGCTAAAAACAAAAAAATCTAAAACTGAAATTGCTTATAGACCCGCAAGAGTTTTGCTTCAAGATTATACAGGAATACCTGCAGTTGCAGATTTAGCTGCAATGCGAGAAGCGGTAAAAGATAAAAATAAAGATCCTAATACTATTAACCCATTATCTGCTGTTGATCTTGTTATCGATCATTCGGTACAAGTAGATCAGTCTGCTAAAGCAGATTCTTTTGAAAAAAATGTTGATATAGAATTTGAAAGAAATGGTGAGAGATATTCTTTTTTAAAATGGGGGCAGCAGGCATTTGATAATTTTAGAATAGTTCCACCAGGAACAGGAATTTGCCACCAAGTAAATCTAGAATATTTGTCAAAAGTTGTTTGGTCAGAAGAGTTTGAGGGAGATAAATATTTATTCCCAGATACTTTGGTTGGAACAGATAGTCATACAACAATGGTTAATGGTTTATCAGTCTTAGGCTGGGGTGTTGGTGGAATCGAGGCTGAAGCAGGTATGTTAGGCCAGCCAATATCAATGTTAATACCTGAAGTTATCGGTTTTGAGATGAAAAATAAAATGCCAGAAGGAACTACTGCAACTGATTTAGTCTTAACTGTTGTTAAAATGTTAAGAGATAAAGGAGTTGTAGGTAAATTTGTTGAGTTTTATGGAGAAGGTTTAAAAAATTTGACACTTGCCGATAGAGCGACCATTGCAAATATGGCTCCAGAATATGGTGCCACATGTGGTTTTTTTCCTATAGATGAAGAAACATTAAAGTATTTAAAATTTTCAGGAAGAGATCAGCATACAGTCAACGTTGTTGAAAAATATGCTAAAGAACAAGGATTATGGGCAAGTAATGAAATAGTATTTACTGACATTATATCTTTAGATATGTCCACAGTTGTACCAACTATTTCAGGACCTAAAAGACCTCAAGACAAAGTTCTTTTAACTGATGCTACTGGTTCTTTTCAAAAAGTATTGCAGGAAGCCACAAATAAAAATGAAAAATCAATTTCAAAAGTATCAAATACAGATTACGAAATTAAAGATGGCTCAATATTAATTGCTGCAATAACTTCTTGTACTAACACTTCTAATCCAAATGTTCTTATTGGGGCTGGACTATTGGCTAAAAAAGCTATTGAAAAAGGTTTGCAGGTTAAACCCTGGGTAAAAACTTCTTTAGCACCTGGATCTCAAGTAGTTACAGACTATTTGGCAAAAGCTGGATTAAACACTTATTTAGATCAGCTTGGCTTTAATTTAGTTGGGTATGGCTGTACTACTTGCATTGGAAATTCAGGACCACTTCCAGAAAATATTGTAGAAGCGATCCAAAAAGAAAATATTTATGCAGTTTCAGTTTTATCAGGAAATAGAAATTTCGAGGGAAGAATTTCTCCACATATAAAAGCTAACTATTTGGCTTCACCTCCACTTGTTGTTGCATATGCAATAGCTGGACATATGGAAGTTGATTTGTATAAAGATCCATTGGGAAAAGATAAAGACGGAAAAGATGTATTTTTAAAAGATATCTGGCCTTCAAATAAAGAGATAGAAGAAACTTTAAAAGATTCACTTAATGCTGAGATGTTTATACAAAGATATTCAAATGTTTCAGACGGTCCAACTCAGTGGCAAAAAATTAAAACCGATAATAGCAGCATCTATAATTGGGATGAGGGATCAACATATGTAAAAAAACCTCCTTTTTTTGACTCGTTACCAGATAAACCTGAGGGATTTAAAGAAATTAAGGATGCAAGACCATTATTAATTTTAGGTGATATGGTTACTACTGACCATATATCGCCAGCTGGCAGTATTCAAAAAGATAGTCCAACCGGTGAATATTTCATGGAACACCAAATTTTACCTAAAGATTATAATTCATATGGTTCAAGAAGAGGTAACCATGAAGTTATGATGCGAGGAACTTTTGCAAATATAAGAATTAGAAATGAAATGGCTCCAGGTACAGAAGGTGGTTTTACAAAGTTATATCCAGAAGAAAAAGTTCTTCCTATCTATGATGCAGTTGTTGAATATAAAAAAAGAGGAACAGATTTAGTTGTAATTGGTGGAAAAGAGTATGGAACTGGATCGTCTAGAGATTGGGCAGCAAAAGGAACAAAATTACTTGGGATAAAAGCAGTAATTGTAGAGAGTTTTGAAAGAATTCACCGATCTAATTTAATTGGAATGGGTATATTGCCATTACAATTTATTGACGATGTAAATAGAAAAAATCTAAAATTAATTGGTTCTGAATTAATTAGCATTTTAAATATAGAAAAAGGTGTTAATCCCTCAGATGAAGTGACAGTCGAAATTAAATATGCTTCTGGCGAAATAAAGAAAATTAAAACTTTATGCAGAATTGATACAAAAAATGAATTAGAGTATTATAAAAACGGAGGTATTCTACAGTACGTTTTAAGGAATATGATTTAGTTATGGATGAAGATTTATCAATTATAAATACTAATACTAGAAATGAAAAAATTAAGAATTTTTTTGTAAATAATAAAAATAAAATAATTTCAGGTATAATTATCTTAATAATAATTATAGTTGGTGTTTTTAGTTATGATAAATATTTAATTAATAAAAAAAAAGATATCTCAGATAGTTATAATTCAATAATCATTGATTATTCAGAAAAAACAAAAGAAAAAACAGCTAGCAGCCTGATTGAAATTGTAAACAAAAAAGATCCAACTTATTCACCTTTATCTCTTTATTTCATCATTGATAATAATCTTGTAAGTGATCAGTCCAAAATCAATTCATTATTTGATATATTGATAAACGATACTTCGTTAGACAGTGAGATTAATAACTTAATTATATACAAGAAGGCACTCTACAATGCAGATAGCGCTCAGGAGAGTGATCTTTTAAATATGTTAAATCCACTGATCAATTCAAAAAGTGTCTGGAAATCACATTCTTTATATTTAATGGCAGAATATTTTTATGCAAATAATCAAAAACAAAAAGCTAAAGAATTTTTCAACCAAATAATAGCTTTAGAAAATTCAAATCCAGATATAAGGCTTCAAGCGGAGAGAAGATTAAACAGAGACTTGAGTGAATAAATTAATTTTTACTTTCATCGTATTATTTTTTCTTAATAACTGTTCATTTAACGAAAACTCAAGAATTTGGAAAGACAAAGAAAATAAATTAGAAACAGATAAAAAAATAACAAAAGTTTTTGCTGAGGAAAATCTAAGTGTTTCAGAATTTAATAGAGATTTAAAATTAGATCTATCATCAATAAAAATAAATAATAAAAATAATAAAAATCAAAATAATATTGGTTTGCAAAATTACAAAGGTGAATTAACAAAGATTGGTAACTTTAAATTTTCAAAGTTAGAGGAACTTAATCAACTAGATTTCGAACCGATTTTTTTACAAAATGGAATAATATTTTTTGATAAAAAGGGTACAATTATAAGGTATGATAATAATCAGAAAGTTATTTGGAAAAAAAACCATTATTTAAAAGCTGAAAAAAAATTAAAACCAAAACTTAATTTTTTAGTAGATGGTCAAAATCTTTTAGTAACTGATAGCATAGCAAAATATTATTCTGTGAATATTAGTACCGGAGAATTAAATTGGTCAAAAAATAATGATTATCCGTTTAATTCAAATATTAAAAAGCATAAAGATAAAATATTTGTTATTGATTATAAAAATACATTGAGATGTTTTCAAATTAAAGATGGTTCTGAATGTTGGAATTTACAAACAGAGGACTCATTTACAATTTCAAATATTAAATATTCTTTAATTATTTTAAACGATAATGTTATTTTCAATAATTCTATAGGAGATATTACAGCTGTAGATATTGAAACAGGTTTAATTACATGGCAACTACCCACACAGAGTAGCTCGATAATAAATGAAACTTATAATTTTAAGACTTCTAAACTAGTATCAGATGGAAACTCTGTTTTTTTTTCAAATAATAAAAATCAGTTTTATTCAATTGATTTAAAAACAGGAACAACAAACTGGATAAATGAAGTTAATTCTAATGTAAAACCTATTTTGGTTGGAAATCTAATAATTACAATCTCTAATGAAGGTTATTTATATTTAATTGATAAAAATAAAGGCAATATAGTTCGAATTACAGATCTATTTCTGAATTATAAAAATAAAAAAAGAAAAAATATTTATCCAATTGGTTTTGTAATTGGAGACAAAAACGTATTTTTAACTAACTCAGATGGTAAGATGATTATAGCCGGGATTGAGGATGGAAAAATAATAAAAATTGAAAAAGTTTCTGGTGAATTAGTGTCTGAACCTTTTATATTTAATAACAATTTATATGTAGTAAAAAATGGTTCAATTGTACAATATAACTAAACATGTTCTTAAAATTTTTAGAAAAAATTGGTAGAAAAAAAGTTGTATTAGATAGAGGACCTTCGCATCCTAATTTTAAAGAGGCAAAGCCTTGGATGAACCGTTACTATGTTTTGATGAGGTATCGACCTAAATGGTTTCCATTCAATATATTAATTCATGAGATGCTAGCAGATGACCATGGAGAAGGAGTTCATAATCACACATTTCCTTATATCACTATAATTTTAAGAGGCGGTTATTGGGAAACATTAAGCACTGGCAAGTTTTGGCGTCCACCAGGGTATATTGGTTTTAGATCAGCAAATAATTTGCATCGAGTAGATTTGGAACCAGGAACTAAACCACTAACTTTATTTATCTCAGGTCCATTCGGGCTAAGGAAAGGACCAAGATCAGAGTATGGTATTGACTTTAAAACTAAAAAAAATTGATGCCAAAAAAATTTGAAAAAGAATTCATATCTTATTGTGAAAATCAAAATTTAGAAGTTAATCCTAATCAAATCAAAGTTATTAAAAAATTAGAAAATTACCATAATAGTAATTATAAATCATTTTTTTCAAAATTATTTTCCAAACAAAAAACTAAAAAAGGATTTTATTTATATGGTGGTGTAGGGGTTGGTAAAACAATGATTTTAAACTTTTTTTATGATCATCTTGAAGAAAAAAAACTAAAAAAACATTTTAATGAATTTATGTTAGGTTTTCATGATTTTGTTCATGAACAAAAAGAAAAAAATGAAGAAAATGTAATCAATCAATTTGTTAAAAATTTAAAATCAAAAACTTCATTAGTTTATTTCGATGAGTTCCAAGTAACAAACATTGTTGATGCTATGATTTTAGGAAAACTATTTGAACAAATATTTAAAGAAGATATTAAAATTATTCTTACTTCAAATACTAAAATTTCAGAACTTTATAAAGAAGGTCTTCAACATGAACAATTTATACCTTTTATAAAAATAATGGAAGATCAGTCAATCGAGCATGAATTAAAAATTGAGGATGATTATAGAAAATCTAATGATAATCAAAAACAAAGATACTTTTTTCCACTTAATCAAGAAACTAATTTTAAGATTAACAAATTTTTTAGAACAATAACAAAAGATAAAAAAAAATCTTCAATAAAAATTAATGTAAAGGGAAGAGAATTTAAAATAGAAAACTTTTATGAAGGAATTGTTAGATGTGACTTTAATCAACTTTGTGATCAAAATTTAGGATCGGAAGATTATTTAGAAATAGTTAAAAACTGTAAATTTATGGTAATAGATCAAATACCTCAATTTAATGATATAAATTCAAATCAACAACAACGTTTTATCACTTTATTAGATATAATTTATGATAAAAATATTTCATTAGCAGTGACAGCTGATCTAAATTTAAATCAATTTACCTCTTCAAGATTATTAGAAAAACCATTTAAACGAACTATTAGTCGGTTATATGAGCTTACATCTAAGGAGTATATATAATGAAACAAGAATTTTATAATCTTCAAATTAAGACTTATGGTCAAAAGTTATATGAGTTTACTAATGATACAATTCATTGGATTGGTCAAAATAACTTTAAAAATGGTATTCTTAATTTAAGTATCCAGCACACAAGCGCCTCATTAATTGTTCAAGAAAATGCAGATCCAGATGTACAAACAGACTTAATAAATTATTTTGATAAATTAGCTCCTATGGATAACAAACTATATGTTCATACTACGGAGGGAAAAGATGATATGCCTGCACATATTAAATCTACATTAACAAATAATCAAATTTCTCTAAGTGTGAAAGACAGTGAATTGTTGCTTGGAACTTGGCAGGGTATATATTTATTTGAACACAGATTAGACGCTCAAAAAAGAACTATAATTCATCATTTTATTGGAGAATAAAATTAAATTTATTTTTTCTTCAAAGATTGAAACGCTTCAAGAGCTGCTGCTCTAGCTTTTTCATGAACAACAATTGGGCCCGGGTAATCTTTGCCAATAATTGTTTTTATAGCTTCTTGATACTTTAATTCCATTTCCCATGGTTTATGAATAAATTTATTTGGAACATTTTTAAGTTCTGGAACCCATTTTTTTACATAATTGCCTTCTTTATCAAATTTTTCACCCTGAAGTATTGGATTGAATATTCTAAAATAAGGTGCTGCATCTGCACCACAGCCAGCAACCCATTGCCATTGAGCAACATTATTTGCTTTGTTAAAATCTAGTAGACAGTTTCTAAAATACTTCTCACCTTCAGTCCAATTAATTCTCAAATGTTTGACTAAAAATGAACCAACAACCATTCTTATTCTATTATGCATCCATCCAGTCTCATATAATTCTCTCATACCTGCATCGACAATAGGATAACCGGTCATTCCCTTTTTCCATGCTTTTAAGAATTTCTCATTTTTTACCCAAGGGAATTTATCAAATTCCTTTCTAAAATTTCCTTTTAAGAATTCTGGGAAATAATTAATTAAACTATGCGAAAACTCTCTCCAACCAAGCTCATTAATATATTTTCTATAACCAATTCCTTTTGATTTAATTTCAGAACATTTTTTCCAAATACTGCTTACATGAATTTGGCCATGTTTGATGTAGGGAGATAATTTAGAGGTTCCTTCGATAGATGGTATATCTCGAGAAGTTCCATAATCTTTAATTTTGTTTTCAATTAAATTTTTAAGTATTTTTTTTGAATCATTTTCTGAAACTTTCCAATATTTATCAAATTTTTTATACCAATTTTTTTTTGGTAAAATCTCTATTGGTTCAATACACTTTTTAAAATATGTAACCCTTTTTACTTTCTTTTTAACAATATAATTTTTGCTTGGTGGTTGATTTAAATAAACTTGCTCCGCATTTCTCCAAAAAGGGGTAAACACTTTAAAGGGAGTTCCATCATTTTTTGTTATTTCTTGAAATTCATTTAAAATATTTCCTTTGAAATATTTATAATTGATTTCATTTTTAATAAATAAGTCACGTATTTTTTTTCCTTTAGCTATAACATCTGGCTCATAAATTTTATTCCAATAAACTGAAAGCTTATCCTTTTTATTAAATTTAGAAAAAATTTCTAATTCGTCACCTTTTACTATTTCAAGATTAATTTTATAATCTGATAATTCTTTTTTTAAAGTTTCTAGAGATTTAAAAACCCACCATTTTTGAGCTTCCCTTTTGTTGTCAAAATCATTGTTATTATAAATATATAATGCAATTACATTATCATGATTTTGTGCTGCATAAGATAAAGCAGGATTATTTTCAATTCTAAAATCCTCTCTTATCCAAAAAATACCTGTATTACTCATTGGTTTAATTTTGGTTAATTAACTTTTGATACATTTCTTGATCAGTATCTCCCTCACAACCAAAAACCAAAATATTAGATTTTTCATTTAGATCTAATTTTTCTTTAATTGCTTGATCTTCACAACTTGTAATCAAACTAATTACGCCAGGAGCTGAATTTTCTCCTGCAATTATTTTATCATCACTAAAGCTTGAATTTCCAAGTAATTTCATAGTTTTTGCAATATCATCATCTGGTAAACTTATACAATGTTTAACTGAATTTTTGAGTATTTCCCATGGGACCAATGATACTTCACCACAAGACATACCACCCATTAAGCTTTCTCTTTTAATATCTATTTTTTCTATTTTACCAGTTTTAATGCTTTCCATTACACACGCAGCACTATCAGGTTCAACAACTATAATTGTTGGAACATAATTCAAATATCTTGCAATACCTGCAACCATGGCAGCAGCCATGCCACCAACACCAGCCTGTAAAATGATGTGAGTTATTTCCTCCTCTTGGATTTGATTAGTTATCTCCTTCATCATTACCGTATAGCCTGCCATTGTATACTTGGGGACGACCATGTAATCTTTCCAAGCAACATCCTGAACTATTTGCCAATTATTTTCAGTAGACTGTTTTATGCATTCCATTAATGATTTTTCATAATTACCTTTTACTTTGACTACATCTGCTCCAAGTGCAGACATAGCTTTGCCTCTTGCATCACTTACAAATTCACTAATAAATATTTTACATTTTAACCCCAATCTTCTTGCTCCCCAGGCAACAGATCTTCCATGATTACCGGCAGTAGCTGTTGCTACTACTATATCTTTATTTCCTCTGGTTACCTTTTCTACCGCATAAGCTCCGCCTAAAGCTTTAAAAGATTTTAAATCAAATCTTTTATTTTCATCTTTATAAAAAATTTTGTTTAAACTTAATTCTTTTGAAAGTTTATTTAAGGAAAGCAGGGGAGTAGGAGAATAACCTTTCCACTTAGAAATACTTTTATAAGCATCATCAATTTCTTCTGACGTTAAAGAATTAAGAATTTTTTTTTTGTCAAATGAGTAATTTTTATTTTCTATAAATTCTGTGTGTTTCCACTGATGACCGTTAGATAATATAGTCATGTACTAGCAATCTAAAGTATTATCTTTTTCCCACTTAGTAACATCTTTTGTTTTATCAAAACTATCTTTTGATTTGAATTCATTCATTTCCGAACTTCTTAACTTTATATAACTTTCAATAACATCTTTGCCGAAAGCATCATTCATATCTTTATTATTTTTTAATAAATTTAATGATTGTGCAAGTTCATCAGGTAGTTTAGGTAAGTTGGGGTATTTATGATGATCTTCATACATATTGCAATCCAAAGGTTTACCTGGATCAACTTTATTTTTTAAACCATATAGACCAGCTGCTAAAACACTTGCTTGCAATAAGTAAGGATTAGCAGAACCATCCATTAATCTTAATTCAAATCTTCCGGGATCAGGAATTCTTATCATGTGTGTTCGATTATTACCTGTGTAAGAAATACTACTCGGAGACCATGATGCTCCAGATTTTGTAGGTGGTGCATTTATTCTTCTGTAACTATTGATTGTTGGGTTAAAAAACGCAGATAACGATGAAGCATTTTTAATTACACCACCTAAAAAATTATAAGCCATTTTACTTAAACCAAGTTTATCTTTATTATCTAAAAATTTATTTTTACTACCTTGCCAAACTGATACGTGGGCATGACAACCATTGCCGGTTAAATTTCCAAATGGTTTAGGCATAAATGTTGCTCTTAATCCGTGCTTTTCAGCAATTGTTTTTACCATAAACTTAAAAAAGGTATGTCTGTCTGCAGTTTTTAGGCAATCTGAATAATCCCAATTCATTTCAAACTGACCGTTAGCATCCTCGTGATCGTTTTGATAAGGGCCCCATCCCATTTCAATCATACAGTCGCAAATTTCCTTAATTAAATCATACCTTCTCATTAATGCAGATTGGTCGTAACAAGGTTTGGATTGTGTATCTCTTAGATCTGCAATTGAGTTTCCATCAGATGAAATTAAAAAATATTCACACTCAACCCCCGATTTCATTGTTAAATTTTGTTTTTTTAGTTTTTTTATTTGATTTTTTAACATCACTCTGGGGGATGCATCTACAGGTTTGCCATTCATCCATAAGTCAGAAGCTAACCATCCAACTTCTTTATTCCATGGAAGTTGAATTAAACTATCTGGATCAGGAATTCCAAACATGTCTGAGTCAGCTGGTGTCATATCTAACCATGCTGCAAATCCAGCAAAACCAGCTCCTGCATTTTGCATTTCTTTTATTGCATGAGCAGGTACTAATTTTGATCTTAATACACCAAATAAATCTACAAAACTGATTAAAAAATATTTAATTTTTTTTTGCTTAGCAATTTGAAATAAATTTTTAGACACAACTTAAGTTAACACAATTATTTAAAAAAAGATAAAATTGTTTCTTTATAATAAATTAAATTAACAAGAATAATTACAATTACAGCTAGTATCACTCCATACTTAGCTTTAGGAAATGCTACCCCTCTCATTTTAGAAGGTCTTAGTTCTTCGTTATCTTTATCATCCATATTTTCTAAAAAAAAAGGGCGCCACAATTAAGTAGCGCCCAAATTTATTTTTTACTTACCAATCGGTAATATTGCTTTTATGGTCGTTAGCACCATGTCTTTTTCTAGCTAGTCTTGAAAGTTCTTCACTCTCAGATTTAGCTGTTAAAACATGCCAACCAACCCACAAAATAATAGCAATGATTACCAGTATTCCTTCACTAGATCCAGCACCAGGATAAACAGCACCAGCAACCTCTTCAGCTGGTTTGTTAAGGTGATCTATCCAGTTTGTAACTGTAGCCATATATTACTCTCCTTTACCTGGTTGCGGACGCAACTGCTTTTTCGTCCTCTTTAGCAGTCTCCATTATTTCATAGTCTAGTCCAGCTATCTCAACTTCACGAGGGATTCTTAGTTTACCCATACCGTTAAGAACTTTAGCTATGATGTAGCCTGGTATTAGTCCAAGAACAACGAACATTATTAATGCACCGATGAATTGACCTAATGGGTTAATTGTAGCATAAGTTGTTCCATCCCACATAGCGCCAACACTGTAACCAGATGATGGGTAACCATTTAAGACAAAACCACAAATTACTAGACCAATAAATCCAGCATATCCATGTACCGCTACTGCACCAACTGCATCATCAATTTTGAACTTACGTTCAACCCAGTAATGTAGTTTGTATGAAATAACAACACCGATCATACCGATGATCATTGCTTGAATTGGATGATATAAATCATTTCCAGCTGAAGCACATATGATACCTGCTAGTCCACTAGAGTATGTCCAGAAAGGATCACCTTTAGCAATCCAATAACCGGCTAATAATCCTCCTGATAATGACATCAAGAAGTTAAAAGTTATACCACTAAGTGTAGTAGGGGTTACGTATATGTTTGTAGCTGTCCAATAACTTATGCCTTCCATCCCATATTCGGGTCCAAGGTCAAAGATTGGTATATTACATGCTGCATAAAATCCCCAGAAGCCAGTATAAATTAAAAATAATCCAATTGTTACTAGCCAAGGATTTCTCGGCCCAATGTTTCTTGGTTCACCACTAGATGAAAACTTACCTATTCTTGGTCCTAAAACAAATAGAACACCTAAAGCAAATCCACCTGCAATAGCGTGAATAACTCCTGACGCATAAGCATCATGATATCCTAAAAGTTTTAACATCCATCCATCAAAGTGCCATCCCCAAGCAGCATCGATCGTCCAAAAAACAGATCCAATTGCAATTGCTAAAATTCCAAATGCAAAAGTCGTAATTCTTTCAATGATTGCTCCAGAAACGATGGATGCAGCCGTCCAAGAGAAAAGTAAAAAGGCAGCCCAGAAGACACCAGAAATATGGTCTCCTAAATTGACAGCCATTAAATCACTTGTAGCCGTATACCATGTTGCACTAAATGCTGACTCGTCCGTGATGAGCGCAGTGCTTTCATTCATTATTGATGGCGCTAATCCAGGTCCTGTTGGAAAAGCCCAGTAAATCCACCAACCAAATAAAAACCATGTTACTGTTACCAATGGTATCAGCATCGTGTTTTTCATAAGAGTATGTTGATGGTGTTTGTATCGAGAAGCTCCAACTTCATACATACAGAAACCGACGTGAATTAGGAACATCAGTACCACTGTCACCCAGTAGTAAAATTCTGTAAATATGGTTGTAAGAGCACCTAACTGATCAGTCATATTCTCTCTCCATATTAGTTTATGCGAGCCTATTAAATTTTGTGATTCGATACAAATATAAAAACCTTTAAAAACCTAGCGTGTGCACAAGGTTTTTAAAAAAAATCAACTTTTAATTGAAATATTAAAATTTTAAATAAGCTTTTTTCAAATCAACAAGTGGATGTTTTGGAGACATTTGAAACTTAACCAAAAGTTCTCTTGCAATCATATCTCTATCTTGTTGGTTATTTGGTAGTTTAATTGACTTTGGAATTGTAACCCAACCATTTGCATTTCTGCAGAATACAGCAGGTCTATCATCTTCATAGCCCATATGGACATCTTCCAACCAATTTAAATCATCCCACCCCATCGCTTCTATATATTTCTTAAGAAATGGAGTTAATTTAGAATAGTCAGGTAAAAGATTAACATCGTATCTGTAACCAATAGACTGGCCAATCATTTTTTCTCTGGCAGTCTCTTTTTTTTTGCCTAATTGTCCTTTTATCTCTTTTGTTTTTGCTACTTTTTTATTTTTTTTTTTGGGCATAGTTACCTCTATATTTTGTGGTAGTTATCAACACCAACTGTGTAGTTAGTTCCAGCCAAAGGAACTTTTGCTAAAGCTGATGCTTCTGATGTTAAAGCAGCTAAATCTTCAGGCTCTAGAGAGTGGATATTTGTTTTTCCACAAGCTCTTGCTAATAGCTGAGCTTCTAGAGTCATTGAGTGAAGATAATTGTAAACTCTTAGTGCAGCATCATCAGGGTTTAATCTTGCTCTTAATTTAGGATCTTGAGTAGCAACACCAACTGGGCAACGTCCAGTATGGCAGTGATAACATTCACCTGCTTTTACACCCATCTCTTTTTCAAAGTCAGCTTCAGGGATATCTTTATTGCAATTTAATGCAATCATTGATCCAGTACCAATAGCGATTGCATCAGCTCCAAGAGCTAAAGCTTTAGCCATGTCAGCACCGTCTCTTACTCCACCAGCATAAATTAATGTTACTTTCCCAGTTTTACCGACATCATCAATTGCTCTTCTAGCCTCTCTAATTGCAGCAATACCAGGAATACCAGTGTTTGCAGCAGCAATATGCGGACCAGCTCCTGTAGAACCTTCCATTCCATCTAAGTAAATAGAGTCAGGATCACATTTTGCAGCCATACGCACATCATCATAAACTTTAGATGCACCTAGCTTTAATTGAATTGGCACTTTATTTTTTGTTAACTGTCTTAGCTCTTCTACTTTTAACGCTAAATCATCTGGTCCTAACCAGTCTGGGTGTCTCGCTGGAGATCTTTGGTCAATACCAGATGGTAATGATCTCATCTCGGCAACTTGGTCAGTAACTTTTTGACCCATTAAGTGTCCGCCCATTCCAACTTTTTGACCTTGTCCAATAAATACTTCAATCCCATCTGCTAATTGTGCATGATGTGGATTAAAACCGTATCTTGATTGAATACATTGGTAATACCATTTTTCAGAGTATCTTCTTTCATCAGGTATCATTCCACCCTCACCTGAACATGTAGCACTACCAGCCATAGTTGCTCCTCTTGCTAAAGCAGTTTTTGCTTCATAAGAAAGCGCACCAAAACTCATTCCTGTAATATAAACTGGAATATCTAATTCAATTGGATTTTCACATCTTGGTCCAATAACAGTCTTTGTTTCACATTTTTCTCTGTAACCTTCGATTACAAATCTAGTTAGTGTTCCAGGTAAGAAAACTAAATCATCAAAAGTAGGAATTTTTTTCATTAATGCCATTCCTCGCATTCTGTATCTTCCTAATTGAGATTTAATATGAATATCGTCTATTACTTCAGGTGTAAATATAGCGTTATGACCTAATAAACTTTTATTTCTTTTACCTTCTTCATGTGCGTGGACATCAGCTTTTCCACCAACACCTTTTCCATTTTTTTTAACTTTTTTAGATTTTTTCTTAGGCATTATATTGCTCCCTTCTTCTCGGTAGGTTCCAAATTGTCATAATTCCAAAGTTTTTTACCAGCTACAATTTTTTTCATTTTACTAACGTCAAAATTTTCACCAATCTCAGCTACTTTCAATTTTCTTTTAAGCCAATCTTGATCACTTGATGTTAATTCAGCGTCTACAGCATCACTACCATATGATCCAATTTCTCCACCTACGAAAATTGTCCCATCATACATTGAGTCACCTAAGTTTATTCCTACGTCTCCAAGAATAATTATTCTCCCTCTTTGCATCATAAAACCAGTAAAGGCACCAGCATCACCACCAATTATTATAGTTCCACCTTTCATATCAATACCAGTTCTGGCACCAACACTACCTTTACAAATTAAATCACCACCTCTAATTGCCGCACCAAAACAAGATCCAGCATTCTTTTCGATCACTACTTTACCAGCCATTAAATTTTCTGCACATGACCATCCAACTCTTCCATTAATTCTAACTATTGGACCATCACAAGAACCCATTCCAAAGTACCCTAAACTTCCTTCAAAAATTAAATTTAGTTTATTTAAAATACCAACTCCAAGACTGTGTTTACCTTGAGGGTTTTTTATTACTATTGTTCCATATCCTTGGCTCATTAAATTATCGATTTCTTTATTAGCCTCAGGCGCTGTCATGTCCTTAACATCAAGATCAGTTCTTTTATTAAAATCTACATCGTATGTGCCAAAGTAGTAAAAGTTTTCTGCTTCATCAGGATTAAAGAATTTTTGTTGAGTTCTCCCTGTTAAAACCTCAGTGTGCATACCCATTGATTGGGCTTTTGATTTTTTCGTTACTGTTTTTAGATTTGCCATACTTTAACCTCCCCATCAAACGGATCATATGTATCAATTTCTTGTGGTAATACAGATCTAATTGCAATTTCTTCAGACCCCATAGCAACTAAATCATCAGACTCATATAAGACCAGAGGTTTTGCAGCCATAGTATCTTTAGCCATTCCTAAAGAGTCTTTTGTTGCAACAAAGTAAGTAAAAACACCATCTAAACCAGTTAAAGATGCTTTCATTCCTTCTTCTAAAGTTGCACCGTCTCTCATTTTTTCAGCAAGGTAAACTGCAATTAATTCCGAGTCACACTCTGACATAAATCTCATACCTTTGTTTTCTAAAACTCTTCTGTTATTCCAGTAGTTAGTTAATTGTCCATTATGAACTACTGATACATCACTAAATGGATATCCCCAAAAAGGGTGGGCAGATTTGATATCTACACCAGACTCTGTAGCCATTCTAGCATGACCTATAGCATGTGTTCCAACAACTTTATCTAAGCTATATCTATCACAAACCATTTTAGCGTTTCCAAGATCTTTAATCACTTCTAAAGATTTACCCATAGAAAGAATTTCAACACCTGGAATACTTTCTATACGTTGTGAAAATTCTAACAGATCTTTAACATTATAATCAATTTCATATCTTAAAGAGTAGGGAAGAGTTCTTTCTTCTTTAACTATTTTAGCTCCCATTTCAGTCAGAGTTTCATCTACAATTTTTTTTCTTTCATCGTAAACAGATACATCCTCCATAACTGATGAACTACCTTCTCCAACGTTTTCTCCAACTTTAAAACGCATGATGAAGTTTTTTCCATCCGTATCGCCATATAAAGCGTAACCTGTTGAATCTTCTCCTCTATGTTTTAATGCTTGAAGCATACCTTGCAATTCACTTCCAACATTTGAAGATTTCCCTCTATGAATTAAACCTGCTATTCCACACATATATTTATACCCTTTCTATCTATTTCTGTGACCTACGGTAGACAATCAAGATAAGTATCCAGATCCCATTGTGTTGTTGCACCAAGAAATCTTTCCCACTCATCGTTTTTGTACCAATGGAAAACTTTATACATTTCATCTGGCATTGCAGATTTGATGACTTCATCCTCAGCCAGTCTATCTAAAGCTTCACCTAAACTTAATGGAAGTTTTTTAACATCTTTACCAGCTTTTTGAGCTTCATAAATATTTCTAGACTCTGGGGCTGCTGGTTTCATTTTTTTAGTTATACCTTCATCGCAAGCTTTTAATAAAGCAGCACCTAATAAGTAAGGATTGTGCATCGAGTCTACTGATCTATACTCAAATCTTCCTGGAGCAGAAACTCTTAGACCACAAGTTCTGTTTTGATATCCCCAATCAGCGTAAACGGGAGCCCAAAATCCTTGATCCCATAATCTTCTATAAGAATTTACAGTTGAAGATCCAAGAGCTGTTAATGCTGGTAAGTGCTTCATGATACCTGCAATCGATTGTAAACCAATTTTACCTGGTAATTGCATATCCTTAGTATCAGGCATAAAAGTATTTGTTCCACCTTCAACATAACTAAATACTTCTTCAACACCCGGAAGTGTTTTGTTTCCAAGTTTGTTAAGTTTTATTTTTCCACCTTTCCATAAAGACATGTTTGTATGACAACCACTAGCAGAAACACCCATAAATGGTTTTGTCATAAAGCAAGCAATTAAATTATGTTCTCTAGCAACCTGAGCACAAATTTGTCTGTAAGTTGACAATCTATCTGCATTTCTTAGAACGTTATCGTAAGTCCAGTTTAATTCTAATTGGCCTGGAGCATCTTCGTGATCTCCTTGAATCATATCAAGACCCATTGCTTTTGCGTATTCAATAACCTTCATAAACACTGGTCTTAATGACTCAAATTGATCAATGTGATAACAGAATGGTTTAGAAAAACCTTTACCTGTAGGCGTTCCATCCTCATTTTTTGTTAACCACATCATTTCAGGCTCAGTACCAACTCTCAATTCTAGACCATGTTTTTTCTTAAATTCATCCATGAAAATTCTTAGATTTCCTCTGCAGTCTGAAGTTAAATGACCGCCTGGATTTTTTCTTTCTTCCCTGTTTCTAAAACAAGTTACAAATACTCTTCCAACTCTTTTATCCCATGGTAATTGAACAAAAGTTTCAGGATCAGGTATTCCAACAAGCTCCATAGCCTCTGGTCCATATCCAATGTAATTATTATGACGATCTAAAAACAAGTTTGCGGTAGCACCGTAAACTAATTGAAATCCTTTTTCAGCTGTTCTTTCCCAGTGATCTGCAGGTATACCTTTACCAACAACTCTACCAGTTACAGAAATGAATTGATAATAAATATAAGTGATACCAAGTTCATTAATTTTTTCTCTAACTTTTTTAACTAATTTTGCTCTACCTGGCTGGTTAACATGTTTCTCTAGATCTGTCATTTTCACCCCTCAATGAATTTAATTTATTCAAACGTAGCTGAAAAATTTATTTGTGTCTAGGCTTTGAGTCTAGCTCCATGGAAACGGACTGTTCGAAGTAGGGTGAAGTTCACCCTTCTCGTAACGGTTGAATCTAAATGGTTTTAACAAATCACTTTCAGTACCAAGAATTTCTTTTGCAACAAGTTCTCCTACCCCAATCATTTTATAACCGTGATTGGCATCTGCAATCATGTAAACGTTTTCAAAAAATCTATCAAAGATTGGAAACGAGTCTGGTGTCATACATCCAAGTCCGCCCGATGGTCCTTTTCTATATAAATCAGATTTACCTTCAAATCTTTTTTGACAATGTGCTAAAGCTGAACACCACATTTCACTAAATGCGTCTGTTGTTTGATATTCAGGTGACTCAATTCCATAAGGATCAACATTAACTTGATCAAAATGTTTTTTAACTATGTAAGGAGAAGTTCCCCCTTGTACACCTAAACCTTCAATGTCAGGTTTGTAATAAATTCCCCAAATTTTATCTGTTAATAATTTTTTTGTTTTGTCTGAATATAACGGAGCAGTCGAGTCTACATGAACCACAGGAGGTTGTTTTCCATCATTTGTTTTTAGAAAATCTGGCTCAACACCAATAACACCTTCTTGTAGCATCCAGTATGTCCACATATCTGTTACATGCATTTTTCCATCTTTGCCTTTAATGTTAGCCGTTTTAGGTAACTCTAACATATTCCAAAAATCTCTCGCCCATGGACCTGCACCGATAACAACCTGTTCGCACTCAATTGTACCTTTGTCTGTCTCTATTCCTGTAACAGCTTGACTGTTACTTCCTCTTTTAAAACCTGTTACTTTTACACCTTTCATAACCTGAACACCGTTTGATGTAGATTTACTTTCAAGTGCTTTAATTGAATCTTTGTTAAATGCGTATCCACCTTTTTTTTCATGAAGTATTGAAGTGATGCCTTGTGCTTGCCAATCATCAAAAATACTTTTCATATAATTCGAACAATCTTTTTCACCTTCAATAAATTCTGACTCATATCCGATTGCTTTTTGTTGCTCATAAATGCTTGCAACATCTTCGTGCATTACTTCAGGTGAAATTTGTAAGTAGCCAACAGGATTATATTTAAATGCTTTCGGATCACTCTCCCAAACTGAAACTGAGTGAGCCATAAGCTCTCTCATTGCTGGTTGGAAATAATTATTTCTTACAACGCCACAAGCAATTCCGCTTGCACCAGCTGCAGTATCTTTTTTCTCTAATACAATTATTTCACCAGGATTTTTATATGTTTCAGAAAGTTTCCAAGCAGTACTAAGACCATGAATTCCACCACCGATGATTACTACTTTTGCTTTCGAAGGTAATGTCGTCATGTAAAAACATTATTTTTTGCAAATAGTAATTAATATAATTTTTTATAGAACTAAAAATTATATATATAATTTAGATATTTCAATTTTTGTGAAATTTGTCCCTAATAACTTATATTTTTTAAGGTATCCAGGTATTCATTAAATTCTCTAATAAAAGAGTCACTAGGTATTATATTCTTTACCCTTTGGTCTGTTGATGTTTTTTCAAGACGAAAGAATCCTTTTTCACAAGCTTCAGTAATAATTAATGCAGATTTAGGTCTAGATGTTTTAAATAATTTAGTTTTAAGTTCCTCAACAGATAGTTTTTTATTTTCTTTATGTGCAGACATTACTAATAACATCATATGATAGTGAGAAGGAGATTTTCTAAAAAAATAGTTACTAGCTGTATGCGACTGTCTCATTTGATCTTCCCAAAAATCTAATAAAGTCTTTTTTTCTTTTGGCATTATTTTTAAGCTCTGACTCTTGATTTGGTTGGATCGTAGAATGGAAAACCAACAACTTTTGCACCAATCCTTTTTTGATGACCATCGATTTTACCTATTTCAACTTCAGCACCGATTTCTGAGTATTGAACATCTATTCTGCAAAGAGCAATATTTTTATTCAAAGTAGAGGACAAACATCCACTGGTAACTATACCAACCTGTGATCTTCCAATATGAACACAGTCTCCATGTCCTGCTATTTCTTTTCCATTAAGTTCTAGGCCTACCAATTTCTTTTGTGGGTTAGCTTTTCTTTTAATCAATTCCTCTTTACCAATAAAATCTTCTTCTTTTGTTTTCAGTGGAACGGTAAAACCAATACCAGCTTCAAAAGGATCTTGCTCTCCATCAAACTCTGCGCCAAATAAAATTAAACCTGCCTCAATTCTTAGTTTGTCTAAGGCAGCAAACCCTGCTGGTATCAATCCATCATCTTTACCTGCTTCCATTAATTTATCCCAAACTTCGGGAGCATGTTTTGGATGACACCAAACCTCATAACCTAATTCACCAGTATAACCTGTTCTAGAAACAATTAATGGAATACCTTGAAGTTCTTCTATTCTACAAATAGTAAATCTAAACCAGCCTAACTCATCTATCGAAGGCTGTGTTGGTGGTGTAAAGATAATTTTCTTTAAAATTTCTCTACTTTTTGGACCTTGCAAAGATACATTGCTAATTTGATCAGTAGAGTTTTTAACAATAGCATTAAAATTCTTTTTCTTTGCAATTTCTTTTAGCCATTCTCCACCATATTCATCTCCACATATCCATCTAAAACCTGTTTCGCTTAATCTTAAAAGAGTTCCATCATCGAACATCATTCCATTTTCGTAACACATCGCAGAATATACAACCTGTCCAACAGAAAGTTTTTTTATATTTCTCGTAAGAGTGTAGTTCATTAACTCTTCAGCATCAGGGCCAATTATTTCAAACTTTCTTAGTGATGATAGATCAATTAAAACAGCATCATTTCTACAAGCATTGTATTCATTAACCAAACCATGTTTGGTGTAATCGTTTGGAAGCCAAAACCCTCTAGCATCAACAAAGTTTCTAGTTAATTTTGAAGTTTTTTCATAAAAACCAGAATTTCTAGTGAGTTTATTTTCAGAGTCTGTTTTCATTCTAAAACCAAATGACTTTCTAAATTCTTTGTTTTTGTCGTAAGTTCTAACAAATATATTAGTAGGATTCCATGAATTACAAGGATCTATATCACTTGGACATGCAGTTGTTCCAATTGTTAAATCTTTTAAGGCCTTAAACATTACATAGTCACCGGGTCTAGAATAAGATTCATCAGAAATAACAGAATTTAATCCTCCAGCTGAGGTGTTAAAAAACAAATTAATTGCATGCCAACCTTTTTGTTTCTGAACACCGTATTTCGACATACTTTCAGTTAAATTATCTGAACAATTTGGATGACCAAAATATCCTGCGTCTTCATAATATTTTGATGTACATGCAAGATTAAAAGTATCATGTTTACCTACAGTATCTCTTATAACTTCAACAAGAGGCTCATGATCTGTGTCATAAAATTTAGAGAACAAACCTGGTCCTGGGAAAGTATTACCCATGAATGTTCTTGTGGTTTGCCAATCTAATCCTTTTTCAATTCCTTTTTCTAATTTTCTTGTATCGAATGCCACAAAGTCAGAACATTGTCTGCCAGTTGGACTTATCACTTGAATATAATCTCCTTCTTTAACCTCATAAGATATTGAAGTTTCTTTAATTATATTCTCTTCATAAACAGGCTCGAAAACAGGATCAGGAATTACATTTAATTCCTTATCATTAACAATTTTAGCTCTTTTAACAAATATAGTTATATCAGTTGGTGGATTTTGTTTTGTAACATCCATATCTTCGCCAGGTGCTGAAAATATTGTGTAACATTTATCTTTTGATTTTAATTTAATTTTTTCACCAGGTTTTGTGTCTAAATCAAATATAATTGATGATTTTGAATTAGAAATTTTTAAATTTCTTTTTTTTAATTGATAGTTGGTTGCTAAAATTGTTTCATCGTTTCCGCTAAGAATATTTCTTATGAAGTTTTTTTCATTGTTTGATTTGAGATTTAATATTCCAACATCTGAATTTCCATCCTTATCAAAACAAATAATCTCACATATTTGATTTCCTTCATTATTGATTATTTCTATTTCATCATCGGGAAAAATCTGAAAACCAGTTAGACCGCCACCATTAACAACATGTCTTTCAACTCCAGGTGGTAAAATATTTAAACCAGGATATTTGATATCTTTGCTTGTACCTAACATTTTATTAATTAAGTGAGACCATAATATAATCAAAACGAGTTGACTATAACTTTAAATAGGAACATACTTTATTATTAATATATTAATTATAGAGGGGTATATATGAAAAAAATAATATCATTATTTTCCGCTGTAATATTAACATTTGCTCTAACTTTAAGTAGTGCAAATGCAGATAAGAGCGGAGTAGTAAAAATCCCAACTCATAACTGGTCAAGTCAATTAGTTGGAGCAGAAGTAGTTGGTGAATTATTAAAAATGGTTGGTGAAAAAGTTGAATATATCAACATGGATTCACAAGCTGTTTACCAAGCCATGGCTGATGGAGATATAGATTTAGTTCATGAAATTTGGGAAGGTGCTTTTGGTGCTTCTTATGAAAAGGCGAAAGCAGGTGGAGGAATTGAAGAAATTCTTACACACGATGCAGTAACTAGAGAGGACTGGTGGTATCCAGACCATGTAGAGAAATTATGTCCAGGTTTACCTGACTGGAAGGCATTAGATAAATGTAGCGATAAGTTTGCTAGAGCTGACTCGGGTGGAAAAGGAGTATTTATTGGTGGTCCAGTTGACTGGTTAAAGCACGATGCTGAAAAAGTTGAAGCATTAGGCATGAATTTTATGGTTAAAAATGCAGGATCAGCAGATGCAATTTGGGCAGAGTTAGATGCTGGTGTCGCTCAAGGTAAAGCAGTTGTAGTTTTTAACTGGTCGCCAAACTTCATAGGTGCAAAATATCCAGGAAAATTTGTTGAGTTTCCAAAGCATGACCCTGCTTGTACAAAGGATCCGGCTTGGGGAATTAATAAAACAGCACTATATGACTGTGGTAACCCAGCTAGTGGTTATTTAAAATTAGCAGTAAATGCTGACTTTAAGAATAATCATCCAAATGGATATAAATTACTGAAACAGATGAACTTTTCTGGTCCAGACATCGACAAGATGGCAAATTACAAAGACACAGATGGACTTGAAGTATCTGCTGCCGCTCAGAAATGGTTAAATGATCATAAATCTAAGTGGGAGCCTTGGGTTGCTTCATCAAAATAAGTAATTGAAAACATATAAACGAACCGATTTTTATAAGTCGGTTCGTTTTTTTTTATTTTATGATAAATTAAAATTTAAGCATGAACAAAGAAGCGAAAATATCCTGCAAAAATATCTGGAAATTATATGGTGAAGCTCCAGAAAAGTTTCTAAAGAATACAAATAACAACCCTACAACAGAAGAGATTAAAAAAAATAATTATATACCTGCTGTAAGGGATGCATCGATAGATGTTAATACAGGTGAAATACTAGTTATTATGGGACTAAGCGGTTCAGGAAAATCAACATTGCTTAGATGTATGTCAAAATTAATTGAACCAACTCATGGCCAGGTATTTTTTGAGGGAAGTGATTTGTTAAAAGCTTCTGAAAAAGAATTAATAGATATAAGACGGCATAAGATGGGTATGGTATTCCAACACTTTGCACTTTTACCTCACCGAACAGTTTTGCAAAATGTTGCATTTCCACTTGAGGTTCAAGGACAAGAAATTCAAAAAAGAGAGGAAAGAGCAAAAGATGTAATAAAGCTAGTAGGTTTAGAAGGAAGAGAAAAATATTATCCAAGGGAATTATCAGGAGGACAACAACAAAGAGTTGGTCTTGCGAGATCTTTAGCAGTTGAACCAGATGTTTGGTTTTTAGATGAACCTTTTTCTGCATTAGATCCATTAATAAGAAAAGAAATGCAAAATGAGTTTTTAAGACTTCAAAGTATGTTAAAGAAAACGATTGTTTTTATTACCCATGATTTTGACGAGGCAATTAGATTAGCAGATAGGATAGCAATAATGTATGAGGGATTAATTGTTCAAGTAGGAACTCCCGAAGAATTGATTACAAAACCAGCTACTGATTATGTTGCAGAATTTACAAAAGATATACCGAGATCAAAATTATTAAATGCAGAAAGCATTATGAACGAAAAAGATAAAAAACCTTACGAAAACACAGTTAATTATAGTGATAAAATTGAAAAAATTGCATCAAAAGTTTTAAAGTCAGAAAGTATTTTTTCTGTAGTTGATGACAACAAAGAGGTTTTAGGTTCAGTGAGTAAAAAAGAATTAATTAAAGCTTTATTTGCTGAAGACAAAAATGAATAAAATTAAAACCATTTTAACGGGAAAATTTTTTTTTATATTTGGGCCTTTCATTCTCTTGTGGCTCTTACGTTATGTTATTCCAAATTATACTATTTCATCTAAAACACCTCATTGGGCTTACATTCCACCAAAAAGTTGCTTAGGTGGCTGTGGATCAATAGATGGTCTTATACCTTTTGTGGATTGGACAAATGCATTAATTCAATTTCTTAGAAAGTACGAAATATTCGGTTTGTTTACTTTTAGAGATTTTACAAGAGGTATTGCCAACTATGTTGATAAATTTTTAGATTTTACAGAAGCAGTTTTACACAAAGGTTTTCCAAGTTATGATGTAGGACCTTTACCTTGGATATTTATCTTAACTCTTACAATTATATTAGGATTTTATTTAAGAGGCTGGAGATTAGCTTTATTGGGTGGAGCATGTTTTTCATATTTAATATTATTTAGCAAAAGAGGGATTTGGGAGCTATCTATGAAATCTTTGGCAGCCATCTCTGTTTCAGCACCTCTAGCAGCATTAATCGGACTGTGTTTAGGTATACTTGCGGTAAAAAGAAAAAGATTTGCAAACTTTTTATGGCCAATGCTTAACATTTTACAATCGTTACCTCATTTTTCATATTTAATATTAGTAGTTATATTTGTTGGAATAGGCACAAAAGCCGGAGTGATAGCAACTGTTATATTTGCATTTCCTCCCATGGCTAGATTAACGATATTAGGCTTACAAAATATATCTCAAGAAATAAAAGAGGCAGGTGTCATGGCTGGCTGCACAAAGTGGCAAATGTTATTTAAAGTTGAGATTCCAGCAGCTAGGTCTCCAATAATGTTAGGGATAAATCAGGTTATTATGCAATGTCTTGCTATGATTGTTATAGCAGCATTTATTGGTCAACCAGGTCTTGGTCATGATCTATTAATTAGGTTACAAGGTTTAAGATTAGGGGAAGCTTTTGAAATAGGTGTTGCGGTAGTTTTGATTGCAATTACACTTGATAGATATAGTCAAGCTTTAGCATTAAAAGAACCAGAGAGAAGAGAGGGAAATTTTGTAAAGAGAAATCCATATTTATGCGCAACTTTTTTTGCAATTATAATTTGCTCTATCTTAGTTTTTCTTTTTCCATTTTTTAATGAATATCCAAAGGAGTTAACAGTTTCAGCATCTGTATATTTAGATAATGCCATTAAATCATTTACAAGATCTTTGTTTGTACCGTTAGGAATATTTAGAGATTGGATGTTAATATATTTTTTGATGCCTCTTAAAGCTGTATTTCAATCTATGCCATGGACTGGAGTAATTTTATTTGTCGGAGCAATTGGATGGAAACTTGGTAAAATGAGACTAGCTTTGACAGTTATGCTGTTTGTATTTTTTATTGCTTCATCTGGCTACTGGGTGAGGGCAATGATTACGGTGTACATGGTTTTTGCTTCATTAGTTATTTGTGCTCTAATTGGAATACCATTAGGAATATGGGCATCTAAGAAAGAAAGTAGAACAAAGATTGTTTTAAATATTTGTGATATTTTTCAAACATTTCCGTCATTTATATACTTGCTTCCAGCAATAATGTTATTTCAAATTAGTGATGTTTCAGCAATATTTGCAATCGTAATATATTCTTCAATACCAATGGTCAGGTACACTGTTTTTGGTTTAAGAAATGTACCTCAGCAAATTATAGAAGCATCTATTACTTCAGGGTGTACAGACAGACAATTATTATGGAAAGTAAAAATGCCACTAGCTTTTCCTGAAATAATACTTGGAGCTAATCAAACATTAATGTTTGCATTATTTATGGTTATGATTGCAGGATTTATTGGAACAGTTGATTTATCTCAAGAAATATTTAGGGCTTTATCATTTAGTGACGGAGGCAAAGGTTTGATAATTGGTTTATGCGTTGCATTTATAGGTTTAACTGCTGACAGACTTTTAGTTGAATGGTCATCACAGATGAAATCAAAATTAGGCTTTAAAGTTTAATTTTAATTTATTTGATGAAAAAATTTATAGTATCAATTGACCAAGGAACGACATCATCTAGAGTGGTTTTGTTTGATACTAAAGGGAACATTAAATTTATTTCACAACATGAATTTAAACAATTCTTTCCTAGAAATGGTTGGGTAGAGCATAATCCAAATGAAATTTGGTCGACAACAATTAAAGCACTAAAACAAGTAATTAAAAAAGCTAAGAGTTTAAAAGGTCATATACTTACTATCGGAATTACAAATCAAAGAGAAACTACAATTTTGTGGAATAAAAAAACTGGAAAACCTATTTATAATGCAATCGTGTGGCAAGATAGAAGAACACAGGAATATTGTAAATCTTTAAAGAATAAAAATTATGAAAATATTTTTAGAAAAAAAACAGGATTATTTATAGATCCTTATTTTTCTGCTACTAAAATAAAATGGATTTTAGATAATGTAAAAGTTTCAAAAAAGTTACTAAAAACTAATAATTTATTGTTTGGTACAGTAGATACATTCTTAATATGGAAATTGACTAAAGGTAAACAGCATTTAACCGAAGCCACCAACGCAAGTAGAACAATGTTGTTTAATATCAATAATAATAAATGGGATAATGAAATTTTACAGAAATTAAAAATTCCAAGTAGCATCTTGCCAGAGGTAAAAAATTCTGCAGATAATTTTGGAAAAACAGACAAGAGAGTTATAGGAAAAGAAATACCCATTTCAGCTGTGTTAGGAGATCAACAGTCAGCTGCCGTAGGACAAGCTTGTTTTGAAAAAGGATCTATAAAAAGTACTTATGGTACTGGTGCTTTTATAATAATGAACACTGGATCAAAAAAAATTAATTCAAAAAATAAGTTATTAACTACAATTTGCTATAGATTGAACAATAAGACCACGTATGCTCTTGAAGGATCTATTTTCATAGCAGGAGCAGGCGTACAATGGTTAAGGGATAAAATTAAATTAATAAACAATGCTTATGAAACTGAAAAAATAGCTAAATCAACAAAAAGTAATAATGAAGTTTATGTAGTCCCAGCTTTTAGTGGAATAGGCGCACCTTATTGGAGACCTGATGCAAGAGGTTTAATAACAGGACTTACAAGAGATAGTGATTGGAAAACTTTAGTGAGAGCAACAGTCGAGTCAGTTGCTTATCAAAGTTATGATTTATTTTATTCAATGAAGAAAGATGGCTTAAAGCCTAGAATAGTTAAAATTGATGGTGGCATGGTAGCTAATAATTGGTTTTCACAATTTTTGGCAAATGTAATTAATTTAAAAGTAATTCGACCTAAAGTTTTAGAAACCACTGCTCTTGGAGCGGCTCTGTTGGCAGGTTATCAAGTAGGAGAATTCAAATCATTAAATCAGATTAAAAATACATGGAAAAAAGATAAAGCTTTTAAGCCAAAAATTAACAAAAAACTTAGAAATCATATATTGCATGGTTGGAAGCAAGCAATTAAAAAAACCTTAGCATAAAGATAAAAATGAAAAAAATATTAATTGTTGGTGCAGGAGCTATGGGAGCTGCTTTCTCAATACCATTGTTAGATAATGGTCACTCGGTTACTTTAACAGAGCCATACAACTTAAAATTATTACAAAAATTAAACTCAAAAAAAAAAATTCACCCATCATTGAAAATAAATTTGCCAAAAAAATTAAAAATAAATAAATTTTCAAGTGACATTTTAAATAGCAAATGGGACTTAATTGTAATTGCTGTGAGTTCGATCGGAATAGACTTGATTGGAAAAAATCTATCAAAAATTAAAAATAAATCACCTATTTTGGTATTAACAAAAGGTCTTAAATTAGATGGTAGAAATTTGATTTCAATGTCTAGCTTATTAAGAAAGTATAATAAAAATTTAAATATTTCAGTTTTGAAGGGCCCATGTTTAGCAATAGAATTAGCTAAAAAAGTTAAAAGCTTCACCGTTGTTGCAAACAAAAATATTAACATTGCAAAAAAAATTGGAAAATTAATTTCAACAAATTATTATCAAACTGAATTTAGCAGAGATGTTGATGGAGTTGAGTTTTTATCTGCTATAAAAAATATTTATTCTATGATAATTGGAGCTGGACAGTGGCACAATACATCATCGGCTTTATTCAGAAAATCAATTGATGAAATGAAATATCTTGCAAATTATTTTAAAGGAAAAAAAGAAACTGTCTATGGCTTGGCAGGTTTGGGAGACTTATATGTAAGTGCAATGGGAGGAAGAAATAGTAAAATGGGAGAATATCTTGGAAAAGGCTATACTTTTACCCAAGCAAAGAAAAAATTTATGAAAAATGATACAGTAGAAGGTGCTGATTTAGCAATAGAAATAGCTCCTTTTATATTTAAAAAAATTAATAAAAGAAAAATTCCATTAATGTTTTCTTTGTTGATAGCAATTGTTAAAAATAAAAAATTAAAAATAAATTATTAATTATTATTATGGTCAATTGGAATTATCCTACCACTATGTGGATAGGAGAAAATAGAATTGAAGACTTATCCTTAGCATGTAAAGAGTTAAATATTTCAAATCCATTATTTGTAACAGACAAGGATTTAATTAACTTGGATTTAATAAAAAATATAATATTAAGATTAAAAAAAAGTTTTCAAAATTTAGTTACCTTTTCTAATTTTATGGGAAATCCGATTGGAGAAAATGTAGAAGAAGGCGTTAAAGTTTATAATGCCTCGAACTGTGATGGCGTAATAGCTTTAGGAGGTGGAAGTGGTTTAGATGTTGGAAAAGCTATAGCATTTATGTGTAATCAATCTAGACCGTTATGGGATTTCGAAGATATTGGTGATTACTGGACAAGAGCTGATAGTTCTAAAATTTCAAAAATTATTGCAGTTCCAACCACTGCTGGAACAGGATCCGAAACAGGTAGAGCATCTGCAATTATAAATAAAGAAACAGGTGCAAAAAAAATTATTTTTCACCCAAAAATGTTACCTTCTATTGTTATTTTAGATCCTTTAGTTACACTAGATTTATCTCCAAGATTAACAGCAGCAACTGGAATGGATGCACTAGCTCATAATTTAGAAGCGTTTTGCGCGCCAGGATATCATCCAATGGCTGATGGTATGGCAATAGAAGGAATGAAATTAATTAAAAATTCATTAATTAAAGCATTTACAAATGGAAAAGATGTTAACGCTAGAATGGATTTACTTTCAGCTGCTTCAATGGGCTCGACTGCATTTCAGAAGGGATTGGGAGCAATTCATTCATTGAGCCACCCAGTAAACGGTAAATTTAATGTTCACCACGGCTTATCAAACGCAATATTTATGCCTTATGTTTTAACATTTAATAAAACTTCAATCGAAAATAAAATAATTTCGATTTGTGATTATCTTAATTTAAATAAAAATTTTGATAGTTTTTTAAATTGGATTTTGGAATTAAGAAAAAATTTAAATATTCCACACAAATTGTCAGAAGTGATGGATTGTAATAATATTGATTTAGATGAACTTTCTTTAATGGCATTTGAAGATCCATCTACAGGAGGAAATCCTAAGAAATTAAGTCAAAATGATTTAAAAGAGATGTATATAAAAAGCATTTCTGGAGAATTATTTTAATGAAAAAAATATTGATAGTAGAAGGAAACTTACGAGAAGAAAATCAAAGTTTTTCTGCAGCTGGTATTCAAACACATACAGAAAGCCTTAAAGATAGTTTGGTGTATTTTACAGATAAATTAGAAACCCACGTGGTTAATCCTTCCTCAGATGAAAATATTGATAAAAATATTGATGCACTTGAAAGTTACGATGGCCTTATTTGGGGCGGAAGTAGTTTAAATATTTATAACAATACCCCAGAAATAAAAAGACAAATTGAATTTATGAAGGAGTGTCAGAAAAAAATTAAAAAAATTCTAGCAATATGCTGGGGTATGCAAGTAGCTGTGACCGCAGCAGGAGGGCAGGTAAAAAAAGCGATAAAAGGTTCTCATAGAGGCATTGCATCAAATATAGAAATTAATGAAAATGGTTTAAACCATCCACTTTATAAAAATAAAAATCAAAAATTTAATACTCCAGCATTTAATTTTGATGAGGTAGTAACAATGCCAGAAAATTCAATTTTATTAGCCTCAAACTCAATTAATAATGTTCAAGGAATAAATTTTAAAGTTGGTGACTGTAATATATGGGGACTTCAATACCATCCTGAGATTACTTATAATAAAATGATCAATTTGATTATTTTTAGAAAAAAGAGACTTTTAGAAAAAGGAGCTTTCAAAGATGAGAATGAAATAGATAATCACATTAAACATATAGAAACTGAGAATAATAAATTAGATAAAGTTTCTAGAATGAGAGAATTAGAAAACTGGTTAGACTACTTGAATTTAGAATAAACCTTCTATTTCACCTTTGTCATTTAATTTTATTGAGTCGGCTGCAGGAACTCTTGGAAGCCCTGGCATTGTCATAATTTCTCCACACACAACAACTATAAACTCAGCACCAGAAGAAAGTCTTACCTCTCTTACAGGTAAAACATGACCTGTGGGTGCACCTTTTAAATTTGGATCTGTTGAAAAACTATATTGAGTTTTTGCAATACAAACTGGTAACTTGCCATAACCCTTTTCTTCGAAATCTTTTAATTGCTGTCTCACTTTTGTATCTGCTACCACTTCAGAGGCGCTATAAATTTCTTGTGCAATTTTTTCTATTTTTTTGAATAACGGAAGATCATCTTCATATAAAAATTTAAATGTATCTTTTTTATCTTCACAAATTTCTGTAACATTTTTAGCTAGTTCAACTGTTCCTTCACTTCCATTTGACCAATGAGTACATTTAGAGGCTTTTACTCCTTGGGTTTCACAAAAATCTAACAATGTTTTCATTTCATCTTCTGTATCAGTAATAAAATGATTAACTGCAACAGTAACAGGTAATCCAAATTTTCTAATATTATTTATATGTCTACGTAAATTTACCATTCCCTCTTTAAGTGCTGATACATTTTCTTTTTTTAAATCTTCTTTAGCAACTCCTCCATGCATTTTTAGTGCTCTGATTGTTGCTACAATAACAACGCAATCTGGTTTGAGATCAGATTTTCTACATTTAATATCAAGAAATTTTTCTGCTCCTAAATCAGCTCCGAATCCCGCCTCTGTTACAACGTAGTCAGCTAATTTAAGTCCAGCTTTAGTTGCAATAACCGAATTACATCCGTGAGCAATATTCGCAAAAGGACCACCATGAATTATTGCAGGATTGTTTTCTAGAGTTTGAGTTACATTGGGTCTTATCGCTTCTTTTAGTAAAACAGTCATTGGACCTTGTGCATTTAAATCTTTTGCATAAATTGATTGCTTATCTCTTGTATAACCAATTGTAATATTACCAATTCTATTTTCTAAATCTTTAAGGTCTGTTGCTAAACAAAAAATAGCCATAAGCTCAGATGCAACTGTAATATCAAAACTATCTTGTCTAGGGTAACCATTAGCCACTCCTCCCAGATCAACAATGATAGATCTTAAGGATCTATCATTCATATCCATTACTCTTCTCCAAACAACTCTTCTAACATCAATGTTAAGTTTGTTACCCCAATAAATATGATTATCAATTAATGCAGATAATAAATTATGTGCAGATGTAATAGCATGAAAGTCACCTGTAAAATGAAGATTGATTTGTTCCATAGGTACTACTTGGGCATAACCACCGCCAGCAGCTCCACCCTTCATTCCAAATGATGGACCAAGACTTGGTTCTCTTAAACAAACAATAGATTTTTTTCCAATTTTATTTAAACCGTCATTTAAACCAACAGAAGTTGTAGTTTTACCTTCACCAGCAGGAGTGGGAGTGATTGCTGTAACTAAAATTAATTTACCATTTTCTTTTTTAAGAGTTTTTAAATATTCCAGATTTATTTTGGCTATGTGTCTTCCCATTGGACTAAAAGCAAAATTTTCATCAGGGACACCAACCTTAGAAAGAATATCTTTTATTGGTTGCATCTTAGCTTCTCGAGCTATTTGAATGTCAGATTTTACTTCGGCCATAAATAATTCAAATAAATTAAAAGTTTTTTATCTGTGACTTCTTATCCTTTTTTGCTATTTTTGGAAACTTCTAAAAAATATATATAAAAAAAATAAGCACTATTTAAATTGATTGTTATAAAATTATTAAATGCAAAAATATTCTATATTTAACCTTGTTAAAAACGCTTTTTCAAACCATGAGAATTGGGATTTAGCCTGGAAAGATCCAACACCTAAAGAGGAATATGATGTTGTAATTATAGGTGGTGGAGGCCATGGATTAGCTACAGCGTATTATCTTGCTAAAGAACATAACATTACAAAAGTTGCAATTATTGAGAAAGGATGGATTGGTGGAGGAAATGTAGGACGGAACACTACAATTATTAGATCCAATTACATGCATGACGAAAATGGTTTGTTCAGTGAGTTTGGAATGGATTTATGGAGAAAGATGAGTCAGGATCTTAACTACAATGTAATGTTTTCTCCAAGAGGAATAATTAATCTTGCGCATTCTGATGCACAAATGAATGCATACGCAAGAAGAGGAAATTCTATGAGATTAAATGGAATAGATGCTGTTCTTTTAAATAGAGAGCAAGTTAAAGAAATTATTCCAATGGCTGATTTTTCTGAAAACGTAAGATTTCCAATTTTTGGTGGTTTGATGCAACCAAGTGCAGGTACAGCAAGACATGATGCTGTTGCATGGGGTTATGCACGTCAGGCAGACTCCATGGGGGTAGATATTATTCAGAATTGTGAAGTAATTGGATTTGATGTTTCAGCAGGAAAAATAAATGGCATTAGAACTTCCAGAGGAAATATTAAAGCAAAAAAAGTTGGTTTATGTGTTGCTGGTAGCACAAATATTTTAGCAGAAAAATTAAATATGACGTTACCAATTGAAACTCATTTACTTCAAGCATGTGTTTCTGAGCCAGTTAAACCAGTTTTAGATAATGTAGTTACGTTTGGTGCAGGACACTTTTATGTAAGTCAATCTGACAAAGGTGAGATGGTAATGGGCGGCGATCTTGATGGTTATAATAGTTATGCTCAAAGAGGAAACTTACCAACATTACAACACGTTTTAACTGAAGGAATAGCGATGATGCCATTTTTAAGTAAATTAAAAATGCTTAGAACTTGGGGTGGTATTATGGATATGTCAATGGACGGTTCACCAATTATTGATAAAACTCATATTGAAGGTTTGTATTTAAATTGTGGATGGTGCTATGGAGGATTTAAAGCTACACCTGCATCGGGTTGGACATTTGCTCATACTATTGCGCAAGATAGAGTTCATGAATTAAACGCTGGTTACAGTTTAAATAGATTTAGTACTGGCCACCTTATTGATGAAAAGGGACTTGGAACAAAAACCTGGATATCATAAATGCTTTACATAAATTGCCCACACTGTGGAATGAGATCTCAGAATGAATTTTCATACGGTGGTGATGCAAGCGTTAAAAGACCAGAACTTAATAAAGAAGTTTCTGATCAAGAATGGGATAATTTTGTTTACAATAGAAAAAGTTTAAGAGGAAAGCATTTAGAGCTATGGCAACATATTTCTGGATGTAGACAATGGATAAAGGTTGAGAGAGATACTGCAACCCATGAAATTTTTAGAACTTTTAAAGCTGATGAGGAATTTGCTTAATGACCCAAGCTTTTAGAATTGAAAATGGGGGATTAATAAATAGAGATAAAAAGTTATCTTTTAAATTTAATGGTAAAACTTACTTTGGCTATGAGGGTGACACATTAGCCTCAGCTTTATTAGCAAATGGAGTTCATTTAGTTGGAAGAAGTTTTAAATATCACAGACCCAGAGGTTTTTTTGGAGCAGGTGTAGATGAACCTTATGCAGTTGTTCAACTTTATAGAAATGGCGAAACAGAACCTAATATTAAAGCAACAGAGCAGGAACTATTTGAAGGTTTAGAAGCAAAAAGTGTTAATTGTTGGCCAAGTGTTAATTTTGATATAGGTGCAATCAATAATTTTTTGAGGATTTTTTTACCAGCAGGTTTTTATTACAAAACTTTTATGTGGCCAAAAAGTTTTTGGTATCGAATTTATGAGCCTTTCATAAGAAAAGCAGCTGGTTTAGGTGTAGCTTCAACTAAACATGATAAAGAAAGGTATGAACATAAATACGAACATTGTGATTTATTAATTGCAGGCTCAGGACCTTCGGGATTAGCTGGTGCATATGCAGCAGCAAAAAATGGAGCTAAAGTAATTTTGGCTGAAGACAAACCAAGATTTGGTGGATCTTTATTAACTAGTGATGTCAATATTGGCAATCAATCAGGAAAAGATTGGGCTGAAGGAATAATTGCAGAACTTAAAACAATGCCAAATGTCGTTGTAAAAAATAGATCTCAAATTTTTGGATACTATGATCATAACATGCTTGTGATGTCGGAAAAAGTTAGTGATCATTTACCATCAACTAAAAAATATCACCCTAACAAAAGGTTATGGTACATTCGAGCAAAAGAAGTTTTGATTTCCTCAGGATCAATTGAAAGACCAATAGTTTTTGGAAATAATGATACACCAGGGGTAATGCTTTCCTCAGCTGCTAAAGAATATTTAAAAGTATATGGTGTTTTAGTTGGAAGAAAACCACTGGTGTTTACAAATAATGATAGTGGATACGAAACAGCAATTGAATTTAAAAAACATGGAGTAGATCCAGTTGTTTTAGACTCAAGAAAAAATCCTGATTCAGAAATAATTGATGAGGCAAATAATTTAGGAATTAATATTAAAAATTCATATGTTGTTGTTGCAGCACAAGGATACAAAAAAGTAAAATCAGCAGATATTGCAAGTATTTCTGAAGACAAAAAACAACTTGGTAAAATAGAAAATATTCAATGTGATTGTATTTGCGTTTCAGGTTTTTGGACACCAACTATTCATTTAGCCTCACAATCAGGAAATAAAACAAAATTTAAAGAGGAAATTGATGCATTTGTCCCAGGTCAGTCAAAACAAAATGAAATCACTTTAGGTGCAGCTAATGGAGAATTTTCACTAGAGGAAACTTTAAAAACATCATTTACAGCAGGAAGTGAATTATCAAAAAAAATTACTGAAAATGATAATAAGATAGCTATTCCAAATGTTGTTGAAAAGAAATCTTCTCAGCATGATAAGTTTTGGTGTGTTCCATTGCCAAAAGGTAAAAGTTATAAAAGATTTTTAGATTTTCAAAACGATGTAGCGGTATCTGATGTGGAAATAGCTTTAAGAGAAGGGTATCGATCAATTGAACACGTTAAAAGATATACCACTCTAGGAATGGCAACAGATCAAGGAAAAACAAGTAATTTAAATGGATTACAATTAGTATCCGAAATTGAAAACAAAGTTGTTCCTGCAGTAGGCCATACGACTTTTAGGCCTCCATATACTCCTGTTTCTATTGGAGCAATAGTAGGAAGAGAGGTTGGAAAACATTCAAAACCAACAAGAAAATCTCCAATGCATTCATGGCATGAAAAAAATAATGCAGTCTTTGTTGATGCAGGTGTTTGGTTAAGACCCAGGTATTATAGAAGAGGAAATGAAAATTTATTTGAGGGATCAAAAAGAGAAGCAAAAAATGTAAGAACAAATGTAGGTGTTTGCGATGTAACTACATTAGGTAAAATAGATATTAAAGGACCAGATGCAGCGGAGTTATTAAATAGAGTCTATACAAATGCATGGTTGAAGCTACCAGTTGGTAAAGCTAGATATGGTGTAATGTTAAGAGAAGATGGAATTGTAATGGATGACGGAACAACCACAAGAATTTCTGAAAATCATTATCATATGACTACGACAACAGCTCAGGCAGCAAACGTTCTTTCGCATTTAGAATATTATTTGCAACTTGTTTGGCCTGAATTAAATGTGAATGTAGTTTCAACTACAGAACAGTGGGCTGGTGCAGCTATAGCTGGACCTAAATCTCGAGATTTATTACAAAAATTATTTCCAAACTCTGATGTATCAAATGAAGGCTTACCTTTTATGGGCTATATGGAGGGAGATTTATTTGGTGTAAAAGCAAGAATATATAGAATTTCGTTTTCAGGCGAGCTTGCTTATGAGGTAAATGTTGAGTCTGATTATGGAAATTTTATGTGGGAAAAAATAATTGAAGTTGGTGAAGAATTTAATATTCAACCATATGGAACTGAAGCATTATCAACTCTTAGAATTGAAATGGGACATGTTGCAGGATCAGAACTTGATGGTAGAACAATTCCATTCGACAACGCTTTAGAAGGTCTTGTTAGTAAAAAGAAAGATTTTATTGGAAAAAGATCATTACAAAGATCTGCATTTATAGCTGAAGATAGACAAAGAATAGTGGGCGTAGTTCCATTAGATAAACAAACAAGTATACCAGAAGGCTCTCACTTAGTTAAAGATGATAAAGCACCGTTACCAAATCCAAAATTAGGTCATATCTCTGCATCTTGTTGGAGTGTTGAATATGATAATCCTTTTTCTTTAGCAATTTTGAAAGATGGAAAAAATATGATCGGTCAAAAGCTTTTTGCGATGTCTCCACTTAAAAACAAAGTAATACCAGTTGAGATAGTTTCATCACATTATGTAGATCCGAAAGGTGAAAGAGTTAGATCATGACATTAATTTCAGCTTTATCAAATGTTCATGCAAAAGGTCAATTCGGAGATTATGAAGGTAAAAATGAAAATGATATACTTAAAATATCTGAAATCAAAAATTTATTAATTGTTCAAATAGTTCAGTACAAAAATTCTTCAGTTTCATTTAAGGGTATTGATATTGATGGTTTAAAATTAAAAAATGAACCTTTGGCCGTAGTATTTAATGAAAATACGAGGATTATGTGGAATGGACCAAAAAACTGGCTTTTAGTTTCAATAAAAAAAAATTTAATAAAAAATGTAGAAGATAAATTTAAAGATACAGATTTTGCTGTAACAGATTTATCTCATTCTAGAGCTATTATAGAAATCGAAGGAAATAATACGATAGAAGTTTTGAAAAAAGGATGTCCTTTTAATTTTAATAAATTAGATAAAAACAATTCAATTAACTCAACTTATAATGGAATAGCTTTTACTGTAGATAGGTTGAGTGATAATCCAAATAAAGTAAGGATATTTACGCTAAGAAGTTTTGGCGAGTCTTTATATCATTCTATCACAGATGCATCTCTAGAGTTTGGTTTTGAAACTATATAAACTTAAGGTTTCAATCTCTTGTTGCAATATAAACACCTATAGAAGTAATTAGAAATCCAATTAAATCTAAGCTAGTTAAACTTTCATTTAAGAAAACCCATGCCATAAAAGCAGAAGTTGCTGGAATTAAAAAAAATATAGAAACAGTTTTGCTAGCAGAATTATTTTTTATTAAAAACATCAATATTGTAAATGCACCAAATGACACCAAAAATATTTGATGGCTCATTGCAATGATAAATGTTTGTGAGAAATCAATATATGGATCAACAAATAAAACAATTATTGATAAATGAAATATACATCCACCAATAGCTTGATTCATATTACTTACAGACAATGGTAAGTTGTTGCTTAATTTTTTTTGCCATAAAGTTGAAAATGTAATTGCTAATAAAGCTATTATTGTTGCGATCAATCCTGTTGCTGGTATTTTAGAACCAACATCAAAACCTAATACAAGTCCTGCACCAGCAAATCCTAACAAAACACCTATCCATTGTTTTATAGATACTTTCTCATTTAAAATTGGACCACTTAATGCATTTGTGAGAACTGGTTGAAGGGTTACAATTAACGCTGCTATTGCTGTGGGCATGCCTATTGATATTGAGTAAAAGACACCACCAAGATAAAAACCATGAAACAAGACACCGCTAAAAAAGATTCAAAAAAATTTCTTTTACTTACAATAATTTTTTGTTTTGAATAAATTGAAAATAAAAAAAAACCGAAAGCAACTAATGCAAATCTAAAAGCTAGAGCAGCAAATGGATCACTATTGTCTATGATAGGTTTGGTTGTTATGAAAGCGGAAGACCATAGAAGTATAAATATGAAAGGAAATATTTTAATCATCTTGTTTAATAAACAAATAAATCAAATAAAATCAAACAAATCGGTGCCTATTATGAACAAATTAGAAGTGGAAATGAAATACCAAATCACCTAAGTTTCAACTATGAAGTTTAAAATGTTTCGAATTTTAACTGTTATACTGTCTTTCTTCTTATTGACAGGCTTTGTGCCCATTCTTTCATTTGTTGGTCCAGGTGTAACCGCTCTTACTTCAGGTAATATCTATAAAGCTAGTGCACAATTTATAGTTAATCAACGTATAGAAAAAGAAACTGGAAAGAATTCTTTAGCTTTAATTAAAGAAACGTTGATCGAAGAAACAGATATAAAAATAAAAAAAAATTCATTTGACGAAGATTTAAGACAATTAGTCGAAACAAGAATTAAAATGACTAAACAAAAATTAGATAATCAAAATTTACAAAAATTGCTTAAAAAGCGAATAGAGGTTACTAGATCAATACTTAATATAAATAATATTACTCAATAATATTAAGATATATTAAGTTTTCTTGTTTAGTTTCTTTGCACCACATTTCATAGCTTTCACAAACCCTCCACAAGTGATCAAAAGCTCTTTGTGAAATTTCTAGTGGAAAATGACTCTTAGTATAATAAAGCTTTGGTATCTTCATTAAAAATTTTACCATAGAATCTTTTTGAAGTTCTAAAAGTCTTAAAGTTTCTTGATTTATTTCTTTTTTAGTTATTTGGTCAATAAATTTATTATTCTTAAGTTCTAAAAACCATTTATCATGAAATTCTCCAGAACTTAAAATGTCATATTCCTTAGAAGTCATAAAAATTTCAAAAGCTTGTATATTATTTATTTCAGGATTTTGTTTTTTAATTTCTATTATATTTGAATAAACAAATTCAGCAGCTCTCAACACATATGGCTTTTCAGTCTTGTTAGACATAAACTAGTTTTTATGTTTAACCATAGCTGAATGAGCCAAAATTAAGTTAGGATCTAAGAAAACTTTTGAGGATTTAACATTTTTAAATGATTTAAATGCAAAAATTGCAATAGGGAGCTCTGTACAACCTAAAATGATTTTTTTACAATTCATTTTAATTAAGGAATCAATTGCAGGTTTAATTGCTTTTGCTGCAGCCTTTACATTACCCATTTTAACTAATTTAATTGCTTTATTAACTGACATTTTTTGTATTTTTTGAGATGGCTCAATTAATTGATAATTTTTTTCAAAAAATTTTTTATAAACTCCAGTTTTAAGAGTACCCTCGGTTGCTAAGAGACCAACTTTGGAGTTTTTCTTACATTTTTTTTTTGTAAATTTGAAAACCTCTTTTGGCATATTGATTATTGGAATATTAATTTTATTCTGCAAATCATCGAACCAATAATGAGCTGTATTACAAGGTATAACTATAAATTTACATTTATTCTTTTCCAGAAGCTTACAACCTTTGAGCAAACTCTTTAAAACTTTATTATATTTTGCTTTACTTTTTTTATTTGTAGATTTGTTGGAAAGATTTTTAGTTTGAGAGCCAATAGATTCAGGTCTACCAGGAATATTTGATTTATTATAAAGTATAAATAATGGATACTCTTGGTCTATTTTTCCTCTATTTAAAACTGCAAGCTTGTTACAAAAATCAAGACCAGCTTGAGTTCCCATTCCACCTAAAATTCCAATCATAATTTTTGATTAATTTATTAATTTTTTTATTTAATTCTATAATTAATAATTGTGTTTAAAGATTGTTATTAATTAAGGTATTGGCTGAATATTGAGTTTGTTATTACAAATAAAATTTTCAGCCAATAGGAAGTGTGAAATTATGCAGTTTTTAAGTTAACTGCTGAAGGACCTTTAGGACCATCTTCAACATCGAAAGTCAAAGCTTGACCCTCATCTAAACCGTTCATACCAGCATCTCTTACTGCTGAAACATGTACAAACACATCTTTTTCTTTATCTTCTCTTTCAATAAAACCAAAACCTTTGGTTGGATTGAACCATTTAACTTTACCTTGTAGACTCATATTTTTTCTTCTTACTTTTTTGTTTTATATAATTATTACTTAAAATTAAGTAATATTGGCTTTGTTTAGATTTTATTGGGTTTTGTCAACAAAATAGATCAACTATTAAAATAATATTTTAAATATCATCAATAAGCATAGTTAAATAAACAGAATTAATGTCTTCTTTATAGTGTGCAAAAGGTTCGCACACAGTGAAACCAGTTTTTTTGAACAGTTTTCTTGCCGGTATAAAAAAATCACCTGCTCCTGTTTCAATACTTAATCTTTTTATTTTAAGCTTTCTAGCTTCATTAATTAAATGATTAATTACATTAATACCTTGACCTTGCATCCTAAAATTATCGTGAATTCTTATCGATTTAAATTCTCCATGTTCTTTATCTAAAAATTTTAAAGCACCACAACCAATCAGTTTTTTATCATCCCACAAGCTCCAAAATTTAATTGATGGCACTTTTAAACCAGGAATATCTAGTACGTGAGCACTTCCCTCTGGAGAGGCAGCTCTAAGCTCAACAAAATGTTTGGTTAGAAGCTCATTAACTTCTGGATTATCAAAATTGCCTTCTATCGATTTTAACATTTATACTAAAGTTGTGATATGACCCATTTTTCTTTTTTCTTTTATATTTTTTTTTAAATAATCAAAGAAAAATTCATTTTCATTAAACTTTTGAATATTTCTATAATGAGTAATTTGATCGCCAAGCAAATTCATCATTTTTGCATTAGATATTTTTTTTAAAGGAATTTGTTCTAAACCACATACAGCTCTTACATGATTTTCAAATTGACTTACATTAAAAGCATTTATTGTTAAATGTCCTGAGTTATGTACCCTCGGTGCAATTTCATTAACATAAAGATTATCATTTCTGTCAATAAAAAATTCTACACATAAAGTTCCAACATACTTAAGCTCTTCAGCAATTAGCATTGCCCAATCTTTAGATTGATTAAAAATCTTTTCATTAATTTCAGCAGGTATTTTTGAATATTTTAAAATTTGATCTTCGTGAGAGTTTTCTATTGGTTCATAAATTTCATATTTATTGTTACTAAATCTTGTAATTATAATTGAAATTTCTTTTTTTAATTTAACAAGTTTTTCAAGAATATATCCTTTTGAAAAATCAATATTCAAAGAATCAAGTTCATTACCTGATTTTATTGGATATTGACCTTTGCCATCGTATCCTAGCGTTGTTGTTTTGAGAATACCTGGTAAAAAATCCTCTAAAGCATCAATGTCAGATTTTTTTTCAATTGAAACATATCTTGTTGTTCTAATATTTAATTTATTAACAAAATCTTTTTCAGCCAATCGATGTTGAATTAATCTGTTAACTGATGGCTTAGGCAAAACAGGTTTAAATTTATTTATTTCATTTAATGTTTCAAATGGAATATTTTCAAATTCATAAGTTACTAAATCAACTTGATTCATAAATTCTGATATTTTTTCTTTATTATCATAACTTCCTGTAACAAATTGATTGCAAAAATTTTGTGCTGGCCCATCTATGTCATCACAAAAAACTACAGTTTTAACATTTAATTTTTTAGCTGCTATTGCAAGCATACTTCCAAGTTGACCACCCCCAATGATACCAAGAGTAATTTCTGACATTTTATTTTGGAGATTTCTTTACAGATTTAGTTTGTGATGTTCTAAAATTTTTAAGTTTTTTTCGAACATTTGAATTATTATTAGCAATTATTGCTGCTGCTAATAAAGCAGCATTAATAGCGCCGTCCTCTCCTATAGCAAGCGTTCCTACAGGAATTCCTTTAGGCATTTGTGCAATTGATAACAAACTATCCAAACCTTTAAGTTTTTTACTTTCAACAGGAACACCAAGTACTGGCACATGTGTAAGTGCTGATACCATACCTGGAAGATGAGCAGATCCTCCGGCACCCGCAATAATTACTCCTATATTATTTTGCTCAACTTTTGTAGCATATTCATACATTCTTTGTGGTGTTCTGTGAGCAGATATAATTTTTGTTTCAAATGAAACTCCAATTTTTTTTAGGGTTTTTTCGGCTTGTTTCATTACTTTATAGTCAGATTGACTTCCCATTATGATTGAAACTTTTAATTTACTATTTTTTTTCATGAAAATTGATCAATCTGTTTATTTCAAAATTAACTTAAAATTTCAATAAAATTAATAGTATTTAAAATACATATTGATTAGAGTTAAGCATACTATGAATTATAAAATCGATAATCTTCAATATTGCAATTGGTCTAGGAAAATCTTTGAGATAAATAGATCTGCCGGATTAGATGCTGTCCATGTTACCATTGTCTACCATGAAGATTTTGATGAATTACAACTTGAAATTAAAAAATGGGAAAAATTATTTCATGAAAATTCTGATTTAATTTTTCTTGGTAAGAATTTCCAAGATATTGATAAAGCTAACAAAGAAAACAAAACCGCAATATTTTTTGGTTTTCAAAACTGTTCACCAATTGAAGATGACATAAATCTTGTTGAAAAGGTTCATCAATTAGGATGCAGATTTATGCAACTTACTTATAATAACCAGTCTTTGCTAGCAACAGGTTGTTATGAAAAAGTAGATAGCGGAGTTACAAATTTTGGACGTGAGGTTATAAGAGAAATGAATAAAGTTGGCCTCGTGGTAGACATGTCACATTCTGCAGAAAAAAGTACTCTAGATGCAATTGAATTCAGTGAAAAACCAATAGCAATTACTCATGCTAATCCTTCTTTTTGGCATCCAGCTAAAAGAAATAAATCCTCAGATTTATTAAAA
Source organism: uncultured Pelagibacteraceae bacterium (assembly GCA_902615975.1). GTDB lineage: Bacteria > Pseudomonadota > Alphaproteobacteria > Pelagibacterales > Pelagibacteraceae > Pelagibacter. The sequence continues at coordinate 90,295 of CACMRC010000004.1, forward strand.
ATTTTGAGTGATAGTGGTGGTATGTTGGGTTTATCATTATACCCTCATCACTTAAAAGATAACACAAATTGTACTCTAGATAGTTTTTGTGAAATGGTGGCAAAAACAGCCGAAATAATGGATGTAAAAAAAATAGGAATAGGATCAGATCTTTGTTTAGATCATCCAGATAGTGTTGTTGAATGGATGAGAAATGGTTCTTGGTCTAAAAGTAAAAATTATGGTGAAGGTTCGAAAAATAAACCAGGTTTTCCTAAACAACCTGACTGGTTTCTTGATGCAAGAGGGTTCTCAAATATTGAAAAAGGTCTAAAAAAAGCAGGTTTTTCAGATACCGAGACACATGGAATACTTGGAAATAACTGGTACAATTTTTATAAAACTATTTAATTATGAAAGTTGAATTAAGAGACCCGAATAAGATAATGAAATTATCAAGGCTAGGATCTTTTCATCAATCAAAATTATCTTTTTTAAGAAGTTTTCTTAATGAATTTAAAGAGTGGGAGTATAAAAGAGATTTATTTAATTTAAATGAAAATGGTTTTGGAGAAGCTGTTTACTCATTTAAAAAAAATAAAAGAGTTTATTCTTTAATTTGTTTTGCAAATGAAATCAAAGATGAAGAAAGATCAGACAGAGTTATTGCAACAAAATGGGATGCAGCTTTTACATTACACGATGGAGTTCCTACAAAAAAAGATATTGAAAGATTAAAAAATGAAGTTCCAAAACAAGAAGTTGGCAGACTTTCTTATAAAGAATTAACTTTATCGAGAGCAAACAAATCAGTAAGAATTTATAATCATGTAGTTGAAAGTTTGAGCAAAGGTCAGCAGCCAGATTTAAACTTATTATCAAAAGTAGGCTATTTATATAGGACTACAGCAGTATATGGCTCAGGCAAATTTGGTCTTGCAGATCGATTTAGAATTAAAAATCGTGAAGAAATTAATGGTCCATTCAGATTAGAAATGATGCTGGTTTATTTGGTAAGACAATTTACTTTTGATCAAGTTAATCATGTTGCTTATCATAAAAATCCAAAAATAGCTGTTAAGCTAGATGATAATATTTGTAAAAACTTGGGAATAGGTAATTCCACAGGTTTGGGTATGGCTCCATTTATAGTCAATCACCCAACTCTATTAAATAATTGGATTTTAAGTAGAGAAAAAGCACTAAAGAAAATTAGAGAAATCAAAGATGTAGAAAGTCAAGATAGCGATTTGTTTATAGATTGTGTAAAAAAATCATTAAAAAATATTACAAGCTGGAATACTGATAGCAAATATCAGCAAAAAAAAATTTCTTCATTATTAAAGGATGTTGAAAAGTTCTTAAATTTTATAGATAAAGATTTTAATTTTAAGAGCGAATATCCTTTTGACAAAATCTATCAATGGTTAGAGGATAATACTTGCGAGGAATGTATTGAATACATAGTGTCAATAATGATGGAGCCTTATAACGATATTATAAATCCTTTGGTAAAAGAAATGAGTTCAGACGAAGAAAAATATTTTAATATTCCAACTTATAGAAAAGTTGATGAATTGAGGAATATCATTGAAGCAAAGTATCCCAATATTCTAGATATTAATTTTGAAGAAAAAGAAAATAATAAAAACTTTTGGTTTATTTCAAAAAATAAAGAAGAACCTAGATTGGCAGATCGTTTTGAAGAACATGGATCAGAATTAGAACAACCTTTAGCAATAGCAAGAGATATAAAAAAACTTTATGACAAATTATTAGTCTCAAAAAATAGTTTAACTATCGCTGAGTTTTTAACATCAAATTCTGAGTTAAGACATGTTGTAAGAAGAGCGTTTATTGTAGAAAAATTTCCTTATTCAGAAATACAAGATAATACAATTGGTAAAGATTTAATGCCAATTGATATGCTAAGATTAAAATTGTCTTTTTTTGGTGCATTAAAATTTGATCCACGATCTGACAAATGGTTAAGAATTTGCATGTTCCAAGGTGCTCCACTTCCAAATGAGTTAAAAAGTTATGACGAGCAGTGGGTATATAAAACCAATATTTAATAATGAAATCACTGAGTGAAATTGAAACTACTGTTAAAAGAGCTTCAAAGGCGGCAGGATATTCTTGGGGGGTTTCTGAGGAAACAGGAAAAAGTATTAGGTTATTAGAGCTATTTAGTTTACCGGGTATTAAGCACCTTAATGAATATTTTAATGAAAAAAACAAAAGTAAATTTGAAAATTTAAATTTAATTAATGAAAATAACTCTTCATCAAACAATCCTTACTGTCCAATTACTTTAGGTGTTAGTTTTTTAGATCAAATAAATGTTTTAGAAAATTTAAAAAAAATTGAATTCAAAAATGTTGCTTATCCAATAATTTTTATATCCTTTATAAGTCGTTCATCAGAAATTATTGGAAAAAAAATTTATTTAAAAATGGATGAGAAAAAAATTTTACTAAATTTAAATGTAAATATTAGTTCAAATTTTATTGAACAAGAATTTCCAAAATTAGCGAATACAATTGAGGTAAATCTACTTGAAAATGAAGACAACTTTACAGACTATGAATGGAATAATTTATACAAGTTATCTGAAGAAACTTTTGTCGAAGAAAGTGACAGTTTAAAAGAAGGTGCGGCAGGTGCTGGTTTGACTGATAATGACTGATAAAACTGATGAAAAATATCTTAATACAGATACTGAAGAATTAAACAATATTTGTGATGAATGCAGAGAAGAAGACGAGAGTGTTACTCAAAATTTAATTCTTACTGGGTTTAAATTATGTAAATCTTGTAGAGTATCTAAAACTATATTTCCACTTTAACTGATTTGACTTACTGGAAGCATATTCATTCTACTCATCACAAATGAGATAGATAAAAATGCAATAATTAAAAAGGATAAAAGCACAATCCCAAAAGATTTAAAATTAGATTTTAAACTCAATATTTGTTTAGTTGAAATTATTAAACCTGCAAAAATCCAGAATTGAGTAAGAAAAATTATTGGTATCATTAAATCTGGTGTGACTGCAAAAAATCTTAATAAACCAGGGGCATGTGCAAATCCAACCGCTGTTAAAACTTTTTTGAACGAAACTTTGGTTTGTTTATCAGGAAATAATTTAACTCCAATTACAAAGATAAAAATCGCCCATATTAGCCAAGTAACTATTGCAGTTAGACCAGACATTGCAATAGCTGTTTTAATAATGGTATTAGCTGCTACTGCTCCAGCGATACCATCTAGGATCATTATAATACCAGCAAAGTAAATTGATGCTTCTCCAAAATTTTTATTATCCGAATAAAGAGTTTTGTCTAATTTTATTGACTTAAAAATTATATTTAAAAATTCAGCAAACATTAATCTTTTTTATTTTTATTTTTTTGAGCCTTATAAGAAACAATTAATGGAAATATTATTAAAGCAATAGCAATGATAATGCAAACTGCTATTAGAAAACTTTTGATCATCAGAGTTTAAAAGGGGAGCTGAAATTAGCTCCCCCTAGTAAATTTTAGCCTTTTACAACTTCTCTTGTATTTGCGTTGAAAGACTCTTTGAATGGAATATCCACAACTACTGCATCCACAGGTGTTCCTGGAGTGTCCGAGTATTTTTCTGGAAGATGAACTTTAAACTTAGTACCAACCTTATTTTTTGGAAATCCATTAGGGTTTAAAGTTCCATCAAACGGAACGTATCCCATAGCAATATTGGTTTTCTTCTCTGGATGCCACCATGGTGAAGTAATAAACCCAACTGGATCTCCACCACTTTCTGGTGATACTAGCCAAAAGTCTGGCGCATAATCGTCAATTGGTTTACCACCTAACTCCATTCCAACTAATTGAAGTTTATACGGTTTTTTTCCAGCTTTTATATCTGCTCCCATTTTTTCTAATGCAGTTTTACCAACATAATCAGCTTTTTTATTCCATTCACCTTTACCAGATAATGAAACTTGATAACCTAAATTACATTGAAACGGATTATGCTGTTGATCCATGTCTTGCCCCCAAGAAAGAATACCCGCTTGTATTCTTCTGTGGTGTGCAGGTGCAATCACCATCAATTTATGTTTTTTTCCTGCATCTAATACTGCGTTCCACATATCTTCAGCATATAAAGTCGCATTTCTTAAATATATTTCGTAACCAGCTTCTCCTGAAAAACCAGATTGAGAAATTACACAACTTCTTCCACCAACCGTTGCTTCTGCCAATCCATAAAAAGGCATATTATCAAAATCAACTTGATCACCACAAAGGTCTTGCATTAAAGCTTTCGATTTAGGACCTTGAATTTGTACTGGACATGCATCTATTTCCTCAATTGTACAATTAAATTTTCCATCTGCATTTACACCTTGCAAATACATTCCAATATCAGAATCTGATAACGAAAACCAAAATTCATCTTTTGAAATTCTTAAAAGAATTGGATCGTTTAAAACTCCTCCGTAAGCATTACATAATATTACATATCTTGCTCTCATAGGGGAAATTTTTGTTGCATCTCTAGTTATAACGTAGTCAGTAAATTTTTCTGCATCTGGACCTTTAACTCTTATTTGTCTTTCAACAGCTACATTCCACATTGTCACGTGGTTTACGATTGCATCGTACTCAACCATTGCTCCACCATCTTCAGGTTTTACATAACCTCTTGGATGATAAATACGATTGTATACAGTTGCTCTCCAACAACCTGCCTGCATTGATAAATGCCAATAAGGTGACTTTCTTACCCTTGTTGAAATTAATAATTCAACTTTAGTTGGCCCACTCTGTCTTAAATTGTATGGTACTTCTCTATCTGATTGATCAACAGAAGTAACATGTTGTACTTTAGTATAGTCAAACTCTTTAGACATAACTATTCTCCTTCAACCACTTGTTAGTTTCCTTCAAGCCGCCGAATGTATAAATGTGGAAGTTATCAGTATGCGATTTAACTTTCCCAATTAAATCATTAGGGTCTTTAGGTTTCAATAAATCTAATGCCTTAGTAAAATTAGATTTAAGAAAGTTAATGGAATTTTTTGCCCCTACAATATTAGCAAATTTAATTAAGCTAGATATTTTTAAAGGCCCAGTGATTCCCACATGCACTGGTACGCTTTGCTTAGAAATAAAATCTATAATAGGCTGAGGATCAAGTAACCATTGTGTTACAATATAATCTGCGTAAGGCTTTTTATCTATCATAGCTTTCTCTAAATCTGAGTCGGATATATCAGGACTCCCCTCAGGATGTCCAGCAATTCCTATTTTCATTTTTTCAAAATAACCAGTCTCTAAAAGTTGAAATGAACTATCAAATTTACCCGCTGGCTCTCTCCCACCTCCAATAATCAAGGCTTGCTTTACGCCTCCATCTTTGCATCTAGAAACATAATCTTTAAGCTCTTTTTCATCATGCATTGATCTAGCAGGAAAATGAGGTACGGGATTAAATCCTTTTTTTACAAGTTCTACTGCTTTGTCAGCAGTTTCTCTATAATCACCTCCAGGTAGCATCGTTATATAAATGTCAGACAACGCTGGAACTGTATCAACCTCTGTTTTAGGACCTATTTCCAATGAAAAATTCATAGAGAAGATCTTTATTTATTTTGAAATATGAGTCTAGAAAATTCGATTGAGACTAATTTACTTTTTTAACTGACCTCTGTGCTTTTGAATTCTTTGTCCGTACTGTTGAGTTACTCTATCAAAGATAATTGCCAGAGCTACGATTGCTAAACCATTCATCATTCCAAGAGCTAAATATTGGTTGGAAATAGCCTGTAAAATAGGGACTCCCAAGCCTTTTACACCTATCATTGAAGCAATCACTACCATTGCTAAAGCCATCATAATCGTTTGGTTAATCCCAGCAAAAATAGTTGGTAGAGAAAGTGGGATTTGAACAGATCTTAATTTTTGCATCGGTGTTGCCCCAAAAGCTTCGCTAGCTTCTAAAGTTTCTTTATCAACTTCTCTAATCCCTAGATTTGTTAATCTTACAATAGGGGGGAGAGCATAAATACATACAGCAAGCAAACCAGGCACTTTACCAATACCAAGAAGCATAATTATAGGTATAAGATACACAAAACTTGGAATGGTTTGCATCATATCTAAAACAGGTAAAATTGCTTTTTCTGCTCTAGCGGATTTTGACATTACAATTCCAATTGGTATTCCAACAACAATACAAACTAATGTAGAAACAGATATTATTGCAACGGTCGCCATACAATTTTTCCACATTCCAAAATAGCCAATAACTATAAAACAAGCTACTGTGCCAATAACAAGCTTAATACTTCTTGATCCAATCCAAGCTAATAAAGCAAATACACCAATTACTAAAGGCCATGGACTGTTTACTAATAATTTTTCTAACCAAATTAAAAAATGTAACAGTGGATCAAAAAAACCCTCAATCCCATCTCCATAAGCTCTTGAAAATTCTTTGAAACTAGAGTCAATTCCTTTTTTAAGCTCTCTAAGAGCTGTTCTATCCATTACAGGAATTTTATTAAAGAAGTCCATAATTTTTATTAAATCAAACCCGCCGAAGCGGGTTTGATAATATTTTTAATTAAAGTGCTTTTTTGATTTTTTTTGCAGCATCACTTGAAACCCATTTACTCCAAACGCTCTCTTGAGTTTTAAGGAATTCAATTGCAGCATCAGCACCTTCTGCTTGGTTTTCACCCATCCAAACTAACATACCGTTCATAACTGGACCTGGGTATGTTCTCTTCTTAAAGTATTCCATACCAGCACTTCCAGCTGTATTTTTGAAATTGTCAGTTACGATTGTGTAAACTTCAGATTTTGTCCATGAAGTTGCTTTAGGGTCTCCACATTCTTGTTCTGGTAAAACTATACATTTATCCCAGTTATCTTTTCCACCCCAAGCTCCCATATCTACAGCTCTCATATCATATTTACCAATGATAGCTGTTGGTGACCAATAGTAACCAAACCAGTTTTCACCTCGCTCAGCAGCTTTAGCAATTGAACCATCTAATCCTGCAGCAGAACCTGTTTCAACAATAGCCCAACCTTTTGCTTCCATGCCAAAAGCTTTGTAAAGATTTCTATTACTTAGCTCACAGTTCCAACCTGGAGGACAAATATGAAATCCACCTTTTGATGGATCTTCTGGATGAGGAAACAGATCTGGTCTTGCTAAAATTGCTTCAGCAGTTGTTAGCTCTGGATGTTTTTTAAGTGTGTGAGGTAATACCCACCATCCTTCACCCAAACCAGTAATTGGCGCTTTATTAAGTGAGTGCATTTTTCCTTCGTCAACAGCTTTATTCAAAGCAATGATAGCAGCGTTAGCCCAAAATTCTGGAGCAACATCTGGCTCACCTTTTTCTTGCATAGATGTAAACGTAGGCATTGTAGCACCAGGTACTAATTCTACTGAACATCCGTAACCTTCTTCTAATATGATCTTATCAACTTCAGCCATAAAGTTTGCTGAAGCCCAGTTCATATTAGCGATCGTTATATTTCCACAAGCTGCATTTGCAACACTTCCAAAAGAAGTAAGACTAAACACAACAGCTAGTGAAAGAAGTATTCTTTTAATCTTCATTATATCTCCCAACATTTGATTCATTTAAAAGTTAAATTGAACATATCGAGGCTAATAATGCAAATTTAATTCAACTATTGGTTGAAGTAAAATTGTCTTTAACTGACCTAAATTTTTGTTTAGGGTTTAAGAATGACTTTTTCTGCAAATTTTTTTTTCAAAGAATTTGTTTATATTTTAAATTGCAAAACTGTTTTTCAACAAATCATAATTAGAGAAAGATAATTTTAAGCCTCGATTAATTTTTTAATTAATTAAAAAAAGGAGGTTTATGAATTTAAATAAAAAATTATCAGACATCTTAGATCCAAATAAAATTGAAGTTGTTAAAAATCCTATAGAGAAAGCTCATGGATTACCTAATGAATGTTATTTGAATAATGATTATTTAGAGTTTGAGAAAGAAAAAATATTTAAAAATAATTGGACGATGATTGGGGTTGCGAGTTCTGTACCAAATCCAGGCAATGCAAAACCTTTTAATCTTTTAGGAATACCAATACTAATAGTTAGAAACAAAGAGAACGAAGTAAAAGTTTTTCATAACGTTTGTAGTCATAGAGGTTTCAAACTAGTTGATCAGGAATGTAAATTAAAAAATGTAATAAGATGCCCTTATCATTCCTGGTCCTATGATTTTAATGGAAAATTAACTGTTACTCCACATATAGGAGGACTAGGAAAACATGAGGTTGAAGGGTTTGATAAAAACAATAGTAACTTAAAAGAAATTAAATCAAATATTTGGATGGATTTAATTTTTATCAATATAAATTCTAATGCAAAACCATTTGAAGATTTTATTAAACCTCTAGAGGACAGATGGTCTAAGTTTATTTCTAAAAAAGATCAAAAATTAATTAGACACTCAACTGATAACGGATATTTTAATATGACAGTAAATAGTAATTGGAAATTTGCAATTGAGAATTATTGTGAAAGTTATCATTTGCCGTGGATACATCCAGAACTAAATAAAGTTTCAAATATTTCAGATCACTATCATATTGAAGATGAGAATTTAAATTTTTCAGGACAAGGAAGTAATAAATATTCACAACAGTTTGATGGAAACATTAAATTTAAATGCTTTCCTAACTGGCCTACTGAACTTTCTGAAAAATCTGAATATGTATCATTATATCCAAACGTAATGTTAGGAATACATATTGATCATTTCTATGCATTTTGGTTAGAGCCAATTTCTAACAATCAAACTAAAGAACATTTTGAACTATATTATATTGGAGATGAAAGTGCTTCTAGTGATGAGTTTAAAGATATAAGAGCAAAAAATTTTGCATTTTGGCAAGAAGTTATGAATGAAGATGTAACTGCAATAGAAGGAATGCAAAACGGCCGAAATTCACCAGCTTACAATGGTGGGAATTTTTCACCTGTAATGGATACTCCTACTTTGATGTTTCATAAGTGGGTTGCAACTAACTTAACAAAATGAGAGGGTAAATTATGAAAAAAGATCTAATTACAAGATTAAATGAAGGTCCAATAATGTGTGCAGAAGGCTATCTTTTTGCAATGGAAAGAAGAGGTTATCTTTCAGCAGGTCCATTTGTTCCAGAAGTGGTTTTAGAACATCCAGAGGTAGTAACTCAATTACATCGAGAATTTATTAGAGCTGGTTCAGATGTTGTTCAGGCATTTACTTATTATGGTCATAGAGAAAAGTTGAGAATAATTGGTAAAGAACACTTGTTAGAACCAATGCAAAAAGGTGCTCTTAAAATTGCAAAAGATGCTGCAGCTGAGTTTAAAGATTTAGATCTTATGGTTTGTGGAGATGTGGCAAACACTAATGTATTTGATCCAGGTGATGCCAATACTCATAAACAGTGTCAACAAATGTATGAAGAACAAGTAGCATGGGCAAAAGAAGCTGGTGTTGATTTTGTTATTGCTGAAACAATAAGTTGGACTGACGAAATGAAAATTGCATTAAAAGCAATTAAAGATGCTGGACTTATTGCAGTTTGTAATTTTGCAATCCCTAGAGGGGATAAAACTAGAGAAGGTCATAGTGCTGAGGATGCATGTAAGATGATGGAGGATTTAGGCGCTGATGTCGTTGGATTAAATTGTTACAGAGGACCCGAGATGACAATGAAACTTTTAAAAAAAGTTAGAGATAAAGTTTCATGCCATGTATCAGGACTTCCTGTTCCTTATAGAACTACTGAAGAAGAACCTGGTTTCTTGAATATCACTGATCATGGATGTGACTGTATTCCAGGTGGAAATGCGTTTCCAGTTGCTTTAGACAACTTATTTTGTAACAGATTTGAAATGGCAGAATTTGCAAAAGATTGTGTAAAAAATAAAATAAATTTTATTGGTATATGTTGTGGTGCTGAAGCTCACCACGTTAGAGAAATGTCAGTTGCGATTGGAAAGAAACCAATTTCAATGAAATATATGCCTGACATGAGTAAACATTTTCATCACGGTACTGATAAATCTTTGAAAAAAGTAAACAAGGAAATTAAATATTAATGGAAAAGAATGCCAAAGTAGTAATCATAGGAGGTGGTGTAGTTGGGTGCTCTATACTTTATCATCTATCTAAATTTGGATTAAAGGATTGTATTTTACTTGAGAGAAATGAACTAACATCAGGTTCTTCTTGGCATGCTGCAGGAAATGTTCACGTGATTTCATCTGACCCTAATATCTCTAGGATGATGGCTTACACAATAGGTTTATACAAAGAGATTGAAAAAGAATCTGGTCACTCAACTGGATTTAAACCTAGCGGGGGTTTTTACTTAGCGTCAAATGAAGTGTGGGCTGATTATTTAAAGAGAGAAAGATCAAAAGCAAGATACATGGGACTTGATCAAGAATTTATTTCTCTTGAGGAAGTGAAAAAAAAACATCCTTTAATTGATCCATCTCGATATTTGTTAGCTTTATGGGATCCTATTGATGGTGAAGTCGATCCATCAGGAGTTACTTACGCTTTTGCAAAAGCAGCAAAAGTTCATGGTGGAAAATATTACACTCACACTGTCGTAAAAGATACGAAACAAAAAAAGGACGGAACTTGGGATGTCTTTACTGAAAAAGGAAACATTAATGCTGAAATAGTAATTAATGCAGGTGGTTTGTGGGCAAGAGAAGTTGGACAATTAGCTGGACTTAATCTCCCTGTTCAACCAATGGAGCATCATTATTTAATCACTGAACCTATTCCAGAAATTGAAGCAATGGGTGATCAAAGATTGCCTATAGGAACAGATTTTGAAGGAAATATTTACTTTAGACAAGAAGGAAAGGGAATGTTGCTTGGAACTTATGAACCAAAATCTACTCCTTGGAAAGTAGAAGGAACTCCAATGAATTTTGGACATGAGCTACTTGAGCCAAAGTTAGATAATATTGAAGATAGACTGGCAATTGGTTTTGAGAGAATGCCAGCATTAGAGCGTGCAGGTATTAAGAATATAGTTAATGGACCTTTTACTTTTGGTCCAGACGGAAGTCCTCTTATTGGTCCAGTACCAGGAATGAAAAATTATTGGGTTGCAGTTGGTGTAATGGCTGGATTTTGCCAAGGTGGTGGTGTTGGAAAATGTATTGCTGAGTGGATTATTGATGGAGAACCTTCCATTGATGTTTGGGCAATGGATGTTGCTCGTTTTGGAGATTACGCTTCACCTCAATATGGAACAATCAAATCCTCAGAAAATTATGAACGAAGATTTATTATGACATTTCCAAATGAAACTTTACCAAAAGGAAGAAAACAAAAAACTACTGCACTATATGATCGTTTTGTAAATCAAGGTGCTGTTATGGGAGATAGTTTTGGATTGGAAAATGTTTTGTGGTTTGCAAACAATAAAGAAGATGCTCATGAGGAACCAACAATAAAAAGATCAAGATCGCATGACTATGTATCAAAAGAAGTTATTAATGTAAGAGAAAACGTTGGTTTAATCGAAGTTGCCAACTTTTCAAAACATGAATTCAAAGGTCCTGATGCTAGAAAGTTTTTAGATCACATAATGGCTGGAAGACTTCCAAAACCAGGAAGAATATCTTTATCCCCAATGTTGTCATATAGAGGAAAGTTGTGTGGTGATTTAACTGTAGCTTGCTTAGATGAAAATGAATTCATTGTATTTGGTTCTGGAGCTGCTCAAGAAATGCATAGACGTTGGTTTGAGAGTCATTTAGATAAATTTAATTTAAGTTATTCTAATAGATCTGATGAGTATCATGGATTGTCTGTTGCAGGACCTAACTCAAGGAAAGTTTTAGAAAAAATTGTAAGAGACGATGTTTCAAATGAAAAATTTAAATTTAGAGACTCTAGAAGAATGTTTGTTGGGGGAGTTCCAGCAATAATAAATAGAATTTCATTTACTGGTGAACTCGGATATGAAATTTATGTAGCACCTCACTATCAATTAAAACTTTATGAAGAATTAATGGAGGCTGGAAAAGAATTTAATATTAAACCATTTGGTGGAAGAGCATTAATGTCAATGAGATTAGAGAAAAATTGGGGAGCTTGGACATTAGATTATAGACCAGATTTTACCGCAAAAGAGACAGGTTTAGATGCTTTTATTAATTGGGATAAAGAGTTTATTGGTAAAGAAAGTGCACAAAAGGAAAATTCTTCAAATAAACTCATACCATTAATTGTTGAAACAAATGATATTGATGTAACAAATAACGAAGCTGTCATGAATGGAAATGAAAGTATAGGTTACGTTACTTCAGGTGGTTTTGCTCATTTTGTAAATAAAAGTGTGGCGTTTACTTTTGTTGATCAAAAAAACATTAATTCTGAAAATAAAATTCAAGTAGAGATAAATGGAGATTTATTTAATTGCTCAATTATTAAAGAACCACTTTATGATCCAAGTGGTCAAAAAATGAGAAGCTAATGGCACAAAAAGATGTAGGGAACAAAATTCCAATTTATAAACTTAAAACTACTGATGAAGTTATGAGGTACTACGATGAGTGGGGAGAAAAAGATAAGTATAATAAAGATATGGTTGATTGGAACTATACAGGCCCAAAGGAAACCGTAGCAACTTTCAATAAGTACGAAAATAATAAAGACACACTAATCTTTGATGCAGGCTGTGGAACAGGTCTAGTTGGAGTTGAATTAAAAAAATATGAGTTTGATAATTTTCATGGAGCCGATTTATCTCAAACTTTATTAGATACTGTACCAAAAGACCTTTATCAAAAATTAGTAAAGGTTGATTTAAATAAACCAATAGAGGTTGAGGACAACTTTTATGGTGGAGTTATGTGTGTCGGAACATTTACTTTTGGGCATGTAAAACCAAATGCATTAGATGAATTTATAAGAATAACAAAACCAGGTGGTTTAATTTGCTTCACGATTAATGAAGGAATTCATGAAGAGTATGGTTTTGATAAAAAAATTGATATACTGAAAGATAGCAAGAAGTGGGAAGAAGTAGAATTTTTTAAATCTGACTATATTGCGAGCAAAGATGTTAACGCATGGTTAGGTTTGTATAGGGTATTATGAGGTTTAGTAGAAAAATAGCTCCTGAGATAAAACCAAGACAAAATTTTATTACTAAAAAAAAATTAAGAGAAGATGAGATTGATTTTGATAAATTAAGATCATATCGTTTAGATAGGGTTAGAAAAGAGTTAGTAAAAAACAATTTAGAGGCTTGTATTCTCTTTGATCCAGTGAATGTTCGTTATGCTTTAGATACTGTAAACATGAGTGTCTATAATATGCATAACTTAACAAGATATTGTTTTGTACCAGTCAATGGACCAACTATTCTTTATGAGTATTTTAATTGTGAAATATTATCGAAGCATTTAAATCTAATTGACGAAATCAGACCTGCAATCACATGGGATTATTTTAGCAATGGAGATCAAGCAAATTTACAATTATCAAAATGGATAAATGAAGTTAAAGATTTATCAAAAAATTATTTTAAAACTAAAAAAATTGCAATCGATGTTTTAAATGGTCCTGCGGTTACAGCTTTAAATAAAGAAGGAATTGAAGTTGTAGATGCAAAATTGATTTTAGAACAAGCAAGAGTAATAAAATCACATGATGAATTGACTTGTATGAAAGCAGCAATAGAAGTTGCAGAAAAAGGTGTATCAAAAATGAGATCAGATCTTAAACCAGGAATGACTGAAGATGAATTGTGGTCAATTTTACATAAAACGAATATTGAAAATGGAGGTGAGTGGATTGAGTGCAGGATTTTATCGTCTGGTGAAAGAACAAATCCATGGATGCAAGAGAGTAGTAATAAAGTTTTGCAACAAGGAGAAATTGTTGCTTTTGATACAGATATGGTTGGTCCCTATGGATACTGTGCTGACATATCAAGAGCCTTTGTAGTTGGACATAAATTTAATGATGAGCAAAAAAAACTATATTCAATGGCTAGAAATCAAATTGATCATAATTTTAGATTAATAAAACCAGGAATGAGTTTTAAAGAATTTATAAAAAGATCTTGGGTTTTGCCTGATGAGTATTATGGAAATAGGTATTCATGTATGGTTCATGGAATTGGGTTGTGTGATGAGTGGCCTCAAATAAGATATCCAACTGATGGTGGAGAAGAAGGTGGAACTTTTGAGAAGAACATGACAATTACACTTGAGAGTTATATTGGTAAAGTTGGTGGTAAAGAAGGTGTAAAACTTGAACAACAGTATCTTGTAGGTGAAAATGGACTTGAATTAATGTCCCATCATCCGTTAGAAGATATTTAATGAAAATTATTTTAGTAATGGGTTTGCCTGGAGCTGGCAAAACAACTCTAGCAGATGAAATGGCACCACTCTTAAATGCAAAAAGACTGAATGCAGACGAAGTGAGAAAAGCAGCAAACGATTGGGATTTTTCTGAAGAGGGAAGAGTAAGACAAGCAAAAAGAATGGCTGAAGCTGCTTTAAAATTAAAAGCAGAAGGTCATTATGTAATTGCAGATTTTATTGCACCAACTCCTCAAGCAAGAAGCTTGTTTCCAGCGGATTTTAGAGTTTGGGTCGATACAATTAAAGAAGGAAGATTTGAAGATACAAATCAAATGTTTGTTAATCCTAAGAATTTTGATTTTCACGTAACAACTCAGGATGCAAAAAGTTGGGCACCAAAAATAATAGAGGAGATAAAAAAATGACACACCAATGGGATAACAAAAAACCAACAGCACAAATGCTAGGAAGATGGCAACCTTTTCACGATGGACATTATACTTTGTTTAAAGAAATAATTAAAAAGACTGAACAAGTTTGTATTCAAATTAGAGATGTACAAGGTGTAGATGATAATCCTTTTGATTTTGAAACAGTAAAAAAAAACATTGAAGACAAATTAAATCCTGAATTTGAAGGACAATTTAAAATAATGTTAGTACCTAATATTACAAATATTTGTTATGGTAGGGGAGTTGGATATAAGATTGAAGAAATAGTTTTGGACGAAGAAACTCAAAAAATATCAGCTACAAAAATAAGAGCAAAAATGAGAGAAGAGGGAAAGTTAAAATAAAATTAAATGAACGATAGACTCAAGACTATTGTAGATTTAAAAAAATATCCAATATACGATTTAGATTCACCAATAATTAAAAATCTTGTAAAAAAATGTAAAGAAGAACTGGATCAAAATAGTTGTTCAACAATTCCAAATTTTATTTTGCCTAAATCACTTAAGGTAATGAATTCTGAGTTGGAAAAACAATTAGATGAAGTTTATATGTCTAAAGAAAGTATAAATGCTTACTTGTATGCAAAGGACGATCCCTCATTACCAAAAGATCATCCAAAAAGAACTTTTATGAATAGATACAATGGATATTTAAATTCAGATTGTTTTCCAAAAGATTCCGAAATGAAATATCTATACGAAACAGAGGAACTTTTAAATTTTGTATCTGCTTGTTTAGGTGTTTCTCCTATTTACAGATGGGCAGATCCTTTAGCCTGTCATGCTTATAATGTTATGAAACCAGACGGAGTACTCCCATGGCATTTTGATAGTTGTGAATTTACACTAAGTTTAATGATACAAAAACCTGAGAAGGGTGGAGTATTTGAGTATTGTCCAAACATTAGAGAACCTGGAAATGAAAATTTTAAAGAAGTTCAAAAAGTTATAGCCGGAGATAGAACTAAAGTAAGACAATTGAAGTTAGAGCCAGGAGATTTACAAATATTTAAAGGAAGATTTACTTTACATAGAGTAACAAAGGTTGAGGGCCAAAAATCAAGATATATGTGTATTCCAGCTTATGTTTTAGATCCATGGAGAGTAAACACCCCAGAACATTCCAAAGCTATTTATGGTAAAGTTTTGCCAATTCATATAGAAAGAAATCAGGCCAGATCCGATGGATTAACTGATTAAATGACTAGTAAAATTAAAATTAAAAAAAATAACAACGACGTTTCATCAATTATTATTGATGAACCAAAAACTTATAACTCTTTATCATTCAAAAATCTTTCAGATTTATTAAAGGCATTAAAAAAATTAGATGCTGATAAAAAAGTTAAAGTAATAATATTAGAGGGTGCCGGTAAAGGATTTAGTGCAGGTCATAATTTAAAAGAAGTTAGAGGTTTAAAAAAGAGAGATAAATATTTAAAATTATTTAATCTTTGTTCAAAAGTAATGCTTCAAATTGTTGAAGGTAGAAAACCTGTAATTGCTAAAGTTCATGGAGCTGCATTTGCAGCTGGCTGTCAATTGGTTGCAAGTTGTGATTTAGCTTATAGTACTAAGGACGCATTGTTTGCTACTCCTGGTGTAAATATTGGTTTGTTTTGTAGTACACCTATGGTTGCTGTCAGTAGAAAGGTAAATCGAAAACCTATGATGAAAATGTTGCTAACTGGAGAACCTATCAATGCAAATTATGCAAAAGAAATAGGCTTGATAAATGATAATTTTTCAAAAGCCAAATTAAACAACGAAGTCTTAAAAGTAGCAAATAAAATTGCTTCTAAATCTAATTTAACAATAAAAATTGGAAAGCAAGCTTTTTACAAACAATTAGAAATGCCATTAAGTAAAGCTTACGCTTATACAAGTAAAATGATGACTCTAAATATGATGGCAATGGATGCAAAAGAAGGAATTTCTGCTTTTTTAGAAAAAAGAAGACCAAATTGGAAAAATAAATAGTGATAAAAAATATTTTAATAGTAGTTTTTATTATTATTGGTGCATTGGTAATTTATAATTTTAAGGATCATAATCAAAAAAGAGCAATAGATGCATGTATTGCTGGTAGCCAAAAACTAGAAAAACCAATGACAGTTCCTGAAGCTAAAATATTTTGTGAAGAACAAATTAAAAATAATAAATGACTGATATCAAAGAAGTTCTTTCTAAATATAAATCAATTGCAATGGTAGGGGTTAGTAACGATCCAACAAAAGCATCAACTATAGTTATGAAATATATGCAAAAATATGGATTTAAAGTTTATCCTGTCAATCCTAGAGCCGAGGGTCAAAAAATTCTAGGAGAAGAAGTTTTCGCTAAAATATCTGATATTAATGATCAGGTTGATATTGTTGATGTTTTCAGACCATCAAAAGAAGTTTATGCTATTGCAGAAGATGTAGTTAAAATTGGTGCTAAAGTTTTATGGTTACAGCTCGGTATACGAGACGAAAAGGCAAAAGAATTGATGGAAAAAAATGATATTAAGTATATTGAAAATAAATGTACTAAAATGGAATATCAAAAATATTTTTTAAAAGTTAGACAAGCTTTTCCAGTTTTGACTGACTAATGAGCAAAATAATTAAATTTTTAGACAGCACATTTTTAGATTTGGGTCGTCAATTTAAATGGACTTATCTACCTCCATTAATGGTTTATATGGCTGCAGGTATTTCTGGTTTAACAGGTATTGTTGGTACATTTTTTGTTAAAGATTATTTAAATTTATCAGCAGCATTTTTAGCAGGCCTAGGTTTTTGGGCTGGAATTCCTTGGGCATTAAAAATGCCATTAGGACATTTAGTAGATCTAATCTGGGAGAGAAAAAATTACATGGTCTACTTTGGAGCTTCACTGATAGCTCTTAGTTTACTAATTATGTATGGATTGATTATTCATACTGAGGATATGTCCCAGGTATTTTCTGTAGAAACATGGTTTGTAATAAGTGTGATTTTAGCTCCAGTTGGTTATGTGGTCCAGGACGTTGTAGCCGATGCTATGACAGTTGAGGCAGTTCCTTTGGTTGATGAAACAGGAAATGATTATTCTAAAGATCAAATAAAAATAATGCATACAACAATGCAGACACTTGGAAGGTTTGCTATTATTGGTGGCACAGTACTTGTTGCATTAGTTAATGTAATTTTGTTTAGAGATGTGGAAAGCCTTGAGCAGGCCGATAAGATAAATTTATATGGAACTATCTATATTTATGCTCTTGTAATACCTTTAGTTTCTATACTAGGTGTAATTTTAGCAAATTATTTAAGACATAAAAAAATACAATCTTTAAAATCTAAAGGTTTAGAATTTAAAGATGAAAGAGGTAATGAAAAAACAAAAATAAACTGGTGGATATTAGGAGGAAGTTTAGTTTTTGTTATTTTCACATTGTCTATTGGTTCCTTTAAGGTTCCGTTTGCACAAGAAATTGTTTTTATAGGCTCAGTTATAATCATTTTATTTTTAATGTTTAAACTTATTAAGGAATTACCTCAGGAGCTAAGATTAACAATTGTAGGTACAGCAGTAATAATATTTATATTTAGAGCCATGCCAGGTCCTGGTCCTGGTTTAACATGGTTCGAAATTGATGAACTAGGATTTAATGAGCAGTTTTTTTCTGTTCTATCATTATTAGCATCAATTTTAACATTAGCTGGTATTGTTTTATTAAGACCTTTTATGGCGAATAATTCAATTGCTAAAATAATTGTAGTTTTAAGTATTGCGGGTGCGATTTTGTTTTTACCAAGTGTTGGAATGTATTATGGTTTTCATGATTGGACAGCTTCATTAACAGGTGGAGTAGTTGATGCTAAGTTCATCGCATTAATAAATACAGCTCTCGAATCTCCTTTGGGACAAGTCTCAATGATTCCTCTTTTAGCATGGATAGCAAAAAATGCTCCAGCACACTTAAAAGCAACTTTTTTTGCAGTTTTTGCATCCTTTACAAATCTTGCGCTATCAGCAAGTGCACTAGGAACCAAGTATTTAAATGAAATCTTTACGGTTACAAGAGAAGTAAAGGATAAAGTTTCAGGTGAAATTCAAACTACAGCAGATTATTCTGAACTTGGGATTTTATTAATTGTTGTGACACTTTTGACATTAATTCTTCCAATATTATTTGTAATTATTATCAATAATAGTAAATACAAAACATCGGAGTAATTATTTTTAAAATGAAAACTATCCTTAAAGTATTAATTTTATTATTGATATCTTCGACTTTTTCAAATGCTGAATTATTAAATCCAAATAGTACTATTAAACCAAAAGAAGTTATAAAGATTCAACTTAATGGACTTCAAAAAAATGACTCAAAATTCAAGGATAGTGGAATAGAGCAAACATGGAATTTTGCTCACCCAAACAATAAGAGAGTAACAGGACCATTAAGCAAATTTAAAATGATGTTAAAAAGTGACTCTTATGGGATGATGATTAATCACCTAAGTCATACAATTACTGAGCTTGGAAGCAGTGACAAATGGGCACAATTTGAAGTAATCATTCTTGATCAAAATAAGATCTATCACAAGTTTAATTGGCAAGTTGAAAAGTATACTTTGGATGGAAGTTTAAAAGACTGTTGGTTAACTACAATGGTATCTAGCCCAATCCCTCTAGGAAGCTCAATTTGATTTTCAACATACATTTTTGTTTCGTAATAATTAAAAATTTAGTAGGAATCGCTGAATGAAAACAAAAACTAAAGTCGTAGTAGTTGGTGGAGGAGTAGTAGGTGTAAGTGCTCTTTATCACCTAGCAAAAAAAGGTTGGTCTGACGTTGTCCTTGTTGAGAGAAAAGAGTTAACTTCAGGATCTACTTGGCATGCAGCTGGTTTATTGCCTTTGTTTAATATGAGTTATTCTGTAGGACAACTACATAAATATGCAGTTAATCTTTATAAAACACTTGAAGAAGAAACTGGAAAAAATGTTGGATTTAGTGTTGTTTCAAATATTCGTTTAGCAAGCACAAAAGATAGGATGGATGAATACCATCAATACGCAGGTGTCGCGCGAACTATCGGAGTAGATGTTAAATTTTTGAAACCAGAACAAGTAAAAGAAATTTGGCCATTGTGTCATACAGATGATTTAGTTGGCGCAATACAACATCCTGAAGATGGATATATTCAACCAGCAGATTTAACACAAGCATTGGCAACAGGTGCAAGAAATAGAGGAGCAGAAATTTATAGAAACACAACTGTCCTATCAATGAGACAAACTAAAGATGGATGGATTGTAGAAACAGATAAGGGATCAATAGAATGCGAACATGTTATTTCTTGTTCAGGGAATTTTGCAAGACAAACAGGTGAAATGGTAGGATTAGATATTCCAGTAATACCTGTTGAACATCAATACATTGTTACAGAACCGCATCCTGCAATTCAAAAAAGAAAAAAAGATGGATTACCAGAAATGGGAGTTTTAAGAGATAGTGATAGCAGATGGTATATGAGAGAAGAAGCTGGAGGATTAATTTTAGGCCCTTATGAAGATGGTGCACCAGCTTGTTATGTAGAGGGGCCATCAAAAAATTCTGAATATGAATTATTTCAAGAAGACTTAGACAGATTAGCTCCACATATAGAGGGAGCAATTCATAGAGTTCCTGCATTTGGAGAAGTTGGAGTAAAGAAAGTTTATAATGGAGCAATCTGTTATACTCCAGATGGTAATCCAATTGTTGGACCAGCTTGGGGACTTAAGAATTTTTGGATTAATGAAGGACATAGTTTTGGAATAACAGCAGCAGGTGGTGCAGGTTGGCAACTAGCAGAGTGGATAGTTGATGGTGAACCTACAATTGACATGTTAGGAGTCGAACCAAGACGTTATGGTAATTATGCAACTAAATCTTATTTAAAAGCAAAAAATGAAGAAGCATACAGTCATGTATTTATTGTCCATTATCCAGATGAAGAAAGACCAGCAGCAAGACCACTAAGAACAGCTCCTTGTTATGAAAGAATGAAAAATTTAGGTGCTGTGTTTGGTCAAAAGTTTGGATGGGAAAGACCTAATTTCTTTGCAACAGATGGAATGGAGCAAAAAGATGATTGGTCATTTAGAAGATCAAAATGGTTTGATGCTATTAAAAAAGAATGTCAAAATGTAAAACAAAACGTAGGTCTTTTAGATATGACTGCATTTGCAAAATGTAGAATTAGAGGGCCTAAGGCAGAGGAATTTTTAGATTATCTAGTAGCTAATAAACTTCCAAAAAAGATTGGAAGGATAAATTTATGTCATGCCTTGAACACTAAAGGAGGAGTACATTCAGAATTTACGATAATGAAAGAAGCAGAAAATAGTTATTATTTAGTTTCTGCCGGAGCAAATTTAAGATTAGACCATGATTGGATCCAAAAATGGATGCCAGATGATGGATCTGTTATTTTTGAAGATCTAACTAACAGTACAGGAGTTTTGGTAGTAGCTGGTCCAAAAGCCAGACAATTAATGCAAAAGGTTTCAACAGATGACTTTTCAAATGAAAATTTCAAATGGCTAACTGCAAAAAATGTAAATGTTGGATACGCTCCAGTAAATGCAATGAGAGTAAACTTTGTTGGTGAGCTTGGTTGGGAATTACATCATCCAATTGAATATCAAAATCATATTTTTGATAAATTAATGGAAGCGGGAAAAGATTTAGGAATTAAACCTTTTGGAATTAGAGCTATGAATAGTTTAAGAGTTGAAAAATCTTACAAGCTAGTTGGAACAGAATTATCAATTGAATATTCACCATATGAGTCTGGTCTTGATAGATTTGTTCATCCAAATAAAGGAAACTTTATTGGGTTAGAAGCACTTAATAAATGGAGAGAAAAAGGTTTTGATAATAAATTGGTCACTTTAGAGGTTCACAATACTAAAGATGCAGATGTGCTTGGAAATAACCCAATTTTTAAAGACGGAAAAGTTGTTGGAAGAGCAACCGGAGGTGAATTTGGGTTTAGATTAGATAAATCAATAGCACTCGCGATGGTTAAACCTGACTGTTCGAATGTGGGCGACAAATTACAAGTTGATATATTAGGTGAAATGTATGACGCTACCGTCTTGGATGAGAGTCCATACGATTCAGAAAATAATTTATTGAGAGCTTAATGAAAATTTTAGTAGCAGTAAAAAGGGTTATTGATTACAATGTTCAAATAAGAGTTAAAGAAGACAGAACGGGTGTAGTTACTGACAATGTTAAAATGTCAACTAATCCTCCTGATGATAATGCAATAGAAGAGGCTGTAAAAATTAAAGAGGCAGGTAAAGCTACAGAAGTAGTTGCAGTAACTGTCGGAGAAGAAAAAGCTCAAGAAACTGTTAGGAAAGCTTTAGCGGTTGGTGCGGACAGAGGTATTCATGTGAAAATCGATGGAATTTTAGAACCACTCGCTGTTTCAAAAATTTTACAAAAAATAGTAGATAAAGAAAAACCAGATTTAGTATTTATGGGTAAACAAGCAATAGACGATGATTGCAATCAAACAGGCCAAATGTTGAGTGCTTTATTAAATTGGCCACAAGCAACATTTGCCTCAAAGATTGATGTCAAAGATAATAAATTAGAAGTAACTAGAGAAATAGATGAAGGTCTTGAAACAATTGAAATAAATGTTCCAGCTATTGTAACTTGTGATCTTAGGCTGAATGAACCAAGATATGCATCACTACCAAATATAATGAAGGCTAAGAAAAAACCTATAGAAGAAATTGTTGCTTCTGATTTAGGTGTAGATGTATCACCAAGATTAGAACAATTAAAAGTAGAAGAACCTCCAAAAAGAAAAGCAGGTATAAAAGTAGCAAATGTTGCTGAATTAGTTCAAAAGTTAAAAAATGAGGCGAAGGTAATCTAATGGCAGTTTTACTTATAGCGGAACATAATAATAAAGAATTAAGACCATTTACTCTTAATGCAGCTACAGCAGCATCTCAAATTGATACAGAAGTTCATGCTGTAATTATTGGTCAAAACTCTGCAGATGCTGCAAAACAATTATCTGAACTTCCAGTAGTAAAAAAAGTATTGAGTGTGGAAGGATCTCACTATGAAAACTTCACAGCAGAAAATTTTGCTCCAGTGATTGTCAAACTTGCAGAAAATTATTCTCACATTATTTGTTCAGCAAATACATTTGGAAAAAATTTGATGCCACGAATTGCTGCTCATCTTGATACATCACAGGTTAGTGACATTATTAAAGTAATATCACCAGATACTTTTTTAAGACCAATTTATGCAGGTAATGCTTTTGCAACAATTAAGAGTAATGATGCTAAAAAATGCGTTACAATCAGACCCACTTCTTTCGATCCATGTGAAAGCACAGGTGGATCAGCCCCAATTGAAAAAGTAGATCCTAGTGAAGAGTTTTCAAATACAAAATTTATCAAAAGAGAAGAAATTAAATCAGATAGACCTGAACTTGGAACAGCAAGAATAGTTGTATCAGGCGGCAGAGGAATGCAAAGTGGAGACAATTTTAAATTAATTACAGAAATTGCTGACAAATTAGGTGCAGCAATTGGAGCGTCAAGAGCGGCAGTAGATGCTGGATATATAAGTAATGATCATCAAGTAGGGCAAACAGGAAAAGTAGTGGTACCAGATCTATATATCGCTGTTGGAATTTCAGGTGCTATTCAGCATTTAGCAGGAATGAAGGAAAGTAAAGTTATAGTTGCAATTAATAAAGATGGTGAAGCTCCAATCTTTAGTGTTGCAGATTATGGACTTGAAGCTGATTTATTTGAGGCACTCCCTCAGTTCATGGAAGAGCTGAACAAATTAAACACTATACAAAAATAATCCTTACAGTTAAAAACTAGAGTATGTCTAGAGAATCGATGGAATATGATGTTGTAATTATAGGTGGAGGACCATCAGGATTATCAACCGCAATAAAGTTAAAACAATTAGATGCAAATTTAAATGTTTGTTTATTAGAAAAAGCATCAGAAATTGGAGCTCATATTTTAAGTGGAAATGTATTTGAAACACGTGCTCTAGATGAATTATTACCAAATTGGAGAGAGTTAAATTCTCCAATTAAAACAAAAGTAACTAAAGAAAAATTTTTATTTTTAGGAAAAACCAAATCTTTAAGTTGGCCAACTTGGTTACTACCTGCGGTACAACAAAATCATAAAAATTATATTATCAGTTTAGCAAATTTATGTAGATGGCTTGCTGAACAAGCTGAAAATTTAGGTGTTGAGATATTTCCAGGATTTCCAGCAAGTGAAATTTTATATAATGATGATGGATCTGTTAAAGGTGTAGCCACCCAAGACATGGGAATAGATAAAGATGGAAATAAAAAAGATAGTTTTGAACCTGGTATAGAGCTTTTAGGTAAAGTAACTGTTTTTGCAGAAGGGTGCAGAGGTCATTTAGGAAAACAATTGATTGAAAAATTTGAATTAAATAAAGATAAAGATCCTCAACAATACGGAATTGGTTTTAAAGAAATTTGGGAAATAGAGGATAAAAATCATGAAGAAGGTTTAGTCATGCATACAGCTGGATGGCCACTAGATAACAATACCTATGGTGGCAGTTTTATGTATCACGCAGAAAATAAACAAGTTTTTTTGGGTTATGTAATTGGATTAGATTATAAAAACCCTCACCTGTCTCCTTACGATGAATTTCAGAGGTTTAAAACGCATCCTGCAATAAAAAAAATTATAGAAGGTGGAAAAAGAATTTCTTACGGTGCAAGAGCTTTAATTGAAGGTGGATTTCAAAGTTTGCCAAAAATGTTTATGCCTGGAGCTTTATTAGTTGGTTGTGATGCTGGAACTTTGAATATGCCAAAAATTAAAGGCTCTCATACAGCAATGAAAAGTGGAATAATTGCAGCCGAAACTATTAATGAACATTTAAAAGAAAAAAAAGATTTATCCATTTATGAAGATAAATTTAAAAATAGTTGGTTACATAGGGAGCTTTACGAAGCTCGAAACGTAAAACCTAGTTTTAGTTGGGGGTTAATTTTAGGAATTATCTTTACTGGTATTGATCAAATTTTATTTAGAGGGAAACTTCCTTTTACTCTCAAACATAAACACGCTGATCACGAAACATTAAACCCTGCAAATCAAATGCCAAAAATAGAATATCCAAAGTATGACAATGTAATAACTTTTGACAAAACAAGTTCAGTGTATTTAACAGGAACCAATCATGCTGAGAATCAACCAGTTCATTTAAAACTTAAAGACCCTAATTTACCTATCAACTATACTTTAGAAAAATTTGATGAACCTGCTCAAAGATATTGTCCTGCTGGAGTTTATGAAGTTCAAAAAGAGAATGAAGTAAATAAATTTGTAATAAATTCCCAAAATTGTATTCATTGTAAAACATGCGATATTAAAGAGCCTTCTCAAAATATAACTTGGGTTACGCCAGAGGGAAGCGGTGGTCCAAGATATGGTAATATGTAATTAAGATAAGTCTATTGCAAACTTTTTTAAAGTTTCGATAGGAAGATGTTTAAGGGTATTTTTATGAGTTCTTTTTAGAAATATTGGACATCCTTTACCGGCTTCAACTGCTCTTGCATACCAACTAGCACACACACACCAACCATCTCCATCTTTTAATCCTGGAAATCCAAATTCTGGATGGGGAGTAATCAAATCATTTCCTGCTTCTTTTAACCATTCCAAAAACTCAGTTGTTACTTTTGCACAAACTGTATGAACACCATGATCATTTTGATCAGTGTTGCAACAACCATCACGAAACCAACCTGTTAAAGGATCATTTGAACATTCTTCCAATTCTTCACCTAGAACATTTTGTTGTTTTTTATTCATTAATTTTTTTATTAATTAATATTGTAAATATTATCATCTATTCTTGCATTAAATGAAACAGATCTCCTTTCGTCTTTTCCATAAAAAGGAAATACTGAATGCATCATATAATTTGGAAAAAAATAAAAATCACCCACTTTAGGTTTTATATTAATTATTGATGATGAATTAAACATTTTGCTTCCGTGTATTAATGATAAATTACCATTTAAATTATTTTTTTTTACAGACTGAAACGTTTCACCAAAACTCTCAGGAAGTTTTAAATATCCAACACCAGAGATATGGCCCCCATGCCAATGAATAGGATTGTATTCATTTTCAAATTGTCTTACTATCCAGCTAGAAATAATATTAAATTCTGTAATTTTTTTATTCTCAGTTATTTCCAACCACCTACTTGTTTTGCTAGCTAGAAAATTTAAAAATCCAGTTTCTTCCATGATATGATTTTCAAGTTTGAATTCTTGTTTTACATTTCCAGCTAATTTGTTCCCATTATCTAATTCTTTTGATTTTTCTTCATCTTTTATTATTTGATCCACATAATCATTTAGTTTTTCAATTATAATTATTGGTAGTTCTACTTTTGCAATACTTGGACCAAATGGTCTAATAATATTTATTTTATCTTCTGACATAAATTAAATATTTTTAAATTTTTGTTGGATTTGGTTGATCTTTATAAACTTCTTCAGGATCAAATTTTTTTTCTTTTTCAAGAAATTCCATTTCAACTTTTCTTCCATTTTCTATTGGTCCCATTGGAATTGATCTATAAAAACATGATCTATAACCAACATGACAACTAGCTCCATCGCCAATATCAACCGTTAACCATATTGAGTCTTGATCATCATCAATTCTTATTTCTGTTACCTTTTGTGTAAAGCCACTTGTTTTA
>CACMRC010000005.1 GCA_902615975.1 uncultured Pelagibacteraceae bacterium
TATAGTTTTTTTGCATGGTTTTATGTCAGACCTCGAAGGTAAAAAACCAAATGCATTTTTAAAATTTGCAAAAAAAAATAAAAAAAGTTTTTTAGCGCTAGAATACTCTGGTCATGGGAAATCTTCTGGAAAATTTGTAAATGGAAATATTTCAAAATGGAGTAAAGAGACGTCAATTTTAATTAGAAAATACGTTAAAAAAAAAGAATTTGTGCTAATTGGTTCAAGTATGGGCGCATGGATTTCGCTAAATCAATTCAAAATTTTCCAAAGACAGATTAAAGGATTTTTAGGAATAGGGGCTGCTCCTGAATTTTTAGAAAATTTAATGTGGAAAAAATTTAGTAAAAAAATGAAAAAAGAAACAATAAGTAAGGGTATTTATCAATTAAAACATGGCAATTATGAATATCCAATTACTCTACAATTAATAAAAGATGGAAGAAAAAACAAAGTCTTAAATAAAAAAATTAATTCAAATATTAAAGTAACAATGGTTCACGGTGAAAAAGATGAGGCAGTTCCTGTCTCATATTCAAGAAAAGTTTTAAAATTATTTCCAAAAGCTAAGAAAAAATTAAATATTGTAAAAAAAGGTGATCACAGTTTATCAAATAAAAAATGGTTAAATATAATTTTAAAAGAGCTTAAATTATTAATTTAGCTAACTTTTTTTATATCTTTTTTTAAAGTAATTGGATTTTTTAATTTATCCAACATTTCTTTAGGACACACCTGAACAAAATTATTTACTTCATCATCAAAGTTTTCAATTATTTTTTTCGATAATTGAGACCCGGTTTCTTTAAAGTGCTCACTGACTAAATTTTTTAAATATTCTCTCCAATAATCTGTCTCTACATTTTGCCAAACTACTGATTCTGGATTTACTTTCTTTTCAAATTGTTGGGATTTATCATATATAAAGGCCATTCCGCCTGTCATACCAGCTGCAAAATTATCACCGACATCACCTAAAATTACTACAGTTCCACCAGTCATATATTCACATCCATTAGAATCGCATCCTTCAATTACTGTAACTGCACCAGAATTTCTAACTGAAAATCTTTCACCAGCTTGGCCAGCAGCAAAAAGTTTTCCTGAAGTAGCTCCGTAAAGAACAGTATTTCCTAAAATTGTATTCTCATTTGAAACTAAATTGCTCTCTTCAGGTAATTTTATTGAAATAGTAGCTCCTGACAAACCTTTACCAACATAATCATTTGCATCTCCCTTTAATACAAGTTTTAAGCCTTTAGAAGAAAATGCACCAAATGATTGACCTGCTGATCCTTTAAAATTTAAAACTAAAAAGTTTTCATCAAGTCTTTCATAACCATATTTTTTATACAAATGATGAGAAATTCTAGTGCCTACTGCCCTATGAGTATTTTTTATTTGATATTCTTTCTCAATTTTTTCAGAATTATCTAAAGCTTGTTCAATTTCTGGCCAAATTTGTTGGTCAAGAGTATCTGGTACACTATTTATTTCTTGATCCTCACAATACCTTGGACTATTTCCAGTATCAGCTTGAACAAATAAAGGATTTAAATCTAAATCGTCTAAATTTGGAGAACCCTTACTAACCTGTTTTAACAAGTCTGTCCTACCAATCACTTCATTTAATGATTTAAAACCTAAATTTGCTAATATTTCTCTTACTTCACGGGCTATAAATGTGAACAAATTAACTACTTTTTCTGGAGTTCCATTAAATTTTTCTCTGAGCTTTTCATCTTGAGTACAAACGCCTACGGGACATGTATTTGAATGACACTGCCTTACCATTATACATCCCATTGCAACTAATGCTGTAGTAGCAACACCATATTCTTCAGCACCCATCATTGCAGCTATCACTACATCTCTTCCAGTTTTAATTCCACCGTCCGTTCTTAATGTAACTTTATGTCTAAGATTATTTAAAGTTAATACTTGGTTTGCTTCTGTCAAACCCATTTCCCATGGTATTCCAACATACTTAACACTAGTCTGTGGTGTTGCTCCTGTTCCACCATTATGTCCAGAAATTAATATTATATCTGCTTTTGCTTTAGCTACACCAGCTGCAATTGTTCCTACTCCTGAGGAAGCAACAAGCTTAACTCCAATTCTTGCTTTAGGATTTATTTGTTTCAAATCATAAATTAGTTGTGCAAGATCTTCGATTGAATAAATATCATGATGTGGTGGTGGTGATATTAAAGTTACCCCAGGAGTTGAATGTCTAAGTTTAGCAATCTCCTCTGTAACTTTAAATCCTGGTAGCTGACCTCCCTCACCAGGCTTAGCGCCTTGTGCAATTTTAATTTCTATCTCATTACAATTATTAAGATAATTAACTGTAACTCCGAACCTTGCAGAAGCTATTTGTTTAACTCTTGAGTTTGCGCTGTCACCATTATCTAAAACTTTAAATCTACTTGCGTCTTCACCACCCTCTCCGCTACATGAAGCACCTTTGATCCTATTCATACCAGTTGCCAAAGTTTCATGTGCCTCTTTCGATAAAGCCCCATGAGACATGCTCCCACTTCCAAATCTCTTTAAAATATTTTCTATTGGCTCAACCTCAGAAATATCTATTGGCCCACTTAATTTTTTTTCTCTGAAATCAATTAAGTCTCTAAGATTAATAGGTGGTAAACTATATATTCCATCTGCATATCTTTTATAAGCATCATAAGAATTAGATCCTACTGCACTTTGAAGTAAATGAATTAATTTTCCTTGATATTGATGTGTTTCACCATTTTTACGATATCTATATATACCGCCTATCGGCAATATGGTTTCAGAACTTTCAAATGCCTCTTTATGAATTTCTCTAATTTTTTTCTCTATACCCGTAAGTCCAATACCTGAAATTTTAGAGACAACTCCTGGAAAATAATCTGCAACAATTGTTCTACTTAAGCCTACGGTTTCAAAATTACATCCACCTCTGTAAGAACTTAGAACTGAAATACCCATCTTAGACATGATCTTTAGTAAACCTGCGTTTACTGATTTTATGTATCTCTCCACACATTCATCAAAGCTAAATTGACCAAATAATTTCTTTTCATGACGCTGAAATAAACTATCAAATGCTAAATATGGATTTACAGTAGTTGCTCCAACTCCTATTAAGGTTGCAAAAGAGTGTGTATCTAAAGCTTCTCCAGATTGAACATTTATTGATACATATCCTCTTAGTTTTTTTTCAATTAGGAATGAATTAATTGATCCAACTGCTAAAAGCATTGGTATTGGAAGTTTTAAGCTAGAAAGCTCTTTGTCACTTAAAATCAATTGAGTAACTCCCTGTCTTACTGCAATTTCAGCTTCTTTTTGAATTTTTTTAATTGAATCAAATAAAGTTTCTTCTTGAGAGAAAGTACAATCAATTACAGATGAATTATTGCCAAAAAAATTTATAAATTTTTCAAACTGAGAATTTGATAATATTGGACTATTTAAAACATAAATATTTTGCTTTGTTAAATTATCAAAATTTAAAATATTTCCAAGATTTCCAAATCTTGTTTTCAAACTCATAACCTTGTTTTCTCTTAAAGAGTCTATTGGTGGGTTTGTGACTTGGCTAAAATTCTGTCTAAAAAAGTGGTATAAGGGTCTATACCTATCTGATAAAACAGCCAGTGGTGTATCATCCCCCATAGAACCAGTTGCTTCTTTAGCATCTTCTGCCATAGGATGTAGTATGAGCTCAAGGTCTTCTAAACTTATTCCGAAGGTATATTGCCTTCTTCTTAAATCATCTCCCGAAAAAGAATTTTTTTCATCTGAAATAGTTAACTTATCATCTAGGTCGATAATTTGTGAATTAAAGTGTTTATATTCTTTAGATAAATAATCTTTTATTTGTTTGTTAGTAAATACTTTTCCTTTTTCTATCCTAACTCCAATTATTTCCCCAGGACCCAATCTTCCCTTTGACAAAATTCTTTTTTCATTTAATTCAATCATACCTGTTTCAGAACCTGCAAATAAAAATTTGTCTTTTGTAATTGCGTATCTTAAAGGTCTTAATCCATTTCTGTCATTTGCAGCTATAACCCACTCATTATCAGTTCCAGCAATTGCTGCTGGTCCATCCCATGGCTCCATAGTACTGTTTAAAAAATTAAATAATTGTTGGTGATCTTTCGGTAGAGTTTTATTTTTTTTAGACCATGCGTCTGGAACTAACATGAGCTTCGCCAAAGGCGCAGGCTGACCAGATATATTTAATAATTCAAAAACATTATCTAATGCAGCAGAGTCTGATGCTCCCTGTTGTATAACAGGTTTTAAGTTTTCAACATCATCAAAAAGGGGACTGTTCATCTCTTGTTCATGAACTTTCATCCAATTATTATTTCCTCTATAAGTATTAATTTCTCCATTATGCGCTATAGCTCTAAATGGTTGAGCTAAATTCCAGCTAGGTGCTGTGTTTGTTGAAAATCTTTGATGAAAAATAGCAAACCTTGAAACAAATCTATCATCTTTTAGATCAAGGTAGAAATCTGAGATAGCTTCAGCTAAAAACATCCCCTTGTAAATGATAGATTTAGAACTCAATGAACAAATATAAAAATTGTTTAAAGACTTTTTAAAAGCTTCATTTTCTATCTTTCTTCTAGTTTCATAAATTTTTCTTTCTAAATCTTTATTTGTTAATTCTGGATCATAAGGTTTAAACAATACTTGGATAATTTCAGGCATTGTTTGGAATGCCTTTTCTCCTAAAACTTTTGGATTAACTGGAACTTGTCTCCAACCGTAAATACTAAAATCATTTTTTGTTAATTCACTTTCAACAATAGTTTTGCAACTTTCTTGTGCTGCGTAATCATTTCGAGGTAGAAATATCATGCCCACACATATTTCAGAATTGTCATGTGTGTGTCCTGTCACTTCTATCTTTTCAATGAAAAAATCTTTTGGTATTTCAACATGAATCCCAGCTCCATCACCAGTTTTCCCATCGGCATCTACAGCGCCTCTATGCCAAACTGCTTTTAAAGCCTCAATACCATACTCTACAACTTTACGAGATTTTTTACCTTCAGTTGATGCAATTATACCAACACCACAAGCATCATGCTCCATGTCTTCTGAGTAAACATTATTTTCTTTTAAAATTTGAAGGTTCTTTTTATAATTTTTCATTAAGCCACTCTTTTTTCCACTTCAGATTTACTCTCTAGATAAGTTTTAATTGAAGCTGCTGCATCTCTTCCATCTTTTATCGCCCAAACAACTAGTGAAGCTCCTCTAACTATATCACCAGCAGCAAACACCCCTTTTATATTTGTTTCCATAGTATCAAAATCTGTTTTAATAGTTCCCCACTTTGTTACTTGTAATTCACTACTATCAAATAAATTCGGTAAATCCTCAGGATCAAAACCTAGTGCTTTGATAACCATATCTGCTTTTGTTTCGTAACTTGAGCCTTCTTGTACTTGTGGCTTTCTTCTTCCTGTCTCATCTGGATCACCTAGTTTAATTTGATCAACAATTATTTTTTCTACTTTATTTGTACCTTTAAATTCTTTAGGACTTGATAACCAAACAAATTCAACACCTTCTTCTTCTGCATTTGCAACTTCTCTTGCAGATCCTGGCATATTTTCTTTATCTCTTCTATACAAACATTTAACAGATTTTGCCTTCTGTCTTATAGAAGTTCTCACACAATCCATAGCTGTGTCACCTCCACCGATTACAACAACATCTTTACCTTCTGCGTTTAAAATTCCTTTATCAAACAACTCAACATCATCTCCTAGACCTTTTTTATTAGATGCTGTTAAAAAATCCATTGCAGGAAAAATATTATCAAGATCATTTCCAGGTAAGTTTACTTCTCTTGCTTTATAAACTCCTGTAGCAATTAAAATTGCATCGTGTTTTTTTATCAATTGGTCTAGGCTTGCATCTTTACCAACTTCAAAATTTTGAACAAATTCAATTCCTCCATCCTTTAAGAGTTTTGTTCTTCGCTCTACAACTTCTTTTTCTAATTTAAAATTTGGAATTCCATAAATTAATAATCCTCCTGCTCTATCATATCTATCGTAGACAGTTATTTTATACCCATTTTTTCTTAATTGTTCTGCAGCAGCTAAACCAGCAGGACCTGCTCCTATAATTCCTACGCTTTGATTTTTTTCATTCGTTACCTTAATTGGTTTTACCCAGCCCTGAGCCCAAGCATTATCTGTAATATATTTTTCTACTGATCCAATAGTTACTGTTCCATGACCAGACTGTTCAATTACACAATTTCCCTCGCATAATCTATCTTGGGGGCAAATTCGGCCACACACTTCAGGCATATTGTTTGTGCTTTGAGATAATTCATACGCCTCTTTTAATCTTCCCTCAGCTGTGAGTTTAAGCCAATCTGGAATGTTGTTACTTAAAGGACAATGAACTTGGCAAAAAGGTACTCCACATTGCGAACACCTACTCGACTGTTCTTTAGCTTTTTCATTGATATACTCGTCATAGATTTCCTTAAAATCTTCCTTTCTCGTATCAACTTCTCTTTTAGGTGGAGTTTGTTGACCTATTTTAACAAATTTGAGCATTTTATCTGGCATAATATTATTTAAGTTCCGGCAAAATATACCCTGATTTATGTATATAAAGCATAAAATAGGTCATATATATTGACCTTAATTTTTAAATTATTGCCACTAATACACAAGTTTTTAATTATTGCATAGCTATTATGCTTAAATCGAATTGTTTTAAATAAATACTTTATAAGTTACGTAGAAATAATGTTTCAAAATATTATAGAAGTTTTAATTCTCTCTGCAATTCAAGGAATATCTGAATTTCTTCCTATTAGTTCCTCTGCTCATTTAATTTTGGTTTCTACTTTATATGAATTTAAATCTAGTTCCTTGCTTATTGATATCAGCCTCCATCTAGGTTCTCTAATAGCAATAATTTATTTTTTTAGGGATGAACTATTTGATGCTAGAAAAAATAAAAGACTTTTAAGTTTAATTATACTTGGATCTATTCCGTTAATAATTGTTGGATACATACTTTATAGTACAAATTTAATTTATCAGTTTAGAAACATAGAAATCATAGCATGGACTACTTTAATATTCGCAATAATTTTATACATCTCAGACAAAAATCGATTTGATAAAAAAATTTCTTCAAATTTAAATTTTCAGTCAATAATATTTATAGGTATTTTCCAAATTTTCTCTCTTGTACCTGGAGTAAGTAGGGCAGGAATTACTATAACAGCTGCAAGAATTTTAAAATTTAATAGAGTAGACTCAAGCAAGATATCTTTTTTACTTTCAATCCCCGCATTAGCTGGAGCAAGTGTCTTAAGCTTTAAAGATGTTTTGGAACAATCAATACAATTTAATTACTTAGTTGTTATCGCAATTATATCTTCTTTTATTTTTTCATTTCTAACAGTAAAATTCTTTTTAATTTATATAAATAAATTTTCAATGAATGCGTTTGTAATTTATAGAATAATAATTGCTTTGATTTTATTTGGTTTAATTTATTAAATATACTTCTTTTTAATCAAAGGAAGTAATTGAGACAAGAGAACTCCACATAGAATAAAAAAGCATCCAAGTAAATTATTAACATCTAGAATTTGATTTAAAATAAACCAAGCAGCTATAGTCGCAAATACACCTTCAAGAGAAAAAATTATAGCAGCAGGTGCTGGAGTAATATTGCGCTGTGCATAAATTTGTAATACAAATGCAAATCCACCAGATAATATACCTGCATATAAAATTGAATAAATTTCCATTAAAATATTGCTGAAAATAAATTCTTCATAAATAATTCCAATTATAAATGAAAAAATAGCCACAATTAAAGTCTGCGCAGCTCCTAAGGTAAGTGGAAGATTGTATTTAGTTATAATGATACCTGTAAAAATGATATGAGTGCTCCAAAATAAAGCTCCAAGAACAACCAAAGTATCTCCTAATCTTACTGTTGCATCATGAAAATTTGTTAATAAATATCCTCCAATTAAACATAGAACTACAGAAGGCCATACACTCCAATGCATTGATTTTTTACCAAACATAAAAATGATAATCGGTACCATTGGCACATAAAAAATTGTAAAAAAAGCAGCATTTGCAACATCTGTATAAAGCAAAGCAACTTGTTGTAGTGCTGAGCCTAAGAATAAAGAAATTCCAATTAATAATGAATAAATTATGAAAGTTTTTTTATCTAATTTAAATTCTGATTTAAAATTTTTTAATTCAAATAAAATCATAAGTGGAATTATGGCTAGAAAACCAACAAAAAACCTCACAGCATTAAATGTAAAAGGGCCAATATTATCCATGCCCGTATCTTGGGCAATAAAAGTCGTACCCCAAATAAAAGTGCACAATAAGGCACTTAATAATGATATGGATTTACTCATTTTTAATTAGACAGCTAGTTTATAGGCAAAATTCTTGCCTAAGTTTTCTTTTAGATCATTATTAAACCTAGCTGCTTCTGCACCATCAATAATTCTGTGATCATAAGATAAAGAAATTGGCAGCATAGTCCTAGTTTGAAACTTTCCATTCATAAAAATTTGTTTTTTTTCTGATCTTCCCACTCCTAATATAGCAACTTCAGGATAATTAATTATAGGAGTAAAAAATGAACCTCCTATACCACCTAAACTCGTA
This sequence comes from uncultured Pelagibacteraceae bacterium, assembly GCA_902615975.1. Classification (GTDB taxonomy): domain Bacteria; phylum Pseudomonadota; class Alphaproteobacteria; order Pelagibacterales; family Pelagibacteraceae; genus Pelagibacter. Next base: position 8,700 of record CACMRC010000005.1, read on the forward strand.
ATCGTCATCGAACCACCAAACAATTCTTTTTTATCAATTTTTAAATTTCTACAAAGTTCGCTTACCTCTTTTAATTCTTTACTTATGAGAGAAATTTTTTTGTTATTTGCATTTCTTATTTTTGGAACCATTAATCCATTTGGCGTGTCAACTGCTATCCCAATATGGTAATATTTTTTTAAAGTCATTTTTCCAGTCTCAATTTCATCAATAGAAGAATTAAAACTAGGAAATTTCTTAAGAGATGCAACTAAAGCCTTTATTATAAATGCTAGAGGTGTAATTTTAATTTTTTCTCCAGTATACATATCTGTTAATGAACTTCTAAAACTTTCCATCTCCGTTATGTCGGCTTCATCGTGATTTGTAACATGAGGAATTGTTGTCCATGAATTTGTAAGATATTTAGATGATAATTTTTTTACTCTTGGTATGTCTTTAATTTCTATTTCACCAAAATCAGAATGTTCAAATTCGTTTTTAATTTTATCTGGTTTACTATCTTTTGCTACAACGTTGTTTTTTGAATTAGATGAAACAAATTTTTTAATATCATCTTCAACAACTCTTCCATCTTTCTGACTTCCCGCTACTTGATTAATATCTACGCCAAGTTCTCTAGCAAATTTTCTAGCTTTTGGACTTGCAGACGAAATGTCTGAAATATTATTTTTAGAAAATGTTTTTTCTTGGATTTCAGGTTTTATTACCTCAATATTTTTTGACTCTTTTTCAATTTCTGGTTTCTCTTTAATCTCTTCCTTTTTAACTTCTGAATCACTCTCTATAATTAAAATTAAGTCTCCCTCAGAAACTTTGTCTCCTACTTTTATTTTTAAATTTTTAATTTTACCTTCTAAATTTGATGGTATTTCTACGCTAGATTTATCACTTTCAATTGTTATTAGGGCATCATTTTTTTTAATTGATTGACCTTCGGTAACTAATACCTCAATAACCTCAACATCTTTAAAATCTCCAATAATAGGTACTTTAATCTTAGTTTCTGACATTATAATTTTGTTGGCATTGGTTTATTAGTATCAATATTGTACTTCTTCATTGCATGTTTTGCATGTTTGGAAGTAATTAGCTGTTCTTTTGCTAAAATACTTAAACCATAAGCAACCAAATGTTCTTTATCTACCTCAAAAAATTTTCTTAAATTTTTTCTTGTATCACTTCTTCCAAAACCATCTGCTCCTAATGAATAAAAGCTTTTATTAGTATAAGGTCTGATTTGATCAGAATTCATTCTCATATAATCAGATGCAGCCATAATTGGGCCCTCTGTTTGGCCAAGGCATTGCTCAACATAAGATTTTTTAGGTTCTTTATCAGGATTCAAAAGATTAAATCTTTCTACCTCCATTCCATCTTTTCTTAATTCATTAAAACTTGTTACACTCCATATCTCACTGTCAATTTGATAATCATTTTGTAAAATCTCTGCAGCAGACATCATTTCTCTTAAGATTGTTCCTGATCCTAAAAGTTGGATTTTAGTTTTTTTGTATTTGTTAAATTCTTTTATTTTATACATACCCTTTAAAATGCCTTCCTCACAATTTTTATCTTTTGGCATTTCTGGGTGTGAGTAATTTTCATTCATTGTTGTAATATAATAAAAAACATTCTCATTTTTCTCATGCATTCTTCTTAAACCTTCTCGAAAAATTACCGCTAATTCATAATGAAATGTAGGATCATAAGTTACACAATTTGGAATAGTTGATGCAATCAAATGACTATGCCCATCTTGGTGTTGTAAGCCTTCTCCAGCTAATGTTGTTCTTCCAGCTGTTGCACCTACCAAAAATCCTCTAGCCTGACTATCCCCAGCTGCCCAAGCTAGATCTCCTATTCGTTGGAAACCAAACATTGAATAAAAAATGTAAATTGGGATCATTTCGATATCATGATTAGTATATGCAGTGGCAGCAGCAATCCATGAAGACATAGCACCTGCCTCATTGATACCTTCCTCTAGAACTTGACCACTTTTGTCTTCTCTATAAGAACTTAATTGAGCTGCATCCTCAGGTTCATATTTTTGTCCTTCATGAGCATAAATCCCTATTTTTTGAAAAAATCCTTCCATGCCAAACGTTCTTGCTTCGTCGGGAATAATAGGAACCAGTCTAGGAGATATATTTTTATCCCTTAATAAATTTGTTAACATTCTTACCAAGGCCATAGTAGTAGACATTTCTTTTTCACCAGTTGACACTTTCATGAAATCGAAAATATCTTTTGAGGGTGCTTTGATTGGTTTAGCGAAAGTCGAACGTTCGGGTAAATATCCACCTAATTTAATTCTTCTGTCTTTTATGTACTTTATTTCGGGAGATTTTTCGTCAGGCCTAAAGTATTCAATATTTTTCACTTGTTCATCTGTTAAGGGAACATCAAATCGATCTCTATAGTACATCAAGTCATCAACATCTAATTTTTTCGTTTGATGAGTAGTATTTACACTTTCTCCTGATTTTCCCATTCCGTAACCTTTAATAGTTTTTGCAATTATCACTGTTGGGCTTCCTTGATGTTTAGTCGCTTTATCATATGCAGCAAAAACTTTGTGAGGATCGTGACCACCTCTATTAAGTCTCCAAATATCTGTATCTGACATGCTTGAAAATAATTCTAATGCTTCAGGAGATTTCCCAAAAAACTTTTCTCTTACATAAGCACCGTCTCTTGCTTTCATTGCCTGGTACTCACCATCTACTGTCTCGTTCATAATTTTTATTAAGTGACCAGTTTTATCATTAGCAAGCAACGAATCCCAATATGACCCCCAAATAACTTTAATTACATTCCAGCCAGATCCTCTGAAACTTCCCTCAAGCTCTTGAATAATTTTTCCATTACCTCTAACTGGACCATCTAATCTTTGAAGATTACAATTTATTACAAATATTAAATTATCTAAATTTTCTCTAGCAGCTAATCCAATAGCTCCCATTGACTCAGGCTCATCCATCTCCCCATCGCCTAAAAAGGCCCATACTTTTCTTCCTTCATCTTTAATCAAACCTCTATTGATTAAATATTTCATGTATCTAGCTTGATATATAGCAAGCATAGGACCTAACCCCATGGATACAGTGGGGAACTGCCAAAAATTTGGCATTAGCCAAGGGTGTGGATATGACGATAGACCACCAGGTTTTACCTCCTGTCTGAAACTATCTAATTGTTTTTCATTTAATCTTCCTTCTAAGAAAGCTCTTGCATACATTCCTGGAGCACTATGTCCTTGAAAATAAATTAAATCTCCACCAAATTTGTTATTTTTTGCTCTCCAAAAATGGTTCATCCCAACATCATATAATGTTGCAGCAGATGCAAATGTTCCAATGTGTCCACCAAGCTCAGGATATTTTTTATTTGCTCGAACTACCATTGCTGCTGCATTCCATCTAATCAACGATCTAATTCTTCTTTCAATATTTTGATCGCCACCAGACTTTACTTCAGCCTCAGGAGGTATTGTATTAATGTATGGTGTATTTTGAGTATAAGGAATATTTGCTCCTTCACGATAAGCTTTGTTAATTAGTTCTTTAATTAAAAAATGAGCTCTTTGATTTCCATCTTTCGAAATAACTGCAGATAAAGACTCTAACCAATCTTGAGTTTCAAGTGGATCAATATCAGCCCCATTAACTACTTGAATTGTGGATTGTTTTTTTTCAATTATAGGTTCAGATATAATTTTTTTTTCCTCTTTTTTTTCAGACATTGCTTCTTCAGCTTGTTTAATTATATTTTCTGTATCTTTTGGAAGAGTACTTTCTGATGATGTTTTTGATGTTGGTGTAAGATTAAGCAACAAATCTCCCTTAGAAACTTTATCACCAACTTTAACTGCTAAACTATCTACCTTCCCAGCAATGGTAGAAGGAATTTCAACACTTGATTTATCACTTTCAATTGTGACTATTGGATCATTTTGTTTAATTTGATCACCAGGTTTTACAAGTATCTCTATAACCTCAACATTTTCAAAATCACCAATGTCAGGAACAAGTAATTTTTCGCTCATTTTTAAATGTTTTATATACCCAAAAAAACATTATTGGATTTTATTTTATCACATTAATAAGGTTTTTTCGTTAATCTTATATTTTTATTATACAAAAAATAAAAAAATAAATGAATATTAAGCTTTTTAGCTTCTCTCAATACACATAGCTATTCCCATACCACCACCAATACAGAGTGCCGCACAACCTTTTTTTTTATCTTGCTTAATCATTTCATGGACAAGTGTAACCAAAATTCTTGCCCCAGAAGCTCCAATTGGATGACCTAAGGCAATTGCTCCTCCATTAACATTAACTTTTTGTTCAGGAATTTTTAATTCTTCAATTACCGCAATACTTTGTGCTGCGAAGGCTTCATTAATTTCAAATAAGTCTACTTCATCTATTTTCCAATTTGCTTTAGATAAAGCTTCTTGAATTGAGGGTATAGGTCCCAATCCCATTAATGAAGGCTCAACCCCACAAGTTGCCCAAGATACAATTTTAACCAATGGCTCTAATGATTTTTTTTCTGCTTGTTCTCTAGACATTAAAACTAAGGCTGCAGCACCATCGTTTATGCCTGAGGAATTTCCAGGTGTTACAGTCCCATTTTCTTTAAATACTGTTTTTAATTTTTTTAAATCATCTATGCTTAAATTTTCTCTAGGATGTTCATCTTTTTCAAATATAAATTTTTTATCACCATCTTCAATTTTTAATTTAATCAGCTCATCCTGAAATTTATTTTCACTATATGCTTTTTCTGTTTTTTTCTGAGAATTTAAAGAAAAATTATCTTGTTCATCTCTTGAAATTTTATATTTATCGGCAACATTCTCAGCTGTGACACCCATATGATAATCATTAAATGAATCTAGCAGACCATCTTTTATCATTGTATCTACTAATTTATTTTCAGAAAATTTTTTATCTTCTCGATAATAAATTGCATGAGTTGCTCTAGACATATTTTCTTGACCGCCTGCAATGACTATTTTATTTTCTCCTAAACTTATTGATTGATATCCTGAAACAACAGATCTTAATCCAGATCCACAAACTTGATTAACAATATGAGCAGGTTTTGAAACTGGTACTCCGGCACCAATTGAAGCTTGCCTAGCGGGATTTTGACCAAGTCCAGAAGTTAAAACATGCCCCATAATTACTTCATCAATCTCCTCTAAATCTAATTTTGATTGATAAATTACCTCTTTAATTGCTATTGATCCTAATTTTGATGCGCTAAGATTTTTTAACGACCCTTTGTATCTACCAATTGGAGTTCTTAGTGCTGAAGTAATAACAACATCGCTAGAATTTTTACTCATAAAGTAATTAACATAATATTTTATAAGTTAAATTACATCAAAAACTTTGATATATGGGATATATTATTAAAAAGGACCGCTGGCCAAATTGGATAAGGCGCTCGGCTACGAACCGGGAGATTCCAGATTCGAGTTCTGGGCGGTCCACCAAAAAGGAAACAAAAATGTTTAATTGGCTTTTGAATGCATCTTTACAAAAATCAGTAATTTATTTTTTTACAATTATTTTAATAATTTTATTAATTTTAACTTTTGTATTATAAAAAATTATGAGCAGTAAATTTGAGCAAATAAGTATTAAACCTGGATTTATGAAACACAATGGGGGTGTTTTATTTAGAGCTATTTCAGAAAATGAATATGAATTTAAATCTATAATTAATGAAAATCATTTAAATGCTGCTGGAATAACTCATGGGGGTTATTTATCTGCTTTAATAGATGCAGGAGCAGGAACAGCCGCGCATAGAGCTGCAGGAAATGCACCATGTGTAACTATCTCTTTAGATATAAAATTTATAGGCGCTTCAAAAGTTGGGGATGAAATTATTGGACATACAAAAATTTTAAAAAAAACAAATACTCTTGTGTTTTTATTTTGTGAGCTTAAGTGTAATGATAAAATAATTACCTCTGCATCTGGAGTATGGAAAATTATTAAAATAAAGCCGTCTAATTTGGGTCCAGGTGGATAATTTTACTCTTTTCTTTTTAAGTTAAAGTAGCCAAATACAACTAGCAATAATATTGCTATAGGATAAACGATATTTTTGGATGGTCTATCTGAATTTTCAATTTTAAATTCACTTATATAGTCTCCCATTTCAAAACCACTTTTTTTTGCTTCTCCATTCCATTTCAAATTATCAACAATAATTTTGTCATCTTGTTTCATTAATGTAATTCCATAGTCCTCTAAAGTAAATTTATCTTCAAAAGTATTTTTTGATATCACAAATAACTTATATCTTTCTCCGTATAAACTGGGCCTTGTTATTTTAATTTGAATTTCTTTTGTTGAGTCTAATTTCATTGAATTAATTTTAGTAATTTCCTCATAATTATATTTTGGATAAAATTTGTTTAAAACAAAGTCGGGTGATAGCAAGGAAATAGAAATTACTAAAAAAATAATTATTTCATACCATTTAAGTTTATTAATAAACCATCCTTGAGTGGCTGATGTAAATACTAAAATCCCAATTAAAGAAGTTATAATTACAATCAATCCATGCCAAATATTTTCAATACCAATAAGTAAAAGTTCATGGTTAAATAAGAATACAATCGGCAAAATTCCTGTTCTTAAACTATACCAAAAAGCTTGAACCCCTGTTCTTAAGGGATCTCCACCAGATATTCCTGCAGCTGCATAAGAGGCAAGTCCCACTGGTGGCGTCACATCAGCCATTAAGCCAAAATAAAAGACAAATAAATGAACTGCAATTAACGGAAAAATAAAACCTGAGGCATTCCCAACATCCACTAACACAGTCGCCATTAAAGAAGCAACAACAACATAATTTGCTGTTGTTGGCAAACCCATTCCTAAAAGTAAGCACAAAATAATTGTTAAAAATAATAATATAGTAACGTTATCTTTAGCTATAGATTCTATAACTATTATTAAATTAGTACTTAAGCCTGTAGATCCAACTGCACCAACAATAATTCCTGCAGTTGCAATCGCTATACCAACAGCAACCATATTTAAAGCGCCTTTTTCAAAACCAACTATTGTTTGATTAAACCATTCTTTAAGTGCATCTTTTTTAATTTTATTTTTAATTAACAAACTTATTAAATTGACTAAAACCAAAGTAATGGTTGCATAAAAAATTGAATATGAGGCAGTAAATCTTAAATAAACCAAAGTATAAATTAAAACAAAAATTGGTATTAAAAAATGTATCCCAGATAAAAAAGTTTTTTTTAAATGAGGAACATCTGCATCATCCATTCCTTTAAGATTTAATTTTAAAGCTTCTAAATGTGAAATATAAAATAATGCTATATAAGAAATAATTGCTGGTAAGAAAGCATGTTTAACTATTTCAAAGTAAGTTACACCAATAAAACTTGCCATTACGAATGCTGCGGCGCCCATGACAGGTGGCATGATCTGACCATTGACTGATGAGGAAACCTCGATAGCACCAGCTTTTTCTTTTGAAAAACCAGTTTTTTTCATAATTGGAATTGTAAATGTTCCAGTAGTAACTGTGTTTGCAATTGAAGATCCCGAAATTAATCCAGTCATACCTGAACCTAATATTGCTGCCTTTGCAGGTCCTCCTCTCATTTTTCCAACCATTGCAAAAGCAAGATCTAAAAAATATTTTCCACCACCTGCAGTTTCAAGCAAAGCGCCGAATAAAACAAATAGGAAAATAAAATCTACTGATACCCCAATCGGAATTCCAAAAATTGCTTCTTGATCAAGCCACTGAAAGCCTACAAGTCTATTTAAAGACAAACCACCATGAGAAATTATTTCAGGCGCATACCTTCCAAAGTATGAAAACAATAGAAAACAACTGGCTATAATTACCAAAGGTAAACCAATTGCTCTTCGGGTGGCCTCTAAAAGAATTAAAATTCCACATCCTCCTAAAATCAATTCTAATGGAAAATTTAATGTTTCTGATATCTTAAGATTTAAAAGAACACCCCCTCTATCAACCAACTGATCATAAAAAAAATAAATATAAAGACACGAAATCGCTCCCATAAAACTGATCAAAACATCAAAAAACGAAATTTTCTTACCCTTTGATATTGGGTAAATTAAAAAGGCTAGAGTTAAAGCAAAACCTAAATGAATTGCCCTTGCTGGCAATCCCTTAAACATTCCAAAATTTAACATGAATGGGAATGGTGAAGCGTACCAAAGTTGAAATAATGACCAAACAATTGCTATTGCTGAAACAATTTTCAGATGAAAACCAGTAATATTTCTAGTTGGTGATAAATCTTCGCTTATTTTATTTTTAATTTTACTGCTGATTGAGTCGTTCATTAAAATTATTCATACCATAAAAAAAAGGCCCGGTAAAAATTACCAGGCCTTTTTTAATTAATAAAAATTAGATTACATTAACCCAGCTTCTTTATAGTATTTTATTGCACCTGGATGTAATGGAGCAGATAAACCATCTTTAATCATGTTTTTCTTTTCCAAGAAACCAAATGCTGGATGTTGTTTTTTGAAATCATCAAAATTTTCCATTACAGCTTTTGTAACTAAATAAACAAGCTCTTCAGAAACATCTGCAGAAGTAACAACAGTAGCTTTTACACCAAAAGTTGTAGCATCTTTTTTCTGACCTGTATAAGTTCCTTTAGGTATTACTGCCTGTGCATAATAATCTGCACCATTAATTAAACCTTGAACTTCAGAACCTGTTAAATTAATTGGAGATGCTTTGGCTGCACAAGTTGCTGCTTGTTCCATAGCACCATTTGGAAATCCAACAGAATAACCAAATGCATCTATTTTTCCATCGCATAGCGCTTTAACTTGTTCAGAAGAAGTAAGTTCAGTTGTTGATTTAAAGAAACTATTATCAACACCCATTGCTTTCATCAGTTCTTCCATAGTTCCTCTTTGACCTGAACCAGGATTACCGATGTTAACTACTTTTCCTTTTAATCCAGCAAAATCTTTAATTTTTGCTTTTTTTCTTGCCCAAATTTGAAAAGGCTCATTGTGAACTGAGAAAACTGCTCTCAAATTACTAAATTGTTTTCCTTCCCATTTACTAGATCCATTTACAGCATGATACTGCCAGTCTGATTGCGCTACACCAAATTGGAATTCTCCAGCTGCTATCTGACCAATATTATAGTTAGATCCACCAGTGGATGGAGCAGTACATCTATAAGCTTTAGCTGTACCTTTTTTTCTACCATGTTCAGCACTAATTGCTGATTTGTGAAGCATTTTACATATAGCGTTTCCTGTTTGGAAATATACTCCTGTAGGTCCGCCTGTTCCTATCGTAAAGAACTCTGCTGATTTAGCAACAGTTGTCAAAGACAATGATGCAAATAAAATCAGTAAAGCACTTGATAGAGATGTGATTATTTTTTTCATTGTTTACCCCTCTATTTATATGTCGTTATTTTTATAAATTTATTCTAACAAAAAATAATCGTAGGTGTACAGAGTGATTTTTTATAAGTTTTCTGACCAATTCTTTAGTTTATTTACACCTTCTACTACTTTTGGTGCAAACTTATTAATTAAATTCTCATCAATTCTTTTTGTTTCATCAATATTATTCATAAACTCTTGTCCATCAAAATCTGTAAAACTTAACCTTGCTAACATTTTATCTGGATTAAATCCAAAATCAGAACCTGGTAATAAAGCAACTCCAGTATTATTTAATATATCCTTACACATATCTGATGAAGTTTTAAATTTGTTATTTAAAAATTCTGGCATTAAATAAAATCCTCCATGAGGTTCATTAATCAATACCTTGTTTGATTTTAAGTTTGAAAAAACGTATTTACCTACTGCACTTAAAATATTTACTGATTTTGTAATATAATTTGAATGATCATTTTCGTAAGCTTTGATTGCTGCATACTGAATAGGTGCGCTCACAGCAGAAAAAGTTTCACTAGCTAATACATTGATCATATTTTTTATATTGTTCAATTCATCTGGAATTATAAAATAACCAAGTCTCCATCCCCCTGCACCACACCATTTACTAAGTCCAGTACTAATAATGGTTTTTTCAGGACAATAACTTGATATAGATTTAAAATTTTTAGAAAATGTTAATTCTGAATATATTTCATCTGATAAAATTATAAGATTATACTTTTTGGCAATTTCTGAAATTTCTTCTTGTTTGTTACAAACCTGTCCGGAAGGATTGTTCGGTGAATTTAAAAATAATAAATAATTCTTATCTTTATCTTTTGATATAATTTTCTCAATTTGTGCTCCAGTAGGAAACCAGTTGTTTTCTCTTTCTGTTTGGAGAATTTGAATTTTATTTCTACCTAAAATAGCTTGCGGTGCATATGAAACCCAACTGGGTGCTGGCAATATTATTTCACCATCAAAAATTACATGCAATAAAAACATTAATTCTTTAGATCCTGGTCCAATTATTACATTGTTCGCTTTGTAGTTATAATTTTTCTTTTTAGATGAATATTTCGCTACAGCTTCCCTTAATTCCTCAAGGCCCTGCATGGGTAGATATTTGTTTTGATAAGCATTACTTTTTAATTCTTCAACAACATCCTCAGGTACTTTAAATGGTGATTGCCCAAAACCAAATTTAAAGATTTTTTTTCCTTGTTGTTCTAGCTGTTTTGAAGTTTCGTTAATTGCAAGAGTAGATGACGGCTTTAGGTCTTTGACAAGATTTTTTAACATTTAATTGCTCAATTCTTTTAAATTATTAAATTGTTCAAGAGCTTCGGGATTTGCTAAAGCTTCAATGTTTTTAATTTGACTTCCTTCTATCTTACTTTTAACTGCAAGTTCAACTATTTTACCACTTTTTGTTCGAGGTATATCTTTTACAACAATAATTTTACTTGGAACATGTCTAGGAGATGCATTTTTTTTTATTTTTAATTTAATTTTATTAATTAATTCTAATGTTAATGAATAATTTTTGCTCATTACAATAAATAAAACTATTCTAACATCATTATCCCATGATTGTCCTACAACGATAGACTCTTTTATTTCTCTAAACTTTTCAACTTCTGAATATATCTCTGCTGTTCCAAGTCTTACACCTCCTGGATTTAAGGTGGTATCTGATCTTCCATGAATTATATACCCACCACTATTTTTTATTTCTGCGTAATCTCCATGGTGCCATATATTTTTAAATCTATTAAAATAAGCACTCTTAAATTTAATATCATTTTTATCATTCCAAAACTTTAAAGGCATTGATGGAAAAGGATTTTTACAGACAAGTTCTCCTTTACAATTTTTTAAAGACTTACCTTTATCACTTAGTACATCTACATCCAAAGCCAAACCATTGTTTTGTATTTCTCCTATATTTACTGGCTGATATAAATTTCCTAACACGAAGCATGAAACAATGTCGGTACCACCAGAAATTGATGATAAGTGTACATTTTTTTTAATGTGCTTATAAACATATTTGAAACTTTCCTCTGAAAGAGGTGACCCAGTTGAGCAAATTGTTCTTAGTTTATTAAGTTTGAATTTATATTTTAATTTTGGTTTAAACTTTCTTAAAGCATCTACATACTTAGCACTTATTCCAAATAAAGTTATTTTTTCCTTTTGTGCTATTTTCAAAAGTAAATCGGCAGATTTAAACATTGGAGATCCATCAAATAGAACAATAGATGCCTTAGAAGCTAATGAACTAACTAACCAATTCCACATCATCCATCCACAAGTTGTAAAATAAAAAACATTATCATTTTCTTTAATATTACAATGTAATTGATGTTCCTTCATATGCTGGATTAAAACACCACCAGATCTATGACAAATACATTTAGGTTTTCCAGTAGTTCCACTTGAATATAATATTGCTAACTCTGTTTCAAAATCAAATCTTTTAAAATTAATTTTTTCAGCACTAATTTGCATTAATTTATTCCATTTAAAAAATTTAATTTTTTTAAATTTAAATTTATTTTTAATAAATTTTTTTCCAGGGTAATTACTAATCACAACATTTTTAATTGATGGTATTAATTTTAAAATCTCTGGAAGTCTTTTTAAAACATCTATTTTTTTTCCATTATAAAAATACTGATCAGTGATAAATAAAACTTTTGGATTAATTTGAGAAAATCTTTCTGTAACACCTTTAGAGCCAAAATCAGGACTACAAGAAGACCAAATACCCCCCAGTGAAGTTGTGGCAATGAATGCTTCAACTGTTTCAATAGTATTTGGCATATAGGCTGCTACTCTGTCTCCTTTTTTAATATTTATTTTTTTTAGAAACTTTGAAATTTTATTAGTATTTAAATTTAATTGTCTCCATGATCTTTCTTCTCTAAATCCATTTTCACTAATAAAGGTTACTGCTTTTTCATTGTTGTTTTTTGACAATAAATTTTCACCAAAATTTAGTCTGCTACCTGGTAAAAATAAATTTTTATAAAAAGTCTTTGATTTTCTGAATTTTTTATTACTTTTAATTCCCTTAATTTTACTAAAATCCCAAAATCTACTCCAAAATTCAGATGAATTTTTAATACTCCAATTTAATAATTTTTTATAATTTCTATTAAATTTTATTTTTAATTTTTTTGAAACGTAATTTTCAAAAGCAAATAAATTTGAACTTCTTTTTGCAATTAGAGAAGGTTGCCAAAGTTTTTTACTCATTTTATTAAATTAAATTACTATTATAGAATTAATCTTATTTATGGTAATCTCACTAACATTTAAAAGAAAATGAGAACTTTTTACCCTCCGATTCGGTCATGTTTTAGTCTATTTTTGTTCTTTAGCAGTAACAATATCTGGTAGGTAAAAAAAAAGAAGCACAAAAGATAGAAATGATTAAAAATAAAATTACAGCTGTTCTCGGTCCCACTAATACAGGTAAAACCCATCTTGCTATCGAAACCATGCTTTCTTTTGAGAGTGGAATGATTGGATTTCCACTTAGATTATTAGCAAGGGAAGTATATGACAAAGTAGTCAAGAAAATAAGTTTAGACAAAGTTGCATTAATAACTGGTGAGGAAAAAATCATTCCATCTAATGCTAAATATTTTTTATGTACAGTTGAGTCTATGCCAATTGACAAACATCTAGAATTTGTTGGTGTTGATGAAATTCAAATGTGTGCTGATCATGAAAGAGGTCATATTTTTACTGATAGACTTTTAAATATAAGGGGAGAAAAGCTTACAATGCTGATGGGCTCAAGTACCATTAAAAATATCATCTCAAAATTGAATGGAGACATTGAATTTATAAACAGAGAAAGACTATCTAAACTTACCTACGCTGGTCACAAAAAAATATCAAGAATAGACAGAAAAACAGCAATCATTGCATTTTCAGCAGAGGAGGTTTATGCCATTGCTGAATTAATAAGAAGACAAAAGGGTGGTGCTGCTATTGTAATGGGATCACTAAGTCCAAAAACAAGAAATGCTCAAGTTGAATTATATCAATCTGGGGATGTCGATTTTTTAGTTGCAACAGATGCAATTGGAATGGGAATAAATATGGATTTAGATTTTGTTTATTTTTCAAATGTTAAGAAATTTGATGGAAAAAAGTTAAGAAGATTAAATCTATCTGAAATAGGTCAAATAGCAGGTAGAGCTGGCAGGTACCTTAACGATGGTAGTTTCGGTATTACTGGAGATTGTAAAGAAATATCTCCAGAAGAGGTAGATTTATTAGAAAATCATAAATTTGAGGAAATTAGAACTTTGTTTTGGAGAAATTCAAATCTTAATTTCAACAATCCAATTAGTTTGATCAAAAGTTTAGAAGAAAAACCTCAAGTGGAATGGTTAAGAAAAATTCATGAATGTGAGGACGAAAAAGCTCTAAAATATTTTTTAAAAGATCAAAGAATTTTAAATATAGAATTTGATAAGAAAACTTTATTGCTTTTATGGGAATGTTGCCAAATACCTGATTTTGTAAAAAAAACTTACGGAAATCATTTTGAGATTATTGGAAATGTATTTAAATTTTTAACCAGCAAAAAAGGACTAATTTCTGAAGACTATATGAGATTACAGCTTATGAAGCTTGATAAATTAGAAGGAAATGTAGATTCTTTGTCAAATAGAATTGCAAATGTAAGAACTTGGTCATATGTTTCGAATAAAAATAATTGGGTAGAAAATCAAATTTATTGGATAGAAAAAACTAAACACTTGGAAGATAGACTTTCAGACAGATTGCATGAGGAACTTACTAAAACTTTTATTGACAAAAGAGCAAGTGTACTCGCTAGAGGTTTAAAACAAGATATGGAATTTAAAACCGAAATTTTACAAAACAACGATGTTAAAATTGACGATCAATTTATTGGAAAGATAAAAGGACTAAAATTAGAACTAGATCTAAAAAAAGGTGCTTTAGAAACAGATATTAAATCTTTAAAAAAGGCTGCAAGACAAACTATTGGTCCAGAATTAGAAAAACGTGTTCAATCAATAATTGATACAGGATTAATAAATTTGAATGAAGACTTTAAAATTTACTGGAATAATTTTCCAATTGCTAAATTAACAACAGGTAGTGACTATTTAAATCCTAATTTTGATTTAATCGTTGATGATATCATTGAACAAAACACAAAACAAAAATTAAACGATTACATTAACAAATGGATACATATAAAAATAAATAATGTGCTTAAAAGTTTAATTGATTTAAAAAATATAAAAGAAAATAATTCATCAATTAAAGCACTAGCATACCAACTATATGAAAATAATGGGGTATTAAAAAGAGATCAAGTTTCTGAATATCTAAAAAACTTAGAACAAAATGAAAGAAAAATTCTTAGAGACTTAGGAGTAAAGTTTGGGAGATATCATGTTTTCCTTTATCAATTAATTAAACCAGAAGCCGTATCTTTGCGTACGTTGTTATGGAAAAATTTTTATCAAAAATTTCATAATTTAAAACCACCTACCTTTGGTTTGAATTTTTTAGACGATAAAGAAGTAAAAAATAAAAACTTCATGCTTTTGTGTGGATTTGAAAGATTTGATAATTTTTTTGTAAGAATTGATATTTTGGAAAGATTATTTGTATTAATAATAAATTCTAGTTCAAAAGAAAATTCTGAAATAAAATTAGTTCCAGAAATGTTAAATCTTTTAGGATGTAGTAAAGATAATTTTAAAAAATTACTTCAAAAAATGAATTATAAAATATTTGAAAAAGAAAATGAAACATTTTTTAAATATAGCCCTACTAAGAAATTTAAAAAAATTACCACAAAAAAGATTTCAAATGAAAATCCATTTAAAATATTAAAGAATTTAAATTTAAGTTAAAATGTTTTTTAAAAAAGAGGAAATAAAAAATAATAATTTTTTAACAAAAGTTTGTGCTCTATTAATTCATGCAGCAAAAATAGATGAGAACTATACAGATAAAGAGGAAGAAATTATTAAAAAAACACTTAATGAGCTAGGTATAGAAAATGAAAATGTTTCTAAAACAATTGAACAAGCAAAAATAATTGAAGAAAGCTCAAATCAAATTTTAGATTTTACTCGAGAAGTAAAGGGGTTGCCCGAGCAAGATAAAATTAAAATTATTGAGGCTTTGTGGTCCATAATCTATTCAAACAAAGATGCTGATATATATGAAACTAATTTAATGAGACGACTTGCGGGTTTACTTTACATTGACAATAAAACAATGGGCGATATTAAAGAAAAAATTAAACAAAATTTAAAATGACATATATCGTTAATGACAATTGTATTAAGTGCAAGCTAACAGACTGTGTTGATGTCTGCCCAGTTGATTGCTTTTACGAAGGTAAAAATATGCTTGTAATTAAACCCGATGAGTGTATAGATTGTGGCGTTTGCGAGCCAGAATGTCCTGTCGATGCCATAAAAGCAGACACCGAACCTGGAAGTGAAAAATGGTTAGAGATCAATAAAAAATATTCTGAAATCTGGCCTAACATAAGTGAAAAAAAAGATCCACCAGCGGATCACGAGAAATTTAAAAATGAGCAAAATAAATACGAAAAATATTTTAAAGAAAATCTTTAAAGGCAAAACAGACAAAAAATTAAAAAAAAAAGTTTCTAAAAAGAAGGTTGTAAAAGCTAAAAAAGCTAAAAAAGCTAAAAAAGCTAAAAAAATAATTTCAAAAAAAATCAAAAAAATTGTTAAAAAAGTTTCTCCTAAATTAATTAAAACAAAAAAAGCCGTTAAAATTACACAGACGACAGCTGAACCAAAAATAGATAATTTAAGAATTTCAAAAACAAATGAAGTTAAGCCTGAAATAAAAAAAGTTAAAAAACAAGAAACTGAAAAAAGAGAATACAAAATTAAAGACCATGTTGTTTATCCTAAGCACGGGGTAGGGCAAATTACTGAATTTAAAAAAATTAACATTGGTGGAATTGATGTTGAAACATATGTTATTAAATTTGAAAAAGACAAAGCTAATGGAATGGTCCCAGTAAATAAGCAGTCTCACTTAAGGCCATTAGCAACCATCAATCAAGTTAACAAGTGTATTTCAATATTAAAAAGTAAACCAAAAATTAAAAGATCAATGTGGAGTCGAAGAGCGCAAGAATATGAAGCGAAAATATCTTCTGGAAAAATATATGAATTAGCTGAGGTTGTCAGAGATTTAAACAAGGGTGATGATCTTATGGTTGACCAGTCTTATAGTGAAAGACAATTATTTGAAAAAGCTTATGAAAGAATTCTGTCTGAATTTCAGATTGTTTTAAATGTATCATTAGAAGATACTCAAAAAAAATTGGATAAAGCGCTAAAAAGAAATTTAGGTGGGCAGCCTCAACCAGTAGCAGCTGCAAAAACTGCAACTAGTGAACTACCTGTAGACGAGCCAGTTTCTGATAACGACGAACCGATTGACGAGTAAAAAAAAACGCCTCTCATACAAACTGTAATGAGAAGCGTTTTTTGTAAAGAATACTAAGTTACTATTTTCTTCTTCTTTTTTTTGCTTTTTTCTTAGCTTTTTTCTTAGCTTTTTTCTTAGTTTTCTTTGCCGCTTTTTTTCTTTTCTTAGGCATCTTTAGCTCCCTTTTTTAGTTAAACGAATCAAATTGATTCGTTGTTACCATATTTTTATTTTTTTCTATAAGTTATGTCAATTCTTTAATTAGAAGTTAAATTTTATAAAAATTATTTTTAACTTTTTATTTTTATAAAACTTTTTTTTATTAATTTAGTTAATGTTTATGCGGTTAATAAACAATTTTAATTAAATATTTTAATATAGATCTTCTAACTGATTTTTATATTTTTCTGTAACTTTTTTTCTTTTTACTTTCATTGTTGGTGTCATTAAACCATTTTCAATAGAAAAATTTTCGTCTATTAATTGAATTTTTTTTATCTTTTCTAATAAAGTTAATTTTTTATTTATTTTTTCAATTACTTTATTTATTTTTTCTTTTTCGTTTAAAAAATCTTTATTAGGAACAATTAAAGCAACTAAGTAATTTTTTTTATCACCATAAACCATACATTGATCTATCTCAGGTTCATTCGTAATCATATTTTCAATTTTAGCAGGTGAAATGTTATCTCCACCAGCACTTACTATAATATCTTTTTTTCTATCAGTAATTTGTAAATAACCATCATTTGGATCTATCTCTCCAATATCACCTGTATGTAACCATCCATTTATAATTATTTTTTCAGTTTCTTCTTTTTTGTTCCAATATCCTAGCATTACATTTTCGCCTTTAACTAAAATTTCTCCATCTTCGGCAATTTTAACTTCATTTCCTTTAAATGGAGGGCCTACAGTTTCCACTTTGATTTTATGTATTGGATTGCAACTTACTACTGGTGATGTTTCTGTTAAACCATAACCCTGGAGAGTAGGTAATCCTATGGCATTTAAAAATTCACCTATTTCTTTATCTAGAGCACCACCACCTGAAACAAAAGCTTTTAAATTTCCACCAAATTGTTTTTTTATTTTTTTTCTAACTAATATATCAACAATAAAATTCATTGATTTTTCAGAAAAAGTCATTTTTTGATTTAATAGTTTTTTTCTTCCCAGACGAAGAGTTGCTTCAATTAATTTTGCTTTAAAACCTGTTTGTTTTTTTAAATTCATGTTTATTTTGTTGTAAAGGTTTTGGTAAAACCTAGGGACAGCTGCCATAATTGTAGGCTTTGCTTCGGATATATTTTCTAGAAGTTTTTCAATTTTTTCGGCATAGAATACTCTAGCTCCTACTGCTATCTGTACAAATTGAAGACAGTGCTCATACGAATGAGAAAGCGGAAGCCAAGTTAAAAATGCTGGTCTTGAATTAAATAATGGTTTTGTAATTTCACACGATCCCCTAACATTATTTAAAATTCCACCATGACTTAAAATTACACCCTTGGGATTTCCTCCAGTTCCTGAAGTATAAATTATACATGCTGGAGACTTTCTATTTAATTTATTATTTTCGATTTTATCTTCTGCTAAGAAATTATTTTTTATAATAGAATTATAATCTAAATATCTTTCTTTGTTGTTTAAATTTAAATTATTTATTACCTTATCTATTTGATCTAAAGTAATTACTTTTTTAATAAAGTCTTTTTCATTGATTATGTTATTTAATTTTTTTAGCATTTCATTATTAGAAACAATAACTAAGCTAGGTTCACAATCCTCTATCAAATACTTATAATCATCTTCTATATAAGTTGTATATGCTGGAACTGTGATACCACCAGCTAACATTATAGCTAAATCAGAAACAAACCACTCAGGTCTATTCTCCGAAACTAAAAGACATCTATCGCCTTCTTTTATATTTTCTTTAATAACTTTTGATAAATTTAAAATATTCTTTTCAGTTTGATCCCATGTGTATGTTATTTTATTGCTCGGGTTTAGCCATTCTAAAAAAATATCATTTTTATTTTGTTTATTTGCTTGATTAGCAAATAATTCTATCAAATTATTTAAATTATCTAAATTATCTAAATTCATAGTTACTTGGTGGGCGAAGAGAGAATCGAACTCTCACTTCTTGCGAAACACGATTTTGAGTCGTGCGCGTCTACCAGTTCCGCCATTCGCCCTTGGTATTCAATTAAATTATATTTAATAGTATAAGAACTAAATTTATATTAAAACCTAAAAATGTTTCAAACACTTTACAAAAAATGTTTAGAATTAGCTGCACATAAAAGTTCTAATTTTTATTTAGGGCTTGTATCTTTTATAGAAAGTTCTTTTTTTCCTATACCTCCAGATGCAATGATAATTCCAATGGTAATTGCTAAAAAAAGAGAATATTTGAAAATATTTTTAATAGCATCAATATTTTCAGTTCTTGGAGGAATCTTTGGATATCTGATAGGTTATTTATTTTTTGATTTAGCAATGTATTTAATCGAATTTTATGGTTATCAAGATAAAGTTGAAAATTTAAAATTAAGCATGTCTCAAGGTAGTGGATTCCTTGCATGGTTGAGTATTCTTTTTTTAGCTGGCTTTACTCCATTACCCTATAAAGCCTTTACGATTTCAAGTGGTCTAATTGCTTTTAATCTTCCTATTTTTATAATTGTCAGCTTAATTTCGAGAAGCCTGAGATTTTTTATAGTTTCTTATTTATCTTATAAATTTGGAGAATTATTTACAAAGTATATGGAAAAACATGGATCAAAATGGTTCACCATAATCGGAATTATTATAGTTATAATATTTATTATTATTTATTTTTTTTTTAAATTAAATGGTTGAGATTAGCAAAACAACAACATTGAAGTTAATTTTTTTAATTAGCATTATTGCTTTGGCTTCAGCACTGTTTATTGAATACATTCTAGGTCATCAACCTTGTAACTTGTGTATACTGGAAAGAATTCCATACCTGCTAGCATTAATAATTATTGTATTAAATTATAAATTTATAAATCTTGAAAAATATTTCATTTTTTCTCTTATTTTAATTTTTTTAGCTGCTACTATTTTATCTCTATATCATTTGGGCATTGAGCAAGGTTTTATTGAAGAATCATTGGTTTGCGATTTAAAAAATGGCTCCAATTTACTTTCAAAAAAGGACATATTAAGACAATTACAAGAAAAAAATATAAGCTGCAAAGATGTAACATTTAAAATTTTAGGATTATCGCTTACAAGCTACAATATTTTAATATCAATATTAATTGTTTACTTTACAACAAAAGCTTATTTAAATTATGGCAGTAATTAATAAAAAGAAAATTGAAGAATTCATTAGAGTTGATCATGCAGGAGAACGTGGTGCTGTTAAAATTTATGAAGGACAGTTGCTTGCTTTAAACACATTGGTAAAAGATGAATCTTTAAAAAAAACGATTGAAGAAATGAAAGTTCATGAAAAAGAACATTCTGATTTTTTTGAAGAGGAAATTAAAAAAAGAAATATAAAACCGACTAAATTTTTACCTTTATGGGACTTATTAGGTGTCGGATTAGGTTTTGGCTCAACTTTGCTTGGAAAGAAAGCAGCTATGCTTTGTACTGCTTCCGTTGAAGAGGTAATAGATGAGCATTATTTAAATCAAATAAGACAGCTTGATAATAGTGAACCAAAACTAAAAAAAAAAATAATTAAATTTAGAGAGGACGAATTAAATCATAAAGACATTGCTTACGAAAAAGGTGCCACAAAAGAAGGTCTGTACTCTATATTAGATAAAATTATTAAAACTGGATCAAAAATTGCAATAAATATTTCAGAAAAAATTTAAGACTCTAGTTCTACATCCCAATATAAGTAATCCATCCAACTTTTATGTAAAAAATTTGGTGGAAAATTTTTACCGTTTTTGTGAAGATCTTCTGTTGATGGTCGGTAAGGATACTGGTGTAACTTCATGCCTGAATATTTTAATAATTTTCCACCCTTTTTTACATTGCATGAAGAACAAGCTGTTACAACATTATCCCAATTAGTTTCACCCCCTTTTGATCTAGGTAATAAGTGATCAAAAGTTAACTCTTCATTACTTCCACAATATTGGCATGAAAATTTATCTCTTAAAAACACATTAAATCTAGTAAAACTTGGCTTACTTTGAGGAACAATATAATCCTTTAATGCGATAACACTTGGTAATTTCATATTAAATGATGGACTTCTTATAGTTCTATCGTAATTGCTAACAATAATAACTCGATCCAGAAAAACAGATTTAACTGTATCCTGCCATGACCACAAAGATAAAGGATAGTAACTCAAAGGTCTATAGTCTGCATTAAGTACTAGCGCTGGACACTTTTCTAATGAAACATTTTGTTCAATAAAGTTGTTCATAAACTAATTTTAACTTAGTTAAACAATTTTATCAATATTAAGAGATATTAAAATTTTTTTAAAATAAAATTTAAAGCTGTACTTGATGCTTCGATAGGAATATGATGATCACAATTTTTTATTAATAATGTATCAACTTTGACATTATTTCTTATTAAAAAATCTTTTGCCTCTAGTAAATGTGTAGATGGGACAATTTGATCAACTTCACCATGTATAAGTAATGTTTCAGTATTATTTTTGATTCTACTTTTTAAATCTTTTTGATTTATTATCTTTCCAGAAAAACCAACTATACATGAAAATTTTTCTTCAAGTGTGAGACCAACATTTAAAGACATCATACATCCCTGACTAAATCCCGATAAACAGATTTGATTATTTGACAACTTAAATTCTTGTTTTATTTCATTAATAAATTTTTTTAAAACTTCTTCAGCTTTAATTGATTGCTCTAGTATGTAATCAGAATTGTCTTTAGTTAAATCAAACCACTGATAACCAGAGGAATTTATAGCGCATGGCTCGTGACCATTAGGACAAATAAAAACTGTATTAGGCATATGTCTTTTCCAGTTTAAAGATAGCATACTTATATCCTTTCCATCACCTCCATAACCATGAAGCAAAATAATTGCATTTTTGATTTCAACACCGTTTTCTGGTTTAATAATTATGGAATCTAGGCAAAATGTCATAGTAGATAAATTATGTTTTTTATGTCAAAACACAATCTAAATAAAAAAAATGATATCAGGAATATTAGTAAAAATTTTATCAATAGCACTTTTGATTGCGGTGGGGATAGTTTTAATATTAGGTATAGGTACTCTTTTTAAGGGAGGAGAAACAAGTAAGAAATATTCAAATAAATTAATGCAGCTAAGAGTTATTTTACAGTTTATTGCTATTATTGCTTTAGTTGGCTTTGCTTACTTTTTTAAAAATTAGTTATATTTTTTTATCCAATTAATAAAATTTTTATCTTCAAAATCAATTGAACCTATTACTCTGGCAAATTCTTGGCCTTCTTTATTGATTAGAATTGATGTAGGTAGACCTCTCAGATAAAACATTTTTGCTAATGTTGTTGGTGGATCAAAATAGGGTTCAAAGTTTTTAATATTCAGATCGACAAAAAATTTATTAACTTTGTCTAAATTTTCTTTACCAATATTAATTGCAAAAATTTTTATTTTATCTAATTCCGAGTTGACTTGAAGTTTATCTAAAGATTGCATTTCTTCTTTACAAGGCTCACACCAAGTTGCCCAAAAATTCAATAATAATAATTTACCCTTATATTCATTGATATTAATCTTTTGATCTTTTTGGTCTAAAAAAATAACATTATCATATGTTTTTGGTACTTTATGGATTACAATATTTTTAATACCAGGCAGTTCTTCGGCCACAACATTTGTTATCAAAAAAATAAATATTATTAAAAATCTCATGCTAAATAGGTATAATTAAATATCATGGCAAAAAATAAAAACAACCAAGCAATCTGGAACACACGGATAAGAAAAAATGCGTCAAGTTTGTTTCAAAAAGTCGGTAATTCAATAGATGTTGATAAAAGACTTTATAAAGAAGATATCCAAGGGTCAATTGCTCATACTGAAATGCTTTTTAAACAAAAAATAATTTCATTTAAAATAAAAAATAAAATTATTTATGGACTAACAAAAATTGATAAGGAAATTACAAACAATAAATTTGAGTTTAATAAAAAATATGAAGATATTCATATGAATATTGAAAAGAGACTTTTTCAAATTATAGGTGAGGAAGCTGGCTATGTTCACACTGCAAGATCAAGAAATGATCAAGTAATTACTGATTTTAAAATTTGGATGAAAAATTCAACTAACGAAATAAATAGTAACATTAATAAAGTTATTAAGAGTACAATTAAGTTAGCTGAAAAAAATGTTGAAACTATTATGCCTGGATTTACACATCTCAAAAATGCCCAGGCTATTTCTTTTGCACATTATTTAATGTCTTATGTAGAAATGTTTAATAGAGACAAAAAGAGATTTTCTAATAATTTAGACAGTTTAAATGAAAATCCCTTAGGTGTTGCTGCTTTAGCAGGAACATCATTTAATATAGATAGAAATTATACAACCAAAAAACTTGGTTTTAAAATACCTACAAATAATTCTATTGATACAGTTTCGGATAGGGATTTTGTTTTAGATTTTTTATATGCTTCGTCTGTGTGTGCTATGCATATTTCTAGAATTGCTGAAGAGTTAATTATTTGGAATTCTGATGGTTTTAACTTGATCAATTTATCTGATAAAGTTGTTACTGGATCATCGATAATGCCACAAAAGAAGAATCCTGATCTTTTAGAGTACTTGCGCGGAAAAACAGGAAGCGCTTATGGAAACTTATTTTCGATGCTTACAATTTTAAAAAGCTTACCATTGTCTTATTTTAAAGATTTGCAAGACGATAAGGAAATTGTTTTCAAATCTAACGACAATCTAAATAATTGTTTAAAAATTTTTGATGAAATATTAAAAAATTGTAATCCAAATAAGAATAAAATGTTAGAACTTGCTAATTCAGGATATACTACTGCAACTGATTTGGCAGATTTTCTTGTAAAAAATCACTCAGTTTCATTTAGAGAGGCATATCAAAAAACCTCAACTATAGTTAATTATGCAGAAAAAAGAAAAAAAAAATTAAGTGAATTAACTTTAGACGAATTAAGAAAAATTGAACCCAAGCTTAAAGAAGATGTTTTAAAGGTATTTGATTTAACTAATTCTGTAAAATCAAAAAAATCATATGGTGGAACTTCTTTTGATAATATTAAAAAAATGATAATGAAATATAAGAGAGAGTTATGATTAGGAAAGTAATACTTATTTTATTTATGTCTTTAATGTTAATTTCTTGTGGAAAGAAAGGTTGTCCCAAAAATAATGAAACAGATAAATGTATTGAGTTATTCAAGCAATCTTAATGAATTATATTAAAAAAAAACTTTATATTGAAAAAATTAGTATTCCTAATATTGTAAAAAAATATGGGACACCTTGTTATTGCTACTCATATTCAAAATTAAAAAAAAATATTATTAATTTTAAGAAAAGCTTTTATTCTTTCTCGCCTTTGATCTGCTTTGCAGTTAAATCCAACACAAATGTTAATATAATTAGAGAAATTAAAAAATTTGGATTAGGTGCCGATGTTGTTTCAAAAGGGGAACTGATGATGGCACTAAAAGCAGGAATAAATCCAAGCAAAATAGTATTTTCTGGTGTTGGTAAAACAACAAGTGAAATCAGTTTTGCTATTGATAAAAAAATTTTGCTTATTAACGCCGAGTCTTTAAGTGAAATAAAAGAAATAAATCGAATAGCAAAATCAAAAAATAAAAGGATAAAAATTGGTGTAAGACTTAATCCTAATACAGATGCAAAAACATTAAGTCAAATATCAACTGGGAAAAAGGAAAATAAATTTGGCGTAAATAAAAATACATTCTATGAAATTATAAATTATTGCAAAAATTCAAAAAATATTGATTTAAAATGTCTAAGCGTTCATATAGGTAGTCAAATTTTAGACCATAGACCTTATGAAAAAATGCTTAAAGCAGTTAGTCAAATTCTCAATAAAACAAATCATAAATTTGAATTTATAGATTTAGGTGGAGGTATGGGTATTACTTACACTGATAAAAATAAAAAACTTAATTATAAAAAATACAACACAGCTATTCTTAAATTTTTGAGAAAACATAAGGTAAAAATTATATTTGAACCAGGTAGATCAGTTATTGGAGATACTGGTACATTAGTGTCAAAAATAACATACATAAAAGATAGTGGAAGTAAAAAATTTATTATTTTAGATGCCGCAATGAACGATTTAATGAGACCTGCTTTGTATGGTGCATTTCATAAAACCTTACCTGTTACAAAATCTAACAAAACATCAAAAAAACCATATGAGTTTGTAGGTCCTATTTGTGAAAGCACAGATAAATTTGTTACATTAAAAAAGTTTCAAGTGTTGAAAGAAAAAGATTTAATAGCAATATGTGATGTGGGGGCTTACGGAATGTCACTTAGCTCAAATTATAATTTAAGACCTAAACCAGTAGAATTATTAATAAAGGGATCAAAAATTAAAGTAATAAGAAAAAGACAAAAGCATAAAGATATAATTTAGCTTTTGACAAAAATGATAAGAAACTTTTTATTTTCAATATTTTTTTTCACTGGAATCATTTTTATTTCAATAATTTTTTTACCATCATTTTTTTTGCCTAAACAGGTTATTCTGACGGGGGGTAAATTAATGGGGCATTGGGCCAGTTTTTGTTTAAGGTTTGTTCTTTCAGTAAAAATTTCAATCAAAGGAAAAGAAAATATTATAAATAACGAAAAATTTTTTATAGCAGCATCTCATCAATCAATGTTCGAAACTTTTTATTTACAAACAATCTTTAATTCACCTATATTTATTCTGAAAAAAGAATTATTGTTAATTCCAATATTTGGTTGGTACTTAAAAAAAATAGGATCAATTTCAATAAAAAGAAATAAAGTTACAAAAGATAACTTGGGTTTTTTTGATGATATTTCAAAAATGATGGCTACTTCTAATAGACCTGTAATAATTTTTCCTCAAGGAACTAGAGTTCTTCCAGATGAAAGACCACCTTTTAAAAAAGGTGCTTCGAGAATTTATGAACAGCTAAATGTTCCTTGTCAGCCAGTTGCAATTAACTCGGGATATGTGTGGCCTAAAAAAGGTGAAAAGAAATCTAATAAAACTATTATTATTTCTATTCTAAAACCAATTCCTTCTGGTTTAACAAAAGAAAACTTTATTCAAATTCTTGAAAAAAATATTTATTCAGAGTTAGACTTAATTAATTAGCCCTTCATAGGCATAACAACAAAAATACTGTCAAAATCACCCGGGTCTTTTATTAATGCCGGTGAACCAGTATCATTAAAGAAAATTTCAACTTTTTCTCCATCTAGTTGTGAAGCAACATCTATCAAATATCTAGAGTTAAAACTTATCTCTAAATCATGATCAAACTTAACAGTTAAAGTTTCTTTACCGTCTCCACTGTTAGTATTATTTACTGACAGATCTAAAGTATCTTTAGATAAATTAAATTTTACACCATCTTTTTTATCCAATGAAACTGAAGCTACCCTATCAACAGAATTTAAAAATAATTTTAAATCTATTTCTAACTTTTTTTGATTATTTTTAGGTATAACTTGTATGTAATTAGGAAATTTTCCATCAATAAGATTTGAAATTAGAATACTATTATTTAATTCAAATTTAATTTTTGATTTCGCATTTGAAATTTTTACATCTCCGTCATAGCTATCTAATAAAGAACAAAGTTGAAAAATTGTTTTTTTAGGTAAAATTATTGGATCAAAATAAATTTTTTCTTCTAATCTAACTTTTGAAATAGACATTCTATGACTATCAGTTGCAGCTGCAGTTAAATAATATTTATCCTCAACTTCTGTTTGATGAAAATATATACCACTTAGATAATGTCTTGTTTCATCATTAGAAACTGAAAATTTACACTTATTTAATAATTTTAAAAATTGTTTTGATTTAATTATAAATTCATTTTGATTAAAATTTTCGTCTGTTAGTGGAAACTCTGTTGCACTTATACAATTCAAATTAAAAATAGATTTTTCAGACTCTACTTGTAATTTGCTTATATCTGTTAAAGAAAGATTTATTTTTTTTCCTGAATTAAACTTTCTTATAATATCATACATAATTGATGAGGTTGTGGTTGTTTTGCCCTCCTCTAGAATCTCTACATTATTTAATTGATGTATAAATATTAAATCTAGATCAGTTGCTGTGATTGTAAGTTTTGAATTACTTGCATCTAACAAAATATTAGAAAGTATTGGTAGTGTACTTCTTTTTTCAATAACGCCTTGGCAATAATTTAACGCTTGCTGAAGATCTTGTTGATTAACGTTAAATTTCATTTTCTTTATTATATAAAATCTGGTTTTTTAATTTATTTATATTATCAACCATCTCAGGATCTTTTTCTTTTATTTTTTCAATAGTTTTTACTGAGTGAATTATTGTTGTATGGTCTCTGTTAGAAAATTCCCTTCCAATTTCAGGTAATGATTTAGAAGTTAAAATTTTAGTTAAATAAATTGCTGTTTGCCTAGGTCTTACTAAATATCTTGATCTTCTAGATGATAACATTTCATTTTTACTGATTTTGAAAAACTTACAAACAATTGTCTGAATTAGATCTATTGTAACCTTATTTTCTGCTAGATTTAATAAATCCTTTAAAACTACTTTTGTTTCAGAAAGATTTGGTGCTTTGTTGTAAATTCTTGAAAATGAAACAACTCTGTTTATTGCACCAACTAGTTCCCTTACACTTCCAGATATTTCATTGCTTATAAAATCTTGAATTTCTCTAGAAATTTGTAATTGTTCGGAATACAAGACATTCAATTCTTCAGTTTTTTTTTCAACTATTTTTTTCCTTAACTCAAGGTCTGGCTTTTGAATATCAACAACTAATCCACCAGAAAATCTTGATTTAATTCTTTCTTGAATCCTTGATAATTTGTTTGGTGATCGATCAGCTGATACAATTATTTGAGATCCCTTATCAAGTAATGCATTAAATGTATGAAAGAACTCCTCCTGCATAGCCTCTTTTCCACTTATAAACTGGATATCATCAATTAATAAAATATCTGTATTTCTAAAATATTCTTTAAACTTAACCATATCGTTTGATTTAATTGATTTTACAAACTGATACATGAAGCGTTCGGCAGAAATAAACATTACTTTATTATTTTTTTTAAGCTCTAAACCTATTGAATTTAATAAGTGAGTTTTTCCCATTCCAACGCCGCCATAAATATAAAGTGGATTGTAATGAGATATATTTTCTGAAACTTTTAAAGAAGCTTCGTATGCTAATTTATTACTCGAACCTGTTATAAAATTATCAAATCTTTTATTTGGATCAATTCGATTATACTGAAGGTAAGAGTCTTTTATAAATGAAACATTTTCATTAGTATTATTCTCTTTGATATTATTTTCCTTTAAAGTGATATCTTGAGCTTTTTCAACTATTTTGAACTCAATTCTAATAATGTCTTTTTTATAAACTTTAATTATTTTTAATATTTGATCTAAATACCTTGATGTAATCCAATCTCTAATAAATCTTGTTGGAACTGACAATAATATGTAATTATTGAATTCCTCTACAAAAGAAATCTTTTTTAACCAGCTCTCATATACTTCTAAGCCTAATTTATTTTTCATTTCATTCTGCACTTGCTTCCATTCAAAACCTTCAGAAGAAAAATTATTAATATTTTTTGTATTTGTTAATTTGTTCATAACTTAAGGGGAAATCTCAGTTAGAACGATTTAAAAAAATTTGCAACAAGTTAATAAGAAAAATAAAAAAAAAATAAAATCTATGATTGTGATTTATAATGTTACAGATTAATTTTAGTTTAGATCTAAAATTAAAATTTAAAATTGAATCAAATATAGATTGAATCAATAAATTGATTGAATTAAAACTGAATCAAACATAGATTGAATGACTATAATACAAATATTTACTAAATCTAAATATAGTAACTTAAGACAAATCTTAAATATATAATGTAGATATCAGGAGTTGTTTGAAAATTTAGCTAACGTTTAGATTGCAGCTATTTTTTTGGTAATTCTAGAAACGTTTCTAGAAGCATTTTGTTTTTTTATTATTCCTGTTTTAGCAATTTTCATCAACTCAGAGTTTAACTTTGGTAAAAATTTTATAGCTTCATCTTTCTTTTTACTATCAATTAGAAGGTTCATTTTCTTAAGTGCGTTTCTAAACCTACTCTTTCTAGCTTTATTTACCGCTGTTTGTTTAGAAATTCTTCTAATTCTTTTAACTGCTGATTTTGTGTTTGCCATCTGCGCAGGGGTATAGCTTGAGAATTTATAGTGGTCAACTAAATATTTAACTATTTTTGACAAGAAACGCAAAAAAAAGTCGACCTATTTGATGTTATCTTTTTTTTTATAATGCCTTTGCACTTCGTGCGCTTACAATAAGCTCCGTCTTGCTGATAGACTTTAAACTCCTTTTGGAAGGTACCTTTGTTACCTGAAATATCTTTAAAATCTCTTATACTTGAACCTCCCTTATTAATTGCCTGTTGAAGTATTTTTTTAGAATTTAAAATAATATTTAAACATTCATTTTTATTAAGTCTTTTTGCCTTTTTAAATGGATTTATTTTACAAGCAAAAAGAATTTCACTTGCATAAATATTACCTATTCCAGAAACAAATCTCTGATCAAGTAAGAAACTTTTTATATCCTTATTTTTTTTCTTAAAATAATTAAATACATAATTTAAGTTAAATTTATCACTAAATGGTTCAGGTCCCATTGATTTAAATCTTCTCTGTAGATCTTGATAATTTTTAATTATTTCAAAAAATCCAAAACGTCTTGGATCATTATAAATTACTTTCAAGCTATCAAAGACAAACTCTGCATGATTGTGTTTTTTAGGTAAAAAAGGTGAATGATAAAAACTAGTATTCGTAAATTTTAGAAGCTTTTTATTATCAAGAATATGAATTGTTCCTGACATTCCTAAATGAATTAAACAATAATCTTCATTTTGAAAATGGATAATCAAATATTTAGAAAATCTACTAACTTCAATTATTTTTTTATTTTTAAGAAAACTTTCAAAATCACTTGGTATTTTAAACCTTAAATTCCTATTTCTAATTATTACTTTTTTTATGCTTTTTTTTTTGATCTTTTTATGAAGGGATTGTCTAACAATTTCTACTTCTGGTAATTCTGGCATTTGATACTATATTCAATATATATTTTTTTATGCAACAAAATCTTCAAAATAAAAAAGGACTTGTAGAAAATGTATTTAATCAGGTCTACAACAAATATGACTTGATGAATGACTTTATGTCTATGGGTGTCCATAGATATTGGAAAAAAAGTTTAATCAATATGATGAATCCGAGAGCTAATAGAAAATTAATAGATGTTGCATGTGGGACGGGGGATGTTGGAAAATTATTTTTAAATAGCACAAATAAAGACGCTGAAATTACTTGTGTAGACCCTAATAAAGGCATGGTTAGTCAGGGAAAGCGAAAATTATCAAATTATAAAAATGTAAAATGGGTTATTTCATCAGCAGAAAAATTACCAATAGAAGAAAATTCATTTGATTACTACACTATTAGCTTTGGACTAAGAAATACAAAAAATTTGAATAAAGCGCTTTCAGAAGCCTATAGAGTTTTAAAGCCCGGTGGACGCTATCTATGTCTAGAATTTTCTAAGATTCAAAATTCAAATCTTGATTTTATATATAAAAATTATTCAAAACTTATTCCTAGCATTGGTCAATTTGTAGTTGGAGAAAAAGAACCTTATGAATATTTAATCAAAAGTATTGAACAATTTATTAATCAAGACGAATTAATAGAATTAATGGAAAAAAATAATTTTCACAAATGTTCTTATAGAAATCTTTCTGGTGGTATTGTTTCAATTCATAGTGGTTGGAAAATTTAATGATTAAAAAACTTATTACTTTATTTAAATTAGGAAGAAAAATTGCAAGATCAGATATTTTAAAAATTGCATCGAAATTTAAAAAACCTCCCTTAGCCGTAACAATATTATTCCAAATTTTATCTATTTCATTTGAAAAAAAAGAACAAAATAATTTAATTGAGGATGATGGTGAAAGACTATCTAGATCTTTAGAGTCTATGGGTACAACTTTCATCAAACTTGGTCAATTTCTTGCTACTAGACCTGATATAATTGGAGAAGAATTATCTTTAAAGCTAGAAAAACTTCAAGATCGATTACCCCCTTTCTCAATTCATGAAGCAAAAGAAATTATTAAAGAAGATCTTGGAGTTGTTGCATTTAATTCAATAATTGATTTAAGTGAACCAGTTGCCGCTGCATCAATTGCGCAAGTTCATAAAGCAAAAATAAATGACAATGGAACAATTAAAGATGTAGCAATAAAAATTTTAAGACCAAATATAAAAAAAATATTCAATGAAGAAATAGATGCAATGATGTTGTTTGCATTTATTATTGAGTCATTTATAAAAAAAACAAAAAGATTAAAACTTGTTGAAGTTGTTTTTTTACTTAAAGAAATAACTAATCTTGAAATGGATTTAAGATTCGAAGCTGCCGCAGCTAATGAATATGCTGAAAATACTAAAAATGATGCAGGATTTAAAGTTCCTGAAATTTATTGGAATTTTACAAGCGAAAATGTAATGACTTTGGATTGGATAGATGGAATTTCAATAAGAGAAGCTGAGGAGCTAAAGAAAAGAAATTTAGATACTAATAAAATAGCTGAAGATATTATCCAACATTTTTTAAGACATGCTGTAAGGGATGGTTTTTTTCATGCAGATATGCATCAAGGAAATATTTTTGTTGATAATAGCGGCCAAATTGTACCTATAGATTTTGGAATTATGGGGAGGTTAGACAAACTTAGTAAAAGGTTTTTAGCAGAAATTTTATTTGGATTTATTCAAAGAGATTATCGTAAAGTAGCTGAAGTTCACTTAGTGGCCGGATTAGTTCCAAAAGAAGTACCAATCGACGATCTAGCTCAAGCTTTGAGATCAATTGGTGAGCCTATATTTGGCCAAGAAGTAAAAGATATTTCAGGCGGTAAATTACTCAAACAATTGTTTGATGTAACAGAAAAGTTTAATATGCAAACTCAACCTCAATTATTAATGTTGCAAAAAACTATGGTTGTTGTTGAAGGTGTAGCAAGGAAGTTAAATCCAAACACAAATATTTGGACAACTTCAAAGCCTGTACTGGAAAATTGGCTTAAAGAAACAAAAGATCCAATTAATAATTTGAATGAAACTTTAAAAAATACATCTGAAGTGATTAAACGTTTACCAGAATTTCCTGAGGTTATGGATAAAGCAAATCAAGCATTAACGTTTTTAGCTAGTGGTCAAATTCCACAAAATTCAAATTCTTACACCGCTCTGAATGATAAGAAATCAGAAATGATAGCATTTAGAAATCAATCTATTATTGGTTTATTACTTCTTGTAATTTTTGGCCTTATAGTATTTTAATTCTCCAGATGAAAAATTTGATAAATAAAAAAATACTATTTATTATCTGTGGAGGAATATCTGCTTATAAAAGTCTTGAAACAATTAGGCTTTTTAAAAAGAATGGTGCAGATATAAAGACAATTCTTACTACAAGTGCAAAAGAGTTTGTAACTCCACTTTCAATAACATCGCTTTCCCAAGGTAAAGTTTACAGTGATTTATTTAGTGTAGAAAATGAGGCTGAAATGGATCATATTTCACTTTCAAGATGGGCAGATATAATTGTAATTGCACCTGCAACAGCAAATACAATTTCAAAGCTAGCTCAAGGAACAACTGATGATTTAGCATCCACTGTTGTTTTGGCTTCAGATAAAGACATTATTTTAGCACCAGCAATGAATGTAAGAATGTGGGAGCATCCAACTACTAAAACAAATATAAAAAAATTAAAAGGGTTTGGATATAAACTAATAGGTCCAGAGGTTGGTGATATGGCATGTGGTGAATATGGAGAAGGTAAAATGTCAGAACCATCAATAATTGCTGAGGAAGTTGATAAATATTTCTTAACTCAAAAAAATAACAAAAAATTTAAAGCATTAGTTACAGCAGGTCCAACTAATGAGTACATAGATCCAGTTCGTTTTATTACAAATAAATCAAGTGGCAAACAAGGATATGAATTAGCAAAATCATTAACCAAAAAAGGTTTTGATACAACATTAATATCAGGTCCAACTAATCTTGAAATAACTAAAGATATTAATCTTATAAAAGTCGAAACAGCAGATGAAATGTTAGTTGCCACTCAAGAAAATTTACCTGTTGATGTAGCAATTTTTTCAGCTGCGGTAGCTGATTTTAAAGTTAATAAAAAGTATGAAAATAAAATTAAAAAACAAGAGAACTTAAACTTAAATTTAGAAAAGAATGTAGACATACTTCATTATGTGTCTAACCATAACTCCATGAGACCTGAGCTTGTAATAGGATTTGCAGCAGAAACTAATCAGATCGATAAAAATGCAGAGGAAAAATTAAACAAGAAAAATTGTGACTGGATAATTTCTAATGATGTATCAAATAAAGATATAGGATTTAATTCTGATTATAATGAGGTAACAATTCATTATAAAAACAAAGAAGTTAAAAAAGAAAAGCTTTTATACAAAAAAAAATCTGGAATTTCTGATGAAATAGTTGATAGAATAATTGATCAATTAAATTAATGGCAAAAATTCTTATCAAAAAGTTAGACCCTGCGGTTGAATTACCTGCTTACAAAACAGAAGGTGCATCAGGTATGGATTTGATGGCGCTAGTAAAAAAACCCATTAATCTCAAACCAAATTCATCATGCTTAGTTCCAACAGGGCTTGCCGTTGCATTTTCAAGTGATTTCGAAATCCAAATAAGACCAAGATCCGGTTTAGCTGCAAAAAATAGTATAAGTGTTTTAAATACACCTGGAACTATTGATAGTGATTACAGGGGAGAAATAAAAGTAATTCTTTTTAACCACGGTAAAAATGATTTCTTGATAAATAATAAGGATAGAATTGCACAAATGATTTTAACTCCTGTGATTAAAATGAATCTCGAGGAAA
Organism: uncultured Pelagibacteraceae bacterium; assembly: GCA_902615975.1. Classification (GTDB taxonomy): domain Bacteria; phylum Pseudomonadota; class Alphaproteobacteria; order Pelagibacterales; family Pelagibacteraceae; genus Pelagibacter. The sequence goes on from CACMRC010000005.1 coordinate 42,899, forward strand.
CTGATGATCTACCAGAAACTGTTAGAGGAGAGGGTGGTTTTGGCTCGACTGGAAAATGAGCAAAAATTTAAGCAAAAAAGAAATAGATAAATTTTCTAGACAAATAATTTTAAAAAACATAGGTCCATTAGGACAAAAAAAAATTCTAGACTCAAGAGTTTTAATAATTGGAATGGGTGGTTTGGGATGTCCAGCGGCTGATTTTTTAACCCGATCTGGAATTGGGAAACTAGGAATTGTTGATCATGACATCGTTAGCCTATCAAATATTCATAGACAAAGTTTATATGATGAAAAAGATTTAAATCACTCAAAAGTTATAATTGCTAAAAAAAAACTAAATAGAATAAACCCAAAAACAAAAATAAATCTTTATAACTTTAAAATGGATAGAGTAAAATTTGAAAAAATAATAAAAAAATATGACTTCATTATTGATGGTACTGATAATTTTGAAAGTAAATTTTTAATAAATGATTTAAGTTTTAAGTATAAAAAATATCTTGTGACTGGAGCAATTAGTAAATTTGATGGTCATATTTTTACTTTTGATTTTATAGATAAAAATACTCCTTCTTTACGAGACTTCTATCAAGAGGAAGTTATTACTGATGAAATATTAAACTGTGAATATGAAGGAATATTGGGACCTGTAGCAGGAACAATTGGAACAATGCTAGCTAATGAAGTTTTAAAAAAAATATTAAAAGTTGGCCAAAATTTAAATGGATTTATTCTTATTATAGATTTATTAAATTTAAGCTTTAGAAAAGTTAAATTAAATAAAACAAAAAAAAGTGAAAATAAAAAATTTAATAAATAATATTTTTATATTCTCTCTTTTAATATTCTTTATTAACTCAAGTAATGCTGGGGAAATATTCGTTTCTCTTAAAAAAAATAAGGTGAACGTACGCTATGGACCAAGTTTTGAATCTGACATTAAATATGTTTATAAAAAAATAAATTTACCTTTAAAACAAATTGATAAAAAAGAAAATTTTAGACGAATTATTGATTTTAAAAATAACAGCGGATGGATTCATATTTCACAATTAAAAAAAAGTAATTCAGTAATAGCCACGAAAGATAAAGTTTTATTTAAGAAACCTACATCTTTTGCTAAACCAATTGCTCAAATAAAAAAAGGGAGATTATTAATTTTAAAAAAATGTGAACAAAATTGGTGCAGAATTACATCAGAAGAATTTGAAGGTTGGATTAAAACAGATAATATTTGGGGACTAAATTAACTAAAATCAGCAGATAAAGAGACTATATTTTCTTTAGATAATTTTGTGCTATGAGAATATTCTTCGTGATCTATGCCAAGCTCTATTTCTGAAATATTAGATTTAAATTTTTCTATTTGATCATCAGTAAAATTAAAATGAATAAACTGTACTGAAGAAGCTTTTCCTTCAGTAGAAGTTCTATCTACATCTTCCTCTGGAACCGCTTTAATTTTCTCACCATTTATTTTCATAAATACTGTTTCTTCTATTCCACCAACCTTTTCAAGAAACGCCGCTCTTGAAATAGGATTATCTATTTCAAACATCAGAGTTGCTGTAAGCTCTTTTCCGTTAGGTATTAGAGGATTATATGCAGAAAGCTCATCCTTAATTTGCTCATCGCCGCCTTTTTCAATGTATAGCATTTCTTGTACTTGAGCTAACATTGTTTCATAACTTTCAAAATAAAAAGTGGCATAAGGACCTAAAGCAACTCTTCTATTTTTTTTATAATCAACAATATTTTTTCTTAATTCACGTCTCTTCTCTGTATAAACATCTAAAGGTATGATGTCTTCTTTTCGAATTTCTCTTTTTTCTCTTGGCATGATCATATGTTATAACTTTTCGCCATCAATTCGATAGGGTGTAGTGCCTCATCATTAGATATGTTTGTATCAACTTCTAACTGTTTTAAATGTTTGCCAGCCAAAGGACAATCCGAAGCCATATATTTATTATTTTTAGTTTTAATTTGTCTAGCTGTAGGTCTTCCAACTTTATTTGCTAAATCATGAGTTTCTTTCATTACTCCAAAAGTTCCTCCATGACCTGCACATCTTTCAACTACATCAATTTTAACGTTTGGTATTAATTTTAACATATCTCTTGCTTTGATACCCATGTTCTGAGCTCTAGCATGACAAGCGTGATGCACAGTTACACCTCCATCAATCTCATTTAATCCTTCCGCTAATCCCTCATTGTTTGCGATATCCACGACATACTCATCAATATCCATAACATTTGCACATAATTTTTTTATTTTTTCATCTTTTGGTAATAACAAAGGCCATTCAAATTTTAACATTAATCCACAACTAGCTGTTAAGGTTACTACTTTATATCCTTTATCAATCCATTCGATTAAATCTTTAGAAACTTTCTTTGCTTGTTCAACAACTTTTGGAAGATCTGCTTGCTCTAAAAATGGCATTCCACAACAACCAGGATAAGCCTCCTGGACCTCTACACCATTTTTTTTCAAAACTTTTAAAGCAGCAACACCTGTATTTTTTTTATTAAAATTTACAAAACAAGTTGAATAGATTACAACCTTTCTATCTTTAGAAGGTGTTTGATAATTTATTTTATCTCTATTTTTTTTGAAAAAATTTGAAAAAGTTTCTGAGTTATATTTTGGCAGCTGAACTCTTTTATCTATTCCAGCAATAAGTTCTAAAATTTTTCTAATTAATTTATTTTTAATATTTGATGCCCAATTGATTATTTTTGAGAACAACACGCCAATTTTAGCGTTTCGGTCTATTTGAGCTAGTTGTCTTGGTACACTTGGTAATTTACCTAATTTTTTTTGAGCTGTTCTATATCGCAGCATTAAATGTGGAAAATCTAAATCAAAATCATGAGGTGGAACATATGGGCATTTGGTCATAAAACACATATCACACAAAGTACATGCATCAACAACTGGAGCAAATTGATCGCTAGATAAGCTCTCAACATCTTCATTTTTAGATTCATCAATCATGTCAAATAGCTTAGGAAATGAATCGCAAAGATTAAAACATCTTCTACACCCATGACAAATATCAAACACTCTTCTCATTTCAGTGTCTAACTTTTCAGGGTTTAAAAAATCAGGATGTTCAAAATCTATAGAATGTCTTATAGGTGCACCTAAACTTCCTTCTTTGCTCATATGACTAAGTTATTTGAAATTTGAATTGTTTTTAGTGGGCATTAAACGCCCACTAAGAAATTTGATTAGCTAATAGATTCTAAAGTTTTTTGAAATTTACCAGCGTGTGATTTTTCAGCTTTAGCTAAAGTTTCAAACCAGTCAGCAATTTCTTCAAAGCCTTCTTCTCTAGCAGTCTTAGCCATACCAGGGTACATATCAGTATACTCATGAGTTTCGCCTTGTACTGCCGAAGCTAAATTTGCTTTTGTTTCACCAATTGGCATTCCAGTTCCTGGATCACCAACTTCTTCTAGATACTCCAAATGACCATGTGCGTGACCAGTTTCACCTTCGGCTGTTGATCTAAAAACTGCAGCTACATCATTGTAACCTTCAATGTCAGCTTTTTGTGCGAAATAAAGATATCTTCTGTTTGCTTGACTTTCACCAGCAAACGCTTCTTTTAAATTTTCTTCTGTTTTGCTTCCTTTTAAAGACATTTTTTCTCCTTTTTAATGATTAACAAACCATATAATGAATATTGACAGTATGTCAATAGTTTAGAATTATTATAATGTAGATTTTAAGTATATGATTTAATTAAATTATTTTTGAGTTTGATTATCACTCGCAACTCTAACCAACACTTCAACGGAATTTATTTTTTTTCCTGTAATATTTTTTCTAATATTTATTTTGTCTATATCGCTCTCATCACAATCAATTAGCTCATGCGTATCCTCATCAAAAAAATGATGATGTGCTGATGTGTTTGTATCAAAATAACTTTTGTGACTATCGATTGAAATTTCTTTTAAATATCCTTTTTTTTCAAATGCATGAACTGTGTTATAAACTGTGGCTAAAGATATCTTTTCATTCATTTTTTCAGATATCATTTTAACAAGATCGTTAATTGTGAAATGGAAAGTTTTTTCTCTATTATACAAAACTTCACACATTTTTATTCTTTGCTTAGTTGGTCTAAGCCCAACTTCTCTTAATTTTTCAATAAAATTGCAGTTTTTTGGCATTGTTTTTTATAATTATTCTAAAGTATGAATAAAAATATAGTGTTTTATTATATTATATTAGGATTAAATCAAGTATTAAGGGTGCTCGAATATGAAAAAAAACTCATACTCCTATGATGATCTAATAACTTGTGGGAATGGTGATCTTTTTGGTCCTGGTAATGCAAAATTACCTCTCCCACCAATGCTTATGTTTGACAGAATAACAGAAATCAATGAAAATAATGGGGCGTTTAATAAAGGCTCTTTAAAAGCTGAATTAGATATTAAAGATGATCTTTGGTTTTTTGATTGTCATTTTAAAAAAGATCCAGTTATGCCAGGGTGCCTAGGTTTAGATGCTATGTGGCAACTCGTAGGTTTTTTTCTAGGTTGGCTAGGAAATCCTGGAAAAGGAAGAGCATTAGGTGTGGGTAATGTAAAGTTTACAGGTGAAGTTTTACAGAATGTGAAAAATGTAAGATATGAAATTGATATGAAGAAAATTATGTCTCCTGGAGGGACAACTGTTGGGCTTGCAAATGGAATTGTTCTTGCAGATAATAAAAAAATATATTCAGCAGAAAGTTTAAAAGTAGGGTTGTTTAAATAATGAGAAGAGTGGTTATTACAGGTTTAGGAATAGTTTCTTGCTTAGGAAATAATCAAGAAGAAGTTCATCAATCTTTATTAAATTCCAAATCTGGAATTTCTTTCGCAGAAGAATACAAAGAGCATAATTTAAAAAGCCATGTTCACGGTAAACCAAATATTAAACTTGAAGATTACATAGATAGAAAAACAATAAGATTTATGGGTTCAGGCTCGGCTTATAATTATATTGCAATGAAAGAAGCTATTGTAGACTCTGGGTTAGAGGAAAATGAAGTAAGTAATTTTAAAACTGGAATTGTGATGGGTTCAGGAGGGCCTTCTATAGAAAACGTAATTTTAGCAGCAGACAAAACAAGAGCGAAAACACCAAAATTAATGGGACCTTTTATTGTTCCAAGAACTATGGCCAGCACTGCTTCAGCAACACTCGCCGTTCCATTTAAAATAAAAGGAACTAATTATACAATGAGCTCTGCTTGTGCAACGAGTGGACACTGTATTGGAAACTCAATGGAATTAATCCAAATGGGTAAACAAGATATTGTATTTGCAGGAGGTAGTGAAGAAATTCACTGGGCAATGACTGCAATGTTTGATGCCATGACTGCATTGTCCTCAAAATATAATGATACACCTAAATCAGCCTCAAGAGCTTACGACAAAACAAGAGATGGGTTTGTAATCGCAGGTGGCGCTGGCGTGTTAGTGCTTGAGGAATACGAACATGCCAAAGCTAGAGGGGCCAAAATATACGCGGAATTAACTGGTTATGGAGCAACTTCAGATGGTTATGACATGGTAGCACCATCTGGTGAGGGTGCTGTTAGATGTATGAAAATGGCTATGGCAACTACTAAAAATAAAATTGATTATATCAATACGCATGGAACATCTACTCCAGTAGGAGATATAACTGAGCTTAATTCAATTAAAGAAACTTTTGGAGACAATGTTCCTAAAATAAGTTCAACAAAATCTTTATCAGGTCACCCTTTAGGAGCGGCTTCTGTTCATGAAGCAATTTATTGTCTAATAATGATGAAAAATAATTTCATTACAGGCTCTGCAAATATCAATGAGATGGATGATGATGCTAAAAAATTTCCAATTGTTGCAAAAACTGAAACTGGAGCGACGTTAAATACTGTCATGTCAAATAGTTTTGGTTTTGGGGGGACTAACGCAGCTTTAATTTTTGAAAAGGTTTAATTTATGAGTTTGATGAAAGGTAAAAAGGGATTAATCATGGGCGTAGCCAATGAAAGATCTATTGCTTGGGGTATTTCTCAAAAACTTTCTGAGGCTGGAGCAGAGCTAGCATTTACTTATTTGGGTGATGCTCTTAAAAAAAGAGTTGTTCCTTTGGCAGAAAAATTAAACTCAAATGTTACATTTAGTTGTGATGTTGAAAAAAAAGAAGAAGTAGTAAAATTATTTGAGGATATCAAAACTCAATGGGGTGAAATTGATTTTGTCGTTCACGCGGTTGCGTTTTCTGATAAGTCGGAATTATCAGGTGAATATTTAAATACTACTAGAGAAAACTTTTTAAGAAGTATGTTAATTTCATGTTTTTCATTTACTGAAGTAGCTAAAGAAGCTTCTAAAATAATGAAAGAGGGCGGTAGTATGTTAACTTTAACTTACGAGTCTACAAAAGCTATTCCAAATTATAATGTAATGGGTGTTTGTAAGTCAGCATTAGAAGCAAGTGTAAAATACCTAGCTAGAGACTTAGGAGTAAAAGGTATTAGAGTAAACGCAATCAGTGCAGGGCCTATTAAAACACTGGCAGCTTCTGCAATTGGAGATGCGAAATTCCTTTATAAGTGGAATGAAGACCATTCTTTTCTTAAGAGAAATGTAGATATTCATGATGTTGGAAATTCAGCATTATATTTATTAAGTACCCTCGCAAATGGAGTTACTGGCGAAATTCACTATGTAGATGCTGGATATAACAAAGTTGGGATGCCAGATCCAAAAAATATAAGCTAAATTAAATCAAAAGTATGGAAATCCTAATATTTATATTGTGTCTCATATTTGTAATTTATTATTTGTTTAGACCCACCTCTAAAAAAGAAAAAGACCAATTTGATGATAAAAACAATTGGCGAGGTGGGTTTTAATTTTATTCGGTAGCTTGTTTTATAGAAAGTTTAACTTTACCTCTATCAAAACCAATCACTTTAACTTTTACTTCGTCGCCTTCTTTGACAACGTCAGTAACTTTAGCAACTCTTTTATCTGCTAGTTCTGAAATATGAACAAGTCCATCTTGTTTTCCTAAGAAATTAACAAATGCACCAAACTCCATAATCTTCATTACTTTACCTGAATAAATTTTATTTAATTCAGCTTTTGCGGTTATGTCTTTGATCATTTGCATTGCGATATTTCTCGACTCTTCATCTGGAGCAGCAACTGTTACCACACCTTCATCATTTACATCTACTTTTGCACCTGATTTTTCAACAATCTCTCTGATCGTTGCACCACCTTTTCCAATCACAGCAGCAATGTCTTTTTTATCAACATTAACTTGTTCCATTTTTGGAGTATGTTTTCCAACATCAGATCTTGAAGCTGATAATGCTTTATTCATTTCTCCTAAGATATGAACTCTTCCGTCTTTAGCTTGACTTAATGCCTGCTCCATAATTTCAAATGTAATACCTGTAATTTTGATATCCATTTGAAGAGAAGTTATTCCATCTTTAGTTCCAGCTACTTTAAAGTCCATGTCACCAAGATGATCCTCATCACCTAAAATATCTGATAGAACGCTAAAATCATCACCTTCTTTAATTAATCCCATTGCAATACCAGCAACTGGTTCTTTTATTGGTACTCCAGCATCCATTAATGCTAAAGAAGTTCCACAAACAGTAGCCATTGAAGAAGAACCATTAGACTCTGTAATCTCTGAAACTACTCTAAAAGTATATGGAAATGCTTCTTTTGTAGGTAATGAAGAGTTAATTGCTCTCCAAGCTAACTTACCATGACCAATTTCTCTTCTACCTGTTCCAATTCTTCCAGTTTCTCCAACTGAAAAAGGAGGAAAATTATAGTGAAGCATAAATCGCTCTCTTTGTAATCCATCTAAACTTTCAATTCTTTGTTCGTCATCAGATGTTCCTAAAGTTGCTACAACAATTGCTTGGGTTTCTCCTCTAGTAAATAATGCAGAACCATGCGCTCTTGGTAAAACACCCACTTCACATTCAATGGGTCTTACATCTGATAAACCTCTACCATCAATTCTATTTTTATTTTTTAGAATGTCTGTTCTAACAATTGATTTTTCAAGATTTTTTAATTGACTGTTAACATCAAGATCTGTGTAGTTTTCATCTTCCTCATAAAGCTTTTTAGCTTTATCAGTAATTTCTGAAATCTGATTTGATCTATCTTGTTTATCTCTTGTTGCAAAAGCTTTCTTAAGATCTTCAGTAAAAGTTTCCTCAAGTTTTTTCTTAACTTCAGATAAATCTTTTTTCTCAACTATCCAGTCAGGTTTTCTACATTCTTTTGCAAGTTCCTCTATCATCTCAATTACTGGAACAAAACCCTCATGACCAAATTTAACTGCGTTTAACATTTCTTCTTCTGTTAAACCACTTGCTTCAGACTCAACCATAAGCACAGCATCTTTTGTACCTGCTACTACTAAATCTAATTTTGATTTTTCTAATTCTGCTTTAGATGGGTTTAAAACATATTTTCCATCCACAAAGCCAACTCTTGAAGCACCTACAGGACCCATAAATGGCATTCCTGATATAGCTAATGCTGCTGATGAAGCAGTGATTGATAAAATATCTGGCTCATTTTCTTTGTCATAGGAAATTACAGTTGGTAACAACTGAACTTCGTTTTTAAATTCATCAGGAAACAAAGGTCTGATTGGTCTATCAATTAATCTAGAGATTAATGTTTCACTCTCAGTTGGCCTTGCTTCTCTTTTAAAATATCCACCTGGAATTTTTCCAGCTGCATAATATTTTTCTTGGTAATTTACAGATAATGGAAAGTAATCCATATCAGGATTTACTTTTTTTGCTCCTACTACTGTTGCTAGTACGACTGTCTCTCCACATGTTGCAATTATTGCACCGTCTGCCTGTCTTGCTACTTTACCTGTTTCTAAACTTATCTTCTTTCCCGCTACTTCAATTTCCTTCTTGTATACTTTAAACATTTCATTTCCATTTCGTTTCGTTCGTTTCGTTCCATTCCATTCTATCTATCTTGAGTTCTATTTTCTTAAATTCAATTTCGACAGTACATTTTTGTAAGAATCCATTTTATTTTTCTTTAGGTATTCTAACAATTTCTTTCTTCTATTTACCGCTCTCAACAATCCTACAGATGAATGTTTATCCTTCTTGAATTGCTTAATATGTTTAGAGAGAGTTTCAATTTTTTCTGTTAGCAAAGCAATTTGGATTTCTGAAGACCCAGTATCTTTATCGTGCATTGCTAATTCTTGTGCCTTTTTATTCATGCCTCTTTCTTCCTATTTATTAGTTTGTTTTATTAAGTTTTCTATTTTTTCCGCATACTCAAAAGATTCATCTTTTCTAAAAAGTAATTTTGGTAAAAATTTCATAACCACTTTTTGTGATAAAATTTTTCTTATTAAAAATGAGTATTCCTTCAAAACATTAATTGTTTCCTCAGCATCTTTTCCTCCTAATGGAAGAACATATGCTTTGGCAATTTTTAAATCTGGGCTCATTCTAACCTCTGTAACTGTTATTGTGTTCGTTTCTAAATTTGGCACCTTAGCCTCATTTCTTATAAAAATCATGCTTAAAGACTGTTTAATCATTTCTCCAACTCTAAGCTGTCTTTGTGACACTGGTTTTCCTATTCTATCAGCCATTAAATCGATCTCTCTGTAGATGTAACACTAAAAGCCTCTATTGTGTCATTTTTTTGGAAATCCACATAATCTTTAACTGTAATCCCACATTCTTGACCATCACTAACCTGTTTTACTTGGTTTTTTTCTCTGAAAATTGTTGAAACTTTTCCTGTGTAAATAATTGCACCATCTCTAATAATTCTCACATCAGAATTATTATTTATTTCGCCTTCTATAATTTTTGAGCCTGCAACTTTTCCAGCACCTGAAACTTTGAATATCTCAAGAATTTGTGCTGTTCCAGTAATTGTTTCTTGAACATCCGGAGATAATAGTCCAGACATTTTCTGCTTAACATAATCCAAAACTTCATAAATTATATTATAAGAAGAAATTTTTATTTTTTCATTTTCAGCAAGTTTTTTAGCCTCTTTGCTCGGTTTAACATTAAATGCTATAAGAATAGCGTTAGAGGCTTTGGCCAATGTAACATCAGTTTCAGTTACCATTCCAATATCTGCTAAAATTATTTTTGGTTTCACTTCTTCATGTTTTATTTGAGCAATTGCATTTTTGATAGCCTCTGAGGATCCTTGTACATCAGATTTTATAATTAAATTTAATTCTTCTGAAGACTTATCTGAAAAAGCAGAATCCTGGGTCGCAAAGGTTAATGGGTTCTTTCCATCTTTGCTTTCTTGAGCTCTATTTTCACTCAAAGTTTTAGCTTCCTTTTCAGTGTCTAAAACAATAAAATCATCGCCAGCTTTAGCAGCACCATTTATACCTAAAACTTCTACAGGAGTCGAAGGTGGTGCTTCGCTAATATTTTGACCTTTATCATTAATAATTGCTCTAACCTTTCCCCATTTTAAACCACTTACAAAAAAGTCACCCTTTTTAAGTGTACCTGTTGTTATAATAATATTTGCAACTGGTCCTCTCCCAACATCTATTTTTGATTCTAACACGATACCTGTAGCTTTAGATTCATAATCAGTCTTAAGATCTAAAATTTCAGCTTGTAAAATTATAGATTCAACTAACTTATCTAAATTTTGTTTAGTTTTTGTAGAAACCTCAACCATTAAAGTGTCTCCAGATAGATCTTCTGCTATTAATTCGTGTTCAAGTAATTGGTTTTTAATTTTCTGTGGATCAGCTTCAGGAAGATCACACTTATTTATCGCAACTACAATTGGAACATTTGCAGCTTTTGCATGTTTGATAGACTCGACTGTTTGTGGCTTTACACCGTCATCAGCTGCAACAACCAAAACAACTACATCAGTTAATTTTGATCCTCTAGCTCTCATTTCTGTAAAAGCTGCGTGACCTGGAGTATCTATAAAAGTTAATTTATTATTTTGACTTTCAATTTGGTATGCTCCTATATGTTGAGTAATTCCACCAAACTCTCCTGAAACAACATTTGCACTTCTCAAAACATCTAAAACAGAAGTTTTACCATGATCAACATGACCCATAACCGTCACAATAGGTGGTCTATTTTTTAAATTTTCTACTCTGGTAGCTTTTATTTTTTGAATGATTTCTTCTGCTTTTTCCTCTCTAATTGGATTATGACCAAATTCTCTAACTAAATATTCTGCAGTATCTGCAGCTAATGTTTGATTGATAGTTACAGTAACACCCATACCAAATAAATGCTTAATTACATTACTAGATTGTTCAGCCATTCTATTTGCTAGTTCTCTTACAGTAATTGCTTCGGGAATATTTACGTCTCTTTTAATTGGCTTTAAATTTTCTTGAGAATTATCTTTAGTAGCATTTTTAATTTCTTTTTGTCTTGCTCTCTTAACTGATGCTAAACTTCTTTGTTTTGCATCAATCTCATCACTTAACGCTCTTGAAACTGTTAATTTTAATTCTCTTTTCTTTGTACCTACTTTTAAAGTTTTTTTATCTTTATTTTCGCTATCTCCTTTAAGTCTTTTGGTAGCTCTTTGTTCTGCTAGTTTTCTCTTTTCAAAATCGTTTGTTATAGGGGTTGATTTAGGATTAAACGAAGGTTTTAATGGTGTACCTCTGTTGAAAGTTGAGGTTGTTCTTGGCTTATTTGTACTAGATCTAAATGATCCACCTCTACTCGAAAATTTTCCAGTTTGTTTTTCAATAACTACAGAATTTTTTCCTTGATTTTTAGCAATCTCAATATTCTTGATTGATTTTTTGGCTGAGCCTGAAATTGTTAATTTTGTTTTTTTCTCCATACCTCATCACTCAATCTTTATAAATAATGTTTCGCGCAGACATAATTAGTTCATCCGCTTCTTCTTTTGATAGAGCAAAATCTTCGAGATAACCTTGGATTTTCACTCTCTCGCCTTTAACCACATCATAACCACCAGTTAATTCATCAGATGCTAGATCTGCAAAATCTTCTAAACTTAGAATTTTTTGTTCACCAAGTGTGACTAACATTCCCGGAGTTAAACCCTTTAAATTAATCAAAGCATCTTCAAGACCTAATTCTTTAATTCTCTGAGAAATATCCTCTTGATCCTTTTCATGAAACTCTTTGGCTCTTTCTATTAATGCTTTTGCAGTATCTTCCTCTATACCTTCTATCTTCATTAAATTTTCAGCTGAACTATCTTTGATATCGTCAATAGTTGAAAAACCTTCGGCAACAAGTAACTGACCCAACGTTTCGTCTAACTCTAAATTTTTTACAAAGTTCTCTGTTTTTTCTTTAAATTCTAATTGTCTTCGTTCAGAGTCCTCTGCATCAGTCATTATATTAATTTCATAATTTAAAAGTTTCGTTGCAAGTCTAACATTTTGACCTCTTCTTCCAATCGCTTTACTTAAATTTTCTTCAGTTAGAATTACATCAAGCTTTTTTCTTTCATTATCAACATTAACTCTTTGTACCTCGGCTGGAGATAAAGCATTTGAGACCAAAACTGCAGGATCTTCTGACCAATTAACTATATCTATTTTTTCTCCTTGAAGTTCATTTACAACAGCTTGAACTCTTGAACCTCTCATACCCACACAAGCACCCACTGGATCCAAAGATGTATCAACTGCTTTAACACATATTTTAGCTCTACTTCCAGGGTCTCTTGAAGAAGATTTAATTTCAATTAACCCATCATAAATTTCTGGAACCTCTTGAACAAAAAGTTTTTCCATAAATTTAGGATGAGCTCTAGATAAAAATATTTGTTGTCCTCGAGGTTCTCTTCTAACATCACAACAATAAGCTTTTATACGATCACCTGCTTTAATATTTTCACGAGGGATCAATTCATTTTTTTGAATTATTGCTTCAGTTCTTCCTAGATCAACAATTACATTTCCAAATTCTAATCTCTTTACAATTCCACTTAAAATTGTGTCTTTCTTATCAATAAAATCGTTAAATTGTCTTTCTCTTTCAGCTTCTCTTACATTAAAACTAATTACCTGTTTTGCAGTTTGGGCGGCTATTCTTCCAAAATCAAATGAAGGAAGTGGCTGTAATATTTCGTCACCAATAGACTTATCTTTATTTAATTCATTTAAATTAATTGCATCTTCTAATTTTATCTCAGTATTTGCATTTTCAGGATTTTCAGCAATTATCAATTTTCTAAAAAGCTCAATATCTCCATTGTCTCTATTAATAGAAACTTTAATTTCATTTTCCTGTCCAAATTTTGATTTTGCAGCTTTGGCAATACCCGTTTCCATTGAACTTATAATTAGCTCTTTATCAATTGATTTTTCTAAAGCTACAGCTTCAGCAATTCTTAATAACTCAAGTTTATCTGCTCTTTTATTTAACATAATTTTGTTTGCACCAAAAAAAAATGGGCTTAAGCCCATTTTGTAAAGTTCAATAATGTAACTGCAATATAGTAAAGTTTTTTTTTAATTCAACAGAAACTATTTAGAAAAAACGTTAGTTTTATCTGTTTTTTCCCATGAAAATGAACCATTTTCTTCTGATGCTCTACCAAAATGGCCATAAGCAGCAGTTTTTTCATATATTGGTTTATTCAAATTTAACATTTCTCTAATGCCTCTAGGGCTTAAATCAAAATTTTCTTTTATCTTTTCCACAACAAATTTATTTTTATCTAAATCATTATCAAATAAATCAACATAAATAGATAATGGTTTTGATACACCAATAGCATAAGCTAACTGGATTAAACATTTTTCAGCAATTTTAGAACCAACAACATTTTTAGCAATATACCTTGCCGCGTAAGCAGCTGATCTATCAACTTTAGTTGGATCTTTTCCTGAAAATGCACCACCGCCATGAGGCGCGGCTCCACCATAAGTATCAACAATAATTTTTCTACCTGTCAATCCACAATCTCCATCTGGACCACCAATTACAAAATTTCCTGTCGGATTTACATAAAACTCATCCTCATTAAAACCATTAAGAAAATTCTCAGGAATAGATTTTAACATATAAGGTCTAAGTAAATCTCTAACTTGCAATTGATTAACATCTGGTGAATGCTGTGAAGAAATAACTACAGATTTTACTTTTGAAGGTTTTCCATCAACATACTCGAATGTTACCTGACTTTTCGAATCTGGTTCAATATTTTTTAATATTCCAGATTTTCTATCTTCAGCCATTAATCGTAAAATTTTATGAGAATAATGTATAGGTGCTGGCATTAAAACATCTGTTTCATTACATGCGTATCCAAACATAATACCTTGATCTCCAGCTCCTTCATCTTTGTTTCCAGAAGAGTCTACGCCCATAGCAATATCAGCTGATTGAGAATGTAAATGACTTTCAATTTTTGTAGCTTCTTTCCAGGTAAATCCTTCTTGGTCATAACCAATATCTTTTATACAATTTCTTACTTTTTCAATTAATTCATCTTTTTTAATTTCTGGTCCTCTTACTTCACCAGCTAAAACAACTTTATTTGTTGTAGTTAATGTTTCGCAGGCAACTCTAGAATATGGATCTCCAGAAATAAAACTGTCAACAACCATATCTGAAATCCTATCAGAAACTTTATCTGGATGGCCTTCAGAGACAGACTCACTAGTAAAAAGATAATTTTTTAAATTACTCATTTTTAAGTTTCTTAAATGAAAATATTAAAAAAATATACAACAAAATTATTAATCCAAAAATTTTATTTCCAAATTTTGCAAATAGAGTCATCTCTATTTTCCTTGATTTACTTAAATCTATATAACCAGAATTATTTGCATCAACTTTTTGTTCAATTACTCCCATTGGGTTAATAATTGCTGTTACTCCATTGTTTGCAGATCTTAAAATATATTTTCCACTCTCTATAGCTCTAAAAATGCTATGAGTAAAATGTTGCTCTGGGCCAATTGATTTACCAAACCAACCATCTTCAGAAATATTTACAATATAATCAAAATTACTATTTTTGAAAATTTTACCTGAATAAATTATTTCATAACAAATAAGAGGTAATATTTTCACTGACAAATTTCTATATTTTAAATCAATTATGTTTCTTTCTTCACCTTTCGAGTATGATTGGTAGTCATTAGTAATTGTTTTTAAGCCAATACTTTTTAATATTTTTTCAAAAGGTAAAAATTCACCAAAAGGAACAAGATTAATTTTTTTATATGAATTTATTATATTTAGATTGTGATCAAAAATCGATAATGAATTAAAATATTTAATAGTTTTATTTTCATCTTCTTTGCTATTAATTCCAATTGCTAGCAAATGATTTTCATTAAATTTATTTTCAAACAACCATTTGTATTCTTTTAGTTGTGCTTGTGAAATACCTGGAATAATACCTTCTGGCCAAATAAAAATTATTTTTTGATTTTTTTTAGGAGAGCTGATTTCAATTAACTCTTCTATGGCTTTTATGGGATCAATATTATTATAAAATCTATCTATGCCTATATTTGAACTTAAAATTCTTATTTTATAATCAAGTTTTTTTACCTGTTGATTATTAAATTTTTCTAAATTTTGTGAACCAAGTATATAAAATGACATTGTTGAAATAAGAAATGCAACACAAATACTAATATCTTTTTTATTCTCTCTTAAAATGAATATTGATGGGCTTGTAAATAATGAAATACAGAAAAGATTAAAGCTGTATGTGCCTATGACTGATGTAATGTTTAAAATTTCGATTTGATTAGAAAAACTATAAGCAATTAAATTCCAAGGGAAACCAGTGAGTATTGATCCTCTCACAAATTCTACTATTCCAAATATTAAAGAAAAAAGAAAAAATGAGCTTAAATTATTATTTGGTTTTAAAACCACAAATAGATAAGCAACTAAAGCATAAAACAAAGCTAAGAAACCAGGTATTAATATTATTGTAAAAGGTATTAAAAACTTAAAATTTTGATCAAACGTTAATGATATTGAGATCCAATATAAATTACTTACAAAATAACCAAACCCAAATAACCAACCATAAAGAAAAAATATTCTTTTATTTCTATAAAACTTAATTTTTTTTATTAAAAATATATAGAATAAACTAAAAGTTAAAAAATTTATTACAACATAATCAAATGGAGGTAAACTTAAGGAAGTAAGAACTCCTAATAAAATTAAATAAATTAATTCAATATAAAATTTATTTTTCAATTTAAGTTATTTTTGATTGTACAGATTTAAATAATAGATTTTCCTCTTTTGACATTTTAGAAGAATCTTTATTTTTTTTATGATCAAAACCTAAAAGATGAAGAAAACCATGTATGAATAATTTAGTAACTTTTTCTTTAAAAGATTTTAAATTTTGTGATCTTGGTTTGTCTAGATAATTATAGCTAATGATAATGTCTCCAAGATAAGTATTTTTTGAAATTTTTATTTTTTTATTTAATGGAAAAGACAATATATCGGTAGATTTATTTTTTTTTCTAAAAACTTTATTTAATTTTTTAATATTTTGATTATTTGAAAGTAATAATGTTAAGGTTACTTTTTTATTCAAAAATTTATATTTTTTTGGAAAAGCTCTACATATTTTTTTAAAAAAAATATCTTTATTTTTAAGTTTTTTTGACCAAGCCTTCTCCTCAGAGAAGACATTAATACTAATCATTATTTGAGTATGCTTTGACTATTTTAGAAACAAGTGGATGTCTGACTACATCTGAATGATCAAAATCAACTATGGATATTTCCTTTAAATGCCCTAGTAACTCTTTTGATCGAACTAATCCTGACATGCTTTTATTTGGTAAATCAATTTGAGATGGGTCACCATTTACTACAATTTTGGAATTTTCTCCAATACGTGTTAAAAACATTTTTATCTGAGTATCCGTAGCATTTTGTGCTTCATCTAGAATTGCAAAGGAATTTTTTAGAGTTCTACCTCTCATAAAAGCTAAAGGTGCAATCTCTATATCTCCAATCTCAATCATTCTTTGTATTTTTTCAAAGTCGAAGAGATCATATAAAGAATCATACAAAGGTCTAAGATAAGGATCTACTTTTTCCTTCATATCACCAGGTAAAAATCCTAAACGTTCGCCTGCTTCTACAGCTGGTCTTGAAAGAATAATTCTCTCAATTTTTTTTTCTAAAAGCATAGTTAGACCCACAGCTACTGCCAAGAATGTTTTCCCTGTTCCTGCTGGCCCAGCTGAAATTACAATATCACTTTCCCTCAGAGCTCTCACATAGCTTTTTTGTTTTTCAGATCTAGGAATTATTGATTTTTTGGGAGTTTTGATAATGTCTGTAACGTTATTATTTTTTACTTTTTCATTTATCATAAAGTTGTCAATTGATGAAAGTATATCTTTATTCTCTATACTTCCATTATTAATAAACTGATTAGCCAAAAATTGAATAGCGTTTTTAATTTTTTCATTCTTTTCAGGTGTTGATTTAATTAAAATTGAATTTCCCCTTGAATATAAGCTACAATTTGTAATTTTCTCCAATTCTTGTAAATTTTTATTAAATTCTCCAACAACACCCATTAACAAGTTGTTGTCATGAAATATAACACTTAAAGAATTGTTATCTGAATAAACAAATTTTAAAGACTGGTCGATATTTTTTTTTTTTATTTCACTCAAGTTCTAAGCAACCTTCTGATCCGAATTAGTTATAATTTCGCCGAATAATGTATTTCTATTACTATCTTTAATTCTTACTTGCACTATTTTTCCAACATCACTCTTTTTACCATTAAAAATTACAGATGTCATATACTCAGATCTGCCAAAAGCTTTGCTTTTATCGTCGGTTAAATTTTCAACCAAAACATCTATAACTTTTCCCTTCAATGAGTTGTTCATTTGGATTTGATTTTCAAATAAAACATTTTGAATTTTTTCTAATCTTTCAAAAGAAATTTTTTTTTCAATTAAGTCAAGATTTTCAGCTACTGTTCCAGGTCTTGGGCTAAAGATGAAAGAGTAGGAGTTGATAAATTTAACCCTTTCAATTAAATTAAAGGTATCTTTAAAATCCTGATCTTCCTCATCGGGATAACCTATAATAAAATCACTTGAAAATTCTATCTTTGGATTAATTTCTTTTAATTTATCAAAAGTATTTAGATATTCCTCAATAGTATGTTTTCTATTCATTGAGTTTAAAATTTTATTAGATCCACTTTGGACAGGTAAATGCACAAGTGGCATTAACTTTTTAGAAGTTTTATAAACTTCAATTAAATCCTCAGTCATATCTTTTGGGTGAGATGTTGTGTATCTAACTCTTTTAATTTCAGATATTTTTTCAATATTTAAAATCAAATCTGATAGTCTGAATCCCTCATTATCATAAGCATTTACATTTTGACCAAGTAAAATTATTTCTTTTGCACCATTATCAGCTAAATATTTTGCTTCATCCAAAATTTGTTTAAATGGTCGAGAATATTCTGGTCCTCTTGTATATGGAACCACACAAAAATGACAAAACTTATCACATCCTTCTTGAATGGTTAAAAAAGATGAAACTTTTCCGGCTTCATTTTTTATTTTACTTAAATATTTAAATTTAGAAACTGCATCAAATTCAGTCTCTTCTTTCTTTTTCTTTTTTTTAATATAATTTAAAATTGTATCATTAATTTTATGATAAGCTTGAGGACCAATTACTAAATCTATATAAGGTTCTCTTTTAAGCATTTCTTGGTTTTCTGCTTGAGCAACACAACCTGCAATAATCACCAATGGTTTTTTTTTAGATCTAAAAATTTTTTTTACTCTACCTATTTCATGATAAACTTTTTCTTTTGCTTTATCCCTAATGTGACATGTGTTTAAAAGATAACAGTTTGCTTCTTCATATTTTTCTGTTTTTTTATAACCAATTTTTTTAACTGAATCATATATCCTATTAGAGTCATACTCATTCATTTGACATCCAAAAGTTTTAATAAATATTTTTTGATTCATAATTATTGGGATTTTTTCTTAACCCCATATAATTCTAATTTATGGTCTACTAATTTATATCCATATTTTTCTGCAACTTTTTTTTGCAACTTTTCAATTTCTTCGTCTACAAATTCTATGATTTCACCAGTTTTCACATCTATTAAATGATCGTGATGGCCTTCATTTAATTCTTCATATCTAGCTTTTCCACCTTTAAACTCATGCTTTGTTAATATTCCAGACTCTTCAAATAGTTTTACCGTTCTATAAACAGTTGCAATACTTATTTTTGGATCAATTTTAGACACTCTATTATAAAGTTCATCTACATCTGGATGGTCAGAAGACTCGGACATTACTTGTGCAATCACTCTTCTTTGATCAGTTAATTTAACCCCTTTAGCTATACATTTTTGCTCTATTGTTTCTGACATAAAATAATTTTAACTTAAATAAATAGGGTTAATCAAATTTTTTTTAATATTAAATTTATCGCACAAATGAGGGATATTTTCGTATTTTATGTCTTTTTCACCTTTAAAATCTTGAATGCTATAACAATAGTAATCAATATTATGAGTTAAATTAAACGCTTTAACTATAGAAAGCGAGTTTCGTATTCCTGCAAAGCTTCCAGGTCCTCTATTTAAATAAATTGTATTAATGTCTTTCAAGTTAAATTGATGGGAATTTAAAAAATCATTAATAATCAAAGTTAATTTTTCATAATTAATTTTAGTATTCTCTTTAGTAATATTATAAATATCATTAATAGTAATGATCATTAAAAAAATTTTTTCTCCTGTAACATCAATTATCAGTTTATTCATAATTATATTTTTTTCTAATATCAGTTCTAAATCAGATGAAAATAATATCAAATACTATTCCAATGATGAAGGAATTCTATCAATAATGTATCATCGGTTTAATGAGAATAAATACCCATCTACCAATATTAAAATGGATATATTTGAGAAACACATGAATATTATTAAGAACTCAGATTTTAATTTTCTTAATCCAAATAATTTTGATGAGCAGTTTAGAATATCAAAATCAAAAAAAAAAATTTTAATAACTATCGATGATGCATTTGAATCTTTCTATACTGAAGCATGGCCTTATCTTAAAGAAAATAAAATTCCATTTATTTTATTTGTTTCAACTGAACCAGTAGGAAAAAGAGGTTATATGACTTGGGAACAAATTAAGGAGGTTGAAAGTAATGATTTTGTTTATATAGGACATCATTCTCACACACATGAATATCTTATAGATGAAAGCAATGAGAAATTTGTTTTAGATATTGAAACAGCTAATAAAATTTTTCTTAAAGAACTTGGTTATATTCCCAGTCTATTCTCATATCCGTTTGGTGAGTACTCTAAATTTATGAGAGATTATATATCTAAAAATTTCAAATACGCTTTTGGTCAGCATTCTGGAGTCATTGATTTAAATAAAAATAAATTTGAATTACCTAGATTTCCAATTAATGAGAAATATGGAGAATTAAAAAGATTTAAATCAATAATTAATTATTTTCCACTAGAATATAAAAAAATACTTCCTGAAGAAAAACAACTATTTGAAAATACAAACCCTCCAAATTTCAAAGTTGAATTTTTCAAGGAGCAAAAAAATTTGTCTAATATTAGTTGCTATTCTAATGAGGGAGACATTTGGGAAAAATCAAAAACAAGCTTTGCCAACAAAACTCTAACGATTGAATTTAGGGAGCCATTCAAACCAAGAAGAGGAAGAATTAATTGCTCTCTGAATGATAACGGAAAATGGAGATGGTTTGGAGTTCAATTTCCTATAAAAACAAATTAAATCAAACTTTCTAAATCTTTGCTTGATGGCAACAGTCTCGCCTCATCAAAATCTTTTAAGTTATTCTGTTCAATAATTTTTTGTAAAACTTCAATATATTGGCTTCCTGTTTCAGCATATTTATCTAAATATTTAGATAATATTAAACTATCCAACGGATTGTTTTGATTTCTAAGTTCTGTACGTGCTTTTCTCAAATTTTTATATGTCGAGTGGGTGTTTAAATTTCTTAAATATGCTCTAACAGATAATTGTAAGCTGTGAAATTTCATAACTTTATGATCTTTGCCTTCATCAGCATTTTTTGGTTTTAATCCTTCTCCAGACCAAGTCCATTGTCCAAATAAAGCGTTTCCCTTTAATGCAAACCTCGAGGTTCCCCATCCTGTTTCTTTAGCTGCTTGAGCTATCGCTAACGAAACTGGTATTTCATCCATTCTTATTTTCAAAGTAGATAAGTCATTCTCTCTAACCCCATATTGCTTATATTTTTTTTCTAACCATTTTTTTTCTATATCAGTATTGCTATTTTTACTTAGGATAGTGAACAATCTTTTTCTATCAATTCTAATTTTATTGTTCTCTTTAACTATCAAAGGTAGAACAATTTTTATAAACATATCCTTTCTTTTTTTTGTATTTCCAATATTTTTAATTTCATTTGGCAAAAGTCCAATATCTACAGGTTTGATCAATTTTGTAACTCTAACATCTTTTAAATTATAGTTTAATTCTTTAAACAAAGAATCAATCTCAGATGTTGTGTATCTAACTAAGTTTATTTCAGAATTATTTTCCTCTAGAATATCATATAATAAATCTCTTTCATCAGTTTCAGTAAGAGAGTCTTCCTCAAAAGTGCCCTCTTTATTTAATGTGTTGTTAAAAATATTTTTAGATTTATTAGTGTATTCCACATTATTAAAATTTTTATCAGTAAAATTAATAATTATTGGTGTCACATAAAAAAATGAGATTACAATAAATGCACTCAAAAAAAATCGTGAAACTATATTAAAACTTTTATTTTTTAAAAAACCTGATTTTTTAAATTTTCTCATAAATTATCACTGTATTGCAACTACCTCTTTTACCTCTGGTAAATAGTGACATAAAAGATTTTGAACACCTTGTTTTAAAGTCATAGTTGAACTGGGACAACCTGAACAACTTCCTTGTAGTTGCACCTTCACAACTCCATCTTTAAATTCTTTAAATTTTATATCGCCCCCATCTCTAGCAACTGCTGGTCTTATTTTTTGCTCTAAAATTTTTACAATTTTTTTCTCAATTTCACTTAAATCAGTAGCTTCCTCTTTTATATTTTCGTCAATTACAAACTCTTTACCATCTGCGTAAAAATCATTTATTAAGGAAATTACAATATGTTTTATTTCGTCCCAATCAATATTTTCATTCTTGTTTACTGAAATAAAATCTTGACCTAAAAAAATACCCTCAACACCATTTATTGATAAAATATTTCTTACCAATTCATTTTGTATATCTTCTTTATTTGTAATTTCATAAGGACCGCTATTTGAAACTTTCTTCCCAGGAAGAAATTTCAAAGAATTTGGATTCGGTGTTACTTCAGTTTGAACGAACATAAATTATATATAGTGAATATTTTGAAAATTAAAACTTGATAATAAATTTTTATCAAAAACCTATTATTTCTTTAATTCTTTCGATCTTTTTTGAAGCAATCAAATTAGCTTTTTCAACTCCATCTAGAAGAATTTCATCTAAAAAGCTTTTATCTCCTAAAAGTTTTTTTATCTCTTTAGAAATTGGTTCAATTTTTTTGACAAGTTCTTCAGCTAATTGTTCTTTAAATTCTGAAAAATTTTTGCCTGCAAAATTTTTTACTGAATTTTCTAATGTAGAATTAGTCAAGCTTGAATAAATTCCTAAAAGGTTTCTTGCTTCTAATCTTTCATCAAGTTCCTTTATATCTTGCGGCATAGGCAAAGGATCTGTTTTTGCTTTTTTGATCTTGTTTATTATTTCATCTTTATTGTCTGTTAAATTTATTCGACTTAAATCTGATAATTCTGATTTACTCATTTTTTTTGAACCATCTTTTAAACTCATTATTCTTGAAAATTCTTTTTGAATTAGAGGTTCTGGAACTTGAAGAAAATTTTCTACATCAAAATCATTATTAAATTTTTGGGCTATATCTCTGCACAACTCTAAATGTTGTTTTTGATCATCACCTACAGGAACGTGAGTGGCATCGTATAAAAGAATATCAGCTGCCATTAGAACTGGATAAGAATATAAACCAATACTGGCTTTCTCTTTGTCTTTCCCGGCTTTTTCTTTAAATTGGGTCATTCTATTTAACCAACCCATTCTAGCAACACAGCTTAAAATCCATGCTCCTTCTGCATGAGCAGCTACACTAGATTGATTAAAAATTATACTTTTATTTGAATCTATTCCACTTGCTATAAAAGTTGCAACAGTTTCCCGGATATTATTTTTTAATTCTTTAGGATCTTGCTTTACTGTAATGGCATGTAAATCAACTACACAAAATATACAATTGTTATCTTTATCGTTATTTAAGTCTACAAAGTTTTTTATGGCACCTAAATAATTTCCAAGATGAAGATTACCTGTAGGCTGGACACCAGAAAATATTTTTTTACCCATAAAATTAATACTTTAATTTAATATCATTCATTTGAAAAGCTTTGATGAAATAACACACAATTAAATAAAATAATAATCCTAATATAACAGATAAAACTAAATAAAAAGATTTAATTGACTGATTGAATGCTAATTCGTTTTGAAAAAAATTTAACATAAAGTTAAAAAATAAACCCATCATAATTGATGCAAAAATTATTTTAAAAAATTTAATAAGAAATATTTGGTTAAAATAAAATAATTGTCGATTTTTTAAGAATAAAAATAACAATATTGAATTAAACCAAGATGAAATAGATGTGGCTATTGGAATTATTATAAAACCAATTTCACTAAAATAATACAAACTGATGAAAATATTAACCAATACTGAGATCAAAGAAATATAAAATGGAGTTTTGGTATCATGGTTTGCAAAGAAAAAACTTGAAAAAACTTTAATCAATGCAAAAGCGGGCAAACCTAATGCAAAATAATACAAAGCCAAACTTGAGTTGCTTACTGAATTTTCATTGAAAGACCCATAGCCAAATAAAGCTGAGATAATTTGTTCTGATCCTATGATTAAAGCGATAGTTGCTGGGAGACTTAAGAATAAACTTAATTCAAGAGCTTTATTTTGTATAAGTAAAATCCTATTTTTTTTTCTAGATTGAATATGTTTTGAAAGCTGTGGAAGTATCACAACACCAATGGCTATACCAGCTAAAGCTAGATTAATTTGATAAATTCTATCTGCATAATATAAATAAGAAACTGCACTTGCTTGAAATGATGCAATTATTGTACCAATTAAAATATTAATTTGAGTGACACCTGAAGAAAAAATACTTGGTAAAAGTTTTTTAAAAAAGAATTTAACTTTGTTACTTACTTTTAATTCAAAACTAAATTTAAGTGAGTAATATTTTGATACATATTTATATAAAAACATTAATTGTAAAAAACCAGCTATAGAAACACCATAAGATAAATAATATACTAACTGATCACCTAAATTTTTTGAAAGAATTAATACTAAAATTAAAATAATATTCAATATTATTGGGGCTGCAGCGGCGGCGGCAAATTTATTGTGTGAATTTAGAATTGCAGAAAAAAATGAGGCCAAACAAATAAAGAATAAAAAAGGAAACGTAATTCTTGTTAAATTAATTGCTATCTCCATTTTTTCTAAATCACCCACAAATCCTGGAGCAATAATTGAAACAAATGCGGGCATGAAAATTTGAATTATTATTGTTAAAAATAACAACCCTAAAAAAAGGAGATTAAAAATAGCGTTAGCGAATTTGTTTGATTGTTTTTTTCCTTTAGAAATTTCTGATGAATAACTTGGAACAAAGGCCGCATTAAAAGTGCCTTCGGCGAACAATCTTCTAAAAGTATTTGGAATTCTAAATGCTACAAAAAAGGCATCCGCCAGCATCCCTGTTCCTAGAAAAATTGCTATTAAAATATCTCTTAAATAACCCAGCAATCTACTAATGATAGTATAAAATCCAAATGTGCCTGTTGACTTAAGTAAGTTCATAAATCATATTAGTCTTAATTTTACCCCAATTGTACACTTATTGTTATCAGAAATGAAAAAAACAAAAATCGATCATTACACGGATAAAGAAGCTTTAGATTTTCATAAAGACAAAAAACCTGGCAAGATTGAGATTATTTCATCAAAAAATATGACAACTAAGCGTGATCTCGCTTTAGCCTACTCTCCAGGAGTTGCTGCTCCTGTTAAAAAGATAAGTGAAAATCCAGAAGCAGCTTATGATTACACAAGTAAAGGAAACCTTGTTGCTGTAATAAGTAATGGTTCTGCAATATTAGGGATGGGAAATTTAGGTGCTCTTGCATCAAAGCCTGTGATGGAAGGAAAGGCTGTATTATTTAAAAGATTTGCAGATATTGATTCGATTGATTTAGAGATTGATTGTAAAGATACAGACGAAATCATAAATTCAATTAAAAATTTTGCACCTAGCTTTGGTGGAATAAATTTAGAAGACATAGCAGCCCCAGATTGTTTTATAATAGAACAGAAATTAAAAGAAATTTTGGATATTCCAGTTTTTCATGATGACCAACATGGAACAGCAATTATAACTACCGCAGCATTAATTAATGCCTTAGATATTTGTGGTAAATCAATAAAAAAAATTAAAGTTGTAGTTAATGGTGCTGGAGCTTCAGCACAAGCTTGTACCGAGTTATTTAAAAATTCAGGAGTTAAATCTGAAAATATAATAATGCTAGACAGAAAAGGCGTTATTTACGAAGGAAGAACTGAGGGAATTGATCAATGGAAATCCAGATATTCAGTTAAAACTAAACATAGAACTTTAAAGGATGCCGTTAAAGGCGCAGATGTTTTTTTAGGATTATCAGCAAAAGGTGTTCTAAAAAAAGAGATGGTTAAATCTATGGCAAAAAATCCAATTATATTTGCTTGTGCTAATCCTGATCCAGAAATTACCCCAGAGGAAATTAGTGAGGTTAGAAATGATGCTATTGTTGCAACAGGGAGATCAGACTACCCTAATCAAGTAAATAATTTAATTGGATTTCCTTATATCTTTAGAGGAGCTTTAGATGTGAGATCTAAAACAATAAATGAAGAAATGAAAGTTGCTGCTGCTAATGCGATAGCTAAACTTGCAAGGGAAGATGTTCCTGATGAAGTGGTTGCAGCTATGGGTGGTGAAAGACCTCATTATGGAAAAGACTATATTATTCCATCTACATTTGATCCAAGATTAATTAGTGTAATACCAGCAGCTGTAGCAAAAGCAGCCATAGTTAGTGGAGCAGCCAGAAAAAACATAGATGATTTTGAAGTTTATAAAGATCAACTAAAACAAAGACTAGACCCAACCGTTACCATCATGCAGGGTATTAATTCATTTATTAAGAAAAATCAGAAAAGAATAGTTTTTGCAGATGGTGAAGATGAAAATACTTTAAAAGCCGCTATAGCATTCAAAAATTCAAAATTAGGTATTCCAATCTTGGTTGGTAAAGAAAGTAAAATTAAAGAACAGATTAAAAATATTGGTTACAGTGAAAATTTTGACATTGAGATTGTTAATTCAAAAGATGAAGAAAAAAGAAAAAGATACGTAAAACATTTATTTGAAAAATTACAAAGAGAACAAGGATTATTAGAACGAGATTGTGACAGAATGATTAGAAATGATAGAGTTGTCTGGGCTACTAGTATGGTTGCCTGCGGTGATGCTGATGGTGCTGTAACAGGTAATACAAGACGATTTGGTGCTTCATTTGAAAAAATTAAGCAAGTTGTTGATGTAAGAAAAGGTGAGATTATGTTTGGTTTAAACATGATCGTTCATAAAGGGAGAACTATTTTTGTTGGTGATACAAGTGTCCATGAATATCCAACTTCTGAACAAATGGCTGAAATGGCAATATCTACAGCAAGAGTAGTAAGACTTTTTGGATTTGATCCTAAAGTTGCTTTTGTATCCCACTCTACATTTGGACAACCTCTTACTAGTAGAACAAAACATATTCGAAACGCGGTTGAGATATTAAAAGAAAGAAAAGTAGACTTTGAATTTGATGGAGATATGCAGCCTGATGTTGCTCTTAATCTAGAGTATGAGGAACTTTATCCTTTTGCAAAGATAGTTGGTAAAGCAAATATTTTAATAATGCCTGGACAACATAGTGCAGCAATTTCTTACAAATTAATGAAAACTATAGGTGAAACAAAAGTGATTGGACCATTATTAATTGGACTTGGGCTTCCAATAGAAATTGCACCTTTAAGATCATCAACTTCTGAGATACTTAATTTAGCATCAATTGCTGCTTATTCTTCTCAAGTGATTGATTACAAAAAATAATTATTCTCTTTGAATTCTTAAATCTTCAACAAGAATAATACTGGCAATTACATCTTCGACATCAAGTATTTCTTTTGCTTCACTTATAACTAAATCCTTTTCTTCTGAAGTTAAGGCAATTCCATAAATATAGATTTTCTTTTTATAGGTATCTATTTGATAGTTAGTTGCTTTAATATTTTTATTAACAATTATAGCTGTTCTAAGTTGAGAAGTAATTAAAACGTCTTTTGCGGACTGTTTAAAATTAAATTCTTCTTTAATTTTGATATCATTTCTTACAGATCTAACGCCTTTCGTTTCCCAGGCTAGTTTTGTTATTAATAGTTTTTCTTCTGGGCTATCTACTTTTCCAGTTATAAAAATTCGACCATCTAAAACTTTTGTTTTAACTGAAATAAGATATTTTTTATCTTTAGCTAATATTTTAGCACTAATAGTTTTTTGCATTATAGAATCATCTATTTGAGTGCCCACTGTTCTAGGATCTAATGCAACAGAAACACCAGTTCCAAAAAGACCTTTAGAACCAACCCCAACACATCCAGTTAAAATAAAACTTATTAAAACAAAAATTAATATTTTATTTTTCATTTTTTAATTCTAAACAATAATTGTATATTTCTTTTTTAGATACGTTAGTACTTTTACTTAAAATATCTGTAATTTCTTTCGTAGACAATTTATTAATCATTTTTTTAATCATATTCATATCTGATTCACTTAATTTTTGAGATAGATTTTTGTGTATTTTTTTTTCAGAAACAACAACAGTTAACTCGCCTTTTGGTTCTTTTTCAAATAATTCTAATTCATCAACATTTTTTCTAATAAATTCCTCGTATATTTTTGTTATTTCTCTACAAAAAACTATCTTTCTTCCTGCAAAATTCTTTTTTATTTCAGGTATGATTTTATTAATTTTTTTTGGAGAAATAAAAAAAACTAAGGAATTTTCAAATTCTGATAATTTTTTTAATTCATTAGATAATTGCTGTTTTTTATCAGGGAAAAAACCACAAAACAAAAATTTATCTGAAAAACCACTAATTGAAACAGCTGCAGCAACAGCCGAAGG
The DNA here is from genome assembly GCA_902615975.1 of uncultured Pelagibacteraceae bacterium. Lineage (GTDB taxonomy): Bacteria > Pseudomonadota > Alphaproteobacteria > Pelagibacterales > Pelagibacteraceae > Pelagibacter. The sequence goes on from CACMRC010000005.1 coordinate 71,387, forward strand.
TCCGGGAATGGGAAATATTTTAATCTCGTTATTAATACACTCATTAACTAAAATTGAACCAGGATCAGAAATACTAGGCGTACCAGCATCTGATATCAAAGAAATTATTTTTCCAGATTTTAGATATTCAATAATTTTTACTAGATTTTTTTTTTCATTAAATTTATGATTTGAAATTAATTTTGATTTTATTTGATATTTATCTAAAAGGTTTTTTGAAACACGAGTGTCTTCGCATAAAATATAATGAGACTGCTGCAAAATTTCAATTGCTCTTAAAGTTATATCTTTTAGATTTCCTAAAGGAGTTGATACCAAATAAAGACCATTTTCGTATTCTTTTAATTTAAATTGTGGTTTTATGATCATAATTTAGCTTAAAAAATATTATATTAGCATCAAAATGATCAAATTTATTAAAATTATTTATTTTATTTTTTTTAGTTTCTACTTTCAGTTTTTTTCAACTGTTAATGCTCAAGAAAAAATTAAGATAGGATTATTAGTACCTATGACGGGAGAAAATAAGGAGATTGGAGAGTCAATAATTAAAGCGGTTGGATTAGCTGCCAAAGATATTGATAATGATCTAATAGAAATCTATCCAAAAGATACTGCAACTAAAGCTAACCAAACTTTAAAATCGGCATTTGAATTTAGTGAAATGGGGATAAAAATTGTTATAGGCCCTGTGTTCTATGAAAGTCTAACTTATTTAGATGAAATGAAAGATTTAACTTTTTTATCATTAACAAATAAAACTTTAGATCTTCCAAAAAATGTAATCTCTGCAGGAATTAATTCTACGTCACAATTTAATACAATAAAAAAATTTTTAGAAACTAATCAAATACAAAGAACTGTTTTTTTAACACCAATTCGAGATTATGAATTTGAAATTAAAAGAGGAATGAAAAATTCAAAAATTAAAATTTATAAAGATTATGAATATAATACAGAACCTACAAAACTAACAAAACAAATAGAAGAAATCACAAACTACAGAATTAGAAAGCAAAATTTGGAGGATGAAATAAATAGGATAAAAAACTCAAATGATCCAAATAAAGAAAAAAAAATAAAAAGACTGGAAAAAAGATACACTTTAGGTGGTTTAAATTTTGATGCTGTGGTAATTGCAGATTTTGATGAAAGTCTAAAAAGTGTATCTACATCACTTTTATACACTGATGTACTTCCTAAAAATAAATATTTTATAACTTTAAATCAATGGTTCGATGAAAGTTTATTAAACGAAACTGATATTCAACCGCTATATTATCCGTCAATAAATAAAGAAAATTATGATAGCTACAAAATAAAATACTTTAACGCTTTTAATGAAGACCCTACTCATTTATCTTTATTGAGCTATGATCTTGTTGGTTTAGTTTATTATTTATCACTAAACTCAAATAAGGAAAACTTAAGTAAAATTTTTAAGAGAAAAAATTCATTCAAAGGAAAAATAGGAATTTTTGATATCAAAAATAATAAAATTAATCACAGATTAAATTTTTATAAAATTGAAGACCAAAAACTTATAGAAATTTTCTAATTTTTTTAAATGCCTGAAATCTATGGTCCATTTTATATTTTTGGGACGGCCTCATCTCTCCAAAAGTTTTTTTCTTTTTAAGAGGTATAAAAATTGGATCATATCCAAATCCATTTTTACCTCTTGGTTTATCTGAAATAAAACCTTCTACTTTTCCTAATACACATGCTATTTTTTGATTTAAATATGAAATGGATAGAACGCAAATAAATCTTGCTTTAATTTTTTTATTTTTCCAACTTTTATCTTTTTTATTTAACTCTCTATAAACTTTTCTTATAGCTTTACTAAAATCTCCATGCTTTCCTCCCCACCTTGCAGAATAAATTCCAGGACTTTTATCTAAAAAATCTATCTCTAAACCTGAGTCATCAGCCAAACAAATTAACCCTGTTTTTTTTGAAAAATATTTAGATTTAATTAATGAATTTTCTTTAAATGTCTTTCCATTTTCAACTGGGCTTTTTATATTAAATTCGGATGTAGAATGAATTTTAATACTTTTTGGTAATAAACTCTTGATTTCACGTAATTTACCTCTGTTATTGGTACCAATGAGTAATTTATTAATTTTTTGTTTATACATCTAGAAATTAAAAAAATGCTTACCATATAAGAAGCTATGGACAAAGAAGAAAACCAAAATAACACTTCTACAGATCAAAACCAAGATAATGTAATAGAAAATGAAAAACCTGAAGAAAATTTAGCTAAAGAAAATAAGCAAGAAACAGACCAAGAGCCCAAAGAAGAAATTAAAGAGCCAACTCCAGAAGAAAAAATTGCCGAACTCGAAGACAAGGTGGCGCGAACTTTTGCCGAAATGGAAAATCAAAGAAGAAGATTTGAAAAAGAAAAAGAGGATGCTTTTGAATATGGTGGTTATAGTTTTGCTAAAGAAGCATTAAATTTGATTGATAACTTAGATCGATCAAAACATGTTCTTGAAAGTGACAATAAATTAAAAGAAACCGAAGCATTAAAGAAGACACTTGAACATTTAGACATTATTAAAAAAGATCTAATCTCAATATTTGAAAAAAATAATATTAAACCAATAGATAGCCTTAATAAAAAACTAGATCCAAACGTTCATCAAGCAATGATGGAAATTGAAGACGATACTAGAGAACCTGGAACAATAATTCAGGAAATTCAAAAAGGCTTTACTATAAAAGACAGATTACTTAGACCCTCATTAGTAGGAGTGTCAAAAAAAGTTACAATTAAAAAGGAAAAAAATGAGGAAAATCAGGAAAATCCAGAAAATAAATAATTATGAGATCAACTTGTAGTTTTACATTTAAACACTATATGACGAAAGAGAGATATTAAATTATGAGTAAAATTATTGGAATAGACTTAGGAACAACAAATTCATGTGTCGCCATTATGGAGGGAACACAAGCTAAGGTTTTAGAAAATGCTGAGGGAGCAAGAACTACTCCATCAGTTGTAGCATTTACAGATGAAAACGAAAAATTAATTGGACAACCAGCGAAAAGGCAAGCTGTTACAAATCCTGAAAATACTATCTTTGCTGTTAAAAGATTAATTGGTAGAAATTTTGATGATCCAACTGTAAAAAAGGATGTTGAAGCTGCACCTTTTAAAATAGTTAATTCTGAAAAAGGTGATGCTTGGATTGAAGCTAAAGGTGAAAAATATTCACCTTCTCAAATATCTGCTTTCATTTTACAAAAAATGAAAGAAACTGCAGAAAAATATTTAGGTCAGGCTGTAACAAAAGCTGTGATTACAGTACCAGCATATTTTAATGATGCTCAAAGACAAGCAACCAAAGATGCGGGAAAAATTGCTGGATTAGAAGTTTTAAGAATTATCAATGAACCAACAGCAGCATCTCTAGCTTATGGTTTAGACAAAAAACAAAATAAAAAAATTGCTGTATATGATTTAGGTGGAGGAACATTTGATGTTTCTATCTTAGAATTGGGTGATGGTGTATTTGAAGTTAAATCAACTAATGGTGATACTTTTTTAGGTGGTGAAGATTTTGATAATGCTATTGTTAATTACTTAATTTCTGAATTTAAGAAAGATAATGGAATTGATTTAAAGTCAGACAAACTTGCATTACAAAGATTAAAAGAAGCCGCGGAAAAAGCAAAAATTGAATTATCATCTGCAGAACAAACAGATATAAATCTACCTTTTATTACAGCTGACAAAACAGGTCCTAAACATATTAATTTAAAAATGACTAGAGCTAAACTTGAGGCTTTAGTTGAGGACTTAATTGCTAGAACTATGCCTCCATGTAAGACTGCTCTAAAAGATGCTGGTGTCACAGCAAGCGAAATTGATGAAGTGGTTATGGTTGGTGGTATGACCAGAATGCCTAAAGTAATTGAGGAAGTAAAAAACTTTTTTGGGAAAGATCCTAACAAAAGCGTAAACCCAGATGAAGTAGTTGCAATGGGTGCTGCTATTCAAGCAGGTGTTTTACAAGGTGATGTAAAAGATGTACTTTTATTAGATGTAACTCCACTATCACTTGGTATTGAAACACTTGGTGGGGTTTCTACAAAACTGATTGATAAAAACACAACAATACCAACTAAAAAAAGTCAGGTGTTTTCAACTGCAGAAGATAATCAGCCAGCTGTATCTATTAGAGTTCTCCAAGGTGAAAGAGAAATGGCTGCTGACAATAAAGCTTTAGGAAATTTTGAGTTAGTGGGTATTGCGCCAGCACCAAGAGGAGTGCCTCAAATTGAAGTTACATTTGATATTGATGCTAACGGTATCGTAAATGTTTCAGCAAAAGACAAGGGAACTGGCAAGGAACAAAAAATTCAAATTCAAGCTTCTGGTGGGCTAAGTGATGAAGAAATTGAAAAAATGGTTAAAGATGCAGAAGCAAATAAAGAAGCTGATAAAAAGAAAAGAGAGTCTGTTGATGTTAGAAACCAAGCTGATACTCTAATTCATTCTACTGAAAAGAATTTAAAAGAGCATGGATCAAAGATTTCTGATGCAGAGAAAAAGACAATTGAAGATGCATCAACTGCTGTAAAAGAAGCTTTAAAAGGTGAAGATATTGAAGATATTAAGAAAAAAACTGAAGCTCTAGTTCAAGCTTCTATGAAACTTGGAGAGGCGATCTATAAATCACAACAAAGTTCAAAACCAGAATCTGGAAAAGATGATGGTGGAGATGATGCAGGTAAAAAAGACGAGAATGTTGTTGATGCTGATTTCGAAGAAGTAAAAGACGAGAATAAAGAAAAAAGCGCTTAAACTGACATTTAATTGTCTGGGGTAATTTGATGGCTAAAAGAGACTATTACGATGTCCTAGGCGTAAATAAAAGCGCAAGTCCTGAAGAGTTAAAATCCGCATATAGAAAATTAGCAGTTAAATATCATCCTGATAAAAATCCAGGAGACTTAAAAGCAGAAGAAAAATTCAAAGAAGCTAGTGAAGCCTACGGAATTCTTTCAGACAAAGAGAAGAAACAAAACTACGATAACTTTGGTCATGCGGCTTTTGAAAATGGTGGTGGCAGACCAGGTGGAGGATTTGGTGGATTTAGTGGAGCAGATTTTTCAGACATATTTGAAGATTTTTTTGGAGATTTTGGAGGAGGAGGAAGATCAAGAAGCAGAAAATCAAATAATAGAGGTTCTGACTTAAGGTATGATTTATCTATCTCCTTAGAAGAAGCTTATCAAGGAAAAAAGCAAGACATCAAATTTTCTACATCTGAGCAGTGTGGTACTTGTAAAGGTAATGGATCAAAACCTGGTTATTCTCCCGACAGATGCTCATATTGTGGTGGGAATGGAAGAATAAGATCTAATCAGGGTTTCTTTACTGTTCAACAAACTTGTCCTCAATGTAATGGAAATGGTGAAGAAATTACCAATCCTTGTAATGATTGTAATGGGCATGGTAAAAAACAAGCATCTAAAAGAATATCTGTAACAATTCCAAAAGGTGTGGATGACGGGACAAGAATAAGACTTTCAGGAAAAGGTGAAGCAGGAACCAGGGGTGGAGCAACAGGTGATCTTTACTTGTTTATTAATGTTAACTCTCACAACTTATTTAAAAGATCAGATGAAAATTTATTTTATGAATTTCCTCTTTCTTTTGCGGACGCTGCATTAGGAACGACTATTGAAATTCCAACTATAGATGGAGGGAAAGCTAAAATAAAAATTCCTGATGGAACTCAAAATGGTAAACAATTTAGATTAAAAGGTAAAGGAATGCCGTTTATGAGAAGAGGTGATTTTGGGGATTTGTATGTTCAAGTAAAGACAGAGGTACCAGTTTATTTAAATAAAAAACAAAAAGATTTATTAGAACAATTTAGAGAAATTGAAAATGATAAGTCAAATCCAAGTATTAAAAAGTTTTTTCAAAAAGCAAAAGATTTCTGGAAAAATTAATGTATTATGAAATAAAATCATAAACTAAATTTATTACACTTAATGATTATATGGCTAGCATCATATCCTAAAAGTGGAAATACTTGGGTAAGAGCTTTTCTTGCATCTATTTTATATAGTGAGAAAGGCATAAACGATTTTTCTAAACTACATAAAATTCAACAATTTCCTCGTAAAGAGCAATTTGAAAGTTTAGTTGATGATGTTCAAAATCCAAAAAAAATTCTTGAAAATTGGAAAAATGCACAAGATAAAATTAACCTTAATAATGAGATTAAATTATTAAAAACTCATCATGTACTTTGTAAAATGAATAATTTTGAATTCACAGATAATTCAAATTCATTAGGTGCAATCTATATAGTAAGAGATCCACGAACTGTCTTGTTATCAATTAAACATCACTTTGGAATGAAAGATTTTAATGAAGCAAGAAATTTTATTACAAATGAAAATATTTGGCTTGGGATAAATAAATCGGACAAGTATAAAAATAGAGCAAATAAAGTTCCTACTTTGATAAGTTCATGGCGCGTTAATTATCTCTCATGGAAAAATAAAATTCAAAATTACTTAATTATAAAATATGAAGATTTACTTGAAAATCCTGAAAAAGAATTTTTCAAAATTGCAAAATTTATGGAGAAATTGATGGATTGTAAATTTGAAGAAGAAAAAATAAATAATGCAATAAACTCAACTTCTTTCCAAACACTACAAAAACTTGAAGCAGAAGGTTTATTCACAGAGCAGGGACAAGGAGCAAGATTTTTTAATTCTGGCCCTAATGCAGATTGGAAATCTCAATTAGATAAAAATATTGTTGATGAAATAAATTTAAAATTTAAAAATGAAATGGTAGAGTTAGGATATCTTTAAAATGAAAAAAATAAATCTAGGAATATCTGGTTGCATGGGAAGAATGGGCCAACAACTTATTAGATCATCAAAAAATAATAAAAATTTTAAATTAACAGTTTTAACTGAAAATAGATTAGTAAAAAAAAAAATTAATGGAATTAAACCAGAACTTAATTCCGAAAATGCTTTTAAAAAAGCAGATATAATAATAGATTTTACAGTTCCAAAATGTACACTTGAAATACTTAAGATTGCATCAAAACTTAAAAAAAAAGTTGTTATTGGCACAACTGGTTTTAATAGAAGCCAAGAAAATTTAATTAAAAAATATTCAAAAAAAATACCTATTTTGAAAGCTGGTAATATGAGCTTAGGCGTAAATTTATTAATGTATCTAACTGAAATCGCATCTAAATCACTAAATGATCAATACCTAAGCAAAATATTTGAAATACACCACAAACACAAAAAAGACTATCCATCAGGCACAGCCTTGATGCTTGGAAAAGGAATAGCAGATGGAAAAAATAAAAATTTATACAATCTGATGGGTAAAAAATATTTAAATAAAAAATCTTTTCCCTATGGAAAAAAAATCAATTTCAACTCAATCAGAAAAGGTGAAATTATTGGAGAACATGAGGTAAAATTCTCGAGTGGAAAAGAAATAATTACTTTAAACCACGAAGCTTTTGATAGAGCACTATACTCTGATGGAGCTTTGACAGCTTCTAAATGGTTAATGAAAAAAAGGCCAGGTTTATATTCTATGAGAGATTTGCTTAATTTTTCATAATGAATGAAAAACAAAAAGCAAAAATCATAATTAAAACTTTAAATAGAATTTATCCTAAAGCACCAGTTCCTCTAAAAAGTAAAAATATTTTTACATTACTAATTTCTGTACTTCTTTCAGCCCAATGCACTGACGTGAATGTAAATAATGTAACAAAAAATATATATCCAAAATACTTTAAGCCAGAACATTTTGTAAAATTAGGAAGAAAAAAAATTGAAAAATTAATTAAAAAAATTGGTATTTTTAGAATTAAAGCAAAAAGTATCTATTTAATGTCAAAGCAAGTTTTAGAAAAGCATAATGGAAAAGTGCCTAGAAACTTTGAGGATCTTGAAAACCTACCTGGTGTAGGCCATAAAACTGCTAGTGTAGTGATGTCCCAGGGTTTTGGATATCCAGCTTTTGCAGTTGATACTCATATTCATAGACTTGCACAACGTTGGGGTTTAACAAGTGGAAAAAATGTAGTTCAAACCGAAAAAGATTTAAAAAGAATATTTCCTAAAAAAACCTGGTCTAAACTACATTTACAAATAATTTTTTATGGTAGAGAATATTGCAAAGCAAGAGATTGTTACGGTTTAACTTGTGAAATATGCACTACTTGCTACCCAAATAGAAAAAAACCTGTTATTACCAAAAAAGCTTAATATGAAAATTCTAGGAATAGGAAACGCGATAGTAGATGTGATTTGCAAAGTTGATGATGATTTTGTTAATAAAAATACTCTCACAAAAAGCACTATGAAATTATTTTTTGATGAAAAAGAATTTAAAAATTTATTAACAAATCTTAAAATTGAAAAAACTGTCTCTGGAGGATCTGTTGCAAATTCAATCGTTGGTATATCTCAACTTGGTGATAAAGCTGGGTTTATAGGTAAAATTGCAGATGATACATTTGGTAGTAATTACGAAGAAGGATTAAAAAAAGAAAATGTAGAATATTTTTATTCTAAAAAGAAGGAAGAATTACCAACTGGAACATGTTTGATATTAGTGACGCCAGACTCTGAAAGGACGATGTGTACTTTCTTGGGCACTGCAGGAAAAATTAATGAAAATGATATTAGTTCTGATGCAGTTAAAAAAAGTGAGATAATATTTTTAGAGGGTTACTTATGGGATGAAGGAGAACCCAAAAAAGCCTTTGATAAAGCAATAAATAATGCAAACAAAGTTGCTATGTCACTATCTGATCTATTTTGTGTAGATAGACACAAACCTCATTTTTTAAACTTAGTTAAAAACAAGCTCGATATAACTTTTGCTAATGAACAAGAAATTAGCTCATTGATTGAAGCAAAAAATTTTGATGACGTTATAAACTTTTCAAAACAACTCAACAAATTAGTTGTTGTAACTAGAGGAGCAAAAGGTGCTGTTGCAATAAATGGTGATGAAGTTGTTGAAGATGGTATAAAAAAAAATCTTAAGATTGTTGATCTTACAGGAGCGGGCGATCTATTTGCTGCTGGATTTTTACATGGTTATATCAACAAATTATCTTTAAAAAAGTGTCTCGAAAAAGGTACAGAAATGTCTTCAAAAGTAATCCAGCAAATTGGAGCAAGGCTTTAAATTTAACTTTTCTTTCTTTTAAAACTTCCCTTACCTTTTTTAGGCTTAACTATTTTCGATTTATATTTTTTAGTAAATAAATCTCTAATTATTGGATTTTTTTTATTTGATTTGATATCCATTTTTTTTGCTAATAATAAATTCACCGTCGTTAAAAGTTTCTAAAATTTTCTTTCTTAATCGATAAATATGTGTTTCAACTGTATGTGTCTCTATATCTGATTGATAGCTCCAGACAACTTCTTGAAGTTCTTCAATACTAACCGCTTTTTTTGATTTAGATAAATAGGAAATTGTATTAATTTCTTTTTCGGTCAATCTAAGTTTAGTATTATTTTTTTGCATTTCTCTTGAATTTAAATCTATATTATAATTCTTTACTTTCACATCAGATTGGCTGTTAAATTTTATTTTTAAAAATTCAATATTTATTTTTTCAACTAATTTAAAAATATTAATTGGTGTATTATCTAAAATAAATTGATTCTCAATATTTGAATACAGTTTGTTTGATATAACCAAATAATTGCTTAATTTTTTTAATTTGTCTTTTAAAGAATTTTCATTATCTGCAAGGGTTACGTTTAGATTTAAATCTGAACTAAGTTCATCTAGAATATGATATAAAGAAATAAACTTATATATAATTAAATTGTGTGTGATCACATAAATGACAATATGACAATTTTTGTAAAAAATAAACATACTCTTCAAGTAGATGAATTTAAATTTAGGTGTTGTATTGGTAAAAAAGGTTCAACTATGAACAAAAAAGAAGGGGATAGAAAAACACCAAAAGGACTATTTAATATTGAGAATCTTTATTTCAGAAAAGATCGTAAAAAAAAACCATCAACCTTATTAAAATGTGTTGAAATTAAAAAAAATATGGGTTGGTGCGATGATATTCGATATCCAAAAAAATATAATAAACTTATTAAAATTGGAAAAAATATCAAACATGAAAAATTAAGAAGAAAAGACTACAAATATGATATGTTTATTCCAATTAAGTATAACTTTAAAAAACCAGCTACAGGTGGAGGTAGTTGTATTTTTATTCACCTAACTAAAGATTACACACCTACAGCTGGATGTGTTGCTTTAAAAGAAAAAGATTTTTTAATTATGCTTAAATTAATAAAAAAAAATTCTAAAATAAAAATTTTCTAAGACCTACGACCAAAAATATTAGATCCTATTCTAATATATGTTGCTGAATGTTTAGCAGCTGCAAGATAATCTGAAGACATTCCCATACTTAACTCCTTTAAACTTAATTTAGTATTTAAAATTCTCATCTCTTGAAAATAACCATCTGGATCGATATTTATAGGAGGAATGCACATTAAGCCTATTAAATCCAAACCAATATCTTTACAATACGAAACTAAATGTTGTACATTATTTCTATTTACGCCTGATTTTTGATTTTCTTCACCTATATTAACCTGTAAGAATATTTTTATTTTTTTATCTATTTTTTTTTGTTCATCTGCAATTTTTTTAGCTAGTTTTTCACTGTCGACTGAATGAATATAATCAAATATTTGGACTGCAAACTTCACCTTATTGGTTTGTAGCTTTCCAATCATATGTAGCTTAATTGCTGAATTTATTTTTTTTATTTCTGCCCATTTTCCAACTGCTTCCTGAACTTTATTTTCTCCAAAATCAATATGGCCATGTTTTATTAGGGGTAAAATATTGTCAATTTTAAATGTTTTCGAAACTGCTATAATTTTTGGATAGTTATTAAAATTAAGTTTATCCAAATTGAGCTTAATATTATTTTCAATGTCTAATAAATTTTTTACAGTAGTATGCATATAAATATGAATATGAAATATTACTTTATAAACAAATTTGAGACAAATAATATTGACAGATTAGATAAGCAAACTGTTGTTATTTTTAGAGATTATAATTCAAAAGTCTTAGATAAGGAACTTATTTTAAAATTAAAAAAATATTGTAATAAAAAAAGAATCAAATTTTATTTATCTAATAATGTCAAACTTGCTATTAAATTAGATTTAGATGGGGCTTATATCCCATCATTTAACAAATCCACACAACACTTAGCATTTACACTCAAACGAAAATTTAATCTAATTGGATCAGCTCACAATATAAAGGAAATAAAAATTAAAGAAATACAACTAGTAAGTAAAATTTTTTTATCATCTGTTTTCAAAAAAAATAAAAATTTCCTGGGAATAAATAAATTCAAATTAGTTTCCAATTTTACTAAAAAAAAAATCGTTGCTTTAGGTGGTATTTCTAAAAAAAATATAAAAAAACTTAGACTTTTGAAAAGCTCTGAATTTGCTGGAATTTCTTATTTTGAATAAAAAAAAGGCCCCTCGAAAGGGGCCCTTTTTATAAAATTGACTCTAACTTTAATTAGAATGCAAAAGATGCACTTAAACCCCAGTACTCAAAATCAGCTGAGCTGTTTGTAGTGTGGTCTACGTTTTCACCTTCTTTCATGTTAGCAGTAATTGTCATACCACCCGCTGTGTAAGATGCTTTAATTACACTGTACTCAGCGTCAGTTGGATCACCACCTTTTTCAATTGTTTCTTCACCGTAAGTTACTGAAAGCTCATCAGTTACTGTGTAAGAAAGTGCAAAAGATGAAAGCTCTTGATCACTTGAAGCTGTACCTACATCAAAATCACTGTTTGAAGCAGTTGCAGTTACTGGACCATATGCGTAAGATAACTTCCATACTGTTTGGTCACCAGATAAAGCAGTTGTTGTTCCTACTTCGTCAGTTACAGCATAACTTGCAGTTAAACCTTCAACACCTGTGTATGTGAAACCATAACCAGTACCAGATTCTCTGTTAGAACCTTGTGGCTGGTATGATAAGTTTACAGCTAAACCATCCATTATTGCTGGAGTTGTGTAGAATAATGAGTTGTTTCCTGGACCAGCGTCAGAAACAGCTACAGCTGTTACTCCACCTCTAGCACCATCGAAAGTGTCCCATACATCACCTGCTGCAGAACCATCAATAGAAGTTGCTGCTGAAGATCCACCTTCACCTGCTAAAGTTAAAGAACCCATAGCATCTGAAGAAACTGTCACAGAGTGACTGTCAAATGGACCGCTTGAAACAGCAGTGTCATCACCTTGGTCAAGTACAAAAGATAATGAAACGTTTAATCCATTATCTAATTCACCAGAACCAGTGAATGTTAATTGGTTACCCATTGAGAAAGTTGTTCCAGCATTTAATTTTTCACCAGAATAACCTTCAGAAGCGATCGATGCACCACCAGCCACTGACATCTCACCAGCATGAGCTGATACAGAAACAAGTGAAGCTGCTAATGCAGTTAGACCTATTTTTTTAATGTTCATATTAATTACTCCTTTTAATTAGTTTTATTATTAATAATAAACAGAGCCTTAATATCAGGTTATAAGTTTCAATTTTTGAGAAATTAGTTAAATTATTAACAATTTTTGAGTGTGTTGCATTTTTGCATCACTTTTTATCATTATTTTTCATATAAATTAGATATTTTAATAATATGTTGTAAATATTATTATTTTTTTAAAAATCTGTATGAATATGTCAAAAATACTTAAAACTTTAATATTTATAATACTTTTACCCTTACTAACAATATCCTGCAAAGGTCCAGATGGTAAGTTTAAATTGCCTGGAGGGGATGCAAGAAAATTTCCTGCTGATCCAGAAAAAAGAGTTGAACAAAATTTAAAAGAGGGTCGAGGTTTCAGATTAAGTGAAATGACTAAACGTGGTGGTACATTTGATTTTGCAAGTTCAAATGAACTTTGGAGAGCGTCTTTAGACGTAATTGATTTTATGCCACTATCCTCCGTAAATTATAGTGGTGGTATAATAATTACAGATTGGTATTCAGATAAAAGCACACCAGACGAAAGTATTAAAATATCTATAAGATTTTTAACAAATGAAATTCGATCAGATGCTTTAGATATAAAAATATTTAACAGAAAATGTTCAGATACTTTATTGAATTGTAATTTCACAGAGCTAAGTGGAAACTTAGTTACTGAATTAAAAAAGGAAATTCTTAAAAAAGCTTCAAAATATAAGACCAATAGTGATGTTGACTATAAATATCCTAAAGGTTTGTCAAAATAACTTCAATTGTGGAAAGATACAATTTTAAATCAATAGAGCAGAAGTGGCAAGATATTTGGGAGGAAAACAAAACCTTCTCAAGCAAGATTGATAGAAATAAAAAAAAATTTTATTGCCTAGAAATGTTTCCATATCCATCTGGAAAAATTCATATGGGACATGTAAGAAATTATACAATTGGTGATGTTCTAGCTAGATATAAAATTCTCAAAGGTTTTAACGTACTTCATCCAATGGGATGGGACTCGTTTGGTATGCCTGCTGAGAACGCAGCTAGGCAAAACAACCTTGATCCTAAAAATTGGACAGAAACAAATATTTCAAAAATGAAATCTCAATTGAAGAAACTTGGACTCTCAATAGATTGGGAGAGAGAAATTTCAACCTGTTCAGATGATTATTATAAGCATCAACAAGCCTTTTTTTTAGAGTTATTTGAAAAAAAATTAGTTTACAGAAAAGAAAATTACGTAAATTGGGATCCTGTAGATGAAACTGTGCTTGCAAACGAACAAGTGATTGATGGAAAAGGATGGCGCTCAGGCGCAACAGTGGAAAGGAAAAAATTAAACCAATGGTTTTTTAATATTTCAAAATTTTCAGAAAATTTACTTGATGGGCTGGAAAAACTTGATTCTTGGCCAAACAAAGTGAAAACAATGCAAAAAAACTGGATAGGTAAGTCCTTTGGATGTGAAATAGATTTTAAAGTTGTGGGCGATTTACCAATCGATAATATTAAATGTTTCACGACGAGACCCGATACATTGTTTGGATTGTCTTTTTTGGCATTATCGGTCGATCACGAATTATCAAAATATTATAATGAAAACAAAGAATTTATAAAATTTAAAGAAGAATGTTCTAAGACAGGCACAACCGAAGAGGCTATTGCTGTTGGAGAAAAAATAGGATTCAAATCAAATCTTTTAGCAGTAAATCCATTGAACCCAAATGATAAAGTTCCTGTGTATTTTGCTAACTTTGTATTAATGGATTATGGTTTTGGAGCTGTCTTTGGATGCCCCGCTCATGATCAAAGAGATTTTGATTTTGCTAAAAAATATAATTTAGAAATCAAGACTGTTGTAAAACCTCAAGATAAAGACAACTCTTACGAAGTAACTAATGAAGCTTATACGGGTCCTGGAATAATAATAAATTCTGATTTTCTAAATGATTTAGAGGCACCACATAATTCGGTAATGAAGACCATAAATATTTTGGAAAGTAAAAAACTTGGTAAGAAAAGAATTAATTATAGATTAAAAGATTGGGGGGTATCAAGACAAAGGTATTGGGGATGTCCAATACCAATTGCATATGATGAAAATGGAAAAGTTTATCCAATACCTAAATCGATGTTACCTGTTAAATTACCAAATGATGTTGACCTTAAAGGAAAGGGCAATCCTTTAAACAACCAAGAGGAATGGAAAAAAATAACTATTGATGGAAAAAAATTAATCAGAGAGACAGATACATTAGACACTTTTGTTTGTTCATCATGGTATTTTTTAAGGTTTTGTTCTCCAAAAGAAAACAATTATGGTTTCAATAAAGATGAGATTGATTATTGGATGCCTGTTGATCAATATATAGGCGGGGTAGAACATGCAATATTACATTTACTTTATTCAAGATTTTTTATGCAAGCGCTTGCATATAAAAATAAGGATTTTAACATTTTAGAGCCATTCGATGGATTATTTACACAGGGAATGGTTTGTCATGAAACTTATAAAGATCCAGAAAATAATTGGGTAAGTCCTGATGAAATTGAAACTATAGGGGACAAAAAATACCTTAAAAAAGATAAATCAAAAGTAATTAGGGTTGGACCATCAGAGTCTATGTCTAAATCTAAAAAAAATACAATTGATCCTGAAAATATTATTTCTAATTATGGTGCAGATGCGGCTAGATTATTTATTTTATCTGATAGCCCGCCTGAAAAAGATATACAGTGGTCAGAGGAAGGAATTAATTCTTCTTTTAAGTTTACGCAAAAACTATGGAACTTAAATGTAAAAATTTTAGATGAAATAGAAAAAAATCATAAAAGTGATGATGATTTAGAGATAACGAAATTCACAAATATCTTTATTAAAAAAGTGACGGATAATCTTAATAACTTTAGTTATAATAAAATAATTGCTAATTTACATGAAATGTATTCTTTTCTATCCAATCACATAAAGAAAAATTATAAAAAAAATACGCTTATTGAAAATTATCAAAAAATTTTAATAATAATGCAACCAATAATTCCACATTTTGCAAACGAATGCCTAGAAAGGTTGGACTCCAAAAATGAGGTGATTTGGCCAAATTATGATGAAAGTTTACTTGACGAAAAAGAAATAAATATAGTTGTACAATTTAATGGAAAAAAAAGAGGGATTTTAAACACTTTAAAAAACTCAAGCGAGGAACATATTATAGAATTAATAAAGAAAGATGAAAAATTAAATAAATATTTACTTAATAAAGAAATGAAAAGAAAAATATATGTTAAAGATAAGCTTATAAATATAATTTTATGATCATTATAAAAAAATTAATTCCAATACTATTTTTTATCTTACTTTATCAATGTGGATACTCGGCAGTGTACAAGGATAAAGATACTAATTTTAAAATTGTTGTTTTAGAAATAAATGGAAACAAAGATATAAATAATAAAATAAACTTTAATTTAAAAAAACATTTAAGGAATGAATCTAATAAAGAGTTTATGATTAGCATAAACTCAACATTAAATAAAAGTGTGATTTCGAAAGACCTTACAGGTAAAGCTACTAATTATGAACTTACAGCTGTTTCTACTTTTAATATTAATTATATGGGCAAAACAAAAGTTTTGTCGTTTAATGAAAATTTAAAAATAAAATCTATTGATAATTTTTTTGAGCAAAAAAAACATGAAAATGAAATTATAAGTAATTTTGCAACGTCAATATATAATAAGCTAATAGTACAATTAGAGCTTATTGAATGATTAAAAAAGTATTTCAAATAAATAAAGAAACTTTAAATAAAGAAAATTATTTGTTGTTTTATGGAATAAATGAGGGATCCAAAGATGTTAAAACCTCAGAAATTCTTCTAAAAAAAAAAAAAGAAGAAATATCTAATTTTGACGAAAAAGACATTTTAAATGATGAGGAAATTTTTTTTAATGAGATACTAAATAAATCTTTATTTTCAGAAGAAAAAATAATTATCATAAAGAAAGGTACCGATAAAATATTAAACCTTTTAAAAAAAATCATAGATAAAAAGTTAAATGACTTAAAAATTATTGTTATATCAGGTGTTCTTGAAAAGAAATCAAAACTAAGAAATTTTTTTGAAAAAGAAAATAATTTAATTTGTGTTCCATTTTATCAAGATACATACGAAACATTATTAGATTATGCTAAAAATTTCCTTTTAAAAAACAAAATTACAATGTCAACTTCAAACATAAATTTAATTATCAATAAATGTAATGGTGATAAAAAAAATTTAATAAATGAATTGGATAAAATTCAAATGTTCTCTCTAAAGGAGAAAAAAATTAGTACGGCAGATCTAATAAAATTAATTAATTTGACAGAAAATTATAGTATTAATGAATTGGTTGATAACTGCCTTGCAAAAAATAAAAACAAAACAATACAAATTTTAAACGAAAATAAATTTGATACCCAAGAAAATATATTAATTATTAGAACATTTTTAATGAAGTCAAAAAAATTACTAAAATTATGCATAGATTATGAAAATAATCAAAATTTGGATCTTACAATAAACAACTCAAAACCACCTATATTCTGGAAGGATAAAGATATAACTAAACAACAAATATCTAAATGGAAATCTCAAAATATTAAAAAGCTTATTTATAATTTGGGAGATATTGAGTTAGAAATTAAAAAAAAACTTGATAGTTCAATTATAATAATTACAGATTTTATAAATGATCTGGTGATAAATAAAGCTAATAATTAAGTTTTATAATATCAATTATTTTTTTTAATTGCTCTAAATCTTTATATTCAAAACTTATTTTACCTTTGTTTCTTTTGTTGTTTTGTATATCAACATTTAAACCAATTTTGTTGGAAATTGATAATTCTAATGCAATTATATTGGTGTCCTTAGATCCTTTTAATTTTGTTTTTTTATTTTTAAAGATTTTAACAAAATTCTCAGCTTGTCTAACTGAAAGTTTTTTTTCAACAATTTTGGAGGCAACAAAAGATGCGTTGGCAAGACCAACTAAAATTTTAGCATGTCCAGGTGTGATTTTTTGGTTTTCAATTAGTTTTACTACATCATCCGGTAAAGTTAAAAGTCTTAAAGAATTGCTTATATGACTTCTGCTTTTACCAATAAATTTTGATACTTTTTCTTGATCATAAGAAAATTCATCGATTAATCTTTTATACCCCTGTGCTTCTTCAAGCGGATTTAAATCATGTCTTTGAACATTTTCTACAATTGCAAATTCAAGTGACTTTAAATCGTCTGCCTCTGTAACTACTACAGGTACATTATGAAGACCCGCTCTTTGAGCTGCTAGCCATCTTCTCTCACCAGCGATAATTTCGTATTTTGATTTTTCATTATTTGAATTTCTCACAATAATAGGCTGTATCATTCCTCTTTCTTTTATAGAATTTGTTAAGTCCTCTAAACTAGCTTTATCAAATATCTTTCTTGGTTGATATTTATTTGGCACTAAGTCACTAATTGGTAATTGATTTTTTTCAAGCTCTACTTTAGTTTCACCTATTAATGAGGATAAACCTCGACCTAATCCCTTTTTAATCTTATCCATTAGGCGGCGCTCCCCATTGTTGTTTCTTGATTTATAAATTCATCTGTGAAATTAAAATATGATTTGCTTCCTGGGCAGGATTTGTCATAAATCAATACAGGCATCCCATGTGAAGGAGCTTCTGATAATCTCACATTTCTTGGTATAACTGTTGTATAAACTTTTTCATTAAAATAATCTCTTGCTTCTTTTTCAACTTGAGATGAAAGCTTATTTCTTTTGTCATACATCGTTAAAAGTATACCTCTAATTTTTAAATTAGGATTTAGACTTACCTTTATTCTTTCTATTGTTTTCATTAATTGAGTTAAGCCCTCGAGAGCAAAAAATTCTGTCTGTAAAGGGACTAAAAGAGAATTGGAGCTTACTAGTGCCATTACTGTCAGCAAGTTCAAAGAAGGTGGACAGTCAATTAAGACATAATCATAAAATCCTCTAGAATTGTTTAAATAAGCGGTTAATTTGGTCTTCAATAGGAACGCCCTGTTACTGTCATCAGCTGTTTCTACCTCTAGGCCAGATAAATCTACATTAGATGTAATGATGTCTAGATTTTCAAAATCTGTTTTTTTAATCACCTCAAAAATTTCTTTAGCTCCATTCAATACTTCATAAATTGTATCGATTGAGCTATCCATATTAGATAATCCAAGACCTGTGGTTGCATTGCCTTGAGGGTCTAGATCAATAACTAAAATTTTTTTACCTATTTGAGATAAGCCTGCTGCAAGATTTATTACCGTAGTAGTTTTTCCTACCCCACCCTTTTGATTTATGACAGAAATAATTTGCATTCGATATTTTTTATATGAACCTTATTTTTTTCTTTTAATTTTTTTAATATTTATCAAAAATGAATCCTCATTTGTTAAACTTTTTTTTTCTGTGTACTCTAACTCCCAATTTTTTTTAGAATTTTCAAAAATTTTTTTTCCAGTCTTACCCATAAAAAAAATTAAATTTTTGTATTTTGAAAAATTTTCATAAACTAAATCTAAAACTACAGGCATTGGTTTAAATGCTCTCGACATTATTGTTCCCGTTTCTAAATTTTTTATTTCAAAAATATTTTTTTGAAAAACCTTTGTGTTTAAATTTAATTTTTCTGAGACTTCTCTCAAAAAGTTGCTTTTATGGTAGCTTTTTTCATAAAGATGCACATTCATATTATTATTAATATTTTTAAGTAGAATTGCTACAATTATACCAGGCATACCCCCTCCTGAACCTATATCTGTGGTTGTATCGCTATTTAAGTCAACAAAATCAATAATTTGTGCTGAATCTATAATATGACGCTCAATTATAGCTTTTTTTGATGCCGTATTTTGACTAATTATGTTGATTTTTTTGTTTTTTTCTAGAATCATGGATATATAGTTTTCAAAATCCAAAAATGTTTCACGTGAAACATTTAAGTGATTGATTCTAGAATAAAAATTTAAAATTTCCTGATCCATTAAGCTATATGCTTAATAGACTTTCTTTTGACATGTGACAACAAAATATATACTGCAGCAGGAGTTATTCCATCAATTCTTAGAGCTTGGCCCATAGTTTTTGGCTTGATTTCCTTAAATTTGGCTTTCACCTCATTAGACAAACCTGAAAGTACATCATAATTGATTTTATCAGGGATAATTAGATTTTCATCCCTTTTGAACGCTAAAATATCTGCTTTTTGCTTCTTTAAATATCCTCTATAATGGGCATTTATTTCTACTTGTTCGTCAATTTCCTTACTAAAAAAAGGTATATCAGACCATATTTCCCTAATTTTACTCATATTAACCCCTTTTTGAGTTAAAACTTCGCTAGATGATCTCAATATTCCGTCTTTTGCTATTTTTATTCCAAATTTCTCTGCTTTAGATGGTGAAATCTTAGATTTTTTCATTTTTCCATTTATTTTACTGATTTGTTCAAATTTACTTAGATATGAGTCTTTTCTCTCTTCACCTATTAAACCAATATCAATACCCTTTGCAGTTAATCTTTGATCAGCATTATCAGATCTCAAACTTAATCGATATTCTGCTCTTGATGTAAACATTCGATATGGCTCAGCTACTCCTTTTGTCACCAAATCATCTATCATTACTCCAATATAGGCGTCAGATCTATCAAGTATAAATGGTTCTAATTTTTTAACAGATAAGGCAGCATTTACTCCTGCTATAAGGCCTTGAGCAGCAGCTTCCTCATATCCTGTTGTACCGTTAATTTGTCCAGCGAGATAAAGATTGCTTATCTTCTTGGTTTCAAGGGTTAAGAATAGTTCACGTGGATCTATATAATCATATTCTATTGCATATCCTGGTCTTAATATAGTAACATGCTCTAAACCATTGATATTATTACATATTTCGTGTTGAACATCAGCTGGAAGTGATGTTGAGATACCATTTGGGTAAATTGTGTGATCATTTAGACCTTCTGGTTCTAAAAATATCTGGTGACGAACTTTGTCTGCAAATTTTACTATCTTATCTTCTATAGATGGACAATATCTTGGACCCACTCCTTTTATACTACCTGAGTACATAGCGCTCTTAGATAAATTCTTTTCTATAATTCTATGAACCCTCTCATTTGTGTATGTCATTCGGCATGACACTTGTTTATTCAAATTTTTTTTTGTTAAGAATGAAAAAAAATAAGGATCATCATCTGCAAATTGTTCCTCTAAGTTTTCAAAATTAATTGTTCTTGCATCTAATCTTGGTGGAGTTCCAGTTTTTAATCTTCCAATTTTAAAATCATATTTTGCTAATTGTTCACTTAAACCTGTAGAAGGTTTTTCATCATACCTACCAGCAGGAGTTCTTTCATCACCTATATGTATCAAACCATTTAAAAAAGTGCCTGTTGTGAGTATTATCTTATTAGATAAAACTTTCTTACCTTCTTTAGTTTGAAATCCACTTATTGAATTTTTATTGAAAATAAACTTTATAACAGGATCTGAAAAAATGCTTAAATTACAATAGTTTAGCAATTTTTCTTGCATATATTTTCGATATAATGACCGGTCTGATTGGGTTCTTGGTCCTCTGACAGCAGGCCCTCTACTTCTATTTAATAATCTAAATTGTATACCTGATTTGTCTGCTACATCACCCATAACACCATCAAGTGCATCTATTTCTCTAACTAAATGACCTTTACCCAAGCCTCCTATTGCCGGGTTACAAGACATCTCACCGATAGTTTCTATTTTATGAGTAAATAGGGCAGTGTTGACACCAAGACGAGCAGAAGCTGCTGCAGCTTCACATCCAGCGTGACCCCCTCCAATTACAACAACATCAAATGACAAATCATTTTTCATAACCCAAATCTATATGTGATTATATAATTTACAAGATAGGCTTAATTTTTTGTAAATAAGCCTTATTTATCAACGTTTTTAGGTAAAAAAATGCAAAAAAAACAGCAAAATTAAGTATTATTTACCGATGCAAAAATCGTTGAAAATACTACCTAATATTTCCTCTACATCGACTTTTCCAACAATCATACCCAAATGTCGAGTGGCTAATCTTAAATCTTCTGCAGCTTTATCGTAATCTTCGATTTCTTTTTTTTGATTAAAGTGATTTAGATGATGCAAACACTGTTGCAGATGTTGCCTGTGTCTCTCTCTTGTAATTAAAATATCATCACTGGTAAGAAATTTATTTTTTAAATTATTTTTTATTTTTAATATTAATTCTTCAATGTTTTTATTTTCTTTAATCGAAACTAAAACATGATTTGTTTTTTTAATTTCAGGATCAATATCTTTTTCTAAAAGATCAGACTTATTTACAACTAAAATTGCATTTTCATGTAACAAATCCTTCAAAACATCAGTAAAATCGGGGCTTTTTGCATCGACCACAACAAGCTTTAAATCTGCTTCTTCAGCTCTATTTAGAGATAACTTAATTCCCTTTTTTTCTATCTCATCTTTAGAATCTCTTATTCCGGCTGTATCAGAGATTATAACTGGATAGCCATCTATATTTAGATGAGTTTCAATAACGTCTCTAGTTGTGCCTGCAATTTCAGAGACGATTGCAACCTCACGATTAGATAAATGATTCATTAAGCTAGATTTGCCGGCATTAGTTGGTCCTAAAATAGCAATTTTAAAACCTTCTCTAATTCTTTCTCCAACTTTTTGATCGTTTAATATATTTTTAATTTTTATTATTACTTCATCTGAACTGTTTTTGATTTCATCTAAAATATTATTAGGCAGATCTTCCTCTGGAAAATCAATTTTTGCCTCAACATGTGATAAAATTTTTAAAAGTTTTTCTCTAAGAAAATTAAATTGATCCGCTGACTTTCCATTCATGATTTTAATTGCTTGTTGTCTTTGAATTTCTGTTTCTGAAGAAATCAAATCGGCAATACTTTCTGCTTTAAGTAAATTTATTTTTCCATTTTGAAATGCTAGTTTTGTAAATTCACCTGGGTCAGCTAATCTACAATTTTCTATATCTGAAAGAGAGGAGTGTAGGGCATCAACGACAGCCTTACTTCCATGAACCTGGATTTCAGCCATATCTTCGCCTGTGTAGCTCTCAGGACTGGGAAACCATAGAATTAATCCTTCATCTATAAGCTCAGAAGTGTTGATTTTATTGATTTTTCTTAATGTTGCCACTCTCGGTTTTGGCGGATCGCTACCAGTTAAAAGCTTAATTACTTTTGAGGTTTGTTGTCCTGAAAGTCTTATAACAGCCACACCCGATATACCAGGACCACTCGATAAAGCGTAAATAGTCATAATGATATTATAGCTTCTAAATAAATTTTGTGTAAAATTTAATTATGATTGTATGGCTGTCTTCTTACCCAAAAAGTGGAAATACATGGGTAAGATTATTCTTAGATAATCTATTATCACCTAATAAAGAATTTAATATAAATGATAATGTAATTGGTCAATTCCCTCTTAGAAGTCATTTTTTAAACTTATCTGATAATATAGATAATCAAGATGAATTTGCTAAAAATTGTATTAAAGCACAACAAAAAATAAATCTAGAAAATACATTAAAAATTTTTAAAACACATAACGCTTTTTGGAATTGGCGTGGAGGAGAGTACACTTTTACTGATGAAAAAAATACACTTGGAGTAATATATATTGTTAGAGATCCACGCAATATAATTACTTCGGTATTAAATTATTTTCATAAAAAAAATTATTATGATGCGCTTGAATTCATGAAAGAAAATAAAATATTAGGTGGTAATGATGCTGAAATAGGATTACCAACAATAATTGGTTCATGGTCAAACCATTATAAATCTTGGAAAAAATTTAAGAAAAATTTTTTAATTATAAAATACGAAAATCTTATAAAAAATCCATTTGAAGAATTTTCTAAAATTATAAGTTACCTAGAATCTATTACTGATCTTAAATTTGAGAATAAAAACGTATTAAAAGCTATTGAAGAATGCAAATTCGATAATGTGTCAAGACAAGAAGATAAATTTGGTTTTAATGATAACTCGAAGAGAAATAAAGAACTTAATAAAAAATTTTTTAATTTAGGGCCAAAAAATAAATGGCAGAACATTTTAGATAAAGAGATAGTAAAAGAAATTGAAGAAATTTTTAAAACAGAAATGAAGGAGTTGGGATATTTGTAATTAAATTATTATATTTAAGCCGGCTTGTTCATTGAGTTAAAAAACTCAGAGTTATTTTTAGTATCTTTTAATTTTGAGTTTATAAACTCAATAGCATCCATCGTTCCCATTGGGGCAATTATTCTTCTAAGCACATTCATTTTTTGTAAATCATTTTTATCAAATAATAGCTCTTCTCGTCTTGTTCCGGATTTTGTGATATCAATAGCTGGATAAATTCTCTTATCTGCGATTTTTCTATCTAGAACTGTTTCACTATTTCCTGTTCCTTTAAATTCCTCAAAAATTACTTCATCCATTCTACTTCCTGTATCAATTAAAGCTGTAGAAATAATCGTTAGCGATCCACCTTCTTCGATGTTTCTAGCAGCACCAAAAAATCTCTTTGGTCTTTGAAGTGCATTAGCATCAACACCCCCGGTTAGAACTTTACCTGAGCTTGGTATAACCGCATTATATGCCCTTCCTAATCTTGTTATTGAATCTAATAAGATAACAACGTCTTTTTTATGTTCGGTCAGTCTTTTTGCTTTTTCGATAACCATTTCAGCAACAGCTACGTGTCTTTGTGCGGGTTCATCAAACGTGGAACTAATTACTTCTCCTTTAACTGTTCTTTGCATGTCTGTAACTTCCTCTGGACGTTCATCAATTAACAAAACAATCAAATAACATTCTGGATAATTTTTTGCTATTGAATTTGCAATACTTTGTAAAATCATAGTTTTTCCAGCTTTTGGTGGAGAAATAATTATTGATCTTTGACCCTTTCCAATTGGACTGACAAGATCAATTAACCTTGGTGTTAAGTCCACTTTTTTCTCAACTTTTGTAGTTTCAACCTCCATAACTAATTGTTTGTCGGGATACAGGGGTGTTAAGTTGTCAAATGCAATTTTGTGTCTAGCTTTTTCTGGTTCTTCGAAATTTATTTTGCTTACTTGAAGTAAAGCAAAATATCTTTCTCCCTCTTTGGGAGCTCTCACAGGTCCCTCGACGGTATCTCCTGTTCTTAAACCAAATTTTCTTATTTGACTCGGGCTTACATAAATATCATCTGGCCCTGGTAAATAATTTGACTCCATTGCTCGTAAAAAACCAAAGCCGTCTTGCAGTAACTGCAAAACCCCCACACCAGTAATTTCTTCTTTTTCAGCAACTTTTTTAAGGATGGCAAAAAGTATTTCCTGCTTTCTTAATGTGCTTGCGTTTTCTATACCAAGCTCCTCTGCTTGTGTAATTAGCTGTTCAGATGATTTTAATTTTAATTCTTGAATATTCATGATTAATTTTTAGATAAGGACTTATCAGACAGAGATAATATATATACTACTATTGTTATTTCAACCCTAGATTGGCTTAAAAATAGCCAAAAACACAACAATAATTAAGATAACCGTTGGTATTTCATTAATAATTCTAAAGAATTTTGCAGATCTTGTATTTCTAGAATTTTTTAAAGCAACAAGACACTTGCCTAAAAAATCATTATACGCGGATAATAAAATTACTAAAACGATCTTAATTTGGAACCATAGTTGAGAAAATATGTCTATTCCATTTAGATAGATTAATACTAATCCAAAAATCCAAGTAAAAATCATTGCAGGTCGCATGATGTAAAAAAACAATCTTTTTTCCATCACCTCAAATACATCTGTTGCTTCTTTTTTTTCTTTATTTTCAACATGGTAAACAAAAATTCTAGGAAGATATAAAAGACCTGCCATCCAAGAAACAACAGCAATTAAATGTAAGGATTTGAATAATAAATACGAATTCATGTATCAAATATTTCTTTCAATCAAGGATTTTAGTAAAATTATATGATCACTGTTATCATTTAAACAGGGCACCATATCAAAATTTTTCCCTCCAGAATTTAAAAAACTTTCTTTAGCTTGAATTTGTATTTCCTCCAAAGTCTCTACACAATCAGATGCAAACCCTGGGCAAATTGTAAGAACATTTTTAATACCCTCTTTGGGCAAATTTTCTAAAGTTTTGTCAGTATATGGTTGGAGCCATTCTTGTGGACCAAATCTTGATTGAAATGTAGTTTTTATTTCAATTGAACTAAATTTTTCCGAAATAAGTCTTGTCGTTTTATGACAATAACAATGATAAGGATCACCTTTATCAAAATATTTTTTTGGTATCCCGTGATAAGAAGCTATAATTAGATCTGGTTTCCAAGTAATTTCATTTATTTTTTTATTAATCGAATTAACAAGCGCATCAATATAAAGTGCATCAGATTCATAATGAGGAATTATTTTTAAGGATGGTTGCCACCTCATTTTCATTAAAGTTCTGTAAACTTCATCACAAACTGTTGCCGTTGTGGCTGCTGCGTATTGGGGATAAAGAGGAAGTATTACTAAGTTTTCACAACCCATTTTATGCAATTTATGAATCTTGCTTTTAATACTAGGGTTTCCATATCTCATAGCAAAATCTATAATTATATTTTCTTTTGATAGTAAATTTGAAATTTTCTCACTTTGCTTTTTTGTATAATAAAGAAGTGGTGATATATTTTCATCCTTCATCCAGATTTGTTTATATGCTTTAGCAGTTTTAGAGGGTCTAAAATTTAAAATAAACAAATTTAAGATGACTTGCCAAACTAACGGATTTACTTCGATAACTCTTCTATCAGAAAGAAATTCTTTTAGGTATTTTCTTATATCAAACCAATTAGTAGAATCGGGTGTGCCCAGATTAATTATAAGCACAGCTGTATTACCATATTTTATTGGTGGGTGTTTTTTTTCAATCATTTAAAATCTTTTACAAATTTAATTAAGTTTTCAACCATTTCTGGATTCGTTTCAGGTAAAATTCCATGACCAAGATTAAATATATATGGATGATCTCGAAAAATTTCCAAATATTTAGAAGCCTCTTTTTTTAATGTTTCTTTATCTGTTAACAAAATTTTTGGGTCTAAACCACCTTGTATAGGTATTTTTATGTCTCTAAGTATATTTTTTGGATCAACATTATAATCAATGCTTATAGCGTCAGGTTTAACAATTTCACAAAATTCTTTATAATTTTTAATTTCTCGAGGAAAACATATCACAGGTATATTTAAAGATTTTACATAATTAACTAAATTAAGAGTTGGCGAATAAACATAATTTGCTAAATCTTTTTCATCTAATAAACCCGCCCAACTATCAAAGATTTGAATAACATTTGCACCATTATCAATTTGATTTTTGATATGAACCTTTAAAAATTTTTCAATAATTAATAAAATTCTGTTTATTAAAAACTCGTCTTTAAAGAAATCTTTTTTTAGATTTTTTTTAGGAGACTGTTGATTAATCATGTAAACTAATAATGTCCATGGGGCGCCGACAAATCCGATGGTATTTTTATTTTTTAAACTGATGTCTGAGCTTACTTTTTTTATTGCTTTATACACACGATGTATCTTCTTTACAAAGTCAACTTCATCGGTCTTGGTAATTTCATTTAAATTTAGTTCCCCTAATTTTGGTCCGAAATTTTTTTCAAATTCTACTTTTTGTCCTAATCCGTAGGGAAGCATTAAGATGTCTGAAAATATTATTGCAGCATCTAAATCAAATCTTTTTAATGGTTGCAGGGTTATTTCTGAAGACAAAATATCATTTAAACATAAATTAATAAAATTAGGATTTTCTTTTCTTATTTCTCTAAATTCTGATAAATATCGACCGGCCTGCCTCATAATCCATATAGGATTAAACGAAGTATCTTTTTTAATTATTACTTTGTTTAAAGGTTTCATAAATATGTATTATTAATTATTGTAGTTGTAATATATCTTGTGAATAAAGGTGATTAATTTTTATAAACATTATATTCACAATTTACCAACATGTTATTTGAATAAAATTGTTTAAAATGAAGCTTTTTTTACCATATTAATTTTTGTGGATTGTTTTGCCCTATTTATTATTAATGTTAATAAATAGCAGTTTTTACAAGGTTAATTTAAAAAATGTAAAATTGTGTAATTTAATTAAAATATTACAAATTTATTAACAAGTTATTCATGAGTAATACATATCAAATATATTTAATTTCCGACTCAACAGGCGAGACCTTGGATAGAATATTTTTAGCTCTTAAGGCTCAATTTTTAAATATAGAATATAAGGTTCATTCTTACTCTTTTACAAGAACGGAAAACCAAATTTTAAAAATTTTAGAAGATGCAGAAAAAAACTCAAATGCAATAATTTTATATACTATAGTAGATAACAATTTGGCTAAATATTTAGCAAATGTAAGCGAAGATAAAAAAATTCCATGCTTTGGCGTTCTTGGCAACTTAATATTAAATTTTTCAAAAATACTTAATCAAAAAGCAACTCATGAACCAAGTGGACAACATATATTGAATGAAGAGTACTATAATAGAATCGAAGCAATTCAATTTACAATGAACCACGATGATGGAAATTTGATAAACGAAGTACAAAAATCAGACATTATCCTCGTGGGAGTAAGTAGAACAAGTAAAACGCCAACATCTATTTACTTAGCCAACAAAGGGTTTAAAACCTCTAATATTCCTTTGGTAAATGAAAATTCATTACCAGAAGTACTTAAAAAAAACCCAAAAATGACCTGTGTTGTTGGACTAAGCACTGAGCCAGAAAGGTTGGTTGATTTAAGAAAAAATAGAATGACTTCTTTAAAAGAAACAGAAAACATTCAATACACAGATTTAGAAAATATAAAAAAAGAGGTTTTAGAGGCAAAAAAAACATTTCAAAAATATAAATGGCCGCTTATAGATGTAACTAGAAAATCTGTTGAAGAAACAGCTGCTTCTATAATTAAAATTCACGAAATATATTTAAACAATGCTAAATAAAATTATTCTTGCTTCAAAAAGCAAAGTTAGAAAAGAAATTCTAGATAAAAATAATATCGAAAGTGATGTTATGCCATCAAATGTGGATGAGGATATAGTGAAAGAAAGTTTAATTAAAGAAAAAGCTACACCAGAAATTATCTCAAAAAATTTAGCAGAGTTAAAAGCAAACAAGGTCAGTATGAAAAAAACTGATGAAATTGTCTTAGGTGCAGATAGCGTAATAGACTTGAATGGTGAATTAATATCGAAGCCAGAGACTAGAGAAGAGGCGATGAAAATATTAAAAAAACTCAATGGTAAATCACATTTTTTAATTAGTTCTGTCTGCGTATCAAAAAATGGATTAATGATTTGGAACCACACCGATAAAGCCAAACTTTCAATGAAAAATTTATCTGATAATGATTTAAAAATTTACTTATCAAAAATATCTGACGAAACGCTTTATGCATATAATGTTTACCAAATAGAGGGTATAGGCAGAAATTTGTTTACAAGCATAGAGGGAGACGAAGATACAATTATGGGTCTACCTGTTAAAAAAATTAAGGAATATTTAAGCTCATTGTGATGAATAAATTACTTTCATTTTTTTATGTGGAATTTTACTTGCAATTGTTGTCATGATATTTTTTTATTGGATAGGAGGTTTTATACAAAGTTAAAAAATAACAGATATAGAATAGCTGTACCCACTATAATAATTGGAATTACGATAAATTTACTAATAATATTGAACGGTTAAAATGAAAAAATATTTTGTAATTGGCAACCCCATTGATCATTCTTTATCACCTAAACTCCACAACTATTGGCTTAAAGAAAACAACATTGATGCTGTTTATGATAAGAAAAAAATTAATGAGAAAGATTTGTTAACTACAATTTTAGAGGTTAAAGAAAAAAAAACAGAAGGTATCAACGTTACCGTCCCGTTTAAAAAATTAGTAATTCCTTATTTAGACAAATTAAGCCAGGAGGCAGAACAAACTCAATCAGTAAACACAATTACTTTTGATAATGGCGATCTAGTTGGACATAATACAGATATTGGTGGTTTTGATACTGCGATTAAAAAGTTAAACTTTAAAATGAAGGGTAAGAAAGTTTTAATTTTAGGGGCCGGCGGTGTAGTTCCATCAATAATTTTTGCCTTAAAAAATATGGGTGTTCAAGAGATAATAATTAGCAACAGAACTAGAGAGAAGGCAGAAAATTTGAAAGTTTTATTTGATAATCTTAAAATTATAGAATGGGGAGATTTGACAGATTTTCATATGGTAATAAATGCAACAAGTCTTGGTTTAAATAATGAGAGAATAAATTTAGATTTTTCAAGTTTAGGACACGATAAATTATTTTATGATGTAATTTATAATCCGCAAGAAACTGGTTTTTTGAAGATGGGGAAAAAATTAGGACACAAAACAGAGAATGGAAAAACTATGTTTGTGTATCAGGCGTTAGAAGCATTTAAATTATGGCACAATATAGAACCAAATGTTAATGCAGACACATTTAAGCTTTTAGATAATGATTAGAATTGGAATTTTAGGAGATATAGGTTCAGGAAAAAGTTATGTCGCTAAAAACTTTGGATACCCAGTATTTAATGCAGA
>CACMRC010000006.1 GCA_902615975.1 uncultured Pelagibacteraceae bacterium
AATATTTAAATTACCAGTACATAGCAAAAATCCATTATTAATTTTGATAAATGCTTTAATTTTAATTGGTATAATTTTGATTAATAATATCTCAATAGTTCATGCAAGAAGTAGAGCTCCAGCTTGGTCATGTTTATTTGCAACCAAATTGACTGGTAGAAAATTTGTTACAACATTTCATGGCACATATAATTTTAAAAATAATTTTAAAAAATTTTACAATTCAATTATGACAAGATCTGATCTTATCATTGCAGGATCAAATTTTATATTTTCACATATCAAACAAAATTATTCAAAATACTTAAATGATAAAAAAAAATTAATGGTTATTTTCAGAGGAATTAATGTTGATTATTTTGATCCTACTACAAAATTTGAGACTGATGAAAAAAAATTATTAATAAAATGGAATATTGAAAAAGATAAAAAAATTATACTTTTACCTGGTAGATTGACATCTTGGAAAGGACAGGAAGTTTTTATTGAAGCAATTAATTTAGTGAATATAGAACTAGGTTATGAAGCGTTCTATGCTGTCATTCTTGGTAGTGATCAAGGTAGAGATTTATATAAAAAAAAATTAATAAGACTTTCAGAACAATATAGGTTAGTGAACCAAATAAGATTCATAGATCACTGTAAGGATATGGCTTTAGCTTATAAGGTATCAGATATTGTAGTTTCTGCATCAACTGAGCCAGAGGCTTTTGGAAGAGTTGCTGTCGAAGCACAATCAATGGAGAAACCAATTATTGCAAGTAATATTGGGGGGTCTAATGAAACAATTATTGATGAAAAGACAGGTTTTTTATTTGAATCAGAAAATGCTAAATCCTTAAGCCAAAAAATTTTAAAACTTCTTTATTTAGATGAAACATTATTAAAATCAATTGGTACCGAGGGAAGAAAGAATATAGTTAAAAAATTTAATGTTGAAAAAATGTGCTTTTCTACTTATTCAGAGTATAAGAGATTATTAAATTAAATGCCGATAATAACATTACCTGACGGAAACAATATTGATTTTCCTAATAAAGTTACTGGACTGGAAGTAGCTGAAAAAATTAGTAAATCATTAGCTAAACAAGCACTTATAATGAGTGTTGATGGTGAACTTAAGGATTTATTTTTTGAAATAAATAAAGATAGTTCTGTTAAAATTTTTACTTCAAAAGATCCAGAAGGATTAGAGGTTATTAGGCATGATACAGCACATATAATGGCTATGGCTGTTCAAGAATTATATCCTGGCACTCAAGTAACTATTGGACCAGTAATTGAGAATGGATTTTATTATGATTTTGCTAGAAAGGAACCATTCACAACTGATGATCTAAAAAAGATTGAAAATAGAATGTCAGAAATAATTGATAAAGATGTGAAAACAAGAAGAGAAGTTTGGGAAAGAAAAAAAGCAATTAGCCATTTCATCAAAATTGGTGAAAAATATAAAGCCGAAATAATTGAAAGTATTCCAGGAAATGAAGAACTTTCTGTTTATCATCATGGTGAAACATGGCATGATTTATGCAGAGGTCCTCATTTAGTGTCATCTGGAAAAATTGGTAAAGCTTTCAAATTAATGAAAGTTTCAGGAGCATATTGGAGAGGAGATTCAAATAATGAAATGCTTCAAAGAATTTATGGAACCAGTTGGGCAAATCAAAAACAATTGGACGATTATTTGAAAAGAATTGAAGAAGCTGAAAAAAGAGATCATAGAAAACTTGGAAAAGAAATGGACCTATTTCATTTTAGAGAAGAGAGTCCTGGATCAGTATTTTGGCATGAAAAAGGATGGGCCTTGTTTCAGAAATTAATTAACTATATGAGAAGTCGGCAAGACGCTGCTGGTTATAAAGAAGTAAACACACCAGAAATATTAGATAGACAACTATGGGAAAAATCTGGGCATTGGGAAAAATATGGAGAAAATATGTATACTTCAGAAACACCAGATGAAAAAGTATTCGCAATTAAACCAATGAATTGTCCTGGGCATATTCAGGTATTTAATCAAGGTTTAAAAAGTTATAGAGATCTTACTTTGCGTATTGCAGAATTTGGAAAAGTACATCGGTATGAACCATCTGGAGCTCTACATGGATTACTAAGGGTAAGAGCTTTTACTCAAGATGATGCTCATATATTTTGTTCTGAAGATCAAATTACTAGTGAATGTTTAGAGGTAACTAATTTAATTCTAGATATTTATAAAGACTTAGGCTTCGAAAATGTAATTCTTAAATATGCAGATAGACCTGAAGTAAGAGTTGGGGATGATGAAATTTGGGATAAAGCAGAGGCCTCTTTGCTTAAAGCAGTTAAAGCTTCCAAGTTGGAATATAGTATTAATAAGGGTGAGGGAGCATTTTATGGTCCAAAAATTGAATTTGTTTTAAGAGATGCAATCGGTAGAGATTGGCAATGTGGAACTTTACAAGTTGATTTAAACTTACCAGGAAGATTAGATGCATCATATGTTGATAAAGATGGAACTAAAAAGGTTCCTGTTATGTTACATAGAGCGTTATTTGGTTCTTTGGAAAGATTTGTTGGAATTCTAATTGAAAACTACGCAGGCAAGTTTCCTTTCTGGCTATCTCCTTTACAGACAATGGTTATACCTATCTCAGAGGAATTTAATGATTACGCAGTTGAAGTATCTAAAAAAATTAAAAATGTAGGTATTAGTTCTGCAGTAGACTTAAAAAATAATAATTTAAATTATAAAATAAGAGATCATTCTTTAGAAAAAATACCGCTTTTGTTAATTTGTGGTAAAAAAGAAGTTGACTCCAATTCAGTAACGATTAGAAGATTAGATTCTAATAAACAAGAAAATATGGATATAGATAAATTCTTAAAAACATTCTCCGCTTTAAATAAAGCATCATCAAACTAAGTGGCAGACTTCAAACAAAATTATTTTCAAAGAAGAACCAAGGACAGAGGTCCAAGATCTAATAATAGAATTTCTTCTCCCGATGTACAAGTTATAGCAAGTGATGGGGAAAATCTTGGAGTGATGAATACCAATGAAGCTATTTCCATGGCAAAAAATCAAGGTTTAGATTTAATTGAAATAGCACCTAATGCAAATCCTCCTGTATGTAAAATAATGGATATGGGTAAATATAAGTATGATGCTCAGAAAAAAGCAAATCTTGCAAAGAAAAAACAAAAAATTGTTTCTTTAAAAGAAATTAAAATGAGACCTGTTACGGAAACTCATGATTATGAGTTTAAAGTCAAAAATGCTAAAAAATTTATAGCTAAAGGAGATAAGGTCAAAT
Organism: uncultured Pelagibacteraceae bacterium; assembly: GCA_902615975.1. GTDB lineage: Bacteria > Pseudomonadota > Alphaproteobacteria > Pelagibacterales > Pelagibacteraceae > Pelagibacter. The sequence goes on from CACMRC010000006.1 coordinate 3,300, forward strand.
TCACTATTAGATTTAAAGGCAGAGAACTTCAGCATTCCCATCTAGGAAATGAACTAATGGGCAAAATTAAAGAGGATATGAAGGATATCGGTAAGGTAGAATTGCATCCCAAGTTTGATGGGAAGCAAATGATCATGGTAATTCAGCCTTTATAAGCCTTAATAGAGGTTGTAAAATTATATCTTTCTTTGTATAAGTCCGCAGAATTATGCCAAAACTAAAAACAAAAAGCTCAGCAAAAAAAAGATTTAAAATATCCGCTAAGGGTAAAGTTATTTCTGCTCAAGCAGGTAAAAGACATGGTATGATCAAAAGAACGAATTCACAAATAAGAAAACTAAGAGGCACTACAACATTGTCTAAACAAGATGGAAAAATTGTTAAGTCATACATGCCTTACAGTTTAAGAGGTTAATCATGGCAAGAGTTAAAAGAGGTGTAACTAGTAAAGCTAAACATAAAAAAGTTTTAAAAGCTGTAAAAGGTCAATGGGGTAGAAGAAAAAATACTATTAGGGTTGCTAAGCAAGCTATGGAAAAATCCTTGCAATACGCTTACAGAGACAGAAGAAATAAAAAAAGAGATTTTAAATCATTGTGGATACAGAGAATCAATGCTGGAGTTAGAGCCGAGGGCTTAACTTATTCAAAATTTATCAATGGATTAAATAAATGTGGTATTGCAATAGATAGAAAAATTCTTGCTGAAATTGCCTACGATAGCCCAGAAGCATTCAAAACAATTGTACAAAAAGCTCAATCAGCTTTAAATTAATCTTCGCTATTGTTTTTATTTCTTAAGGAAATAATCTACTAATATGTCAGAGATAAAAAATATTAGAGATCAGTTTATATCAAAGCTTGAAAATGATCTGAACACTGATCAAATAAATGAAATCAAAACCGATCTCTTTGGTAAAAATGGTTTAATTTCATCAAAATTTAAAACAATAGGGTCAATTCCAGAGACTGATAGAAAAAAATTTGCATCAGATTTAAATCAAGTTAAAGATGAGCTTCAGAATTTGATAACTTCTAAAATTAACGAGATAGAAGGAAAAAAGATAAACGAAAAATTAAAAAAGGAAAAAGTTGATATAACTTTACCTGAAAGACCATTCGTTAGAGGAAAAGTTCACCCGGTATCACAAACTATTGATGAAATTTCATCTATTTTCTCTGAAATAGGATTTAGTGTTGAGGAGGGCCCTGATGTTGAAAATGAATATAATAACTTTACTGCTTTAAACACACCGGACAATCATCCAGCAAGAGATATGCATGATACATTTTACTTAGATGAAAACAAAGAAGTTTTGTTACGAACTCATACTTCACCAGTTCAAATTAGAACTATGCTAAAAGACAAACCTCCATTTAAGATCATTGCTCCTGGGAGAACTTATAGATCTGATAGTGATCAAACACACGCACCAATGTTTCATCAAGTAGAAGGTTTGCATATTGATACAAATATTAATATGGGACATTTAAAAGGATGCTTGAATTATTTTATTAAAGAATTTTTTGAAGTCGAAAAAATTAAAATGAGATTTAGGCCTAGCCATTTTCCATTTACAGAACCATCTGCAGAAGTTGATATTGGTTATGAAATAAAAGATGGCAAAATAATTATCGGAGAAGGAGATAAGTGGCTTGAAATTTTAGGTTGTGGCATGGTGCATCCAAATGTTTTAAGAAATGTAAAAGTAGATCCTACTAAATATCAAGGATATGCTTTTGGAATAGGTATAGACCGATTAGCAATGCTTAAATACGGCATTAATGATTTAAGAGCGTTTTTTGATTGTGATTACAGATGGCTAAATCATTTTGGTTTTGATCCACTTGATGTTCCTTCAAATTACAGAGGTTTAAGCAGATGAAGATTACATATGATTGGTTAAAAGATCATTTAAAAATAAGTGCTAAAGAAGATAAACTTCTTGAGAAACTTACAAACATAGGTCTTGAGGTTGAGAGTATAGAAAATTTATCAGAGGGATTAGACTTATTTAAGGTAGCAAAAATTATAAAAACAGAAAAACATCCTAATGCAGACAGACTTAAAGTTTGTGATGTTAATGTTGGTAATAAAGAAATCAAAAAAGTTGTTTGTGGTGCTGCAAATGCAAGAGAGGGCCTTCTTACTGTATATGCTCCACCAGGCGCAATAATTCCAAAAAACAAAACTAAACTTGTTGTTGCTAAAATTAGAGACGTTACATCATATGGAATGCTCTGTTCTGAATCTGAGTTGAATTTATCAGATGAGAGTGATGGAATTACGGAGTTGTCGCCATCTAAATATGCAAAAAGTATTGGAAAAAGTTATTTTTCTAAATCAAGCTCTAATCTTATCGATTTATCAATTACACCAAATAGACCAGACTGTCTTGGAGTTCGAGGGATAGCAAGAGATTTATCAGCCGCAGGTTTTGGAAACTTAAAAACAGAAAAAGATAAAAAAATTAAATCTAATAAAAAACAGACCTTAAAAGTAAAGATAACAAATGAAAAAAATCAAGGCTGTTTATCTTTTGGTAGTTGCTTGATAACTAACGTCAAAAATACAGAAAGCCCTCAATGGTTGAAAGATAAATTAATTTCTATAGGCCAAAAACCAATATCTGCAATTGTAGATATTACAAATTATGTCATGATTGATATTAATCGTCCTTTGCACGCATACGATGCTGACAAAATTGATAAGGGAATAATTGTTAGAAATTCAAAATCAGGAGAAAAATTTACTGCTCTAGATAATAAAAATTATAAACTAGATGATGGAATGTGTGTGATAAGTGATAACAAAGGTGTCTTAGGCCTAGGTGGAATTATTGGAGGAACAAGGTCAGGTACAGAGTTAGATACAAAAAATGTTTTATTAGAGTCGGCTTATTTTGATCCAAGATCAATTAGAAAAACTGCTAAAAAATTGAATATCGATACAGATGCTAAATTTAGATTTGAAAGAGGTATTGATCAGTTATCTATTGAAGATGGATTAAATAAAGCAGCTTTTTTAATTAAGGAAATTTGTGGTGGTGAAATTAGTAAAATAGATATTCAAAAAATTGAATCTTATAAAAACAAACTAATAAAATTTGAACCAAAAACATTTGAAAAAATTACTGGTTTTAAAATTTCAACCAAAGAAATGATAATCATTTTAGAAAAACTTGGTTTTAAATTAAGAAAAGAAAAAAAATTCTTTAAATTATCAGTTCCATCTTGGAGACCAGATATTGTTCAAGAAATTGATATAGTTGAGGAACTTGTAAGAATTAGTGGCTATGAAAAAATAAAAATAGAAAATCCTATTAAAGAAAGATCAAAAAATACTTTAAATCAAACTCAAAAGTTATTTCATTTTCTTCAAAGGTCGGTAGCATCCAAAGGGTATTTGGAAGCAATTACTTGGTCTTTTACAGACTCTAAATATAATGATCACTTTAAAGAAGCCAGTAAAGAAATAAAAATTGTAAATCCAATTAGCTCTGAATTAGGAGTATTAAGAAATTCTATTTTTTCAAATTTGGCAATGTATATGAGCAAAAACTTAGATAGAGGAATTAAAGATTTATCAATATTTGAAATAGGGCCAATATTTTATGGTCCACAACCTGGACAACAGAACACAGTTGTTTGTGGACTGTCAGCTGGAAAAAAATCTAGACTTTCATGGATTGAAAAAGAGAGAAATGTAGATGTTTTTGATATTAAAAGAGATGTTATACAAACTTTAGTAGAAGCTGGCTATAACGCTGAAAAATTCTACATAGATGATGAAAGTCCCAATTATTATCATCCAGGAAAATCAGGCAGAATATTTTTAAATAAGGGAAAAGATAAGGTGGCTGCTTATTTTGGTGAAATTCATCCAAACATCATTAAAACGCTAGATATTAAAACAGAGTCTTTAGTAGGATTTGAAATATTTCTAGATAATTTAAAACTGCCAAAAAAATCTTTAAAAGATCAAAAAACAAAATATTCAGTATCCGACTTTCAAAAATCTGAAAGAGATTTTGCATTTATTGTTGATAAAAAAATAAGTGTGCAAGATATAGTAAGTGTCATATCAAATATTGATAAAAATTTAATTTCAAACATTAAAGTATTTGATGTTTACGAAGGAGATAATATTCCTAAAAATCAAAAATCAGTTGCTATAAGCGTCACTATTCAATCATTGGAAAAAACATTAACGGATAATGATTTAGAGAAAACTAATAATTTGATAATAGAAACAGTTGAAAATAAAGCTGGTGCTAAAATTCGTTCCTAAAATAATTAATGAGTTCAATTGATAATATAAGAAATTTTGCAATAATTGCGCATATTGATCATGGAAAATCTACTATAGCCGATAGAATTATTCATAGTTGCGGTGGATTAACTGAAAGAGAAATGAAAGCTCAAGTTTTAGACTCTATGGATATTGAGCGTGAAAGAGGAATTACAATAAAAGCTCAAACTGTAAAATTAAATTATAAAGCTAAAAATGGAAAAAATTATATTTTAAATATTATTGATACCCCAGGTCATGTAGATTTCAGTTATGAAGTAAGTAGATCTTTATATGCATGCGAAGGTTCAATTTTGATCGTAGATAGTACACAGGGGGTAGAAGCTCAAACTTTAGCAAATGTTTACCAAGCTTTAGATACTAACCATGAGATAGTACCAGTTTTAAATAAAGTTGATTTACCTGCATCAGATTTAGATAGAACAAAAAAACAAATTGAGGAAGTTATAGGAATTGATACTGAAAATGCAATTCCATGTTCAGGTAAAACTGGAGAAGGAATAGAAGATATTTTAGAGCAAATTATCACAACATTACCAGCTCCAAAAGGAGAAAGTTCTGCAGATCTAAAATGTTTATTGGTTGATAGTTGGTATGATACATATCTAGGTGTAGTAATTTTAGTGAGAGTGATAGATGGTAAACTTTCAAAACACATGAAAATAAAAATGATGTCTACTAATCAGGAGTATATTGTTGAAAAAGTTGGAGTTTTTACACCAAAGCCAGTAGACATAAATGAACTAAAAACAGGTGAAATTGGATTTATTACAACAGGAATTAAAGTTCTATCTGAAACAAAAGTTGGAGATACGATTTGTGATGCTTCAAAACCTTTAAAAGATGCTTTGCCAGGATTTAAACCAAGTAAGCCTGTAGTGTTCTGTGGGCTGTTTCCAGTAGATAGTTCTGAGTTTCAAAAACTTAAAGATGGTCTAGCTAAATTACAATTGAATGATGCAAGTTTTTCTTTTGAGCCAGAGTCATCATCTGCTTTAGGTTTGGGTTTTAGATGTGGATTTTTAGGATTACTTCATTTAGAAATAGTGACAGAAAGACTAGAAAGAGAATTTGATGTTAATTTATTAACAACTACACCTGGTGTTGTATATAAAGTTTACCTTAATAATGGAAACATAATTGATCTTCAAAATCCGTCAAGTTTACCAGATCCAACTGTAATAAAATATATTGAAGAGCCATGGATAAAAGCAACAATCATTACTCCTGACCAATATTTAGGCTCAATTATAAAAATGTGTCAGGATAAAAGAGGAATTCAGACTAATTTAAGTTATTCAGGTAATAGAGCTGTAGTGAATTATGAGTTACCATTGAATGAAGTTGTTTTTGATTTTAATGATAGACTAAAATCTATGACTAGTGGCTATGCTAGTTTTGACTATGAAATCATTGAGCACAGGGAAGGTGATTTAGTAAAACTTGGTATTCTAGTCAATGGAGAACCAGTTGATGCTTTAGCGATGATGATACATAAAGACTTTGCGCAAAAAACAGGTAGGGAGGTTTGTGAAAAATTAAAAGATTTAATACCTCGACATAACTTTATGATTCCAGTGCAAGCTGCAATTGGAGGTAAAATTATTGCTAGAGAAACAATTAAAGGGTTTAAAAAAGATGTTTTAACTAAAATTCACGGTGGTGGAGCAACTGATAGAAAAAGAAAACTTTTAGAAAAACAGAAAAAAGGAAAAGCTAGATCAAAACAATTTGGAAGAGTCGAAATTCCACAAGAGGCATTTATTGGTGTACTTAAGATTTCAAAAGAAAAATAGTCGGAGAGGTGGCCGAGTGGTTGAAGGCGCACGCTTGGAAAGCGTGTAAAGGAGCAATTCTTTCATGGGTTCGAATCCCATTCTCTCCGCCATCAAATAAGCTTGATTTTTCAAGGGCAATTTAGGCATTTTACAGTTTTTTTGTTAAGATAAATCAGCATTTTCTATAAAAAATGTTATAATTTTCTTTTTCCAAAAATTAAAAAATGACAAATAAAAACACATATCAGGCAGACTCCATCAAAGTTTTAAAGGGTCTTGAAGCGGTTAGAAAAAGACCAGGTATGTACATTGGAGATACAGATGATGGAACTGGTTTGCATCATATGGTCTATGAGGTTGTTGATAATTCTATTGATGAGGCATTAGCAGGATATTGTAAAAATATTAATGTAAAAATTAACTATGATGGAACAATTACAGTAAATGATGATGGAAGAGGTATTCCTGTTGATATTCATAAAGGAGAAAAAAAATCAGCAGCAGAAGTGATTATGACTCAACTTCATGCTGGTGGGAAGTTTGATCATGATTCTTATAAAGTTTCTGGTGGACTACATGGTGTTGGTGTTTCAGTTGTCAACGCGCTTTCAGAAAAATTACAATTAGAGATATTTAGAGATGGAAAAAAACACTACATAGAATTTCAAAATGGTGAAGCTAAAGCTCCTTTAAAGGTAGTAGGAAAAGCAAAGCAAACCGGTACACAAATTACTTTTTTACCTTCAAAAGAAATTTTCTCCTCAATAAAATTTAGCGCTAATATTTTGATTAAAAGGATGAGAGAATTAGCATTTTTAAATAAAGGAATTAAAATAATATTTACTGATGCAAGTCAGAAGAAAGAAAAAACATCAGAGTTTAAGTTTGATGGTGGTGTTCTTGAATTTGTAGAATTTTTAGATGAAAAAAGAGAAAAGTTGCAAAATAAAAATGGAAATGATTTATTTAGAAAACCAATATATATTGAAGGAAAAAAAAATAATATTGAATTAGAGTGTTCATTAAAATGGAACGCAGGATATACTGAAGATATATTTCCATATACGAATAATATTTATCAAAAAGATGGTGGAACCCACTTGTTGGGATTTAGAAGTGCATTAACTAGGGTAGTTAATAAATATGCTAATGAAAATAATTTACTTAAGAAAAATAAACTAGCAATTTCAGGTGATGATATTAAGGAAGGTTTAACTTGCGTGCTATCAACTAAAATTCCTGATCCTAAATTTTCATCTCAAACAAAAGATAAGCTAGTTTCATCAGAAGTAAGAATGATTGTAGAGACATTAGTAAATGAAAAGTTATCTATTTGGTTTGATCAAAATCCTTCTGTTGCAAAAATTATTTTAGCTAAAGTTATTCAAGCTGCAATGGCCAGAGATGTTGCTAGAAAAGCAAGAGAAAATGTTAGAAGAAAAGGAGCTCTTGAATTAAGCGGTCTTCCTGGAAAATTAGCTGATTGTCAAATTGGCAAACAAGAAGGAACTGAATTGTTTATTGTAGAGGGGGATTCAGCCGGTGGATCTGCTAAACAAGGAAGAAATAGAGCAAATCAAGCAGTCTTACCACTTAGAGGAAAAATACTTAATACTTATGTTGAAGATTTTAACGTTAAGAAAAATGGTAACGGCAATGGAAATGGTTCTGATCAAAGAACAAAGGCTTTGTCTAAAATGATTTCTTCAAATGAGATAGTTACTTTGATTAATGCTCTAGGATTGGACCCTAAGGCGCAAGAGATTGATTTAAAAGACTTAAGATATGGAAAAATTATTATTATGACCGATGCTGATGTGGATGGCTCTCATATAAGAGCACTTCTTTTAACTTTTTTTAATAATAAACCATTTAACAAGTTAATTGAAAATGGTCATGTTTATTTAGCGCAACCTCCTTTATTTAAAATTAACAAAGGTTCTAAAGGCATTTATATTAAAGATGAGATGGAGCTAGAAGATTATATAGTGAGCAACAATAAGGAGTTAAAAAAAATTAAAAAGGGAACAAAAGATTATTCGAAAAAAATTGATGAAGAAAAATCAAAAATGAATATCCAGCGATTTAAAGGTCTTGGAGAAATGAACCCTGAAGAATTATGGAGTACTACACTAGATCCAGAAACAAGAAATTTACTACAAGTACAATACTCGAAAGATTTGAAAAAAGATCAAAGTTTAATTCATACATTGATGGGTAACGATGTATCATTAAGAAAAGATTTTATAGTTTCTAATGCTATAAATGTAAGAAATCTTGATATTTAAAAATGAAGTTCTTTGAAACTTCAAAATATCATTCTTTTAAAAAATCAACCTATATAGCACTTAGATGGATTGGAATAATAGGTCAATTAATTGCGGTAAATTTTGTATATTTTTTTCTAAATTCAAGTTTTGATGTTATTGCCTCAAATTTAGTCATACTCTTAGGTACATTAAGTAATTTATATTTAATTTTCATTTATAAAAAAACACAACTATCAGACAGATCTGCATTTTTATTCTTACTTATAGACATTTTACAGCTTGGTTTTCTTCTTTATTTGTCAGGAGGGATAACTAATCCATTTGTAATTTTTATACTGATACCAAGTGTTTTTTCCTCATCAAATTTAAGCTTAAGGACTAATACTTTGTTAGTAATCTTAACTATAACCATAATTGTATTTTTAACTTTTAATCATCAAGATTTGCCAATTAATTTAAATAGTGATTTTCATAACAATCACTATTTTTATTACTCTATCCCAGTTTCTTTAATTATCGCTTTAGTATTTTTAAATTATTTTGCAATGACGTTTGGCACACAATCTAGATTAAGAAAAGAAGCATTAGGAAAAATGGAAGAGGTAATGGCTAAAGAACATGAGCTTTTATCTTTAGGTGGTCAAGCAGCCGCCGCTGCACATTCTTTAGGTACACCGCTTTCCACAATAACAATAATTGCACATGATTTAATGAAACAATTTAAGGGGCAAAAAGATTTAGAGAAAGATATAGAGTTACTGAATAGCCAAGTTGAGCGATGCAATGAAATTTTAAAGAGATTAACTTTAAACCCTGTGGAGGAAGATGAATTTATTGATAAAGATATTAATATTCGCGATTATTTGCATGAAATTATCACTTCATTTAGGGAAATAAGTAAAAAGGAATTTGTCTTCAATTATGATCAAGACTCAAACCCAAAAAAAATAAGTAAATCTATTGAAATAGTTTATGGATTAAGAAATTTTATAGGAAATGCGAATAAATTTGCCGAAACTTCTATTTTTATTAATTTAAAAAGCGATAGTGAGTTTACAGAAATTACAGTAGAAGATGATGGCAATGGTTATCCTCGAGATATTATATCAAAAATTGGAGAACCCTATCTAAAATCAAATTATTCAAAAGATAAGTCTAAAGAGGGTTTAGGACTAGGACTGTTTATTGGAAAAACTTTATTAGAAAAAAATTTTGCATCAGTTGATTGTAGAAATTCAAAAACACGTAATGGTGCTGAAGTTGTTATTAAATGGAAGAATAAAGAATTGTTTAATATTTAGTGGTATTTGTTCTTTGTTTCAAATAATGAGCTTAATTGAGATATCATAACATCTCCTAATTCATTTACGTCAGTAATTTTAATTGCTTTGTTATAATATCTTGAAACATCATGACCAATTCCTATGGCTAAAACTTCAATATCCGAATTATTTTCAATAAATTTCACAATCTTTTTTAAATGTTTTTCCAAAAAATCACCTGAATTTACAGAAAGAGTTGAGTCATCTACAGGAGCTCCGTCAGAAATAACCATTAATATTTTTCTTTCTTCTTTTCTCTTTTTAATTCTATTATAGGCCCACGATATAGCTTCTCCATCAATGTTCTCTTTGAGCAGTCCTTCTTTTAGCATTAGTCCTAAATTATTTTTTGCCTGTCTCCAATGGGTATCTGCTCCTTTGTAAATTATATGTCTTAGGTCGTTCAATCTCCCTGGTGTTTTTGGTTTAGAATTTTTAGTCCATAATTCTCTACTCTGTCCACCCTTCCAATTTTTGGTTGTGAAGCCTAAAATTTCGACTTTAACAGAGCACCTTTCTAAAGTTCTGGATAAGATATCTGCACAAATAGCTGCAATAGTGATTGGTCTTCCTCTCATAGATCCAGAGTTGTCTATGAGTAGAGTCACTACTGTATCTTTAAAATCTAAATCTTTTTCTTTTTTGAATGATAGAGAATTATATGGATCCATGATAATTCTTGGGAGTTTTGAACTGTCTAATAATCCCTCCTCTAAATCAAATTCCCATGCTCTATTTTGTTTTGCAAGCAATTGTCTTTGAAGTTTATTTGCAAGTTTCGTTATAATATCTTGAAAGCCGATTAATTGTTGATCTAAATTTTTTCTTAGTTTTGTCGCTTCATCTGCATTTTCTAGATTTTCAGCTTTCACAACTTCATCAAACTGAGTTGTAAATATTTTATAATCTAAATTGATATTATCTATTTTTTTTTGAGCTACTTGCTCAGAACTTTGTTCATCTGACTCTGTGTCCGACAGCTGTTCGTCAAAGTTAAATTCATCAACACTATAATCAGCATCTAATGAAGCCTCAGATACATTTTCATCTTTTTCATCTTTATTATCTTCTTTGTCATTATTTTCATCTTCATTTGATGGATTATCTTGTCCTTGATCTTGATTTTCTTCTTTTCGCTCATCCTCATCTTCACTTTGAAAAATGTCCATTTCTTCCAATATTTCTGAAAACTTTGAACTATAAATGTTTTGATCTTCAAGATTTTTTAGTAAAAATTCTTTATGTTTTTCTATAGCTTCCTCAAAGTCTTTTTCCCAAAAATTAAGCATTTTTGTTGTTAGAGGATTTAGCTTAATTTTATGAAAATTCTTGAGCATATATAGTTCGAATGCTTCTGATACAGATACATCTTCTTTAGTTTTTAATTGATCTTTGCGTTTACGATTTATTATTTGATTATAATTTTCTTGAAAATTTTTCTCAATTCCTTTTAACATTTTTCCTCCCAGAGTCTCATAACGTATTTTTTCAGCTATATTATAAAGAGATCTAGAAGATGTATTTGAGGGAAGGTTTTTTTTGTAGATTGTTTCATTACAAAATTTTTTTTTCAAAGCAGAGGAGTCTGTTTCTGCACGTAATCTTATAAAATCAGCTGGACTAGTTAAATTATCAATCTCTAGAAAATTAAATTCTTTTATTTTTTTTTCTTCAGAATTTATTTTTTTTACATCAAAATCATCAGCAATTACTTTTGCTGTAGAAGTTAAAGCAATTTTGAATTTTTCTTTTAAATTATTTTCTTTAGTGCTCATTAGATTTGAATATTAATCAAAGATTCTGGCAACTCTTCACCAAAACATCTTTGATAATATTCTGCGATAGTATTTTTTTCAATATCATCACATTTATTAAGAAAAGTTACTCTAAAAGCGTAACCAGTGTCTTTAAATATCTCTGCATTTTCTGCCCAATGTAACACTGTTCTTGGGCTCATCACTGTTGAAATATCTCCTGCAATAAATCCTTTACGCGTTAAAGATGCTACTTTAATCATGTTAGCAACCTTCTCTTTTCCCTTTGCGTTATTTAAGTTTTTATTTTTAGACAAAACAATGTCCATTTCTCTATCTAGGCTAAGGTAGTTTAAAGTTGTAACAATGTTCCATCTATCCATCTGACCTTGGTTAATTTGCTGCGTACCATGATAAAGACCTGTCGTATCACCAAGTCCAACAGTATTTGAAGTAGCAAATAATCTAAAAAATTTGTTTTGTTTAATTACTTTGTTTTTATCTAGTAATGTAAAATTGCCCTCAGCTTCTAAAACTCTTTGAATTACAAACATTACATCAGGTCTACCAGCATCATATTCATCAAAAACAAGTGCAACTGGATTTTGTATAGACCATGGTAAGATTCCCTCATTAAATTGAGTTACTTGTTTACCATCTTTAAGAACTATCGCATCTTTTCCAATTAAATCAATTCTACTTACATGACTATCTAAATTTACACGGATACAAGGCCAATTTAATCTTGCAGCTATTTGCTCAATGTGAGTAGATTTTCCAGTACCATGGTACCCTTGAACTAAAACTCTCTTATTAAATGCAAATCCTGAAATAATAGCTAAAGTAGTATCTCTATCGAACTTGTAGTTTTTATCAATTTCAGGAACATACTCATTTTTTTTTGAAAATGCATCAACTTCCATTTCTGAGTCAATTCCAAAAGTTTGTTTTAGCGAAACTTTAATATCTGGTTCTGTGTTAAGATTTGGTGTCAATTTTTTCTCTATAGGTATTTTTTAATTGAGTATAAGCTAATGTTATAAGTTTAAGTTTTTCCTCGTATTTTTTATTTCCAGAATTCATATCAGGGTGAAATTTTTTCACAAGTAATTTGAATTTATCTTGTATTTTCTTCCACTTTAAACCCACAGAAACCCCCAATATTCCAAAAGCTTTTATATCTTTATGATCGAATTTAAATTGACGCATATGATTATAATCTCCATTTATTTTTTCTTTATCCAACTCATCTCTCAAAGTTGTATTCCACAACACTTTAAAAAAATTATCTGAAGAGCTAAAGCTTTGTGTGGGTTTGTGCCAAGTCATGTCAGATTTCAAAAAATCCATTACTTGGTCATCATTCATTCCTGAAAAATAGTTCCAATTTTTATTAAATTCTTTTACATGCTCAAGGCAAAGCATTCTAAATTTTCTGCTGTTATCTTTTTCAACTGGTGCCTTATATTCACCTATTTCATTACAATTATTCCAGTCACAAATATTTTTCATGATATATAATAACATATATGGATATAAATGAGTTAATTACAATTGTAAAAAATAAATTATTAAATCAAATAAATATTGAAAGTATAAATATTGAAGATAAATCTTTTCTTCATAAAAATCATATAGGAAATCAAGAAGGAAAATATCATTTAAAATTAATTATCGTTTCTCAGGAACTAAAAAAAATGAATAAAATTGAAAGTAATAAAAAAATTTATAAGATTTTAGATCAAGAACTAAAAGAATCTATTCACTCAATCCAAATTTTAATTAGTTAAAAATTTTTTCAGAAATAAATTTATTTTTTTTTTGGAGTATTGTTTGTTGAAAATTGGCTTACCGATTTTTTTTAACAAAACTAAGTTAATTTTTTTAGAATTATTTTTTTTATCTTTGATCATAAAAGATAAAATCTTATTTAAATCTTTGATAGAAAAATATTTTTTTATAGAAGAAGGTAGACCAGAATTATCAATATGATTTATAATTAAATTGTATTCACTTTTACGAAGCATGTTTTCCTTAAAACTAAAACTCAGTGCCGTTTTCATTCCAAGTATTACAGCTTCACCATGATTTAGTTTATAGCTGTACCCCAACCCTGCCTCATAAGCATGGGCAAATGTATGGCCAAAATTTAATACTTTCCTTAATGCTGTCTCTTTTTCATCTTTTTCGACTATCTTTTTTTTAATTTTACAACTTTCATAGATAGCTTTTTCAATAAATGGAGATGAAAGACTTAAAATCTTTTTAAGATTTTTATTTAAGAAACTAAAAAATTTTTTATTTTCAATTAATGAATGCTTCAATATTTCTCCATATCCACAAATTATCTCTCTTTTTGATAAAGATTTAAGAAATTGAATATCTGAGAGAACCAATGATGGTTGATAGAAACTTCCTATTAAATTTTTACCATACTTAGAATTAACTCCTGTTTTTCCACCTATTGACGAATCAACTTGAGCTAAAAGAGTTGTTGGAATATTTATAAACTTTAAGCCTCTTTTGAAAAGACTAGCTGCAAAACCACTTACATCGCCTGTAATTCCTCCTCCTAAAGAAATTAAAACATCATTTCTTGAAAAGTTTTTGTTTAACAAAATTTCTAGAATTTTATTAATGCTATTAATATTTTTATTTTTTTCACTCGCATTAAAAAATAACACAAAAATACTTTTATTTTTTAAAGATCTTTTAATATTTGAGACAAATTTTTTTGGAACATTTTTATCAACAACAATTAAACATTTTTCAAAATCAATTGAATTTGATTTAAAAATTTTTGATATGCTTGAGATTAAATTTGATCCAATAATTATTGGATATCTTTCGGTTTTAGTTACTATATTTAATCTAGTTTGTTTCATAAATTTTTACAATTTTATTTACTATTTCACTTTTAGTAAGATTATCACATTTTATCTCATATAAAGCTTTAGAATAAATGTTAGATCGTTTCTTAATTAAATCAATTAACTCAGTATCGGTTGCATTAATCGCCAATGGTCTTTTTTTACTGTTTTTAATTCTATTTAACAATGTTTTATCATCCCAATTTAGCCAAAAAGATAAATGATTTTTTAAAATTTCTTTTCTAATATTGTTATTTGTGAAAGCCCCCCCGCCAAGTGAAATCACTGTAGAGTTTAATTTAAGTTTTTTTAAAGTTGTTTGTTCCTCAATTTTTCTAAAATAATTCTCACCCTTAAATTTAAAGATTTTTTTTATTGTAATGTTTAAATTTTTTTCAATTTCTTTGTCGATATCTACAAAATTTAATTTTAATTTCTTAGCTACTAAGGATCCAATAGAGCTCTTACCAGAACCCATCATCCCCAAAAAAACTAGATTTTCTTTTGATTTCATAAGTTTCTTTATTGAAAAAACATAAATATGTCTTAATTTGAAATTATCTAAAAGTATATGCAATTCATTAAAAACACAAGTTCAGGCAAAGCAAGTATCATAGGACTTGTGATTAAATCTATAATCGGATTAGGGGTTATTTTAGGTATTATTTTTTTTCTAAGTACAATTGATTTTCCTGCACCTAAAAAAGAAATTGAAAAAATTATTCCAAATGAAAATTTTAAAATTGTTAAATAAGAAAATTCTTTTAATTAAATTAGTTTGTCTTATTTTTTTTACACCTGCGTTTGCAGAAGAGAAACCGATTGATATTTGGAATATAGAAAAAAAAGATAATCAAGTTATTTCAGAAACAAATATTTCAAGTGAAAATTCTAGCGGAACTACTCAGAATAGTGTTTACGAACTACAAACAAATAAACAAAAAGATACTATTAAACTTGATAAAGAATTTTCATCAAAAGAAATTAAAATTGTTGGACTATATGATCCTAGTGAATACGGTTTGAGTATGGACATGTGGTCAAATTCTGATGGAACTAAATTAAAAAATTTATTTCAGAATATTAATAAGTTTAATCTTTCAGAGGATGCATCTGATATAATGCACATATCTTTATTAACCAACGCTTATTCTCCAACTCAAAATATTACTGAACAAGAATTTATGAGCTTTAAATCTGATTGGTTAATAAAAGATGCAAACTTAGAATTAATAGAGGAATATTTAATTAAAAATCAAATAATAAATTTGCATCCAAATTTAACAAGATATTTGGTAGATACTTATTTATCAGAATCAAACGTAAAAAAATCATGTGAGATTTTTTCTAAAAATTCTGAACCAATTCAAGATGAATATCTATCAAAATTTAATTTATATTGTTTAATCAATTATGGAAAAAATGAAGAAGCACAACTAATCTTAGATTTAAAAAAAGAGTTAGGTTTCGAAGATAGTTATTACGAAAACAAAATAAATTATTTATTTGGATATTTAGATGAGGTAGATAAAGAAATATCAATAAATTCAATTTTAGATTTTCATTTAGCTCATAGAACTAACCCAGAGTTTTCTTTTGAACCAAGTGAAGATACACCAAAAATAATTTGGAAATATCTTTCGGCTGCTAATTTACTCTTCAAAATTCAAGATATAGAGATTACTGATGTAGAAAAAATTTCTACAATAGAAAAAGCTGTTAATGATAAAAATTATTCTGAGGAGGAGTTATTCGAATTTTATAAAAAATTCCAATTTAATATTAATCAATTTTTAAACGCAAAAGAGGCATATAAATCTTTATCTTCACTCGAGGGACGCGCTCTTTTATATCAAAGAACTCTTTTAACAGAAGAACCAAAAATTAAATTAGAATTTATAAAGATATTAAAGGATCTATTTATATCTGATGGAATAGGCGATGCCTTTGATTTAGAATTAAAAAAATTTTTAGGTGAAATTAATGTTGGGGACGTGCCCTCAAATTTTACAACATTTTATAATAGCAATCTAAACAAGAAAGAGACAGCAGATAAAAAGATTAAATATAATAGTAAAATTTTACATCAATCAAAACTTATAAATTATTTCAATGGGGACTACGCAAAATCTAAAATTGAAGAGGACCTAGATAAGTTTTTAAAGAAAATTAAAAAAGATAAAAAATATTTTTTATCAAAAAAAGATATAATTTTTCTAGAGGCGCTTAAATCTGATGGAGTTGAAATTTCAAAAAAATATGACGGTCTTTATGAGGTGAAGCAATCAGAAATGCCTGCTGATATTCAAACAATGATAGATAATAATGAGATTGGTGCCGCATTGTTGAGAATAATTGAGGTAATTGGACCTGACAAAATTGAAAATATTGATGAAGATACAGTTTATTTTATTATCAATACTTTAAATCAATTAAATGTTGATTTAATCAGAAACAAACTATTGCTAAAAGTTCTTCCTTTAAAAGTATAAAAATTATAATAAAATCAAGTTATGGCTATCAGAACTATAATAACAGAACCTAATAAATTACTTAGACAAATTTCTAAACCAGTCAAAAGTGTTGGTCAAGAAGAGCAAAAATTGATGGATGATATGCTAGAGACAATGTATGACGCAAATGGAATTGGTCTAGCAGCGATACAAATTGGTGTACCAAAGAGAATTATTGTAATGGATATAAGTAAAGATGAGAACAAAAAAGAGCCAAGATATTTCGTAAATCCGGTTATCAAAAATAAAGATCCTGAAAAAGCAACTTATGAGGAAGGATGTCTTTCTGTGCCAAATCAGTTTGCAGAAATTGATAGACCTAGCAAGTGTGAAGTAGAATATCTTGATTATCATGGAGAAAAGAAATTGCTAAAGGCAGATGGTCTACTTGCAACATGTATTCAGCATGAAATGGATCATTTGGAGGGAATCCTATTTATTGATTATCTTTCGAAATTAAAAAGATCAATGATAATTAAAAAATTATCTAAGAAAAAATCTACAGTAGCAATTCTTTAAACATGCTAAAAAAAATAGTTTTTATGGGTACACCCATGTTTGCCGTTCCAATTTTAAAATCACTTTATCAAAATGGATATCCTATTTCTTGTGTTTATACACAACCACCTCAAAAATCTAAAAGAGGTCAAAAAATTAACAAGTCACCAATTCAATTAATTTCAGAAACTTTAAATATAGAATTTAGAACACCAAATTCATTAAAAGAAAATTTAGAGGAATTAGAATATTTTAAATCTTTAGAGGCAGATTTAGCAATAGTTGTTGCTTATGGTCAAATTATACCAAAGTCATATTTAAATTTAACTAAAAAAGGATTTATTAATATACATGCATCTATTCTTCCAAAATGGAGAGGTGCTGCCCCTATTCAAAGATCAATTATGAATTTAGATAAAGAGACAGGAATTAGTATTATGAAAATAGGGCAGGAACTAGATACAGGACCGGTATGTAATATTTATAAAATTAATATTGAAAATAATTTAAATGCTGAAGATATTAATGAAAAGCTTTCAAGTTTGGCTGCTGAGAAAATTTTAGATAATATAGATGATATATATGAGGATAAAGCAAACTTTATAGAACAAGATCACTCATCAGCTACATACGCATCAAAAATTCAAAAATTAGAGGGGCAGATTAATTGGAAAGAAGATGCTAAAATTATAATTGGTAAAATAAATGGACTTTATCCAGTTCCAGGTGCTTATTTCATGTTTAACGGTGAGAGATACAAAATATTAAAAGCAGAAATTGGACAAGCACAAGGAAAACCAGGTGAGGTTTTATCTGATTATTTAGAAATTTCATGTGGAGATAAAAAATCAGTAAAAATTAAAGAAATACAAAGACAAGGAAAAAAGCCTCAAAGTATTGGAGAATTTGTTTTGGGAACACAAATTAAAAAGGGTTCATTTTTATAATGAATAGATACCAAATACTTGTTGAGTATATAGGGACAAATTTTAGAGGATGGCAAGTCCAAAAAAAGGGCCGAACAATTCAAGGATTAATTCAAGAAAAATTATCTAAATTATTAAAAGAAAAAATTATTTTACATGGCCAAGGAAGAACTGATGCAGGGGTTCATGCATTTGAGCAATCTGCACACTTTGATTGCAAAAATAAAATAACTGATAAAATTAAATTTTTAAAATCCATTAATCATTTTTTAAATTTAAAAGACATTGCAATTAAAAATATAAAAAAAAGAAATAATAAATTTCATGCTAGATTTTCAGCAAAACAAAGAATTTATAAATACTTTATTTTTAATCAAATAAGCCAACCAATAATTGAAAAAAATAGAGCGTGGCATGTTCGTAAGCCTTTAAATTTAGAATTAATGAAAAAGGGTGCAAAAAAGTTATTAGGAACTAATGATTATTCAACTTTTAGATCTTCAAGCTGTCACGCTAAAAGTCCAATTAAAACTATTAAATCAATTAAAATTAAATCATCAAAAAATAAAATTGAATTTCAATTTAGTTCTCAATCATTTTTACAACATCAGGTTAGATCTATGGTTGGTTGTTTAAAATACTTGGGAGAAACTAAGTGGGATTTGAAAACTTTTGAAAAGAGATTCAAGTCAAAAAAAAGAACACTGTGTGCTCCTCCAGCACCACCAAGTGGTTTATTTTTATTTAGAGTTCTTTATTAATTTATTTTTATTGCTCATAGCAAACTTTTTATTTATTCGCCATCTAGACTCAGCTCTTACAATATACCCGCAACAGTTTTTTGATTTACATTTACAAGGAAATTGTTTGTAGTTTTCATCATAACCAAATCCATAATCACAGGTAAACTCCTCACCTTTTTTAATATCTTTGATTGCTTTGACCCAAATTTTCAATCCCTTTCCATCGTAATCACAATTATTATCACAAGAATGATTAATTAAACCTGCGGTATTCCATGGAAAATCTCCATCTAGGTCGTATCTTTTATTTATTGTGAATAAATATATTGGTTTATTATTATCGTACTTATCAGAATCTTGTGTTTGTTTTTTTGTTATAAGTTTTCCGACATAGTCAATTATTTTGGTTCCCTCTTTAATGTCACGAGTTGCATAAAGTCCTCTTCCTTTATTATCAATGCCGGATTTTTTTATTTTATATAACTTCATGAAATTTTTTATTTAGAGTTTTCTTAAGAATTATCAATTAAATTCTAAAAGAGCATCAACGTGTCTTTTAGTGCTTTCTCGAAGTGCATTTAGGTCATAACCACCCTCTAAAATTGAAACAACTTTTCCATTACAAAACTTTTTAGAGGTCTCTAATACTCTTTTAGTAATAGTAAAATAATCATCTGTTTTTAAATTAAATTGAGCGAGAGGGTCATCTTCATGGGCGTCAAAACCAGCGCTAATCAATATAAACTCTGGTCTAAACTCTTCTAATTTTTTTAATACACGGTCAAATACGTTTAAATATTCTTCTGAACTTATGCCAGCTGGCAAAGGTATATTAAAGATATTGTTAAATTTACCTCTTTCTTGTTCTGAACCAGTTCCTGGGTAGTAGGGATATTGGTGTGTTGATATAAAAAGAACATTTTCATTTTCATAAAAAATATCCTGTGTTCCATTTCCATGATGTACATCAAAATCTATTATTGCAATTTTCTTATATTTATATTTTTTCAACAAATAATTTGCACCAATACTTACTGAATTTAAAATGCAAAAACCAGCAGCCTTATTTTGTGAGCTATGATGCCCAGGAGGTCGAACACCACAAAATGCATTTCTAAATTCTTTTTTTTCTACTCCATCAATTGCAGTAATTATTGATCCAACTGCATCGAAAGTTGCATCTTTGCTTCCAGGTGAAATGATTGTATCGCCATCAAGTGAAGAAAATCCTTTTTTTGGAAAAGAACTTTTTACTAAATTTAAATAATTACTTTCATGTGTGGTTAATAGAATATCATCTGAAACTTTAGATGGTTTCTTCCATATAAGATTTTTATTATTAAGTTTTTTAAAATTTTCTACTATGACTGATACCCTTGCTATTTGCTCAGGATGCCCAGGACCTGTATCATGATCTTGAGATGTATCTGATGTAATTAAACCAGTTTTCACTTAAAGTAGTTATCTAAGATTTTAGTATAAATTAAAGTTAATCTTTTTAAATCAGATAAGGACACACATTCGCCTACCTTATGCATAGTTTTTCCCACTAATCCAAATTCTAAACATGGAGCTATTTTTCTTATAAATCTTGCATCTGATGTACCACCAGTTGTAGATAGTTGTGGTTTAATTTTAGTAATTTTCTTAATTATATTTTGTATCATAAATGTGGTTTTGTTAGGCTTAGTTAAAAAAGCCTCACCAGAAACACTATATTCAATTTTATATTTTGATTTATTTTTATTACAAATTTGTTTTATTATTTTATTAATTTTGTTCTTTAATTTGTAAGATGTGTGTTTGTTATTAAATCTAATATTAAAGGATGCACTAGCTAATCCTGGAATTACATTATCAGCTGAATTATCAATATTAATTTTTGTTATTTCTAAATTTGTAGGTTGAAAATCTTTTGTTCCTTTATCAAATTTAATTTCTTTCAACTCTTTTAGTATTTGGACTAAAGCTGTTGATGGATTGTTTGCTCTGTTAGGGTAAGCTACATGACCTTGAATACCAATGATAGACAATTTTCCATTCATACTACCCCTACGACCGATTTTAATCATTTCTCCTAATTTATTTGGATTAGTAGGTTCTCCAACTAAGCAAAAATCTATTTTTTCTTTTCTTTTTCTCAAATACTCAACAACTTTTTTCGTCCCATTAATTGCAATTCCCTCTTCGTCTCCAGTAATTAGAAGGCTGATGGAGCCACCAAATTTTTTGTTTACCTCAGAAAAGTTACTTACCGCAGTAACAAATGCAGCTATTGAACTTTTCATGTCATTTGCACCTCTGCCAATTAAGTATCCTTTCTTAACTGCAGGTTTAAAGGGATTAACAGTCCAATCATTTAAATTACCAGGTGGTACTACATCCAAATGGCCTGCATAACAAAAATTTGGACTTGTGGTACCAAGTCTTGCATAAAGATTTTTTACAGGATAACTATTTCTATCTTTGAACTCGAGTATTTTAGTTTTAAAGCCAAGTTTTTTTAATTTTTTTTCTAAAAATTTAATTACACCAGCATCAGTTTTTGTAACAGATGGAAACCTAATTAGCTCTTTAGCTAATTGTAATTCATTTATTGTTGGCATGTTTAATCTCTTAAAAGATCGTTAACTGATGTTTTTGATCTCGTCTTTTCATCAACTTGTTTAATTATTACCGCACAATACAAAGATGGCGCTTTTGGATTGTTTTTATCCGGCAAGGATCCTGGAACTACCACTGAATAGGGTGGGATTTTTCCATAAGTTACTTCACCAGTTTTTCTATTAACAATTTTTGTTGATTGTCCAATATACATTCCCATACTCAGGACAGAGCCTTCTCCAACTATTACACCTTCTACTACTTCTGACATTGCTCCTAAGAAAACATTGTCTTCAATAATTGTAGGTAATGCTTGAGCAGGTTCTAATACTCCTCCAACTCCAGTACCAGCTGAGATATGACAATTTTTTCCAATCTGACAACAGCTTCCAGCACGACTAAATGTATCCATCATTGTTCCTTCATCAATATAAGCACCAATATTTACATAACATGGCATTAAAACCGCATTTTTTCCTACAAATGATCCTTTTCTTACAGGTGAATTAGGCACCATTCTAAAACCAGCTTTTTCATGATCTTCTTTTGTCCATCCAGCTGTTTTTCCTTTAAGTAAATGAGCTTTGTCATACCAGCTACTGTATGGACCATTTAAATTTTCCATTGGGTACATTCTAAAGCTTAACATGATAGCTTTTTTTAGATGTTGATGTGTAACCCATTCACCATTGATCTTTTCAGCTACTCTTGCTTTTCCACTGTCTAAATCATCAATAATTTGATTAACAGCATCCTTTAAAGATTTATCTGAATTTTGACTTACTTGGTCTTTATTTTCCCAAGCTTCATTTATAATTTTCTCTATACTCATAGTTTTATGAGTTTTTTAATAACCTTATTTCTTTTAAAAATAAAGAAAGATTTTCAATTTTGTAATCAATATACTCTTCGTCAGACTCTTTTTTCCCCCAGTATTCATCATTGATTAACCAAACTGTTTTTGCTCCTCTTTCTTTTCCAATAGATAAGTTTTTTGCGATATCTTCAATATAAAGTGTCTCAGTTGGATCAATTTGAAATTTTTTGACCATAAGATCAAATGCTTTTGCCTCAGGTTTTGGACTGTACTCAGCATCAACAATATCAAATACACCGTCAAATTGATCATCAATTCCTAAGTGAGTAGTAATATTTTTAACATGTTCTTTACTGCCATTTGTAAAGACAAATTTGTTTAGATTAATATTTTCAAGCTCATTCCTTAAAGCAGTATCTTTTTCTAAAAAATCTAAATTAATATCATGCACATAGTCTAAAAATTCTCTTGGAGGTATATCGTGATGTATCATTAAACCATTAAGACTAGTGTTATATTTATGAAAATAATTTGTTTGTAATTCTTTTGCCTCTTTTAAATCTACATTTAATTTATTCGAAATATATTGAGTCATTTTTTTACTTACCTGACCAAATACTCCTTCAAGATCACTATAGAGTACCCCATCACAATCAAATAATATGTTTTTGATATTCTTTAATTCTTTCATTGTCTTATTAGGGTCCCAGAGCCCTTGTCAGAGAATATTTCCCATAAACACGAATGTGGCTTTGTGCCATTGATTATACCAGCTGCTGTTACACCATTATTTACCGCGTCTAAACATGCGTTTATTTTAGGTATCATACCTTCTGTAATAGTTTCATCTTTAATCATTTTAAGAACCTCAGATGAAGAAATTTCCTCTATTAATTTCTTATTTTTATCTAAAACACCATCAACATTCGTCATTAACAATAGTCTTCTAGATTTTAAAGATTTTGCTATAGCCATCGCAGCTGTATCTCCATTAATATTATATGTTTGGTTTTCTTTACCTAATCCTAATGGAGAAATTATAGGAATTTTATTTTGATTAATTATGTTTAATATTTGTTCATTATTAATCTCATTTGGTATTCCTACAAATCCTAGCTCTTCTGCTTCTGGTATAGTTTTTATAACATTATTATTTTTTGTGTGAATAGAGATTGCTCCTGTGTCTTTGTCTTTTAAAGAATTAACAATGTCATTATTAAAATCAATTAAAACAGATTCAACAATATCAATTATATTTTTGTCAGTTACTCTTAGTCCTCTTATAAATTTTGATTGAATATTTGATTTTTCAAGCTCTCTTTTAATTCTAGGTCCACCACCATGAATTACCACAGTTGCAAGGCCTAATTTATTTAAAACACTAAGATCAGTTATAAAATTATTAAATACGTTTCTATCAATTAAAACATTTCCACCGTATTTAATTACTATTAAATCATTTTTATATTTTTCAATATATTTAGTTACTTCATTAATTGGTGGCCCATCTTTAGGTAATATCTTTTCAAGGTCCATTTATTATTTTTTAATTAGGTTACAGTTTTAACTGTTGTACGTTTCATTATTACAACCTGCTGGGCCATTGTTAAAATGTTATTAACTGTCCAATAAATTACTAGCCCACTCGGGAATGGTGCAAGAATCACTGTTAAAAATAAAGGGAAGAACATAAATATTTTTGCTTGCATTGGATCTGTTGGAGCGGGATTTAACTTTTGTTGTACCCACATTGATACCCCCATAGCAACTGGCCATGCTCCAATTACAAGGAAAGAAGGCACGTCATAAGGAAACAATCCAAATAAATTAAATATAGAAGTAGGATCCTTAGCACTTAAATCTTGGATCCACCCATAAAAAGGCATATGACGCATTTCTATCGTTACAAATAAAACTTTATACAAAGCAAAAAATACAGGTATTTGAATCAGAATTGGCAAACATCCAGACATGGGATTTACTTTTTCCTTCTTGTAAAGAGCCATCATTGCTTGTTGCAATTTCATCTTGTCATCTTTGTGTACTTCCTTAAGTCTTGCCATCTCAGGCTGAAGAGCTTTCATTTTAGCCATGCTTCTGAATGAAAAATTAGCAAGTGGAAAAAATGCTACACGAATACAAACAGTAACAGCAATAATTGCTAATCCATAATTACCAAATATTTTAAAGAAATATTCTAAAGCAGTAAACAAAGGACGTGTTAAAAAGTATAAGAATCCCCAATCAATCGTAAGATCAAATTTATCAATTTTTAATGATTCTGCGTACCCATCAATTACATCAACTCTTTTTGCAGCTACTATTACTTGTAAGTTTTCTTCTATAGAAGAGTTTCCAGTTAACTCTAATGGTTCAGTTGTAACAAAGTTTATTCTGTACTTGTTTTTATAATCCATCGTAGTTTTAAATTCTTTTTCTCTTGGTGGAATTAGAGTTGATATGTAATATTTATCTCCTAGACCTAACCATCCTTTTTGGGCAGTTCTTGAGAATTTTTTCTCTTCAATATCGTCATAATCTTCCTCAATTAATTCTTCGTCCAATGTAGCGATAGGGCCTTCATGAAGAATGTAAAAATCGGTTAAACCTTCTGGGATTTGATTTCTTATAATTTGTCCATAAGAATAGAAGTCATAGTTTTTATCAGTAGAATTTATAACTCTTTGTTTTATTGTGAATAAAAACTTATCATCTAATGCAATTTCTTTTTCAAAAGTGATGCCCTGATCATTTGTCCAACTTAGTTTTATAGGAGATTGATCAGTTAATTTTTTATTTCCAGAAACTGACCAAATTGAATCTGCATTTGGAATATCAATATTTTTATCAGTAGTTATAAAACCACTTTCAATTATATAGCCTTCTTTTGAGCTTCGTGGTGCAAGAAATTTTACTTTTTCATCACTTTCTAAATTAACATTATATTCTTTGAAAGTTAGATCGTCTATTGCGGCCCCTTTTAATGAAATAGATCCAACAATACTTTGGTTTTCAAATTGAATTCTTTCACTTTGTTGTAACGCTTCTTCTCGTGAAATTTCGGTTACATTTTCTTTTTGATCAAGACTAGGCGCATCTGAATTCTGTTCAGTCTTAGTTTTTTCGGTTAAATTTTCTTTCGTTACAGGAGGTGGTGCAAAAAATAGCGAGTATAATATAATTACAGCAGCTGATAAACTTATGGCAGCGATTATATTTCTAGTTTCCATTATTTATTATCCTTCATTTCTTTTTTAACTGGATCAAACCCTTCTCCACCTCCTAAAAATTTTACTGGATGGCAGGATAAAATTCTTTTTATACTAATTAATAAACCTTTAAAAAAACCGTATTCTTTTAAAGCATCTATGCTGTATTCAGAACATGTGGGTAAATATCTACAAGAATGACCCAATAATGGACTGATCAAATATTTATAGGCTTTGATAAATTTAATTAAAATTAAAGTAAATATATTCATTATTTTATTTTTGCAAAATCCTGAAAAAGAGTTTCTTTTATAATTTTGTATTCATTATTTAGCATAGAAGACTTAGCTATAACAAGAAATGAATAATCAAAGTTTATCTCTATTTTTTTAACAGCTTCATTCATGATGTTTCTTAATCTTCTTTTAATTTTATTTCTCTTTACTGCATTACCAATTTTTTTTTTAGTCACAAAACTGATATTTAGTCTTTTTTTATCTTTATTTAGTAATTTTCCAAAAAAAATACTTACATATTTATTGGTAATCTTTTTTTGTTTAAGTAAATTTTTAAATTCTTCGTTTTTTGAAAGAGCAAGTATTTTGCTTTTCATTATATTATACAGAAACAGTTAGTGATTTTCTTCCTCTTGCTCTTCTTCTAGCCAAAAGCTTTTTACCACCTTTAGTTTTCATTTTTGAACGAAAGCCGTGTTTTCGAGCTCTTTTTTTATTTGAGGGTTGATAAGTTCTTTTCATAATTAGATTTGATATAGTTTTTTATAATTTTGCACCTTTATATTAGTAATAATTAAAATAGCAAATAGAAGATTAAGCATTAAAATAAGAAGAATCATGGAAAATACAAAAAAAATTAAATTATTTATTGGATTGTCTTATTTATTAATTGTTTGCTTATTTTTGTATTTCTTTTTTTCAAAATTTAGTCTCTCAGAAATTACATCCTATGATTTTCTAAGAGATAACCAATCTTATTTTTTTGAACTTAAAAAATCAAACTTATTTTTAATTTCAATTATTTTTTTAGCATTAACTATTCTTTGGGTTTTCCCTTTTTTAGGATTTGGATCTCCAGTAGCTTTAATGGGTGGTTTTATATTTGGAAAATGGATTGGTACACTTGTTGTTGTTTTAGGCTTGAGTATCGGTGCTACTTTTTTGTATATTTTTGGAAACTATTTTTTAAAACAGCTTATTAGAGAAAAGTTTTTAAATAAGTTTCAAAACTTGGAAATAAAATTTAAACAATCTGAATTTATTTATTTATTAATTTACCGTTTTATAGGTGGTATACCTTGGCAGCTGAGCTGTCTCTTGCCAACCCTATTTAATGTTAAGGTTATAAATTTTTTCTTTGCGACAATGATTGGAATAATCCCTCAAATTTTTTTGGCGGTTTCTATTGGGAGTGGATTAGAAAAAATTATAGATAAAAATGCTAAAGTACCAGGAATAACTGATATAATATTTTCACCTGATATATATGTTCCTATTATAGCTTTCTTTATTTTAATTTTAATTACGATATTTTTGAGAAAGTTTTTTTATAGAAATTAGTGGTGCTCCCACCCTGTACTGACCAGGGAACTAGTCATTACCAATGACTTGTTATACCATTTAACTACAGGAGCTTAGAGACAAATTGTATTTTATTGATAATAAAGCATTTTTTTCAAAATATTGCCTTAATTTTTTGATTAATATGATTTATATCTATTTTAGGAAAATGTTATGGGAATTCATTACGATTACAAATCAACTAAAGGTAATAAGCTTATGGAAAAGCAAGCTAAAAGAGAGAGAAAGCTTGCTGAAAAAAAAGCTAAACGTTTAGCTAAAGAAGGCCCAAAAAAAGAAGGGGAAAAAGCATCTACACTAGATCCCAATAAACCAATTTCTTTAGATTTCCTGACTAACCCAAACAAAGAATGAGTTCAAAAGAAAAAAACGAGCGTTTAAGCTTGGCGCTTAGAAAAAATTTGAAGAAAAGAAAAATTTTCCAAAAAAAAAATAAAAAGAAAAATAAATAATGTCAATTCAACCTGATTCTTGGATTAAAAAAATGTGCAAGGAGCACAATATGATAGAGCCATTTTTGGATCATCAAGTTTCTGAAGGAAAAATTTCTTATGGATTAAGTAGTATGGGATACGATGTAAGAATCTCTGATGAATATAGAATATTTACTAATGTAAATAGTTCTTTGGTTGATCCAAAGAATTTTTCTGATGATAACTTTATAGAACGAAAAGGACCACACTGTATTATACCACCAAATTCATTCGTATTAGCTAAAACAGTAGAATATTTTAGAATACCAAAAGACGTTTTATGTATTTGTGTTGGGAAAAGTACTTATGCAAGGACAGGAATTATTTGTAATGTTACTCCAATTGAAAATGAATTTGAGGGCAATATTGTAATTGAGCTAAGTAATACAACACCTAACCCTGCAAAAATTTATTCAAACGAGGGAATAGCACAATTTTTATTTTTCAAATCAGATACTCAGCCAGAAACAACTTACAAATCAAAGAACGGTAAATACCAGGGTCAAACCACAATTCAAGTTGCTAAGATTAAAAAGTAATTTATGGATAAATTTCTGATTAATGGCCCTTGTAAAATCAAGGGTGATGTTTCAATTTCAGGTTCGAAGAATGCATCCCTACCCATATTAGCTGCAACACTATTATTTGATAAATCTGTAGTTATCAAAAATTTACCAAGAGTTAGAGATATTAATACAATGTTAAATTTATTAAAGTCTCTTGGTTCTAAAATAATTTTATCTAGAGATAAAAAAACAGCAAAAATTATAAATAAAAAAAATATGAAAACTTTTGCTAGTTATTCTTTGGTCAAAACAATGCGTGGTTCTATTTTAGTTTTAGGTCCACTTATTTCAAAATACCATAAATCTAAAATCTCTTTACCTGGAGGGTGTTTAATTGGTGCTAGACCAATTAATTATCATCTAGCAGCATTAAAAAAACTTGGTATGAAATATGAATTAAAAGATGGATATATTCTTGCTAAATCAAAAGGAAAACTTAGCGGAACAATTATAAATTTTCCAAAGATAAGTGTTGGGGCAACTGAAAATTCTATAATAGCAGCATGTTTAGCAAAAGGAAAAACAGTTTTAAGAAATTGTGCAATAGAACCTGAGATTAAAGATCTTACAAGTTTTTTAAATAAAGCTGGAGCTAAAATAAAATGGACAGGAAGAGTTTGTAAAATCATAGGTGTAAATTCTTTAAATGAAACTGAATATTCTGTAATGGCTGATAGAATAGAAGCAGGCACATTTTGTGTAGCTGCAACACTTGCGAAAGGTAATTTACAAATAAATAATTTAAATCCTAAAATTATTAATACAGAAATAAAATTACTAAAAAAAGTTGGTGCTAAAATAAAAACTAATGAAAATAAAATATTAATTAAAGGACCAGAAAAAATAAAATCAATAAAAAGTATCAAAACTAAAGAGTTTCCAGGTATTCCTACAGACCTTCAAGCACAATTGATGGTTTTAATGTGTAAAGCAGATGGCAAAAGCTCAATAACCGAAAGTATTTTTGAAAATAGATTTATGCATGTTGCAGAATTGCAAAGACTAGGAGCAAAAATAAATATTAAAAATAATACCGCTACAATAGAAGGACATACAAAATTCATTGGTGCCGAATTAATGTCTAGTGATTTAAGAGCTTCTGTTGCTTTGGTTCTAGCAGCTATAGTTTCTGATGGTAAATCATATATTAATAGAATTTATCACTTAGATAGAGGTTATGAAAAAATAGAAAATAAATTAAAAAAAATAGGTGTTAAAATTAAAAGATTAAAATAGTGAATAAATATTTAGCAAAAATAATAGCAAGTGACCAAGAAGGGTTACAAATGATTTCAGCTTGTAGTTCAGGGGCTAAGGTTAAAATTGCAGATATAAAATATCTTTCATTTAATAAGGTTTTTTTATTTTCAATTGAGAGAACCAAGGTTGAAAGTGATCAGGAAGATAAAAAAATCAATAGTATTTGTAGGTTTGATTTTATTGATAAAGTAAGATCAAAGAACATTGATCAATCAAATCAAGAAACAGTTTTAGAACTAATAGCTATAGATTATTTGAAAAATAATGATGTTTATGAAATAAATCTTATTTTTAATAACAATGCTCATATTGCTTTAACTACAGAAACCATTGAAGCAAGATTAGAGGATCAAAGTGAAATTAAATAGTTATGAGGATATTAAATAGTAAAAGTAAAAATTTTGATAAATTATTAGAGAATTTGCTTTTACAGAGAAAGAAAAAAATTGAATCAAACTCTGTTTCTGTAACAAATATAATTAAAGATGTTAAAAAAAATGGAGATAAAGCATTATTAAAATATGAGAAAAGATTTAATCAAAACAACATAATTATTCCAAGCTCAAAACAAATAAAAAAATCCATAAATTCACTTGATAAAAAAGTAAAGAAAGCAATCGATACGGCTTATAATAGAATTTATAAATTTCATTCACTTCAAAAATTTAAAAATATTTCTTATACAGATAAATTAAAAAACAAAATTGAATATAAATATGTACCTTTAGAGTCTGTTGCAATTTATGTTCCTGGTTCTACTGCTTCATATCCATCGAGTGTGTTGATGAATGCTATTCCAGCAATTGTAGCAGGTGTTAAGAGAATAGTTATGATTAATCCAGGCTATAAAGGAAAACAAAATCCAGCCGTATTATACGCCGCAAAAAAATGCAGAATAAAAGAAATTTATTCTATCGGGGGCCCTCCTGCTATTGCAGCAGTATCTTATGGGACTAAAAAAATTAAAAAAGTTCATAAAATAGTTGGTCCAGGAAATACATATGTTGCGGCAGCAAAAAAAGAAGTTTTTGGTGTTGTTGGTATTGAAGGTATGACTGCAGGTCCTTCAGAAGTTACTGTCGTTTGTGACAAATTCTCAAATCCTGAGTGGGTTGCAAGTGATTTAATTGGACAAGCAGAACATGATATTCTTGCACAATGTATTTTGATTTCAAAAGATAAAAATTTGCTAGATAAAGTAAAAATTGAAATTACTAAACAATTAAAAGAAATTCCAAGAGCTTCTGTTGCAAGAAAAAGTTTAATTAATAATGGAATTCTTATGTATATTACTTCAGACCATAAAATAACAAGTGTTGTAAATAAAATTGCACCAGAACATTTAGAATTAAATATTAAAAATTATAAATCGTTAGTTCCAAAAATAAAAAATTCAGGATCAATATGTTTAGGAAAATATGCAGTTATGGCAATGACTGATTACAATGTTGGATCAAACCATGTGTTGCCAACTAATGGTTCTGCAAAATACTCAAGCGGTATAAGTGTAAATGAATTTTATAAAAGGATTTCATACATAAACTTATCAAAAAAGGGTATTGAAAGTCTTGGGCCATCAGTTATAACACTTGCAAATTACGAAGGGTTGGTTGGACACGCTCAATCTGTAGTAAAACGAATAAGGAGAAAATAAATTTGTCAAAACAAGACTTACTGGAATTTAAAGGTACAGTGATTGACCTACTTCCCAACGCTATGTTTAGAGTAAAATTAGAAAATGGACATACCGTTACTGCCCATACAGCTGGTAAGTTAAGAAAAAACAGAATTAGAGTTCTCCAAGGTGATAATGTGACAGTTGAAATGACACCTTACGATCTTACTAAAGGAAGAATTATCTTTAGGGGATAAATAAGGCTGAGTAGCTCAGGAGTAGAGCAGAGCCCTGAAAAGGCTTGTGTCGGAGGTGCGAATCCTTCCTCAGCCACCACCAAAAAGTTTCATCTTGAAATAATCGTAAAAGAAATTACTTTTAAGAGATAATAAATAACAAAAGGA
This sequence comes from uncultured Pelagibacteraceae bacterium, assembly GCA_902615975.1. Lineage (GTDB taxonomy): Bacteria > Pseudomonadota > Alphaproteobacteria > Pelagibacterales > Pelagibacteraceae > Pelagibacter. The sequence continues at coordinate 34,831 of CACMRC010000006.1, forward strand.
CTAAGAAATAAGATGAGTACACTACAAGGAAAAATTAAATGGTATAATGGTAAAAAGGGATATGGCTTCATTGAAAGAGATGATAAAGAAAAAGATGCCTTTGTTCACGCTTCAGCGGTAAAAGCTGCTGGTATGAGATATCTCAATGAAGGTGATAAACTTGAATTCACATTAGAAGATGGTCCCAAAGGTCCTTCTGCAGTTAATTTAAAAAAAATAGACTAATTTAGAAATAATTTAAAAGGGCGTTTTATCTATCAAATAGATAAACGTCCTTTTCTATTTAGACCTTGAATATTAATTTTTTTTGTCTAAAAGACTGCTCATGAATATAAATATTACATACAGAAAGACTTTTAGAAGTACTCACAGAAACTGTTTCCATAGCCAGTAGGCTATTTATTTATATTATAATTTTAAATCCACATAAAATAAGATAAAAACAAAGAGGATAAGCCCGGGTGGTGTAATGGTTAGCACGGAAGTTTGTGGAACTTTAAGTTTGAGTTCGACTCTCAGCCCGGGTACCAAAAAATGAATAAAGAAAAAAAATTAATTCCTGGATTACCTTCAGGATTTGAAGATCGTTGGGATAAAAAACTTCTTCTCAAAAAAAAGCTTTTAAAAGCTATTGAGAATAATTTTATTAAATTTGGAGCAGAGGCTCTGGAAACCCCTTCGTTTGAGATAAGTGAAAATATAGGATCTTTTTTGGCAGAAGATGAAGCTAATCCTATGTCTGATGTATTCTCATTTGAGGATGGAGAAAAGAGCATTACTCTTAGGTATGATCTTTCAAGCCCACTAGCTAGATTTGTTGCTCAAAATAATCAAGAGCTTCCATCAATTTTTAAAAGGTATGCCATTCAAAATGTCTTTAGAAATGAAAAGGCTGGTAATGGAAGATACAGAGAATTTATGCAAGCAGATTTTGATATCGTTGGAAATGTTAATCCTGCGCAAGCAAATGCGGAGCTTTGCAATTTAATATCAAGTACCTTGTTAGATTGTGGTCTAAAAAAAGATCAATTTACAATCAACGTTAGTAACAGAAAAATAGTTCAAGGATTAATTGATGATTTAAAAATATCAGAAGAAAAGCAAATTAAAGTAATTAGAGCAATTGATAAATTAGACAAACCAGGTTTTGGTTTAAAAGGTGTTGAAGATCTGCTCAAAAAAGAGAGAAAAGATATAAGTGGTGCAATCACTAAGGGTGCAGATTTAAACGATGAACAAGCATCTGAAATACTAAATTTTTTAAAAATTAAAGATTTAAAAGAATTAAAAGAAACATTAAAAAATCCATTGTCTCAAGAAGGTATAAAGGAATTAGAACAAGTATTTGAAGTATTGGGTTACAGTTCAAATTTAAATCAGGTCAAAACAAATTTTACAATTGTTAGGGGATTGGCTTATTATTCAGATTTCATTGTTGAAACAAATCTAAATTTTAAAGTCACAAATAACAAAGGCAAAGAGGTCGATATAGGCAGTATTTGTTCTGGAGGAGCCTATGCAAAATTAATTTCGAGATTTAAAGGTGTGGATATTCCAGGCACCGGAATTAGTTTTGGAGTTGATCGATTGTTATTTGCTTTAATGCAATTGGGTCAAGTAAAAGTAGATAGTCAAAAACCAGTTTTAGTTTGTGTAATGGATGAAAAATATCTCAAAAGTTATTATGAAATTTTAGATCTATTAAGAAATAATAATATCAATGCTGAAATTTTTTTAGATACAAAAAAAAATTTAGGTAAGCAACTAACCCTAGCAAATAAACGTGAGTTGGATGTTGCAATAATATGTGGTGAAAATGAATTTAATGAAAATACAGTCACTATAAAAAGTCTCAAAGGCGTTAAGGGTGAAAACAATAAAACATTTCCAAAAGAAAATTTAATCGATGAAGTCAAAAAACTTATCTGAAAACATACTTAGATCAGTAAAATCTAAGGGTTTTAAATATATTGATTTACCTTCAGTAATTGAGGCTAATCACATTGTTCAAAGATCAGGAGAAAATTTTAGAAAGTTTATCTTCTCCTTTACTGATCAGAATGGAAGCGAGTTGTGTTTAAGACCAGATTTAACAATTGCATCTTGTTTAAGGTATTTGGAAAATAATTTAAAAGGTAAGGAAAAAATTTTTTACAGTGGTCAAGCTTATCGAAAATCACAAAACAAAAAAGACTCAATCATTAGAAATCAAATTGGATTTGAAATTTTAGGATCTAAGGATGAGAAAAATGACGATAAAGAAATTATAAATACATCTCTTAAATCACTTCAAAATATCAAATATTCTTTAGGAACACTAACTATCGGAAATGTTGAAATATTTAATTTGTTAATTTCAAAATTGGATATTCCAAAGAGATGGAAGCTAAGATTAGCCAGACACTTCTGGAGAGAAGAATATTTTAATGATTTATTAAAAAGATTAGAAACTAATTCAGATGTTGATCCAACAATTGTAGAAATAGATAAAAAGCGTTACGTGAAAATGCTTAAAGAGGATTTATCAAATATTGTTGCAGGAAGAACAATTAATGAAATATTAAAAAGATTTGATCAGAAAATAAAAGATCCTAGAAGAGCTAGCAAAGGAAAGAATGTTTCAAAAATAATTAAAGATTTCTTAAAAATTAAATGTCCCATAAATAAAGCAGCAATTGAGTTAAATAAATTTTTTAAAAAAAACAAAATAAATCTAGCTGTAGATCAAAAATATTTTCCAATCTCGAATAATAAGGTTTCAAAATTAAATGTAGTATTTTCAGCATCCTTTGGAAGACAATTAGAATATTACACTGGGATGGTTTTTAAAATTGATATTAAATCTAAAAACTCATTAAAAAATATTATTAATGGTGGTCGTTATGATGGTCTAATTTCAGATTTAGGATCAAAAAAACAAACTCCAGCAGTAGGTGCTGCTTTAAATTTAAATTACTAATGACAAAAAATATTTTAAATATTGGAGTTCCAAGCAAAGGTAGACTTAGAAAAGATGTTTTAAATATTTTTAAAAAAAATAAATTAAATCTCATTTCTGAAAGAGGAGAAAGAGATCTTTTAGGATCTATAAAACAATTTAAAAATATTAAGATTTTATATCTTCATGCAAGAGAGATCATCGAAAGACTTGGAGACGGATCTTTGGACATAGGTTTTTCTGGCTTTGATTTATTAAAGGAAAGTGAAATTAACACTCAAAAGAAAATTAATGTTTTAAAAAGATATGATTTTGGTAAGGCTACATTAGTAGTCGCAATTCCTGATCCATGGATAGATGTACAAACAGTTGCAGATTTAGAGGAAATTGCATTTGAATTTAAAGATAAGAAAAAGAAAAGATTAAGAGTGGCAACAAAATATCCAAATTTAACAAGGGAATTTTTATTTTCAAAGGGTGTTACCCAATTCAAATTAATTGATAGTTTGGGTGCAACTGAAGCTTATCCTTTTACAGGCTCATCGGAAATAATTACAGATATCACTTCTACCGGAGAAACGTTAAAAGCAAACAATCTACGTATTTTAAAGGATGGAGAAATATTAAGATCAGAGGCCTGCATGATGATTTCTAAGTCATCCAATAATAAAATGGGTCTTAAAAAAATAGCAAAATTACTTTCTAAAAATTAAGTCTTTCCAATAAATTAGTATAATTTTAATAATATCTAGATTTCTAATAATTGCATAAAGTGCAACAATAACACAAATAATAAAGAATATTTTTAATACTAAAATTAGTTCCATAAAGTATTTTTAAATATTTAAATACATTAATCAAATATTTACGATAAAATAAAAAATTAGAATCATGGATAATATATTGTTAATTTTACTAGTTTTGCTATTAGGCGGTGTTTTAGCTATTCTTTATCTAAATTTAAAAACTAATCCAAAAGATGAAAATGAAAACAAAGAAGTTGAGGAAATAGCTAATTTAAAATCAGAAATATCAAGTTTAAAAGATACCTTAAACACTACAATCAATAGCTCACTTGGTGCAATGTCGACTTCATTTAATAATCTATCAACTGGGGTTACTAAAGATATGACTGAAACTTTAACCAAGGTAGAGGAAAAGGTTGGTAATTTTAATCGACAAGTTCAACTATTAAATCAAAGCCAAGAGGGGATAACTAAAATTTTAGCTGGAGTTAAGAAATATGGAACTCTTGCAGAATTTAGCTTAGATGCTCTAATTAAAGATTTGCTACCAGCCTCTCAATTCATGACGAATGTTAAAATGAAAGAGGACACTAGTGAAAATGTTGAATTTGCAATAAAGCTTCAAGGAGATGTTTTAGTTCCTGTTGATAGTCATTTTCCAGTAGAAAAATTCAAAGCAATTACCGATGGTCATGACGCAGAAGACAAAAGGGCTGTAGCAGATGCTAGAGCAAAATTAGCCTCAGCGTTTAAAGCAAAAGCTAAAAGTGTTAATGAAAAATATATTGTTCCACCAAAAACTACTGATTTTGCAATCGTATATGCTCCTACAGAAAGTTTATACAAAGAGTTAACTGAATACCAAGATCCAAGTACAAAAGAATTATTAACTCAAGAGTTAATGAAAAAATACAAAGTTGTAATATGTGGACCCAATACTCTTTCTGCTTACTTACAGTCTTTACATATGGGATTTCAATCATTGAAGGTACAAAAAGGTGCAACGGAAATTTATAATCATTTAAAAACAATCAGTACAAGATTTTCTAAACATTTCGACAACATTATAGTTCTTAGAAAAAAATTAGAGGATGCTATGGGAGTTGTTGATAAATTTGGAACGGATGCAAGATCAATTTCAAGAACCTTAGAAAATATTAAAGATCCCGAGCAGGTTGAGAAAGCTGTACAAACTGAAAACGTGGAAAAATTTGTTGAACGAAATAGGCAGCTTAAAAATTAATTTCTTTTTTTCCTTAATAACGTCTATAAGAAATCTCATGCAGTGGAATCAAAAATATGATTATCCAAAATCATCAAGAGCAACAGTTGATGGCATTAGAAGATACTTATTAGGGGAAACAAAATTACCAAGTGTCACTTCAATTTTAGATGCAACTCGATCTGAAGAAGATAAAGCAGCATTAGCAAATTGGAGAGAAAGAACTGGGCAAAAAGAGGCTGAGGCAATTACAAAAGCAGCAAGTAGTAGAGGTTCTCAAATGCATAACTATTTAGAGTCCTATTTACTTGGAAGAGAAAATTTAAGTTTTTTTGAAGATAACGAACAATACAAATTAATGGCTAAAGAAATTATAGAAAAAGGTTTGAAAAATAGATTGGATGAAATTTGGGGTGTTGAATGCACTCTTTATTACCCAGAGAAGTATGCAGGTACTGCTGATTGTGTCGGAGTTTATGAAGGAAAAGAAACAATAATAGATTTTAAACAAAGTAATAAACCTAAAAAGGCTGAATATATAGACTCATGGCTTCTTCAAACAAGTGCATATTCATTAGCACATAACATTGTGTATAACTCCAATATCACTTCTTGTGTAATTTTGGTTTGCACAGTAGATAAATTATTCCAAGAGTTTAAAATTCAAGGACATGATTTAATTGTTTATCAAAATTTGTTTTTGGGAAGATTAAAAAAATTTAATGAGCTATCAGATTTAACTTAGGATTTTATGGATAAAATAGTAATTTACGATACAGAAACAACAAATAGTACAATTTGGGGCTCAATAATTGAAGTAGGTGCTGTAGTTGTTGATAAAAACTTAAAAGAAATTGGTAAGCTAAATATTCGTGGCAGAATGCCCGAGGGTGAGGTTCCAAGTGCAAAGGCCTTATTAGTTAATTCAACAAGTATTGATTTACTTACTAAAGGCAATTACTCGCATTACGATTTTTTAGGCGCAGTAGAAAATTTTTTCTCTAAAGCTGGTCCAGCATTGTTTATGGGTTGGAGTAACTTAAATTTTGATAGACGAATGTTTCATTTTAATTTTTTTAAAGGGAATAGATATCCTTACATTACACATTCATCACCCAATAAAGAACATGACGGTTTACATGTTGCAAGAGTAGCACAAACCTTGAATCCTGAAACATTAAAGACTGAATTAACAGAAGCTGGAAATGAAAGTCTAGCTTTAGAAGGATTGGCTAGACAACAAGGATTTGATACATCTCAACAACACACTGCTTATCATGATGCATTTACAAGCTTAAAAATTCTAAGAATTATAAAAGACAAACATAAAGACAATTGGGAAAATTTTTTAAGTACATCTACAAAAAATAGCGTTGAAACTATCTTAAAAAGTGATGGGATTTATTCAATTTTCGAAAATGTTAAGGGAAAAAATATGATGTATCTTGTCTCTACATTACATCCAGATCATTGTTTTCATCCATCATATGCATCTTGGGGATATTTATTTGATTTAAGAAGAGATCCTGAACCTTTGTTAAATTTATCAATAAATGATCTTAAAGTTTATTTAAAAAAGTTTAGTCCAAAAGCACTTAGAGTAATCAAAACCAACAAAGCTCCTGTAGTTTTAGATAAAAAGTTTGCATTAAAAGAGAAGGCATATGCTGACTTAGATTTAGAAACAATCCGGAAAAGAGCAAAAATGGTTAGAAATAGTGAAAATTTTTGTAAAAATATTCAAATCATTAATAGAGAGGCCGCTGAAGAAAAAGCTCAAACTCAAACCCAGGAAGATCTGTTACCTGAAGAAACTTTATATGAAAAATTCATTCCCAATAAAGACACCCAATTATTTAAAACTTGGCATAGTTCTTCTTGGGAAGATAAATTAAAAATGTTGGATAAGTTTCAAGATAAAAGATGTAGTTGGTTTGGGCAAAAAATTATTTATCAAGAAGCACCGCATATTTTGCCACCAGATTTATATAAAAATATAAAAAGTGAAATTGCTAGACGAATTTTAAGCAAAAATAGAGAAAAGTGGCAAACTATAGGAATGGCCTATCAAGAAATTGATACCTTAAGAGATCAAGCATCAAATCGAGATGATGAAGAGGAACTAAAAAAATTAGATGAAATAAATGAATTTATTATGTCTATAGAAAAAAAATATGAAATTGCCTAGTTGACTTTAAGGCTCTAATTAATAGAAAGGAAATATGCTTACAAATTTTAAAGACGAAGATTTTGATACTAAAATTAAAAATGAAGATGTTTCAGTCATCCAGTTTTCAGCTGAGTGGTGTGGTCCATGTAAGGCACTAAAACCAGTTATGGATAAGTTATCTGATGAATATAAAGATAAAGCTGGTTTCTATTATGCTGATGTTGAAGATGGTGGAATAAATACTGGAAGTGCAGCAGGTATCAGAGGTGTTCCAACAGTTATTATCTATAAAAAAGGCGTTGAAGTAGATAGAAAAGTTGGTGGAGTCCCCGAAAGTCACATGAAGGAATTTTTAGATAAAAATATCTAATTTAAATTTAAAACTTCACCCGCAAGATATAACGACCCAGTAATCAGGATTATATCGTTTTCTTTTACCGGGATTGACTTTATAGCATCTTCTATACTTTCCTTATAATTTATATTTGAAAAGCCGTTAAGCTTATCTTTAAGCTCTCCTCCTTTAATTGAATTAGGTTGATTGGGTATATCTATTGTAGTCAATGTAGAGATATCCTTAAAGAAACTCATATATTCATTATGATCTTTATTAGCCATCATTCCAAGAATGATGTGTTTATTGCAATCTAAACTTTCCAAGTATTCATTCAAAACTTTTGCTCCCAATGGGTTATGAGATCCATCAACATAAAGTTTGTGATCTTTTACAAGCTCTTTAAGTTTTCCAGATTTAATTTCTTGTAATCTTGCAATACAATTTATTTTTAAAATACCTTTTTTAATGTGGTCATCTTTAATTTTTAAGTCTTTCAAAATTCTTAGGGTCGCAATTGCTGTTGAGACATTTTCTAATTGAAATTGACCTTTAACATTTGGCATAGGTAATTTTATTCCCCCAAATTGATCTTCATAATAAAAGAAGTCATTTTCTTGCATTGTAAAACTATAATTTTCATTATGGAAAAACTTATTTGATCTATTATTTGAAATTGTTTTTTTAATATTTTCTTTAATTTTATTGGCACTTTGTTTTGCAACTATAATATTTGAGTTTAATAAGCTTGATGTTTTCTCAAAAATAATTTTTTCAACAGTTTGTTCATTTTCAGGTAGCCAATCTAAATGATCAAGGCCAATAGATGTTACAACGCTAGCAAGGTTATTTTTTAAGATATTAGTAGCGTCAAATCTAAAGAATAACCCACTTTCAATTAAATTGATATTATCTGGGTATTGAGATGCTTTTAAAAAATAGGCTGCAGTCAGTATTTCAAAAAAAGTAATTGGTTCACCATTGTTAGCTTCCTCAACTTCTTCAAGTAAATTTGCCAAATCTTCATCATTCAATTCTTCATTATTAAAAACAAACCTTTCATTGATACTTTTGATATGAGGACTAGTGTAGATATTACAATTTAAATTTGCTTCCTTTAAAATAGAAAACATTGCTTGGATAGTTGAGTACTTTCCATTAGTACCAACAATTGAAATTGCTTTGATTTTATCTTGAGGGTTGCCTAATTTTTTGCAGAGACTTTGAATACGATCTAGACTTAAATCTATTTCTTTAGGATGCAGCTCTTGTAAGCGACTGACTATCTTCTGAAGTTTCATTTTGTTCAGCACTTATATCAGAATTTTTCTTTAACAATATTGATAATAAGGTTCCAATTTTAGATGCAAGATCTTTACGCTCAACAATTAAATCGACAAAACCAGTTTTTTCAACATATTCACTTTTTTGAAAACCTTCTGGAAGTTCTTCTTTAACAGTTCCTTGTATTACTCTTGCGCCTGCAAATGCAATTAAAGCTCCTGGTTCTGCAATATGAATATCACCTAACATAGCGTATGATGCGGTAATACCCCCTGCAGTAGGATCAGTGATACAAACTAAATAAGGAAGACCGTTTTTCTTTAATTCATTAATTGCAAGTGTTGTTCTTGTCATTTGAGATAAAGAAATTAAACTTTCCATCATTCTCATTCCTCCACCAGCGCTAATACATAAAAAAGGTGTTTGATTTTCTATCGCATGCTGTATTCCATATAAAAAAGCTTCACCTTCTGCTGCTGCCATTGAGGCTCCTAAAAAATCGAAATCAGAAGCTACAGCGGTAATTTTAATATTATTTATAGTTCCAGAAGCAACCATCATTCCACATTCCAATCCTGTTTTTTTTCGAGCACTTTTTAATCTTTCTTTATAAGGTTTAGAGTCTATCCAATTTAGTGGATCATCTTTTGGTATTGGGGTTTTAAAAATCTCGTAATTGTTTTTTCCAAACAATATATCAAATCTTTGATGAGGTTTTATTCTATGATGACGTTTACAATCAGGACATACCCATAAGTTTTCCTCTAAATCCTTTTTTAAAATTGGACCCTTACAACATGATGTCCAGTCACTATTTGCAATATCTTCTTTCGTAGCTCTTTCACGTATAGCAGTTTTAATTTTCTCACCTGCTTTAATTATTTTAGTTATCCAGTTCATAGAATCTTTTTCTTTAATCTCTTAACGATATTAGTAACATTTGTGACAGCATTTTGTCTCTTTTCAATTGATTTAGAGATTTCCTTGCAAATTGCACTACCAACCACCAAACCATCAGCTTTTTTTAGAGATTTGATTGTTTTTTCTGTAATACCAAAGCCGATAACAACATTTTTCGATTTATTTTGTTTTTTTATTTTATTGTATTTTTCTAGTATTTTTTTTGGGGACACTTTAAGCTTTCCACCTGTAGTGGATAACATACTTATATAATAAATCATATCATGTGAATCTTTTATGATTTTTTTTAATCTTATTTTAGAAGTAGTTGGTGAAACTAATTGAATAAAATTAATTCCTTTTTTTTTACATTTTGATGCAAAATTTTTATTTTCAGGATAAGGCAAATCAACAACTATTAAACCGTCAACTTTTGACTTTTTACATTTTTCTAAAAATTTATTTTCATTATATTGATAGATCATATTGTAATAGCCCATCAGTATAATTGGTTTATTTTTTTTTATTTTTTTAAAATTTTTTGCAATTGAAAATACATCATTAATTTTAATACCATTTTTAATTGCCCGGTAAGCACTTGTTTGTATTTGCCCTCCGTCAGCTATTGGTGTGTTGTGTGGAAAACCTAATTCACAAATATCTGCGTAATTTGAAATTGATTTTAATATTTCTAAAGATTTTTTTTTAGTATTGTCTCCAGCTACAGTATATGTCAGTAAAGCTGGTCTATTCTCTTTTCTCACAGCTGAGAAAGTTTTACTGATTAATGAATTCATTAATTTTTACCCAGTCTTTCTTTTAAGATATCCCTATCTTTTTTAGCATCACCACAAGAGTTAACTATTATTATGGTATCTTTACTTAATTTTGGAGCAATTTTTATTGCTTCAGCAAATGCATGACTAGGTTCTAAACTTGGATTAAGTTTTTCAAATTTAGTTACCATCACATGTGCTTTAAGTGCTTCTTCATCAGTTGCATAAGTGTATCTAGCTCGTTTTGTATCTTTTAAAAAACAATGTATTGGACTGACACCTGGGTAATCCAACCCAGCACTAATTGACTCTGTATCATTAATTTGACCTTCATTGTTCTGACAAACATAAGAAGCTGCACCATGTAAAATTCCAATTTTAGCATTTCTACTTAAAGGAGCAGCATGGAGTTTTGATCTTTTTGGACCTCCAGCCTCTACACCAACTAATTCTATTTGAGATTTCTTAAAATCTATAAATTCACTCCAAAAACCATATGCCGAACTTCCACCACCTACACAGTTAATTAATTTAATTTTTTTTGGAATTTTTTTGAATTCTTGTTTAATTTGTATTTTTAATTCTCTTGAAATTTGTGCTGTACTCCATCCACAAATTTTTACAAATATATTTGGACCAACTGTACTTCCAACACACATATGTGTAGTGTCACAATTTGATACCCAATATCTCATACACTCACTAACTGCATCGACCAAAGTTTGACTTCCTGAATATACAGGAACTATTTCAGCACCATTTTTTCTCATAGCATCACAATTTGGTTTCTGTCTCTTGATATCTTTTGCACCCATGAAAATTTTACATTTGAGACCAAATTTCTTAGCAGCCATACTTAACATTTTACCCGCATAACCAGCACCAGTGTCACCAACTATATATTTTTTTCCCATAGCCTTACAAATTAATGCGTGAACAGTTGCATTGTATATTTTGTGGGCACCACCATTAGCTTCTGACACAACTTTAGCCCATATTTGAGCACCACCCAAATGATTAGATAAATTTTCTAATTTTACAAACGATGTGGGTGATCCTATATAATTTTTAAAATAATAATCTCTCTTTTTTAAAAACTTCTTATTATTTCTTAATTTTGAAAACTCCCGTGTTAAATCCTCTACAGGTTTTTTTAAAGTTTCAGGAATAAAACTTCCTCCAAATTTACCACCCCAAAAACCGTAACGATCATGCTGGTCAATTAGAGGAATTTTTTTTTTAAGTTTCATTTATTAATTTTATTTAAATTGTTTAAAAAAATATCTATTTTGGATTTATCTTTTAATCCAGAAGTTTCCAAGCCTCCAGATAAATCTAAGTAATTAGTAATTTTCTCATAATTTTTTAGATTATCATCAAATTTTATATTACCAGCTAGCATTAATTCCTTGTTTAATTTGATATTTTTAATCAAGTTATGATCAAATCCCTGACTTTTTTCATAACCTTTACTATCAAATAAATAAACATCTGTTACGTCAACAAATGACTTAAACCTAAGAACATCAGTTTCATCTTTTATTGTTAAAGCTGTAATAATTTTTTTTTGATATTTTTTTTTTATAATTTTAATTTCATCTGGAGCACAGTCATACAATTGATAATAATCAAAAGGTAAATTTTTAATTTCTTCTAAAGTTTGATTGTTAGGTTTTACTAGAACAGCAACAAATTCACTTTTGTTTTTATTTACATTTAACAATTTCTTTAGAGAGTTTAGTTCAACATATCTTGAGCTTTTTGGGTAATTACAAATAAATCCAATAAATTTTGGAGGATAAGGATGATTGATTATGTAATTTAGAGTATCAGAATCTTTTATACCGCAAATCTTACAACCTTTGATCATTTATTCAGATGATCAATAAGTTTTTTGGTGTTATTTTTTATATTACCCCTTGTAAGAGATCTTCCTATAACAATACCAGAGACCTTATTTTTAAAAGCTTGTTTAGGTGTCACAATTCTCATTTGATCATTTGAACTATCACCAGGCAACCTTATTCCTGGAGTTATGATTAATAAATTTTTGTATCTTTTACGAACTATCAAAGCTTCTTGAGCAGAACAAACTATACCATCACATCCTGATTTTTTAATTAATGCTGCTTGTTTTAAAACCAACTGTTTTACATTTTTTGTGTAACCTATTTCTTTGAGAGATTTATTATTAAGACTTGTTAAGATTGTAACTCCTAAAATTTTTAAATCTTTATTTACTTTATTTACTTTTTTTTTTATAGATTTAAGCATTTCTAAACCACCATTTACATGAACTGTCATATATTTACATTTTTTTAAATCTTTTAAGCTATCAATGGCAGATAATGCTGTCTGGGGAATATCATTTATCTTTAAATCTAACCAAAAATCTTGTTTAAATTTTTCTAAAAATTTTCGTCCATTTTTAGAGCAAAAGAATTGAAGTCCAAATTTAGGAATTATTTTTAATTTATTTGAATTAGTTTGATTAATTATTTTTTTTATTTCCTCTAAATTTGAAGTATCACAAGCAACAAAAATATGTCTATTCTTCATCATTCAATTTTTTAAACAAGTCTTTTGACATTTTAAAGTGAATTGTTTTTTTTTCTGGAGTATTTACTTTTTCTCCTGTTTTTGGATTCCTAGATATTCGTGCTTTTTGGATACTTGTTGAAAATACACCAAAACCTCTAAGCTCAACTCTGTCACCTCTTTTAAGTGATCTTTTAATTTCGTTTAAAATGATATTAGTAAATTTTTCTAGGTCCTTTTTTAAAAAATTTGGATAATTTGTCGAAAGTTGTTTTAAAAGCTTTGATTTTACAACAGCCAATTTAAATCTTTTTTATTATTAATTTTCTTCTTCTTTTTTCTTTAGATCCTCAGATAATGATGAAAAAGGAAGATTTTTACCAGATCCCTCAGATCCATATTTTTCTAAAGCTTCTTTTTTTTCTATTTCCTCTAAAAGTTTAATACTTAATGAAACTTTTCTTTTTGAAATATCTAAATCTGCAATAGCACAGTCTAATTTTTCACCACCTGTCCACCTGCTAGGGCGAGCATCAGCAGAATTAATTGCTATTGCTGATTTTTTTATTTGAAAATCCATTTCACAGCCCTCTGGTCTTACAATTAATCCTTTATTATCTGTAGAAATAACTTTTACCGTTATAGTTTGATTTTTCGATTTATCTTTAAACCAGTCAAAGGGATCTTTTTGTGTTTGTCTTAGACCGACTCTAATTTTTTGGTCAGATGTTTTTATTTCTAAAACTTTAACTTTTATTTTTTCACCTTTTTTATATTTGGCTAACTCTTCTTCTCCATTGTTTAAATATGTTAAATCATTGCAATGTAAAAAAGCGTCAATATCTAAATCAGCAATTTTAACAAATAGAGAATATTCATTTTTATTTACAATTTCACCTTCAACAATACTATCAACAGGATAGTTTTTTTCAAATACTTCAAAAGGGTTTTCTTGAGTAAGTCTATGAGAGATGGCAACTCTTCTTTTATCTTTATCAATTTCAGTTATTACACAATTTATTTCATCTCCAACCTTAAACATTTTTTTTGCAGAAACATTTTTTTTAGTCCAGCTTAGTTCGCTTGAATGAAGAAGTGTAGTTAAGCCAGGTTCAAGCTCACAAAAAGCTCCAAAGTCCATCAATTTAACCACTTTAACTTTATAAATTTTATTTAGTTCATAATTCTCTATATGTTCAAAAGGATCAGGTGATAGTTGTTTTACTGAGCATCCAACTTGCAATTTTTCCTTATCAACACTTATTACTTTTAGATCATGTTTTTCACCGATATTAAAAACTTCATCAGGATGATTGACTCTAGAATATGAAATCTCTTGCAGATGAACCAAAACATCCAATTCTCCATTAACATTAAAGAAGCATCCAAATGAACTATAACCTTTTACTTCTGCATTTTTAATAATATCTCCTACTTTATATCGTTCTATAATTTTCGCTTTATCCTCTTTTTTGAATGAAGAAATTATTTCTTTTCTTGAAACACATGCGTTACCTCTAATTTTGTCTAATTTAATTAATGCAAATTTTTGAGGCTCATTCATCAAGTGACTTATGTCTTTCAAAGGCTTGTCACTTATTTGTGATCCAGGAAGAAACATTAACGAACCTGTCTCAATATGCTCAACTATACATCCTCCTTTACATTTTGAAGTGATTTTTCCCATAATAGGTTCATTTTTTTCATAAGCTTCGACCAACTTATCCCATCCTTTAATTTTCTGAGCTTTACTAGCAGATACTAATACCTCACCATGTTTATCCTCAATTTTTTCCAATAAAACAGGTATACTTTCACCTATTTTAATTTTTTCTGACAATCCCATGCTTTTTAGTTCGTTTATATCTAATACAGGTTCAGATTTTAAACCTTCCACAAAAAGAAACACAAATTTTTCTGTAATTTTGTTAATTTTCCCTTCTATAATTTTTCCTTCTTCTATTTGAATTTTTGAAAGTTGGCTGTTGAGTAGTTTTTCGAATTCTTGAGATGCTGGATTTGTTAAATCTTTATAAATTTCCATTAATATTTAATTTTTTGTCTATTATTTTTTTTATTTTTAAAAAACATGCTCTTTTAGTAAGGTTTGTCGTATTAATCAATAGTGAATCTTTTGTTTTCTTCAGTGGTGAAATCTTTCTATTTTGGTCACTTTTGTCACGTTTTTTAATGCTTTTTAGAATATCACTATACAAAATGTTTTTATTAAATTTTTTTAGCTCTTTGTACCTTCTCAAAGCACGCGTTTTTAAATTTGCAGTAATATAAAATTTAAAATCAGCATCTGGAACAATTTTATAGGTAATGTCTCTACCATCTAGACATGAACCATTATATTTTTTCGGCGGATTGTGAGCTAAATTAATTTGTAAAGAATGAACTGCTTTCCTAATATAATTTAGTTGTGAAATTTTTGATGCTTGATTGCTTATTTTATTACTTAACAACCTATTATCAGCAAGATATCTTATATTTAAATTATTAACTTTGGATTTTATAAATTTTTTATTAAATCTTTTTGGATATTTGAGACTTAAAAAAGCAATGTACCTATAAATTTTTCCAGTATCTAGATAAAATAGATTATAATGTTTGGAAATAGATTTTGCTAGTGTCCCAGCTCCCGCAGCAGCAGGGGAATCAATTGCTATTTTTAAAATATTCTTTCTTTTTATCATGACTTTAACTTGCTGATGATTTTTAAAAAATCTGGAAATGAAGATTTTATAGAATCTTTATCATGAATTTTCCATTGACCTCCAAAAGATAGAGCAGCAATTACACTTGTCATAAAAACCCTATGATCTTTTAAATAATTTTTTATAACAATTTTTTTATTTATATTTAATTCTGGATTGCCAAATATTTTAATGGAGTCTTTTGTGATAATTGTTTTTATTCCCATTTTTTTTAAAATTTTTCCTCCCCATTTTAATCTTGGACTTTCTTTTTGATCAAGCTCGCCTATATTTTTAAAATAAGAAATTCCTTTAGCTTTTGCTGCTACTAAAAAAATTACTAAAAATTCGTCTATCGCACCACTATTTAAATTTGTAGGACAATTAATTGCTTTTAAAGTTTTAGGGCTTTTTATTTTAATATCAGCATTTTTTTCTCCTTTGTAAATTCGATTATTTTTCAAAGAAATTTTTACTCCCATCATCTTTAGAATAGTAATTATTCCTATGCGAGATGGATTTACATTAACATTTCTTATAATCAGTTCAGAGTTATTGTTTAAAGCAGTAAGAACCATAAAAAATGCACTAGAGCTTATATCTGAAGGGATGTTGTAATTAAGTGTTTTAATTTTATTTACTTTTTTTACTTTTATTTCATCGTATTTTTTTTTATTTTTTATTGAAATTGGCAAATCGAGATATCTACATAAAAGCTCAGTATGATTTCTTGATTTTTTTGAAATTATCACAGTTGTGCCTGGTGATTTCATACCTGCAAAAATTACAGAAGTTTTGCATTGAGCTGAGCCTCTTTTTTCAAAATAATTTATGGGCTTTAGATTTGGAGATCCTGTAATTTTAAGAGGTAAAGTTTTATTGTTTTTCAAAATAAATTTTGCACCAAATTTACTTAATGGTTCAGCAATTCTTTTAAAATCTCTTTTGGAGAGACTCTTATCGCCTATTAATTTAATTGTTTCTGGTGTATCTACTAAAATACCAAGAATTAGCCTTCCAAGAGTGCCTGAATTTTTTGCATTTATAATAAGATTTTTTTTAAATTGGTATCCACTTGGACCTTTTCCATAAATTGTACATAATTTTTTAGATAAAATTACTTTAATACCTAGTTTTTTTATTGTTTCGATTGAGGCCAAAACATCCTCGGATCTTAATAAATTACTAGCTTTAGAAACTCCATTTGCTAATGATGCAAATAAAACCCATCTTATACTAATACTTTTATCACCACTCACTTTGATTATTTTATTAAATTGGGATATTTTATTTTTAATTAACACTGATCTTGACATCTAATACTATAATATTAATTAAACTTGAAACTTTCACCGAAGTACGCATTTTTTGCATTAATATCTTTGACTAAATTTGAGGGTGAATTTTGAGCAACTACTTTTCCATTGCTTAATATCATGGCCATATCCACACAAGCCAAAAGATCTCTTGCTTGATGATCACAAATACAAATAGTAATGTTATTTTCTTGTTGCAATTTAACAATAGTTTCTTGTAACATTTTAATAGTTAATACATCAAGTGCAGCAAAACATTCATCTAATAAAAGAACTTTTGGTTCACTTAAAAGAGATAAAGCAATCACTAATTTCTTTTTTTGACCACCGGATAAAAATTTTCCTTTAATGTCTTTTAAGTTGTCTAATTCAAATTTAGACAATAAATAGTTTATTCTTTCATCTCTAAGTTTTTTATTTGCTATAACAATTTCACTTATAGCTTTTAAATTTTCATGAAGGGTTAGGTCATTAAAATATCCACCGTATTGAGGAACATACCCAACTTGAAATTTTTTAGTTCTTAAATAAATTGGATATTGAGTAACCTCCTCTCCTTGGATTTTAATTTTTCCGTTTTTTGGTTTTACCAGGCCAGTTATTAAGTTAAATATTGTTGATTTTCCAACACCATTAGGCCCTAGCATCCCAAAAATTTGTCCCTGGTTTATTTTAAAATTAATATTGTCTAAAATTAGACGTCCACCATAAGATAATGAAACATTCTCAAACTCGATAACAGGATTTAGATTTTTAAACGATTTAATTCTAAATTTTTTAATTATTGCCATTTTTGTTTATACTTTTAATATTTACTTTGTCTTTAGTATTGTATCTATAAATTTTAGTGTCTTTTGTTTGTATATTAATTTCAACCACATCACCTTTTAAAATATTTTCTAAATTTGTATAGATAACATTTTTAGAGATAATCATAGAGTTTCTTTTTAAAGAAAAATCCAGATATTCACTGTTAATTTTATTATCTAGATACTTAACTATTACATTTTTAGAAAAAATTGTATCAAAATTATTAATATTATATTTACCAAAATTAGAGTCGATTGTTATTTCGTTTGAGTCAGTTAATTTAATTAGTGCTTTTACGTCAGTAAGAAATACTATATTTGTATTTGAATAGTCAATTTCGCCTGTTAATGCTGTAATGGTATAGGAATTTCCATCTGCATCATTTGATGAATAATATACGTTGTCAATTATATTTGAGGTATAAATATCTTCCTCTGTTTTAATATTTGACTTTTCATTTATTTCAGTTTTTTTTGACTCAGGGTATCCGAGTATTAAAATTAAAATACATACAAGAGAAAAAATAATTAAAAAAATTATTATTTTTTTCTTTTTCATCAGGTAACATTTGATTGTAAAATATGGTGTATATGAACTATACCGACTGTTTTCGTTTTATTCTTTTTATTAAAAACACATAGCGAGGTAATTTTTTTACTATTCATAAGAGCCAAAGCTTTTGCCGCAAGAGCATCTTTGTTAATTCCTATAGGTTTTTTGGTCATTATACCTCTAACTTTTGAAGATAATAAATTAATTTTTTTTTGATTATATCTTCTAATTTGACCATCAGTGATTATTCCAATAGTTTTATTCATTTTGTTTTGTACTAAAACTACACCTAGTTTTTTATTATTTAAAATTTTTAACGCATCTTTCATTTTTGTATTTTCTTTCACAAAAGGAATTTTGTCTCCGCTTACCATTACGTCCTCAACTGTTTTTAATTGAGTACCCAAACTTCCAGCTGGATGGATTTTTTTAAAATCTAATTTACCAAATTTTTTATAACGCATTGATGCTATTGCAAGAGCATCACCTATAGCTAATTGAACCGTGGTACTGGATGTGGGAATTATACCCTCAGCTTCTTGAACATTAGGACTTAAAATTTTTATATCAGATGCCTTGTATAATATTGAGTTTTTTTTAGAAACTATACCAATTAATAA
Organism: uncultured Pelagibacteraceae bacterium; assembly: GCA_902615975.1. Classification (GTDB taxonomy): domain Bacteria; phylum Pseudomonadota; class Alphaproteobacteria; order Pelagibacterales; family Pelagibacteraceae; genus Pelagibacter. Next base: position 53,736 of record CACMRC010000006.1, read on the forward strand.
TATTTTATTTCTATTTGCATATTGAATTATATTTTTTAATTCATTAGTTTGTCCAGAATTACTAATAAGAATTAAAACATCCTTTTTTGATATACTTCCCAAGTCTCCATGAGAAGAGTCTCCTGCAGATAAGCTAAATGCAGGTGTGCCTACAGAAGATAAAGTTGCAGCTATTTTTGATGCAATTAATCCACTTTTACCTACACCACACAGAATTACTTTTGATTGACATTTTGCAATTTGGAGTACCGCTTGATTAAATGAATTATTAATATTTTTTTTTAATTGCTGAAGAGCTTTGATTTCAAGATTTATTACATCTTTAGCAGTAGAAATAAATTTTTTACTTTTCATTAATGTGACCAAATATCATCCTTAAACTCTGCTAAATCAAGTTCAATTCTTGTTTTTAAAAACTTTAAACAATCTTTGTAAAGTTTAACTCTATTTTCTCTCTCAAGTATAATATTTAATTCTTCATGAATTTTATGAAGATAAATAACATCATTTGCCGCATATTTAAGTTGGCCACTTGAAAGTTCGCCACCAAAATCTGAAGTTTGAAATTGTTTACTTATATCAACGTTAGCAAATTCTTTAATTAAAGTTTTTAATGAATGATTGTCACTAAAAGTCCTTGCAAGTTTAGATTGAATTTTGGTGCACTCAATATTATTTACGTCAGTTTTTAAGTAATATTTTATATGGGCTAAGTCACTTCTAGCGTAGTGGAAGATCTTCTTTATATTTTCATTATTTAATATCTTAATTAGATTAGGAGCATTATAATTATTTCTATCAAATTGAACTAAATGAGCATTCGAATTACCTGTAGATATTTGGATTAAACATAGTGGATCACGTCTGACATTTAGACCCATAAACTCACAATCGATTGCTAATATGTTGCTCAACTGCAAATTCTCGGGTATATCCCCTTTGTAAAGCTGAATATTATTACTCATTTAGATCATATATATATGAAAGCAAAAAATTGTCTATGAAAGCTAAAAATGTTTTAATTTTTGGGTGTTCAGGTCAAATAGGTCGCTCAGTTGTTAGAAAGCTGACCAAGGATAATTATACTGTAACTGCAGTAACCAGAAATATTCACCAAAAAGGCATTATTCTCAAAACCCTTGGCAATGCTGGTTTTATTAATATTGTTGAAGTTAATATATTTGATGAAAACAAAATTAGAGAGCTTTTTAAAAATGCAGATATTTGTATAAATCTAGTCGGGATTTTATTTGAGCAAAAAAAAGGCAATACATTTAAAAACATCCATACTGTTTTCCCATCAATTTTAGCAAAGCTTTGTAAAGAATATAATCTCAAACATTTTATTCACTTATCGGCACTAGGAATTAATGATGCAGTCGACTCTAATTATGCTAAAAGTAAACTTGATGGAGAAAATGAAATCTTCAAAAACTTTCCTTTAGCTACAATTTTAAGGCCATCGATTGTTTATTCTGTGGAAGATAATTTTACTACAAATTTCATGACCTTATTGAGCAGACTTCCTATATTTCCCATTTATTATGGTGGTAACAGTCGATTTGCCCCCATAGCTTGTGGTGATTTAACTGATACGATACATCATGTGATTTTAAATAATATCTATTCTAAAATTATAGAGTGTGTGGGCCCAGAGATTATTACTTTCAAAGAGATATTGCAAAGATTATTAAGTCTTATTGGTAAAAAAAGAATTTTATTACCCTTTCCTTTAAAATTAGCAGAGCTCTCAGCAAGTTTTTTTGAGATATTCCCTAACCCTTTACTTACAAGGGATCAGTTAAGACTTTTAAAATATGATAATATTGCATCAGGTAAGTATAAAACTAATTCAGATATTGGAATTCCAAGTAAAAGATATTTCAATGATGAAGTAGAAAAGTATTGTTATATGTGGAGAGAGGGGGGACAATTCTCAACAAAAAAATATACTTCTAATGACGATTTAGAAAAAAATTCTAGGCAAAATTAAGCAGATTTAATTTTCTTTCCTAAAAATTCTGGAACTTCCTCTTTTTCAATTACATCCTCTTTTTTACCTTTTGGCTGATAAGCATAAAGCAGATGCAACTTACAATATGAAAAGTCTTTTAAAGAAGATCTTCCACAGAAATAAAAAGATTTTTCATCTGGGTGACCAATCGGCCACTTACATGAGTTTTCGTCAAGTTCTTCGAGTTGCTTAGGGTTTTCTGGTTCAAAATCTTTTTCTATAATTAATGATTTAAATTTACTTTTGCGTCCTTTTCTAGATTTTGTATTTTGTTCATTTAAACTATTTTGAAAATCTTGATTAGAAGTAGCTGTTCGAGTTTTGATTTTTGCAGATAAATTTAGTCTATGAGCTTTACCAATCACAGCATTTCTGCTTATACCCCCAATAATTTCGGCAATCTGACTTGCGGTATTTCCTTTACCCCAAAGTTCTTTTAATTTATTTACTTTTTCATCTGTCCAACTCATATATCAATATCTTGTATATTAAGTTTATAAAATCACAATATACTGATATAAGATTAAATTAAACAATCAAAAAATCAGAGTTATCAACATTAATAAGCAAATTAAGTGTATGTATATTTTCAATCCCAACTTGTATTAATAATTAAACTTTATAAAACAATTTAAATTTATGAGTTATTTAGCAAAAAATTATAATAGAAAAAAAATTGCTTTTAATTATGGAAAAGGAACTTATCTTTTTTCAACAAATGGAAAAAAATATTTAGATTTTGTTCAAGGAATAGCTGTTAACTCTTTAGGTCATGCTCATCCAAAATTAGTTAAAACAATAAGAGACCAATCAAAAAAACTTTGGCATGTTTCTAATGCTTTTCAAATTCCAGAAGGAGAAAAATTAGCGAAAAAGTTGTGCCAAAAAACATTTGCTGATTATGTTATATTTCAAAATTCAGGAGCAGAAGCCACAGAGGCAGCAATAAAGGTTGCTAGAAGATATTTTTATTCTATTGGCAAACCCCATAAAAATAGAGTTTTGTGCATTAAAAATTCCTTCCACGGAAGAACTTTAGCGGCAATTTTTGCGAGTGGATCAAAGAAAATGACAGAGGGATTTGGTCCCAAAGTAACAGGTTTTGATCATTTTACTTTTGGAGATCATAATTCTCTCAAAAAGAAAATTAATAAAAATACAGCCGCTATCATGGTCGAAACTATTATGGGTGAAGGTGGTATAAAAGTGATACCAGATTGGTGCTTAAAAGAATTAAGAATATTATGTAACAAGAAAAAAATATTATTAATTCTTGATGAAGTTCAGTGTGGAATAGGAAGATCTGGTGATTTCTTTGCTTTTGAAAAATCTAAAGTAAAACCTGATATCGTGCCAATTGCAAAAGGAATAGGTGGAGGATTTCCTATTGGAGCGGTTTTAATGAATAAAAAAGTTGCCTCGTGCATGACATCAGGCACTCATGGTTCAACATTTGGAGGAAATCCTTTGGCGATGTCAGTAGGTAATGCGGTAATGGAAATAATATCAAATAAGAAATTTTTAAATAATGTAAAAAATTTATCAAAATATTTTTTACTTAAACTTAATAAAATTCAAGAAAAATATCCAAATGTGATTAAGCAAATTAGAGGAAAGGGTTTTTTGATTGGGATACAATTATACAAAGATCAAACTGAATTTATAAAAAAATTGATGGATAATCAGCTATTAACTATTCGAGCAGCAGAAAATGTTGTTCGTATTTTACCTCCATTAAATGTTAAGAGAAATGAAATAGATTTAGCAATTAAAATAATTGAAAAGGTTTGTTCACAGATAAAATAATATGAAACATTTCATTAATTTAAAAGATATACCTGCAAGAGATCTAAGAAAGATCATTATTGATGCCAAGAAAAGAAAAAGTTTAAGAAAAGAACTTAGTACATTAGAAATTGATAAGGGCGCACCCTTAAAAGGAAAATTATTAATTCAAATGTTTGAAAAATCTAGTTTGCGAACAAGATTAAGCTTTTATTTAGCTATCAAACAATTAGGTGGCGGTACCTTGACTTTAAGATCTAACGAACTTCATTTGGGTCAAGGTGGAGAGAGTATTGCTGATACAGCTAAAATTCTTTCGACCTATGGTGATGGATTTATGCTTAGAACAGATAGTGATAAAAAGGTCGAAAATTTTGAAAAATATTTATCAATACCCATCATCAATGGTTTAAGTCCTTCATCTCATCCAACACAGGTTTTATCAGATGTATTTACTGTTGAGGAAATAATGAGGAAATCTATTTCTAATTTAAATATTTGCTGGATTGGTGACACCAATAATGTTTTAGATAGTTTAATAGCTGCATCAGTAAAATTTTCTTTCAAGCTAAGTATTGGTTGTCCAAAAAAATTTGAACCAGGAAAAGAAGTTAGAGCTTGGGTCAAAAAAAATAATAAGGAAATTTATATTTATAATGATGCGAAAAAAGCAGTTTCTGGTGCAGACGTAATTTTTTCTGACAAAGTTATTTCTTTAAATGACAAAGTTAACAAGAAAAAAAAAATAAAAGCGTTTAAAAATTTTAAAATTGATAAAAAATTAATGAGTTATGCAAAAAAAAGTTGCATTTTTTTACATTGTTTGCCCAGAGGAGATGAGGTGAGTGATGAAGTTTTCTTAGGTAAAAAATCTCACGTATGGCAACAAGCACTCAACAGAGTTCACGTACAAAAAAGTATTTTATTATATTGTTTTGGAAAATTAAGGTAGTGGCAAAGGGCTATCTGAATTCTCATTTAGATATTTTATAACAGAAGCTCTATCTTTTTCTTTTCTAAGACCTGCATATGCCATCTTTGTTCCCTTTATCCATTTAGCAGGTTTAATTAAAAATCCATTCAGTTCTTCAAAAGTCCAATTCTTATCATATGTAGCTAGCGCTTTAGAATATTTATAATCTTCAACCGCTCCAACTTTTCTTCCTACAACATTATACAGCGCTGGACCTATAGCATTCTTTCCTCCTTTAACAATCGAATGACAAGCTGCACATTTTTTAAAAACTTTTTCACCGTGAGCAATATCTCCCATTGCCATTAATGCTGATATGTCAATTTTATCTGACGTAGTGCTTGAGCTGGTTGTGGATACAGTGGTGGCACTTTCTACTTCAACTGAATAACCAGGTGTTTCAGGTTTCTCTACATGGAATATAACATCAGATAATTTTCCAATACCGATAACAAGTAGGGCAACCATTAAGACTGCAGCAACTATTTTATTTATTTCGAAAGAATCCATTTTTCTAAATTTTGTAGTGAACGTATAACACGATAAATTAAAAAAAAGCTAAAATTTAATGTATAAATTTGCCTCTATAGTTGTTTAATGAGTATAATAATTTAAAATATAATGAAAACTTTAATAATTATACCATCTAGAATGTCCGCTACTAGGCTGCCTGGTAAACCTTTACTAAAAATAAATGGTTTATCAATTATTTCACATGTATCTAAAAAAGCTGAGGAGGCCAATATTGGAGATGTGATTGTAGCTACAGAGGACCAGGAAATTATTGACGATGTAAGAACTAATGGTTTCAATGCTATTTTAACTAGCAATAAACATAAAACAGGTACAGATAGAATTTATGAGGCACTAAAAAAATCAAATATTAGAGATGTTGATTTTATTATGAATTTACAAGGTGATGAACCAGCAATCGACATTCATGATATAAAAAGTTTGAATGACAAAATGGTAAAAAATAATTCTAATTTAGGAACTCTAGCAGCAAAAATAAAAGATAGTAAAAACCTTAATAATGAAAATATTGTTAAGGTCATCACTGAAAACAGGCTAGAAGTAGGTCATTTTCCAAAGGCAGTATCCTTTTCAAGAAAAGCTGAGCAGGTAGAAAATATTTATCACCATATTGGAATTTATTGTTATTCAAGAGATTGTCTTGAAAAATTTGTTCACTTAGATCAATCCAAAAATGAAATAGAAAATCGACTAGAGCAATTAAGAGCATTAGATAATAATATTGATATCAATGTTTCACTTGCTATGTCATCTTCAATAGGAGTAGATACTGAAGAAGATTATCTAGCCTTAAAAAAAATAATGGAATATAAGAATTGATGACTAAAATTTATTTTCAAGGAACCTTTGGTGCATATTCTCATTTAGCAGCTATTTCAATTGATCCTAAAGCTGAGATTTTGCCATGTAAAACTTTTGATGAGTGTTTTAACAAAGCATCCGAAGAGCCAGATAGCAGAATTATAATTCCAGAATCAAACAGAATTACTGGTAATATTGGAATTGAATATTTAATATTTAAACATAGGCTAAATATTTATAAAGAGCATTTTCAAAAAATTGAACACAACTTATTAGGACAACCTGGAGCCAAATTAAAAGATATCAAAGAAGTATACTCACATGCTCAAGGATTGTCTCAGTGTTCAAAATTTATAAAAGAAAATAATTTAGCAGAACATATCAGAGCAGATACTGCTGGATCTGCTGAAATGATTTCTAAAACAAAAGATATCAAACAATCTGCGATAGCATCTTCTTTAAGTGCTGAAATTTATGGCTTAGAAGTAATTAAAAAAAATATAGAAAATGAAAGCGGAAATTTGACAAGATTTTTGGTTATGGGAAAAAATATTTCTCAACCAGAATTTAAAGACAAAACTTACATAACCTCTTTTTTATTTAAATTGAAAAGTAAGCCAGCTGCCCTCTATCAATCACTAGGAGGTTTTGCTATTAATGGTGTAAATTTAACTAAACTACAAAGTTATCCAGAAAAAAATAGTTTCGATTCTTATTTTTTCTTATGTGATCTAGATGGACATATTGAAGACTCAAAAGTTCAAAAATCTCTTGAAGAGCTTGGCCTACATTGTGAGGATTTTCACGTTCTAGGTGTTTTTGAAGCTGATAGTTTGAGACAAAATAAATAAGAATCTTTTCTTGTCGATTAGAAATTTTAACTGCTATAATAGATTTGGAGGCTAGAGGTGGATGCTGCTTGAACCCGACCAGATCTTAACGGAAGCAGTCGTAGAGACAGTTATTCAGGTTCTAGTCTCCTTATAGATATATGAATAATAACTCAAAAGTATTAGCGCTTAAATATAGACCACAAACTTTTGATGATCTTATTGGTCAAGAGGTTGTTGCTGAAACTATTACTAATTCTATTAAAGCTGACAAAATACCTAATGCATATTTGTTCACTGGAATAAGGGGAATAGGAAAAACGACAACAGCACGAATAGTTGCAAAAGCACTTAATTGTTCAAATGGTATCGATAATTTATGTAAAGAAAATTTTTGTGAAAGCTGTAAATCTATAAGTGAGTCTAGTCATATAGATGTGCTTGAAATGGATGCAGCAAGCAAAACAGGTGTAGACGATGTAAGAGATTTAATCGAATTTTCAAGATACGGGCCGACCTCGGCTAAATATAAAATTTTCATTATTGATGAAGTTCATATGTTAAGCAAACAAGCATTTAATGCTTTATTAAAAACTTTAGAGGAACCACCAGAATATCTAAAATTTATTTTTGCAACTACAGAAATTAAAAAAATTCCAATTACAGTCGTATCTAGATGTCAAAGATTTGATCTATCTAGAATTAAATCCTCAGAATTATTGGAGTTTATTAAAAAAATTAAGGATAAGGAAAATGGAAAAATAAGCGACGATGCTTTAAAGCTTATAGTAAAAATTTCTGAGGGCTCTGTTAGAGATTCTTTATCGTTGCTCGATAGAGCACTATTAAGTTTGGATGAAGGAAAAGTATTAGATTTAAATTCAGCTCAGAAAATTTTTGGATATTTTGATAAATCTCAATTAATCGATTTGTTCGAGTTAATTTTAAAAGGTGAAGAAACAAAAGTAATAAGTATTTATAGAAAAATTTATGATCAGGGTGTTGAACCAAAGGTTTTTATTAATGATTTCTTAGAGTTACTTTACTACTTTAAAAATATTAATTCTTTAACTTTAGAAAGTACAAACTTTTCATTAAATGATGAAGAATTTTCTAAAATTAAAAATTTATCAAATCAAATAGACTCAGAAGTATTAATATTATTTTGGCAATTTGCCATCTCTTCTCTCGAAGAGATAGACATAGTTTCTAATCAACACCTTTCAATTGAGATGTTCTTAATAAGACTAATGCATTTAAGTTCTGTAAAATCTGAAAATAAAATTGAAAATGTTGAGGCTAACTTTAAGAGTGAAAATTTTGTAAAGAATACAGAAACTGAATTAACTTCTAAAACGATAAATCAAATTAAGAATGTTGCACAGGAAGAAAAAATCAAACCAGAAGTTCAGACAGAAATTAAAGCAGAAATTAAAACTAATATAAATGCATTTGAGGATTTAATTGAAATTTGTTCAAAAAAAAAAGAGATCAAACTTAAATACGAGTTAGAAAAAAATGTTAACCTTGTAAAATTTGAACAAAATAGAATTGAAATATCTTTTAATGAAAGTTTAGATAAAGATTTTGTAAAAGATTTATCATCAAAGCTTTTTGAATGGACCGGTGAAAGATGGATTATTACGTTTAGTAAATTAAAAGGACAAATGTCAGTAAAAGATAAAGAAAAAAATGTAAAAAAACAGTTAATGGATGAAATGAAAAATTCAGAAATATTTAAAAGTGTGATTGATAAATTTCCTGATGCCGAATTAATAGATGTAAATTCAAACAAAGATGGAGTTGATAATGACTGATTTTAGTAAAATTTTAGATAAAGCAAAAGAACTTGAGGCAAAAATGAAAGAAAGCCAACAAAAGATTAAGGAAATTAGAGTTGAAGGAGTTTCGGGTTCAAATTCTGTAAAGATAACTTTGGATGGAGAGGGAGAGATGCAAACAATAAAGTTATCTGATGAAATTATGAAAGAGGACAAAACCATAATTGAAGATTTAATTGTTGCAGCACATAATAGTGCTAAATCTCAACTTAAATCAAAAACAACTGAGGAAATTTCAAAAGCAACTGGAGGTTTTGGAATTCCTGGTTTTAAATGGCCTTTATAATAGATGCAAAACATCAGTGAGATAGAAGAATTAATTAAATTAATTTCAAAACTTCCAGGTTTAGGTCCCAAATCAGCAAAAAGAATTGTTTTAAAATTAATAAATAATCGTGACGAACTTGTAAAACCTATGGCAAATACATTGGCGCAAGTTTATAAAAATGTAGTTAGATGCAATTCATGTGGTGCATTAAAGTCAAATTCAAATGGATGCCTAAATTGTGAGAACACAAAAGAAAAATATAATAAAATTTGTGTAGTAGAGGATATTGCAGACCAATGGTCGATTGAAAATTCAAATATATTTCAGGGCTATTTTCATATTTTAGGAGGCACAATTTCTTCAGTTGGCCAAAGAAAAGAAGATTTGTTGATTAACTCATTAGTTGAAAGAGTTAATAGAGATAAAATTGAAGAGGTAATTCTTGCAACTAGTGCAACTGTAGAAGGTCAAACAACTGCATATTATATTCAAGATAGTCTAAAAAATTTAGATGTTAAAATTACTAAATTAGCACAAGGATTACCTGTAGGTGGAGAAATTGAAAGTTTAGATGATGGAACTTTATTTTCTGCTTTTAAAAATAGGTCTAATTTGGTTTCGAACTCAGATTAGATTTTTTTTTCAATCTATTTAAATGAAGTAATGGTTCAGTATAACCTGAAGGTTGTTCTTTACCCTTAAACACTAAATCACACGCAGTTTGAAATGCTATAGAGTTTTCGTAATCACTGCTCATTTTAACATATAGTGGATCATTTTTATTCTGGTCGTCTACTATTTTTGCCATCTCTTTCATTATTTCAGTTACTTGTATTTTGGTTGTAATACCATGATGTATCCAGTTTGCTATATGCTGAGATGAAATTCTAAGAGTGGCTCTGTCTTCCATCAAACCTATGTTGTTAATATCTGGTACTTTAGAACAACCTACACCCTGATCGACCCATCTCACAACATACCCTAATAAAGTTTGTGCAGAATTGGAAATTTCTTTATTTATATCTTCTACAGACCAATTAGGTCTATCTGCTATTGGGATGGTTAATAGATCATCAAGCTTAGCTGGTTCTCTATCAATTAATTTTTTTTGTTCATTAAAAATATTTATTTCATGATAATGTAAAGCATGTAATGCAGCTGCTGTTGGAGAAGGAACCCATGCACAGTTTGCACCTGCTTTTAAGTGTCCTGTTTTTTGCCCCATCATATCTTTCATTTTGTCTGGCATTGCCCACATTCCTTTTCCAATTTGAGCTTTACCAGAAAACCCACAACTTAAACCAATATCAACATTGTTATTTTCGTATGCATTAATCCATTTAGATGATTTCATATCACCTTTTTTAATCATAGGACCAGCTTCCATTGATGTATGCATCTCATCACCAGTTCTATCTAAGAAACCAGTATTGATAAAAAAAACTCTATTTTTAAGACTTCTAATACATTCTTTTAAATTTACTGATGTTCTTCGCTCTTCATCCATAATCCCGATCTTACATGTGTACTTAGGTAAATTTAGAACCTCCTCAACTTTAGAAAAAATTAAATCTGTAAATGCTGTCTCGTCTGGACCATGCATTTTAGGTTTTACAATATAAACTGATCCAGTTCTTGAATTATTTTTATTTTTAATATCATGAAGTGCAGCTGCTGTAGTTATAAAAGCATCCATAATTCCTTCAGGTATTTCACTTCCATCACTTAATAAAATTGAAGGGTTAGTCATTAGATGACCAACATTTCTTACTAGCAAAAGACTTCTTCCATGTAATTTTAAACCTTTACCATCTTTTGAGATATAACTTCTATGTGGATTTAATTTTCTCTCAAATAATTTTCCTTCTTTTTCAAATTTTGACTTAAGGTCTCCTTTCATTAGACCTAGCCAATTTCGATAACAAATAATTTTATCTTCTGAGTCAACAGCTGCTACACTATCTTCATTATCACAAATTGTTGACACTGCTGATTCTAGTATAATATCACTAATACCTGCATGATCTTGTTGAGCAGCAAAAGCTCTTGAGTCTTTCAGAATTTCAATATGTAAATTATTATTCTTTAGAATAATTGCAGACGGATTATCGCTTTCGCCTCTGTGCCCAACAAATTTATTTTCGTCTTCCAAATCAAAAATATCAGCACCTTTTAAAACTTTTAATTTTCCATTTTTTACTGCAAAACTTGTAATTTTATTCCAACTCAATCCCGCTAATGGAAAATACTTATCTAAAAAATCTCTTCCATATTTTATGACCATTTCACCTCTTAAAGGATCATACCTTTCAGATACGCTATCTTCGGACTGTTCAATTACATCTGTACCATAAAGACTATCATATAAACTCATCCATCTTGCGTTGGCAGCATTTAATGCATACCTCGCATTCATGACAGGCACAACCAACTGAGGTCCAGCTATACTTGAAATTTCTTCATCAACATTTTTTGTTTCAATTTTAAAATCAGGTCCTTCATTTTTTAAATAACCAATTTCTAATAAAAATTTTTTATACTCTTCTGGCTTAATTTCTTTACCTTTATTTTTTATATGCCAATTATCTATTTTTTTTTGTAATTCTTCTCTAAAATTAATTAATTTTTTATTTTTTGGTGCAAGCTCATCTAGAGTTTTTTCAAGACCCAACCAGAAATTTTCTGAAGATACATTTGTATTCTTTAATAGTTCATCACTCACAAAGTTTGATAGTTTTTCTGATACTTGAAGACTATTAATTTTTATATATTTTTCTTGCATAGCACTTAATTCGTACCCCTTCTGTATTTTTGCCTGAGAGCTTTACTCCTTCGGCGGAAATCAATCTCTTTCCAGAGTGTTATGCTTTATCGGTCCTTTTGCCTGAGAGTTTCCGGGGTGGTTGCTCCTTCGGCGCTATAAATAGTCTCTCCCGATAATGAATTTGTATCTGTTAAATGATTTAAGTCAATTAATAAGAATTACACCTTATTTAATATCATTTTATTGCCTTTTTTGTATTTTAACCATCCGCTATAAATAAAACATGAAAAATTATCTAAATTTTGAAACAGAAATTAAAGATCTAGAAAACGAACTAGAAAAATTGAAAGATCCTTACAACCAAGAGGGATTATCAGAAGTCGATACTCAAAAAATTTCAAGCACTCAAACAGAAATAGATGAAAAATTAAAAAATATTTATTCCAATTTAGATCCATGGCAGACTACTATGGTTGCTCGTCATGAAGATAGGCCTAAAGCAAAATTTTTTATTGATAATTTGTTTGAAGACTTCATTTCATTATCTGGGGATAGATATTATGGAGAGGATAAATCAGTATTAACTGGATTTGCAAAGTTCAATGGAAAATCTGTTTTAGTTATAGGTCAAGAAAAAGGAGAAGATTTAGATAGTAGGATTGAGAGAAATTTTGGAATGATGAGACCAGAGGGTTATAGAAAAACTATAAGATTAATGAACTTAGCAAACAAATTTAATATTCCCATAATCTCTTTTATTGATACTCCGGGAGCATATCCAGGTGTAGGAGCAGAAGAGAGAGGACAAGCCGAAGCAATTGCAAAATCAATTGAATGCTGTATGGAGCTTAAAGTTCCAACAATTGCAATAATTATAGGTGAGGGTGGTTCTGGTGGAGCAATTGCATTAGCCTCATCAAATAAAGTCCTTATGTTAGAAAATGCAATTTATTCAGTAATATCCCCTGAGGGATGTGCGACTATTCTATGGAGGGATCCAAAAAAAATGCTAGATGCTGCGAAAGCTATGAAGCTTTCAGCTAAAGATTTACTTAAGTTAAAAGTTATTGATGAAATAATTGAGGAACCATTAGGTGGTGCCCACAGAGATAAAGATATAATATTAAACAATGTTAGACAAACTTTAACAAAAAATTTAAATTATTTTGACGAATTATCTTCTGAAGAAATAATGAATGAGAGAAAAAATAAATTTCTTAAAATTGGAAGGAATGATGGTTTTATGACTAGTACTGAAGATCTAAGTACATTAACAATTAAGAAAAATAATTTAGATCAAATTTTAAAATCAAAAAAAGTATTATCAGCAATTGTTGGTGGATTAATTTTAATTTCTTTGATTCTTATCTTAATTTAAATTTATAAAGCACCGTGACAATGCTTAAATTTTTTTCCAGATCCACAAAAACATGGTTCATTTCTTCCCATTTTTTTATTATTTGAAATTTGTTTAGAAATATTGCTTTGTTTTTCATCATTTTCCTGGCTTGACTCAAGAACAACTTTTAAGTTTATAAGAATTGTTACATAATCTAATTTTAATTTTTCTAGAAGATTTGAAAATAATTCAAATGCTTCTTTTTTATATTCTACTAATGGATCTCTTTGACCATAAGATCTTAGACCTATAACTTGTCTTAGTTGCTCCAAATATTGAATGTGCGATTTCCAATTTAAATCAATTGATTGAAGAAAAATTCTTTTTTCAATTTCTTTTGCATGATCTTCCCCCAGAAGTTTAATCCGTTCGTTTCTAGTCTCTTGAAATTTATTAGAAATCTTTTCTCTAAAATCCTTGTCTTTTGCCTCAATTAAATCTTTAAACTCAGTTTCCTCAAAACTTTTTCCAATTATTTGCTTAGTCTTATTGTTAAATTCATTGCTTTTTGGATTGGATAAATTTGAAATTTTTAACTTTATTAAATCATCAGATATTTCTTTTAAAAATTCATTCGAATAATCAAAGATATTTTCACTGTTCATCGCATTTTTTCTTTGTGAAAACACAACATGTCTTTGATCATTAAGAACATTATCAAATTTGATGAGTGTTTTTCTTATATCAAAATTTCTAGCTTCTACTTTCTGTTGGGCTCTCTCTAATGCTTTGTTAATCCAGGGATGATCAATACTTTCACCGTCTTTAAGTCCAAGTTTTTCTAGCATACTATTCATAGATTCTGACCCAAAAATTCTCATTAGATCATCCTCCAGACTAACATAAAATACAGAACTACCTTCATCTCCTTGTCTTCCTGATCTTCCTCTAGCCTGGTTATCGACTCTTCTAGACTCCATTCTTTCTGTGCCAATTACAAATAAACCCCCTAAGGATTTAATTTTATCTTTATTTATTTTAAGTTGTTCTTCTGGAATAGAACCTTTTTTACCACCAAGTTGAATATCGACTCCTCTTCCAGAAATACTTGTTGTAATAATTAATGAATTTTCCTTTCCTGCATTTGCAATTATTTCAGCTTCATTCTCATGATTTTTTGCATTCAAAACTACATGTTTAATATTTTTTTGATTTAATAAATTTGAATAAACTTCAGATTTATTAATGCTAGAGGTAAATACCAAAATAGGTTGACCCAATTTATTTTTTTCAATTATTTTTTCTATAATTGCATCATTTTTCTCTTTTTCTGTTCTAAAAATTAAATCATTAAAATCTTTTCGTATCATTTCTCTATTCGTTGGAATAACAACAACGGGCAGATTATATATTTCAAAAAACTCTTCAGACTCTGTAGCGGCTGTACCAGTACAACCAGATAATTTTTTATAAAGTTTAAAATAATTTTGATAAGTGATTGAGGCTAATGTTTGATTTTCAGCCTGTACTTGAATTTTTTCTTTTGCTTCTAATGCTTGATGCAAACCATCTCCAAAACGTCTTCCCTCTAAAATTCTTCCAGTAAGTTCGTCAATAATTTTAAGACTTCCATCTTTAACAATATAGTCTCTACCTTTTTCAAATAAATGATTTGCTCGCAAAGCTTGATTAACATGATGAACTAAATGTAAATTTTCTGGATCATAAAAATTATTATTTTTTAAAATACCAGCATTAGAAAAAAGTTTTTCAACATTATTAATTCCTTCATTTGTCAATAAAACACTCTTTTCTTTTTCATTAATTTCAAAGTCTTTATTGTTTAAGATGTTAATTAGTTTATCAATTACTAGATATTGGGCAGTTTTATCTTCAGCTGCTCCAGAAATTATTAAAGGTGTTCTTGCTTCATCAATCAAACATGAGTCTATCTCATCTACTATTGAAAAATTATAATCTCTCTGAACCATTTCTTTTTCTGAAAATTTCATATTATCTCTCAGGTAGTCAAAACCTAATTCACTGTTAGTTGCATATGTTATGTCACAGTTATAATTTTTTTTACGTTCATCATCATCTTGATAGTTGTTTATAAATCCCGATGAAAGACCAAGAAAATTATAAATTTGTCCCATTTCAATTGAGTCTCTTTTTGCAAGATAATCATTTACAGTTACTATATGAACACCTTTACCGCTTAATGCATTTAAATAGGCAGCAAGTGTTATGGTTAAAGTTTTTCCTTCTCCAGTTCTCATTTCAGCAATTTTGCCTTCATGTAAGGCTACACCTCCTATTAATTGAACGTTAAAGTGTCTTTCATTTCGTGTTCGTTTAGCAGCCTCTCTTACTAAAGCAAAAGCTTCTGGAAGTAATTCGTCCAAAGATTTTCCATTATTTATCTGATTTTTAAATTCACCAGTTTTTTTTGGGAAATCGGTGTCATTTAAATTTTTAAAATCTTCCTCATGTAAGTTTATATTTTCAACAATTTTACCAATTCTATCTAGCTCTTTTTGATTACTAGATTTGATAAATTTTGTTATTAAATTTAATGGGTTAAACATGACTATTTGATTTATTCTTTACTTATATTGTTTAATATATGTATTAAATAAAGAATTTAAACAATATGGGAATCAATTTTACAAATTTTTTAACATCTCAATCAAAAAATACTAAAATGATTGATTTTCAAGACCTAGATCATTTAGATGGTCTTTCGATTTCAGTTGTTTCAGCAAATTTATACAAAGATATAAGAGATGATTTATCAATGTTCTATTTCAGAGAAGGTGCTAATTACGCTTCTGTTTATACCCAATCAAAAATAATATCTGAAAATATAAAATGGAACATTAACCAAAGACCAAAAAAAATATACTCTCTTATTGTAAACACAAGAAACGCTAATGCTTTCACTGGCAAGCAAGGTTATGAGAGTTTAAAAAAAATAGCAGATTTAACCTCAAAATTATTAAATAAAAAACAAGAAGAAGACGAGGATAATCCTAAAAAAATTTCTACAAAAAACATTATTTTTGGTTGCACAGGTACTATTGGGGAAAAGTTTCCATATGAAAAAATTTTGAATAACATTCCGAACTTAATAAATAAAATTCGTTACACCCAAAATAAATTCATTTGGATGAAGGCAGCCCTTGCAATTATGACTACAGATACTAAGCCAAAATTAGCAATGGAGGAATGTTATATTGGAAGTGAAAAAGTAAAAATATATGGAATAGCCAAAGGATCAGGAATGATTCATCCAAACATGGCAACAACACTTGCTTATATATTTACTGATGCAACTTTATCTAATGATATTTTAGGAAAGCTATTAAAAAAAAATATTACCAATACATTTAACGCTATTTCTTGTGATGGGGATACCAGTACCAATGACATGGCAACTATTTTTGCAACTAATGAGGTAAAAAATTACCAAGTAAAAACTGTTAATGAAAATAAAATTAAAAATTTTGATAGAGCTCTAAATAATGTTCTTTTAAATTTAGCTAAAAGAGTTGTTGCAGATGGTGAAGGAGCATCAAAATTCATAACAATTAATGTTAGTAAGTGTAAAAATGAGATAGATGCAAAAAAAATTGCTTTCTCAGTTGCAAATTCTTCATTAGTAAAAACCGCAATTGCTGGTGAAGATCCAAATTGGGGACGAGTTATAATGGCAATCGGTAAAGCTGGGCCTAAAATTAATTTAAAAAAATTATCTGTTAAGTTTGGAAATATCACAATTGTAGAAGGTGGAAAATTAAATCAAAGTTATGATGAAAAACAAACAGCAAATTATATGAAATCTGAAAATATAGAAATAAACATTGAAACTTTTACAGGAAATAAAAACTTTACAGCTTATACGATGGATTTAACAAAAAAATATATTGAAATTAATGCAGATTATAGAAGTTAACTTGTTGAAAACCCAAATTTTATAATTAAATAATAATTATGATTAAATATAAACTCTTTTGTAAAAAATGTAATTTAAAATTTGATAGTTGGTTTGCATCTTCAAAAGAGTATGAAAGATTAAAAAAGAAAAAACTTTTGAATTGCCATAATTGCAATTCAGAAAAAGTTGAAAAAACAATTATGGCACCTCAGTTAATAAGTCATAAATCAAAAACTGATGAAAAATTAAACTTAGAAAAATATAATAAAGTAAAAAAAACTATAAAAGATTATCAAAAATTTATTAAAGATAATTTTAATTATGTTGGTGATAATTTTGCTTATGAAGCGAGATCAATTCATTATAATGGTAAAAAAAAATCAAAGGGTATTTACGGTAGTGCATCAAAGGAAGATTTGAAAGAATTAAAAGAAGAAGGTATAGATGCTCAAATGATCCCTTGGATAGATGAAAAAGAAAATTAGTTTTTAATAAACTTTGCTATATAGTTTACAGATAAATCTCTAGAAATACTCCACTCATCTTTAATAATATTAAAATTCATGCCCTCTAATTTATTGAGAGATAAATCGTATTTCACTAAAATTTTTTTAAGATCCTCAGGTTTAACAAATTTTTCCCATTCGTGCGTTCCAATTGGAAGCCATCTCAAAACATATTCTGCTCCAACAATTGCAAAAATATAAGATTTTAAAGTTTTGTTTATTGTTGCAACAAACATTAGTCCATTTTTTTTTAAAAGTTTTGAGCAAGACTTTAAAAAAAAATCTATATCCTCTACATGTTCAACAATTTCCATATTTAAAATTACATCAAATTTTTTTGTAATTTTAAGCTTTTCAGGCGATAAACATAAATAATTAATTTTTAGTTTATTTTTTTTTGAATGGAGTTTTGCAATTTTTATGTTTTTATCAGATGCATCAATACCTGTTACATTTGCTCCCATTCTCGACATTGGTTCAGATAGTAATCCTCCACCACATCCAATATCTAAAATATTTATTCCTGATAAAGGTCTTACTTTATTTTTTAATTTGAAATTATTAATAATATTTTCTTTTATATATTTTATTCTTGTTGGATTAAATTTATGAAGTGGTTTGAATTTACCCTCTGGATCCCACCATTCATTGGCCATTTTAGAAAATTTATCTATTTCTTTTTTATTTACACTAGTCATTGTGATAAATAGTTGACATAATAATTTAGATGTATTTTATCCATTATTTATTAAATATTAATAATTAAAGCTAGCATGAAAACTATCGTATTAAAATTTGGTGGAACATCTGTAGGAACTATAGATAGAATTAAAAAGGTATGCAAAATTATTGCTTTTTACAAAAAGAAAAAAAATAAGGTAGTAGTTGTTTCATCGGCAATGAGTGGTGTGACAAATGAGTTAGTTAACAAATCTAAACTGATAAGTAGCAATTTTGATAGATCAGAATATGATGCATTAGTTTCGACTGGAGAGCAAGCATCATGTGCACTTATTGCTGGTAGACTAAAACATAATGGTTTTAAATCGAGATCTTGGACATCATGGCAATTACCTATTTTAACAGATGGTCCTCATTCAAGTGCAAGGATTAGTTCAGTGGGTATCAAAGAACTAAAGAGATACATAAATTCAGGTGGAATACCTATAATCACAGGATTTCAGGGTGTAAGTAAAGATTTAAGAATAACAACAATCGGAAGAAGCGGATCTGATGCAACTGCAATTATGCTTGCAAAATTTATTAAAGCTGATGAGTGTATAATATATACCGACGTAGATGGAGTTTATACTACTGATCCAAGGCAGTATAAAAAAGCAAAAAAAATTAAAAAAATTTTTTATGACGAAATGTTAGAAATGGCATCTCTTGGTTCAAAAGTAATGCAGCCTACATCGGTTCAGGATGCAAAGCTGAATAAGATTGATGTTAAGGTAAAATCTTCATTTGTCTCAAAATCTGGTACCTTAATAACAAATTCTAAAAAAGCATTTAGTGACCAAATTATTACTGGAATTTCATCAACAAAAAATGACGCTAAAATTACAATTGTAGGAGTAAAAGATAGACCTGGAGTTGCTGCTTCTATTTTTAAACCACTATCGAAAAATCTTATCAATGTAGATATGGTGGTTCAAAATATATCTTTAGATGGAAAAGAGACAGATCTTACATTTACTATAAAAGCTGATGATTTAAAAAAAACAGAAAAATTAATTAAACAAAATAAAAAAATATCTTTTAAAAAATTATCTTTTGATAAAGGTGTTTCTAAAGTTTCAATCATCGGTGTTGGCATGATAACGACTCCAGGTATAACATATAGAATGTTCCAGGCACTAGCGTCAAAAAAAATTAATATTTTAGTTATTTCTACCTCAGAGATAAAAATTTCAGTTCTAGTTTCTGTTAAGCATGTTAAAAGAGCAATAGCTGCTTTACATAAAGAATTTAAATTAGATTAATTATAATGAGTTTAAGACCATTTAGAGATATTAAAAGAAGAAAAACAAAAGTAATAAAAGTTGGTAATGTAAAGATTGGGGGTGACAATCCAATTTCTGTTCAATCAATGACGAATACTTTAACTACAGATGTTAAAGCAACCATAAAACAAATTAATGATATAGCTGAGGAAGGTGCTGATATTGTAAGAGTGTCTTGTCCAGATGAGGACTCTTCGAAAGCATTAAAAGAAATAATAAAACATGTATCAATACCAGTAGTTGCAGATATACATTTTCATTATAAAAGGGCTATTGAGGCAGCAGAAAATGGAGCTAGCTGTTTAAGAATTAATCCAGGAAATATTGGAGATGAAACGAAGATACACGAGGTATTGAAAGCAGCAAAGAATAATAATTGTTCAATAAGAATTGGAGTAAATGCAGGTTCTCTGGAAAAAGATATTTTAGAGGAATTTAAAGAGCCTTGTCCAGAGGCATTAGTTAAAAGCGCTTTAAGAAATATAAAAATTTTAGAAGATAAAGATTTTTTAAATTTTAAGATAAGTGTCAAATCATCAGATGTATTCCTTTCGATAGCAGCATATAGACAACTTTCTAAAGTTATAGATTATCCTTTACACCTTGGAATTACAGAGGCAGGAAGTTTTGTATCTGGGAGCATAAAATCATCCATAGGGCTTGGTAGTTTATTAATGGATGGAATTGGAGATACTATTAGAATTTCTTTATCTGACAACCCAACTCAAGAGGTGAAAATTGGTAATGAGATATTAAAATCACTAAATCTGAGAAATAGAGGGGTAAAGATCATTTCTTGCCCTTCTTGTGCAAGACAAGCATTTCAAGTAATCGATACTGTCAAAATATTGGAAGAGAAACTAGCCCATATAAAAACTCCAATAACACTCTCAATTATTGGATGTGTTGTTAATGGACCAGGAGAAGCTGCAATGACAGATATAGGAATTACTGGAGGGGGAAAAGGAAATAATATGCTTTATTTATCTGGCGTTCAGAATGAAAAAGTTATGACTGATGATATAATTAATAAGGTTGTAAGCGAAGTTGAGAAGAAAGCATCTGAATTAGAGAACTAATTATGATACCCCTAAAAACAATTGAGGAATTAATACTAAAACATTCATCCATAGAAAAAGATTTATCCACTGGTGGATTAGATAACAAGCTATTTGCCGAAAAATCAAAGGAATACTCAGATTTAAATGAGATAGTTGGAAGTGCCAAAGATTATATTTCTTTTCAAGCTGAAAAAGAAGAATTGGAAAAAATATTAAATGATAGCTCTGTCGATGGAGAGTTAAAAAAAATGGCAGATATAGAATTGATAGATTTACAAAATCGATATGAAGCTAATGAAAAAAAACTAAAATTATTTTTGTTACCAAAAGATGAAGCAGATAAAAAAAATGCTATCATTGAAATAAGAGCAGGGACAGGTGGATTAGAAGCAAGTTTATTTGCATCAGATTTATTTAAAATGTATGAAAAAGTTAGTCACAAAAAAAAATGGTCTTTAGAATTAATCTCAATATCTAGAAGTGATGCAGGAGGTTTAAAAGAAGTTATAGCTTCAATAAAAGGTACTAATATTTACTCAACACTAAAGTACGAGAGTGGAGTTCATAGAGTGCAGAGAGTTCCAGATACCGAAACTCAAGGAAGAGTTCATACATCAGCAGCAACAGTAGCTGTTTTACCTGAAGCAGAAGAGGTAGATTTAAAAATAAATGATTCTGACTTAAGAATAGATGTATTTAGAGCAGGTGGACCAGGTGGACAATCTGTTAATACAACGGATAGTGCTGTAAGAATTACCCACATCCCTACTGGCTTAAGTGTATCTCAACAAGATGAAAAATCACAACATAAAAATAAAGCTAAAGGCATGAAAATTTTAAGAGCACGTTTGTATGAATTGGAAAGGTCAAGAATAGACCAAGAAAGATCTAAAGATCGTAAGACAAAAATTGGTACAGGAGACAGGTCAGAAAGAATAAGAACTTATAACTTCCCTCAAGGAAGAGTTACGGATCATAGAATTAATTTAACTCTTCATAAATTAGATGAATTTTTAGAAGGAGAAGCATTTGATGAAATGATTGAATCTTTGACTCTACAAGCGCAAGAGGAAAGTCTTAGCAACTTAAAATAACACATGAATATTTATTCAGCTATTAATGAGGGTTCAAAAATTTTAAAGAGTAAATTAATACCTAGCCCTATATTAGATTCTGAAATTTTAATGGCAAAAACAATTAATAAAGATAGAAACTATATTTTACTTAATTCCAGCAATCCTATTAATAAAAATGATTTGAATAACTTTTATAAGTTAATTGAACAAAGATCTTTAGGAAACCCAGTGGCATATTTAACTAAAAAAAAATCTTTTTGGAATTCAGAGTTTTTTATTACAAAAGATACATTGATACCTAGGCCTGATACAGAGTTAGTTGTTGAAAACACATTAAGATTAACAAAACAAAAAAGTAAAATTAATATCTTAGATATAGGCGTTGGTTCAGGTTGTATTATTGTATCAATTTTAAAGGAGAAAAAAAATTTTCGAGGAACTGGTATAGATTTAAGTGAAAAATGTTTAATTATATGTAAAAAAAATGCAATAGCTCACAAAGTTAATTCTAGATTAAAATTATATAAATCAGATGTTGACAAATTCAATTTAGGAAAATATGATTTAATTGTTTCTAATCCTCCTTATATTAAAACAAATAAAATAAAATATTTGGAAAGAGATGTTGCTGAGTTTGAACCAAGACTAGCATTAGATGGTGGATTAGATGGATTATCAGAAATCAGAAAAGTAATTAAAAAATCTTCTGAACTGATTAAAAAAAATGGCAAATTTATTTTAGAGATCGGATTTGATCAAAAAAATAAAGTTATTAATTTATTAAAACAAGAAGGTTTTTATATAGATAGTACACAAAAAGATCTTGGAAATAATTACAGGTGTATAGTTAGTACAAAAATATAATTAATTAGAAAATGGTAACATTTAGAAATAACAATAATCACAACAATAATAGAAGAAGTAATTTTAGGCGAAATACTAGAAATTTTAAATCAAATGGAGACAACTCCAAGTTCGGTTCTAGTTTTTCAAATAATGAAAATTTTAAAAGAAAATCCCCTAGTAGAAATAATCACAATGCTCCAAAACTAATTGAAAAATATAATGATTTAGCCAGAGAAGCTTTATCAAATGGAGACAAAATTTTATCAGAGAATTATTTACAGCATGCAGATCATTTCACAAGAATACTTAACGAAAGAGAAATATTTAAAAAAGAGAAATTTTTAGATAACGGCGCCGAAACTAATGCTAATATAGTTAATGAAAATAGTTATAGTTCTGAAAAAAATCTAAACAAAGACTTAACTGAGGCATCTAATGACGATGGTAATAATCAAAAAGGCGAAAAGTCTCAACCTGAAATAATTAGTTAGTTTAATCCAATAATTTTTTCAGATTTTAAAACATCTAATTTTATTTTTTTTGTTTCAAATAATTTTCTTTCATTACCTTTTAAAATTTTTCCTGATGGCAACTTTAATGTTTGTGAATTAACTTTTTTTCCATTCACAATTACTTCGTAGTGTAAATGAGGTCCAGTAGATTTTCCAGTTGATCCAACGAATCCAATAGTCTGACCTTGTTTAACTCTAACGCCTGCTTTAATTCCTCTAGCAAATTTGGACATATGTGCATATATAGTTTGATAGGTTGAATTATGTCTGATCTTAACACAATTTCCACCACCGCCACACCATCCAGCTTTTTTAACAACACCATCTCCAGATGCCATTATTGGTGTTCCCATAGGTGCCGCAAAATCAGTGCCTCTATGCATTTTATTGAATCCGTCTATAGGATGTTTTCTCATACCAAAAGGAGAAGAAAGCCTTGCACCATTAATTGGCGTTTTCATTAAAGCTTTTTTTACACTCTTGCCATGTTTATCATAATGCCCCTCAAAGCCTTCTTTATCAAAATAATAGAGACTATTATCTTGACCACTCAGTTCTAAATTTGCAAAAAGAATTTCTCCAGTTTCAACAAATTCTTTTTTCTCATTTTGAAAAACTTCATACATAATTTGAAATTTATCTTTTTTTCTAATATCTCTTTGGAAATCAACTTGAAACCCATATATTCTAGCAAATTCAATTATCGTATTGGCTGGTATACTTTCATCTATTGCAGATTTATATAAACTTTGCAGAATAATATTTTCTTTATAAATTATTTTTTTTTCTAATTTAATAGAAATTATTTCATCGCTAAATGTATCGTCTTGAATATTCCTTTTTAAAAATATTTTTTTTGTATTTGATATTTGATAAGTAAAATCATCAATTTTATTAGTTGTTTTGTCTAATGTTAGTATAATAATTTGTTTCGTTTTAAGTTTATTGAGATTAACTTTTTGTTTGAGGGAGGTTTTTATTTTAATTATTTCTTGTTTCTCAATTGAATATTTTTCTAATATTTTATCAAAGGTTTCCCCAGATTGAACCTCATGTTTAACTTTTTTATATTTTGGTTCAAGATTTTCAATAATATGTTTTAAAGTTTTTTGGAAATATAAATTATCAATAAAGTTATTATAAGTATTTTCATCTAAATTTTTTTTATAATTAAAATAACTAGTAGATAATGCAGTGATAATGATTAAAGATGCTAAAACAAAAATTTCAATATTTTTTTTTAATTTACTTTTTAAATTTTTTATCATTAAATTATTTATGAATTTAAATTATTAGTTTAGAGGTTGATAAAAATCAAAAAAAACCCTTTAAAATGTGGTATTTTTAGTCAATTTTTTAATCATAAATGCTTGATTTCCTATAATTTTAGCCTATAAGCACTGAACTTTCTCAGTAAAATTATTGTTTATGCAATAAATAAGTGAGGATTATTGAGCTTTTTTGTTCAATTAGCTATTTAAAACGTTAATATTTAAGAAGAGAAGTGTGGACGGTTAAGGTTACCAAAAATTTGTCGTACACACTTCAACATCATATAAATTTTATTCTTAGAATTTATATGGAAGCTAGTGTGCGCCGTTTTTAAACTTGAGAGTTTGATCATGGCTCAGAACGTACGCTGGCGGCACGCCTAACACATGCAAGTCGAACGAAGTAGCAATACTTAGTGGCAGACGGGTGAGTAACATGTAGGTATCTGCCCTTTGGCCTGGAATAACACGAGGAAACTTGTGCTAATACTGGATAAGTCTTTACGGAGAAAGCTTTATGCACCATTGGATGAGCCTGCACTTGATTAGTTTGTTGGTAGGGTAATGGCCTACCAAGACTGTGATCAATAGCTGATTTGAGAGGATGATCAGCCACATTGGGACTGAGACACGGCCCAAACTCCTACGGGAGGCAGCAGTGGGGAATCTTGCACAATGGAGGAAACTCTGATGCAGCGATGCCGCGTGAGTGAAGAAGGCCTTTGGGTTGTAAAGCTCTTTCGTCGGGGAAGAAAATGACTGTACCCGAATAAGAAGGTCCGGCTAACTTCGTGCCAGCAGCCGCGGTAATACGAAGGGACCTAGCGTAGTTCGGAATTACTGGGCTTAAAGAGTTCGTAGGTGGTTGAAAAAGTTGGTGGTGAAATCCCAGAGCTTAACTCTGGAACTGCCATCAAAACTTTTCAGCTAGAGTATGATAGAGGAAAGCAGAATTTCTAGTGTAGAGGTGAAATTCGTAGATATTAGAAAGAATACCAATTGCGAAGGCAGCTTTCTGGATCATTACTGACACTGAGGAACGAAAGCATGGGTAGCGAAGAGGATTAGATACCCTCGTAGTCCATGCCGTAAACGATGTGTGTTAGACGTTGGAAATTTATTTTCAGTGTCGCAGCGAAAGCGATAAACACACCGCCTGGGGAGTACGACCGCAAGGTTAAAACTCAAATGAATTGACGGGGACCCGCACAAGTAGTGGAGCATGTGGTTTAATTCGAAGATACGCGCAGAACCTTACCAACACTTGACATGTTCGTCGCGACTCTAAGAGATTAGAGTTTTCGGTTCGGCCGGACGAAACACAGGTGCTGCATGGCTGTCGTCAGCTCGTGTCGTGAGATGTTGGGTTAAGTCCCGCAACGAGCGCAACCCTCACTTTTAGTTGCCATCATTAAGTTGGGCACTCTGAAAGAACTGCCAGTGATAAGCTGGAGGAAGGTGGGGATGACGTCAAGTCCTCATGGCCCTTACGTGTTGGGCTACACACGTGCTACAATGGTATCTACAACAGGAAGCAAAACTGCGAAGTTAAGCAAATCCTTAAAAGATACCTCAGTTCGGATTGCACTCTGCAACTCGAGTGCATGAAGCTGGAATTACTAGTAATCGTGGATCAGCGTGCCACGGTGAATGCGTTCCCGGGTCTTGTACACACCGCCCGTCACACCATGGGAGTTGGTTCTACCTTAAGGCAAGGTTTTAAACCCTTGACCACGGTATAGTCAGCGACTGGGGTGAAGTCGTAACAAGGTAGCCGTAGGGGAACCTGCGGCTGGATTACCTCCTTTCTAAGGATGAATGAAAGTTATATTTCATTCTAAATAATATACAGGTAATGTTGACCGTCCTCACTTCTCTTCTTAAAGTAGTGTTTCTCTTGCATGGGGGCCGGTAGCTCAGTTGGTTAGAGCACACCCTTGATAAGGGTGGGGTCGAAAGTTCGAGTCTTTCTCGGCCCACCAATTAAAGATCATGGGGGATTAGCTCAGCTGGGAGAGCGCCTGATTTGCATTCAGGAGGTCAGCGGTTCGATCCCGCTATCCTCCACCAAACACTTAGTTATAAAAAATCGTAAAGAATAAATAATTAATATCAATATCTATATCCGAACATTAGAAAGTTAATATCTAGTGTTCAAAAATAAAAATTTGATTCAACACAGAATTTTTTTCTGTGCATAAATCAAGCGTTTAAGGGCGTGTAGTGGATGCCTTGGCACTGAAAGCCGATGAAGGACGTGATATACTGCGATAAGTTTCGGGGAGCTGTATGTAAGTTTTGATCCGAAAATTTCCGAATGGGGAAACCCACCACTTTTTGTGGTACTTTAAACTGAATACATAGGTTTAAAGAGACAACCTGGAGAACTGAAACATCTAAGTAACCAGAGGAAAAGAAATCAATTGAGATTCCGTTAGTAGTGGCGAGCGAACGCGGATTAGGCCAGTAGTTTTGTTAAAAAAATTTGAATAGTTTGGAAATGCTAACCATAGAGGGTGATAGTCCCGTATGAGTAATGTTTAACAAAATTCATGAGTAAAGCGGGACACGTGAAATCCTGCTCGAATATAGGGGGACCACCCTCTAAGCCTAAATACTCTTCAGTGACCGATAGTGAACTAGTACCGTGAGGGAAAGGTGAAAAGAACCCCTATTAGGGGAGTGAAATAGAACCTGAAACCGCATGCCTACAATCAGTCGAAGCTCTTTTTAGAGTGACGGCGTACCTTTTGTATAATGGGTCAGTGACTTAATTTATTAAGCAAGCTTAAGCCATCTAGGTGTAGGCGTAGCGAAAGCAAGTCTTAATAGGGCGATTAGTTTAATGAATTAGACCCGAAAACGAATGAGCTTACCATGAGCAGGTTGAAAGTAAGGTAACACTTACCGGAGGACCGAACCAGTTGACGTTGAAAAGTCTTTGGATGACTTGTGGTAAGGGGTGAAAGGCCAACCAAATTCGTAGATAGCTGGTTTTCCGCGAAAACTATTTAGGTAGTGCGTTGAATAAATAGACGTTTAGAGGTAGAGCACTAAATGGGCTAGGGGGAAGAGATTCTTACCAAACCTAATAAAACTCCGAATGCTAAACGTTGTTCTTCAGCAGACAGACTGTGGGTGCTAAGGTCCATGGTCGAGAGGGAAAGAGCCCAGACCACCAGATAAGGTCCCCAAATTATGATTAAGTGTGAAAGGATGTGGAAATTCCTTAACAGCCGGGAGGTTGGCTTAGAAGCAGCCATCCTTTAAAGATAGCGTAACAGCTCACCGGTCTAATAGAGTTTCTGCGCCGAAGATGTAACGGGGCTAAAATCATATACCGAATCTGTGGATTTATAATTTTTTCGAAAATTATAACTGGTAGCGGAACGTTCTGTAAGCCTGCGAAGGGATACCCGTGAGGGATCCTGGAGGTATCAGAAGTGCGAATGCTGACATAAGTAACGATAAAAGAAGTGAAAAACTTCTTCGCCGAAAATCCAAGGGTTTCTGCGCAAGGTTAATCCGCGCAGAGTTAGTCGGCACCTAAGGCGAGGGCGAAAGCCGTAGTCGATGGAAATAAGGTTAATATTCCTTAACCAGATGGTAGTGACGGATCTTGTAAGTTGTGAGTTCTTAATGGATTGAACTTGCCGCGAAAAGGTTCCAAGAAATAGCTCCATCATTAGACCGTACCCTAAACCGACACAGGTGGATTAATAGAGTATATTTAGGCGCTTGAGAGAATGATGTTGAAGGAACTCGGCAAAATACTTCCGTAACTTCGGGATAAGGAAGACCTTTTTATAGGCAACTATAGGAGGGTGGCACAAGCCAGGGAGAAGCGACTGTTTATCAAAAACACAGGGCTCTGCTAACACGTAAGTGGATGTATAGGGTCTGACGCCTGCCCGGTGCTGGAAGGTTAATGCGGTTGGTGCAAGCTAACTTCTGAAGCCCCAGTAAACGGCGGCCGTAACTATAACGGTCCTAAGGTAGCGAAATTCCTTGTCGGGTAAGTTCCGACCTGCATGAATGGCGTAACGATTTCTCCGCTGTCTCCAACATCAACTCAGTGAAATTGAATTCTCCGTGAAGATGCGGAGTTCGCGTAGTTAGACGGAAAGACCCCGTGCACCTTTACTGCAACTTTACATTGGTGTTAGGAAAAACATATTTAGTATAGGAGGGAGACATTGAAGCAAGAGCGTCAGCTTTTGTGGAGTCAACAGTGAAATACCTCTTTTGTTTTTCTTGATATCTAACTGATAGCCGTTATCCGGCATCAAGACATTGTATGGTGGGTAGTTTGACTGGGGCGGTCGCCTCCCAAATAGTAACGGAGGCGTGCGAAGGTAGGCTCAGAACGGTCAGAAATCGTTCGTAGAGTGCAATGGCATAAGCCTGCCTGACTGTGAGACTGACAAGTCGAGCAGAGACGAAAGTCGGTCATAGTGATCCGGTGGTTCTGAGTGGAAGGGCCATCGCTCAACGGATAAAAGGTACGCCGGGGATAACAGGCTGATACTGCCCAAGAGCTCATATCGACGGCAGTGTTTGGCACCTCGATGTCGGCTCATCACATCCTGGGGCTGGAGCAGGTCCCAAGGGTTTGGCTGTTCGCCAATTAAAGTGGTACGTGAGCTGGGTTCAGAACGTCGTGAGACAGTTCGGTCCCTATCTGCTATGCGTGTAGAAGAATTGAGAGGAGTTGACCCTAGTACGAGAGGACCGGGTTGAACATACCACTGGTGGACCGGTTGTAGCGCCAGCTGCAGTGCCGGGTAGCTAAGTATGGACGAGATAACTGCTGAAAGCATCTAAGCGGGAAACTCACCTCAAAACTAGTTCTTCCTTTAGAGCCGTGGTAGACCACCACGTTGATAGGCTGGATGTGGAAGCGCAGTAATGCGTGCAGCTGACCAGTACTAATAGCTCAATTGGCTTGATTTATGCACTGAAAAAAATTTTTATTTTTTTGACTTTAATTTTTTATAACTATTAAAATCTTTTTTGTAATGAATTTCTCTTGCTGAAGATTTAATCATCCCAATGTATGAAGAAATTTCTTTTTTTTTGATAAAATTTTTTACATTAAAAACTATTAATCCTGTTTCCTCACCACTCGAATTAAAAGACCTAACTTCTGATAAGTTTTTTTTTTTAATTAAATCTATAGCATCATCGACTTGTTTTTTAGTGTGTCCTGGGGAATTCGCAAGTATTGTAACAATATATTTATAAGATTTTTGAATTGACGAGTAAGAAAATTTTAAAACTTCAATAAGAGGTTCGTTAGTATTACTTTTATTAGGACCTCTCCAAATTATTTTTATTTTATCATTATATTTAGAATAACTTTTTACTTTTTTTGAATTAGTTGCAATATATATATTTTTAATTTTTTTTGATTTTATTAGAGGGTCTATAGTATGAAGAAATAAAGGTTTGTTATTAATTAACAAAATATTCTTATTTTTCAGTCTGCTTGAGTTTTTTTTTACAGCAATAATTGCAACAACATCAGTCATTATTTTTTTCTAAAACAATTATAAATGAAGACATGTGATTATCTTCAACTACGGAATAGTCAATAATTGAAGTATTTTTTATTTTAAATAATTTTTTAAAGTTTACTCGATTATAAATATGTAAATGTTTGGAACCAAAATTCTTATCATTTACATTTCCACTTGGAACAGAGTGAATTATCCTTTTATTTGAAACTCTAATACTCTCCATAATTGCTTTTTTTGGAAATTTTAAATGCTCCAAAACATGTGACGAGTAAACGGTGTCGAATTGGTTGTTATCAAATGGTAGTTTGTATATATTGCCAGTTTTTACTTTTACACCTCTTTTATCCCAGATCTTTTTAAATTTATTGTCTCCTTCAAATCCAATAAATTTTTTATGTGGCTCAAATACTTGACTAAGTGCAATAGACACACCGCCACCACAACCCAAATCAAGAATATTGTTGCCAATAATTTTTGAATGAATTTTTTTCCAATTTTTGATTGCAGCGTTATAAAAAAGCCAACCTCTATCATTTTCGATAAGTTGATCTAAATTGTAATAGGTTTTATTTTTTTTCATAATTATTGTTTAACATATATAATGTAATGATATAAAGGTTATATTCAATTTATTTAACTATGTACTTAAATTTTCCAAACAATATTAAAAAAAAAAAGATTTTCATGTTTGGCAGTGGTGTATTAGCAAGAAAAACAATTAACAAGTTTCCTCAAATAAAAATTAGTGGAATAATTGATAATTCAAAAAACTTAGCTGGTCAAACTTTTGAAAATTTTAACATATATGGTCCCGAGACTGTAAATAAAAAAAATTTTTATATAATTACCTCTACATCATTTAATGAAATTTCAAATCAACTTCAAAAACTTGGTTTAAAAAAGAATAAACATTTTATAATTACACCATTATTAAAAGATGTCGAAACACTGTTTCATTTAGAAAATTTAAAAAAAACATTTTTGATTACAAGTGGTTCACCAATCAACAAAAATAAGTCTTACGGAGGTGGAGTTTATCAAATTTCTATTAATTGTGATACGTGGGATTGTGAAAAAATATACAATGGAAATTGTTATGGTGTTCTAAAAGTGGGTACAAGAATTTATGTTGTTGATGAAAATAAAGGAATAATTGAATTTGATAAAAATTTAAAAATTAAAAATATTCATAAAATTGAAAAAGGTTTACGACCTCATGGACTAGCACATTGTAATAATTCAAAAAGATTTTTTTTATGTTGTACTGATAAAGATCAGATTATTGTTTTTAATGACAAATTTAAAATTTTAAAAAAAATTTATATTTCTGAAAAAATTAAAAAAAATAATATTAAAAATCATCATATAAATGATTGCACAGTTATTGAAGGAAAACTGTATGTAAGTATGTTTTCAATTAGTGGCAACTTCAATAAAGAAATATATGACGGTTCGATTTTAGAAATAGATGTAGATCAAACACAAAAAAATAATGTTATTACAAATAGATTATGGATGCCTCATAACATAAGTTATTATGATGGTAGCATTCATGTTTTGAATTCATTTAAAGGCGAGCTATTAGCTTATAATTTAAATGTAATTGGAAAATTCCCTGGATTTGCAAGAGGCCTGGATTTTGATCAAAATTATTATTACGTGGGTCAAAGTCGTAATAGAAATTTTTCTAAACTTTTAGGTAATAGCCTTAACACGTCAATTGATTCTGGCATAATAATTTTCGAACCTAAGAATAAAATATCAAGATTTATTCAATTACATCCTAAATTAGCTGAAATTCATTCTGTTCTATTGATTTGACATTTTAATTAAAATTGACTGGTCAACATCCATTAAAGCACTTACGGTAATAAAATCATAAAGACTGTAAATACCAAAAGCTTCATGGTGATTAACAAAAAATATGTTTTTATTATCAAGTAAATTTAATTTCATAAATTTATCTTTCGCGTTGTAAAAAAAAATTCCTCCAGCAAGTCTGTATAATGGATTTATTTTTTTTCTATTTTTGATTTTAGTTGAATAATTTAACGATTTAAGCCTATTATTTTTTTTTTCATAATAGAAAAAATATTCTTTTTTTGCACTAGCTATAAAATTAAGTTTTTCTTTTTTATATATATTATAAATTTTTTTTATTGTTAGGTCTGTTTTAAATGGATAATTTGGTAATAATACACAAATATCTTTTTCTTCATTTTTTATAATTTTTGTTTTTTTTAATTTTTCTATTATCTCATAAAATGGTCGCTGTGTAGATTTTATATAAATAAGCTTAATTCTTTGATATTTTTTTTTCAAAGATTTAAATATTTGTTTTTCGTCTGTTAATAAATAAATGTCTCTAAATAAATTTGATTTTAAACTCACTTGAATTGTATATTCTACTAATTTGATAGTATTTATCTCTAAAAAATTTAGATTTTTAAGAAAATCTCCTTTTCTTCTACATGGAATAAAACAATCTATTTTTTTTACCATTTTTTAATTTTTGAATTTGCCATTTTAAAGTCCCTTATATGACCAATATCCAGCCACTTCTCTCCTATATCGAATGTACCTAATTTTGAGACACTATCTATTATATCGGTCATGTTTATAAATTTATTTTTATTCATTCTAAAAAATTTAATTGCATATTTTTTTGACAGAATATAAACACCCGCGTTTATTTTAAATTTTATCTTAGGCTTCTCTTTAAAACACTTTTTATTCTTTACTTTTTTTAAAACTGCGTATGGTATTGATTTTTCATAATTTGTAATTCCTACAGTCAAATCGTATCTTTTTTTAGTATGATAATTTATCA
Source organism: uncultured Pelagibacteraceae bacterium (assembly GCA_902615975.1). GTDB lineage: Bacteria > Pseudomonadota > Alphaproteobacteria > Pelagibacterales > Pelagibacteraceae > Pelagibacter. The sequence continues at coordinate 86,449 of CACMRC010000006.1, forward strand.
TTTCTGTAAAATTGAATTTTGTGAAAATATCACCATTAATTATAAATAAATTTTGAGTAACATTTTTTTTTAATAAATTTCTTAAACACCCCGCAGTTCCTAATAAATTTTTTTCAAGAATAATTTTTATTTTTGAAATATTTTTTTTTTTAATAATTTTTTTTGCTAAATTGTGTTTATATTTTAATGATACATAGATATTTTTAGTAGTTTTTAAATCTATGTTTTTGATAATGTAATCAAATGGACTAATATCATTAGTTGTTAAAAATGGTTTTGGAATAATGTAAGTAAACGGTCTTAGCCTTATTCCTTCCCCCCCACACATAATTATATAATCTGTTTTCATAATTATGAATTAATTAATATCTTGATAACTTATTATTGAATCTTCTTTAATGTCTTTTTTTGCAGTTTTACCAATTATTTTCAATATTTGTGATGGGCTTATTCCAAATCCAGGTCTTTTCATTATAAGATTATTTAAACTTAATTTTTCTCCTTTTTTAATATCAATATTTGCAACAATGCTCCTTCTTGCGTTAATTCTTGACTTTTTTTCACAATTAAGGACTTTTCTTTTGGTCGCTTTCTTATTTATTTTAAGTAGTAGGTTTATGTTTTCTCTAAACTTTATTAGGTCTTCTTTATCCATTGAATGAAAATGATCATTACCCTTTTTACCTTTTACATCACTAAAATGCTTTTCAATCACCTGAGCTCCATTTTGATAAGAATTAGTTAATATCATCATATTATTGTCCGGAAGAGTGTGATCTGAATATCCAATTATATGATTTTTAAATTTTTTAGAAAAAATTTTAATAAGATTTAAATTTGCATCATAATTTTTGGTTGGGTAACTTAATACACAGTGGAGAATTATCACTTTTATCTTTTTATTATTTTTTTTTATATATTTTACTGCATTTGTAATCTCAGACTGATTGCTAGCTCCAGTAGATAAAACAATTGGTTTATTCTTTTGACAAATTTTTTTTATAAGTGGAAAATTTGTAATATCAGCAGAGGCAACTTTATAAAATGGCACCAAATTATCTAGATAATCAACAGCATCCAAATCAAATGGGGTTGAAAGGAAATCAATTTTAATTTTATCACAATATTTTTTTAATAAAGAAAACTCTTTGACGCCAAATTTGTCGAATTTTTTAAATAACTTAAATTGTGATTTAATTGAAACCTCTTTAAGGTCCCAATAATATGGGCTGTTTCTGCAAGCTATTTTCTCTGCTTTATAAGATTGAAATTTAACAGCATCTGCACCACCATCTTTTGCTAATTTGATTATTCTTTTTGCTCTTTGAAAATTATTTTCAAAATTAACACCTATTTCTGCAATAACATAAGGCTGTCCATTTTTGCTTATTTGTCTTCTCCCTAATTTAAATGATTTCATTAATTAATTTTTCAATATAATTTTTTTTTCTAAAAAATTTTAATCTTTTATTTATAATTTTTTTTCTATAATTGTCATTAATATAAAACTTATTCAACTCTTTTATTAATAGACTTAACTTTTCTGGCTTTATGTAGGGTGCAAGTTTTAATTTTTGAAATATTTTTGCTCTTACTATTTCTCTTTTTTCTATTGAATAGTGAATAGTGGGAATTCCCAAATAACCAAGTTCAAAAGATGTGTTACCAACACCAGATATTGCAAGGTCAATATCTTTATATATGTCAAAAGCGTTCTTAAAATTTGGTAATTTTTTTATTAATTTTGAATTTTTTCCCTGAAAATTTTCTTTTACTTTAATATATATTTTGAAATTAAATTTTATTTTATTTTCATTCTTTAAAAAAAAATTAACTAATTTTTTTATTTGATTATTGCTATCGTTTCTCCCTTGAACAATTAGTAGATTTAGTTTTTTTTTTGAATAATCAAATTTTTTTATTTTACTGAAACTCTCAGGATACAAAAAAAATTTAGGCCCAGAATTTTTTAAATGTAAATCTAAAGGATTTATTGAGAGAACATTTTTTAATTTATTTTTCGTGTCTTCAAAAATTATTATATTTTTTAGTGTTTCAATTTTTTTTGAATAATTTTTTAAATCAAATATAAGTAGGTTAAATTTTTCTTTTTTAATTTTTTTCATGAAACGATTTATATTTTTAAGTTCATAAATTTTTACCTTAAACTTATTAATTAGTTTTCTTTTTAACCTTAAAGATCTTGTGTAATGTCCGAATCCAATTCTTTTAGATTTTTCGTAAATAATAATTACTTTTTTTCTCATTTTTTTTTCAAAATCAATTTGAGTGCATTTTCTAATTTTATTTTTGGGTACCAATTTAATTTGTTTTTATCTAAATTAGCTTTGGTTGAAATAGGACTACTATATTTTTTTCCTATTAACACTATTTCTTTATTTGATTTAAGAATCTTTTTTATTTTTTTTGTTATTTCTAATAATGAAAAATTTCGACCAGAACCAATTTCAATAATTTTCGATTTATGAATTTTTTGAGTTATACATTTATATATTGCTCTACAAACATCATCAACGTAAATAAGGTCTCTTTTATTTTTATAATTATTTAACGTAATTTTTTTTTTTGAGAATTTTGATACTAAATCAGGTATTAAAAACCCTTTCCTTTGACCTGGACCAATAATATTGAATATTCTTAAAATAAAAATATTTAGGTGACCTTTTTCTTTCTTTAGAATTTTTTCGCAAAAAAACTTTGCTTTTTGATAATTATTTTTTTTTAATATCACCCTTCTTTTTTTTGGACCTACTGCTGCAGTGCTTGAAAAAATCAAATTTTTACAATTTTTTTTTGAGAAACTTAAAACATCCTTAGTAATTTCAACTTGTTTTTCTATATTGGAGTTTTTTTTTAAATCGAAACCAAGATGAATAAATGAATTGTATTTTTCATTTAATGTTTTTAGTTGACTTATTTTTTTTGTTTCAATTTTAAAAATTTTAAAATTTTTGCTTCTTAAAAAGCTAACAAGTTTTTTACCAAGGTAGCCTGATGATCCAGTTATTATGACTTTTTTATTCAATTAAATATTATAAGTATCTTTAAAGACTTGTGGATTTTTTTTTACCCATTTTATTGTTTCTTTTAATCCTTTTTCAAATTGAGTTGTAGGTTCCCAATTTGTATATAATTTAATTTTAGAATAATCTCCTCTTAAAGATACAACTTCACTACTAGATTTACGTTTTCTGATATTTTCAATCTTAATTTTTTTTCTAATTTTTACAATTTTTGATATTTTATTATAAATGTCTTCTATAGAATAATTTATAGCAGTGGCAACATTAAATATTTCTCCATACTTTTTTAAATTCAATATTTTGAAGTAAGCATCACATAAATCATTTACGTATGTATAATCTCTCCTTGGATATATATTGCCTAACTTTACATATTTAATTTTTTTATTTAGTAATTGAAAAATTATATTAGGTATTACCGCTCTAGCAGATTGTTTTGGACCAAATGTATTAAAAGGTCTTATAATTTTAACTTTTGAGTTAAACGACCTGTGGTAACTAAGAGATAACTCGTCAGCAGATTTTTTTGATGCTGCATAAGGTGACTGCGATTTAGTTGGATGATCTTCGCTCATGGGCTCAAATTCAGATGAACCATAAACTTCGCTAGTAGATGTAATTATAACATTTTTATTATTATTTTTTCTACAACTCTCAAGGATGTTATATGTACCTTCTATGTTAGTTTTTATGTATGCTAGTGGTGACTCGTAAGAATATGGTATACCAATTAACGCAGCCAAATGAATTACTTCATCATTTTTTTTAACTAATTTGTCAATTAAATCAAAATCTCTTATATCGCCTAATTTAACAGTTAGTTTTTTATTATCTTTAATTTCCTCTAACCAACCCCAATTATTTTGAAAATTGTATTTATCAAAAACAGTCACAAAATAATTTTTTTTTAAAAAAAGTTTTGTTAAATTTGAACCGATAAAACCCGCTCCACCTGTAATTAATATTTTTTTCATTAAAAAACTAGTTTAAGATCTACTCTAATATGTTATTTATAATTAAAAATGACACTAAATATTAAAATTTCAAGTAAAAAACAAGAAATCTTAACAGGATCATCTAACCTTAGTTCTAATCAAAAAGTAAATTTCGATAAGCATTCATATATGATTGAAAATATGGAGCACAACAAAGCCTATAAAGATCAAATTGACTCAAATAAAAGTTTAAACAAAATGTTAATTTTAGATGAGTGTAAAAAAAGATATGCTGACTATAGAAATAACTGGCATGCACAGCCAAAAAAAATATATCAAATGGGTTATGAAAATTTTAATAAAATTAAAAAGGAAATACTTCCTTTATGTGTTGATATAGAACTTGCAGCAATTTGTGATTTAGCATGCCCTCATTGTTTTAGGGAATATATTCTTACACCCGACAAAGTAATGAATGAGAAATTTTATTATGATGTAATTAATCAAATAAGTGATTTAAAAATTCCATCTATTAAGTTGAACTGGCGTGGTGAACCATTATTACATCCTAAAATTTCGAAATTTATATCCTACGCAAAATCTAAAGGGATACTTGATATAGCAATTAATACAAATGCTACAAATTTAAGTGAGGAAAAATCTAAAGAAATTATCGAGTCTGGTCTTGATCAAATAATCTATTCCTTTGATGGTGGTACAAAAAAAACCTACGAAAAAATGAGACCAGGAAGATTTAAATCAAATAAATTTGAGGAAGTTTATGAAAATATTAAGAATTTTAAAAAAATTAGAGACGAGCTTGGTGCTAAATTTCCAGTTACTAAAATTCAAATGATCTTGACAAATGATAGTAGAGATGAAGTAGAAAATTTTTACCAATTATTTTCAGACTTTGTTGATGATGTTACAGTAACACAATACAACGAAAGAGGTGGAAATTTAGAGGATATTAATATTGAAAATAAAAATTTCATTAAAAATTATTTAAATGAAAATAACCTTCCAATTGAAACACCCTATATAGTTGATGTGGATAACAATATTTTTATATCTAAAGGCAGAATATCTTGTGATCAATTGTTTCAAAGAATGATGATAACGTATGATGGACAAGTAGGAATGTGTTGTCATGATTGGGGAGCACAGCATTGTGTAGGCTACTTATCTCCTGAAGCATTTAACTTTGATAAAACTATTAATAATCTAGAAGCTAAAGTTAAAGATAATAAAAAAGGATTTGAACTTTTGAGAAATGCAAAAAAACCAAAGAAATACAATGTTCCACAAAAAAAAATTTCAAGTTTGATTGATATTTGGATGGGTGAAGAGTTAAATAAAGTTAGAGTTAATCATTTTGATAATAAAAATATTGATAAAATAGATATTTGTAAAGGATGCTCATTCAAGGACACATATGAATGGACAAAAATCAATTAATCAATATAAAAATTCCGAAAAAACTAAATTTATTGCTGAGATAGCAAGCTCACATAATGGATCTAAAAAAAATTTTTTAAATTTAATCAAGTCTTTAATAAAAATAGATGTAGATATTATAAAGATACAGATATTTAATGTAGATGATCTAGCACATAAAAGTTATAAGTTTTATGAAGTTTTAAAAAGAATCAACCTGAGTTATAAAGTTATTGATGATGCATTAAAGATTATTTTTAAAAGCAAAAAAATGGTTATTTTAGAACCATTCGATATCAATAGTTATCTATTCTGCAAAAATTATAAAAATAAGGTTTTTATAAAAATATCATCATCAGAGATGGATAATGCTATAATTTTTCACGACGCTTTAATAAATTTTAAAAAGGTTTTTTTTTCCATCCCAGGAAAAAAGATTCAAGATATAAAAAAAATATTTAAAAATAATAATAAATTTAAAAAAAAAATTATTCCAACATATGGATTCCAAAGTTTTCCCACAAATCATAATGATTTGAGATTACTAATGTTAAAAAATCTTAAAAAGTTGAGTAGAAATGTATGTTATGCAGATCATACCTCTGCGAATTCAACAGCTTTAAATTTGTTAATTATTTCAAAATCAATTCAATTTGGTGCAAACTATGTAGAAAAACACGTTACTTTGGATCGATTTAAAAATTATCCAGATAGTGAAAGTAGCTTTGATATTAATCAATTTAATGAAATGTTAAAATTTTTTAAAACAAAGATTACAATAAAATCAAAATTATCAACGATGGAAAAAAAATATTCTGTTGGTATGAAAAAATATGCAGTGTTAAAAAGTAATGTTAAAAAAAATACAAAAATAACTTCTAAAGATGTCAAATTTTTAAGAACAGACATAATAGGAATGGACATGAACCAATTTAAAAAAATTCAAAATTTATTCACAAAAAAAAATTTAAAAAGAGATGAAATTTTACAAAAAAAATTTTTTTATAAAAAATAAAATAGCTATAATTATATTGGTTAGACTAAACTCAAAAAGGTTAAAAAAAAAAGCATTATTAAAAATTCATGATATTTCAATTATAGAAATATTAATTAAAAGAATCATAAAAAAACTTCCAGGACAAAGCGTTTATATTTGTACAGATAACAACGAAAATTCTGAATTTAAAAAAATTGCAAAAAAAAATAAAATTAATTTTTTTAGAGGCAGTAAAAAAAATATCTTTAAAAGAATATTAGATTTAAGAAAAATATATAAATTTAACCATTTTGTTCGAGTAACTGGGGATAATCCCTTTACTAATATAGATGCGATTAAAAAAATGTCATTAATACATATGAGTGGATCGTACGATTATACTTATACAAATTCTTTGCCAATTGGTACAAGACCAGAAATAATATCTTTGCAAGCTCTTAAAAGGGCAAACAGCTTGGCCGTAGATCCCTCTTCGTCAGAATATATGACTTATTTTTTTAAAAGAAAAATTTTTAAAATAAAAAAAGTTAATTTTAAAAAAACACATCCCAATCAAAGTTATTACCAATTAACAATTGATAAATTAAAAGATTATAAAATCATGTTAAAAAATTTTAATAAAATAGAGTTATTTATGAATGATACAAAACTAATTAAGAAAATATGTAAAATAAATAAGAGTTTTAAGATTTTAAAATTAACAAAACCCAAAATTAAAACTTCAAAATATAATGTAGGTTTTAAGAATAAAATTTCGAACGAAATTCTTGATTAATTTTTTAATCTGTTATTTATACATTTCATAAAATTTGTTTTTTTTGATGTTTTCAAATTTAAATATTTTTTTAATTTTTTTACGTTTGCGCACGAATACTCTATCTCCCCATGTTTTGGTTTTGAAATCTTGTAACTAAATTTTTTGTTGTATTTTTTGCTCAATTTTTTAACAATTTCTCCAATGCTAATTGATTTACCAGTTCCTATGTTCACAATCATTTTTCTCTTGTTAATTTTTAATAATTTTAAAACATAGTTAACTAAAAGTTTAATATCTATAAAATCCCTATGACAAAAACCATCAGGTGTACTAAAATTATTTCCGTTTACATAGAAAGTTTTTTTATTTTGGATAGATTTTGCTAAATTATTAAAAAAAGATTTAATATTATTACTTTGTCTTTCTTCACTTATAATATTAAAAAATCTAGGGATAATTACATCTATTTTTGTTTTTTGATTTAATAAGTAATTCTCAAATAATAGTTTTGTTTTACCATAGTAGTTAACAGGTTTACAAATTGATCTTTCGCTTACTTTATTTTTATTATCTCCATAAACAGCAGCAGACGAAGCAAAAAGAAACTTCTTAACATTTTTAATATTTTTAATCTTTTTAAAAAATATTTTAGATTTCAGATAATTATTTATTTTATATTTTGATTTATATTTTTCAGACTCAACTACATTAGTATATGCTGCTAAATGGATTATAGTATCAATATTAAATTTTTGAATTATTTTAATAGATTTGTTTGAGGAAAAATCAAAATAAAATATCTTTATATCTTTAAGTTTCTTTATATTTTTATTTTTATCAATAATTATTACATTGTACTTTTTGTTAAGTTTAATAGCTAATTCTTTACCAACAAATCCTAAACCACCTGTGATTAAAATATTTTTCATTTTAAATTGATCAAAAAAATCATTGATTTACTAAAAGGATAAAATCTACCCGAAAAATAAATTTCTTTTATTTCAAAACCATTTCTAGATAACAATTGCATGAATGTATTTATAGACCAAAATTTTATATGTCCATGCTCCCAAAGTGGATTGAAATGATCATCAAATTTTCCAAGTATAGATATTAATAAATTTTTGAAATAACCATGAAACGGTGTAGATATAATTAAATTTGTTTTATTATTCATTATTCTCTTTATATCTTTTAGAAATTGATCTGGTGAATATACGTGTTCTATAACTTCTATTGCTGTAATAGTATCAAAAGTACTACGTGTAAATTTTTTATGATGAAGTTGAAGTGTTCCTACTTTAAAGGTTACTTTTTTAAGATTATTTTTTTTAGCAAAATAAATTGCAGATTTAGAAGTGTCAATTGCAAATGTTGACTTAAAATTTTTACTTAATACTTTTGTTAGACTTCCATTTCCACATCCAATATCTAAAAGTTTGTTTTTGTATTTAAATTTATTTAGAATTTTTTGTAGAGTTTTGCTTAAATAAGGATGAGACTTATCCTCATTACCACTATTCCAAGTATATTCAGATTTATTTTTTTTTTTCACTTTAAAAAATTGATTAATAATTTAATACGTTATAATAATATTTTATGCAAGTTTTGTGGATAGCTTCAACTCATTCTGGTGAGATTGATTATATTTTACCATTATTAAATCATTTAAAGAAAAAAAAAATTAAACTCAAAGTAATATTTTTTAATCACAAAATATTTCAAAGTTTTAGCAACACTAAATTTTATATTAATTGCTTCAACGATTTTGATGTTAAATTTCTTTATTTAAGATTTTTTAAGAGAAAAAAATTATCTTTATTATTAAATTTTTTTCTTCTAATAATTTATCTACCAATTATCTTATTTAATGTATTATTTTCAAAATATATTTTCTTTGAAAAAAGTTCTTCAACAGACTCGTCTAAATTTTTTTCTTTTTTATGTAATATTTTTAAAAAAAAAGTATTACTTTTCCCCCATTCTGTTCAGGTTTTCTCCGATATTAGACCACAACATATAAAGAATGCTTTTAAATTACATAAAACTTTTTTAAATCACGAATTAGAAAAAAAACATTATGTAAAAGAACTTAATTTTAAAAATTATGAATTAATTGGTCACCCATATCTTTGTGAAGAATGGCAATCTTATCTAAATAATTATTTTTCCAAGTATCAGAAACAATATAATAAATTAGTAACAATCATATTGGGCAAAATTTACAGAAGTGAGAATACTTTTTACGAAGAAATCGAGAAAATATGTAATATTTTATACACAAAAGATAAAGATATAAATATTAATTTCAAAGTTCATCCATCTATGGATGAAAAAAAAATTAAAGATAAAATAAATAAATTAAAAATTTCCTTTAACTCTTTTAATTTTACAAATGATCATTTGACCGAATGTTCAATGAAATCAAAATTGCTAATTATAATAAATAATTCCTCTTCTTGGATTCCAGCATTATTAGGTAAACCTTATATAGAGTTTGCTAGTGTAGACTATATGCATATTATAAAAGCAAAAAAAACACCAATAAATGAAATTGATAATAATACAACTTATAATATTAATGATTTTGAAAAAGAAATTAATGAAATAGATTTTGAAACAAGTAAAAAGCGAAATATTTTTGATGAGTTTTACTTTAGAAAAGATTCATTTTATTCCATTTTTAACAATAATTAAAAAATTAAATGTTAAAATATCAATAATTTTATAAATAATTTTAAGTATTAGTTTAATCAAAATAAAATTTATTTTATTTTTTTTTAAAATATTAAAAACTTCCTTATTAGATAAAAAAATATTTTTAATTCCCGCATTACTCACACCACCAGATCTCATTGAAACCATGTTTGTATCTAAATAATAATTTTTTATATTTTTCATTTGAAATAATTTAAAACAAAAATCAAAATCTGATGCAAATTTGTATTTAGTGGAATAAAAATTTAATTTTTTATAAATTTTTTTGTGTATAAACATGGTCGTATGAGCGGGCATAAATCCATATTTTAAACTTTTTTTGTCAAATTTTTTATTAGAATAAACTCTAATAATTTTACCATTTTTATTAAAATCACAATTTCCATAAAGGAATGATATTTTTTTTTCTCTGAAAATTCTTTCAACTATTTTAAATATTTTGTTGTTTAAAAATTTATCATCACTTCCTAATATATTGATTATATCTCCAGTCGATTTTTTAATTCCATAGTTTAAAGCCTCATATATTGATGAATTATTTTTTCTGAATATTTTTAAAAATTTATACTTCTTCTTTAAAACTATTAATTTTTTATATGTAGCGTCATTTGAACCACCATCCACAATTATCAATTCTTTTTTAATATATTTTTGAAAATTAAATCTTTTAACAAATTGATCAATATCCTTCTCAACATTTAGTGTACTAGTTACGGTAGTTATTTTTAGCATAAAAAAGAATAGTCAAATATAAAGCGATACTTAAAAATATCGAAATTAAATAATTTAAATTTAAAAAATAAGAAAATGTAAAAAGTATCAAAGTTGAAAATATATAGATAAATGAAATTATAAACGAATTTTTAATTTTGTACTTTAGATAATGATGTAAATGATTTTTATCTTTAGAGAAAGGGTGTTTTTTTTTTAAAATTCTTTGAATAAATAATCTAAACATATCGTAACCAGCGAAACTAAATAACATTAAGATATCAACAGGTGAAAATGTTTTATAATTTAATTTATATGCCTCAATGATTAAGATTGAAATAATGAAACTAAGTATGTAAACACCACTATCACCTAAAAATGTTATGTTATTATAATTTAAAATCAAAATATACAAGCTAACAAATATTAAAATTATTTTAATTTCAAAGTTACTTTGATCTACGATAGTTAATATTATCAGTATAAATATACAGTAAGAAATTACTAGACAATTTATACCATCCATTAAATTCAATGCGTTTTGAAATAGTAAAAAACAAAGAATAGTAAAAAATATAGCTATGAAAGAGTTAAAAATATAAAATTTATCAATGTATAAAAAATTTATTATTAATAATTCATTACGATTAATAATTAATACAACTATTATTGAAGATAAAATTAATCTAATTAATGGATTTAAATTTTTTGAGTCATCATAGGCACCTATAAAAAATATTAAAAAAATATAAACAAATTCTGATAAAAAATAATTTTTATTTGAGGTAAAAAGTAATATTGTATAAATTATTAGTAGCCCCATTGCTAAAAAAACACCTCCAAATAAGGGAGTATTTTTAGTTTTAGGATCCCTATCAATTAACTTAAATTTGTTTGCTAATGGTACTATTTTATTTTGTGTAATACTGAAAACGATTAATGTAACTAAAGAGAAATAAATTAAATTTGAATAATGAATCATCTATACGTGAAATTTAATCAATTAAGCTTTTTACTATTTGCCTCAATATATGCTTTATATGGCTCTACGACAATATCTAATATCGGAGTTAGAGAAATTTTTTTAATTATATTAATTGTTGGAAGTATAAATTTTAAATTGGCAATCGAATTTCTTAAAGAGAACCTTAAAAGTAAAACCTTAATTTTTTTTATTTTTATTTTAATTGTTGGACTAATAATTGCATTTATTAATCACAATCAATTTTCAAAAATCTTAAGGGATTTAATTTTTTATGGTTATATAGGGTACTTTTTTTATTTATTTTATGTAATTAAAAAAGGGCATTTTAATTTTAATTTAATTTTATTTTTTATATTTTTTGTAGGTGTAATATTTTTATTAAGATCATATTACGTCTCACTAACACTTCATATTGATATAAAAACATTAATTATTGAAAAAAATTATTTGATAATTAATATTTCAATATTATTTCTTGCTAGTTTATTTATTATATTAATTTCAAAAGATATTAAAAATTACGCCTCTAATGGATTTATTTTTATCATATTTCCAATAATTTTTTTAATATTATATCTTTATTTTACGTCAAATTTAACAATAAGATCGTCTTTAGTTACTTTTTTTGGAGTTTTTCTTTATCTATTCGTTTTAAATGTAAAGAAATTTTTTTCAAAAATTAAATTTAAAAAATCAAATTATATTATAATTCTTTTGCCACTAATAATTATTGGAATTTATATTTTTTTTATTCAGCCAAATGAAATAA
>CACMRC010000007.1 GCA_902615975.1 uncultured Pelagibacteraceae bacterium
CTAACACATCCCCATTTTGAAGATATTTTTCTGATGCAATTTTCTTCTCATGATGATCATGTTTTCTGCTTAACTCATAAGAAATAGAATTACCTCTAATACATTTCTGATTTAACACTGTAGTTCCATTACTTTCCGTATATTTTGGTGTAATACCTCTTTTAATTAACTCAGTAACATCACCCAATTCAACAGTTTGCCAATCTTTTTCTTGTTCTAAAACTGGAGCATAATTTAAAATAATTTGTCTAGATCCTTCAATAATTTTTTCATAGGAATTTAGTTCATTAACAATTTCAAATTGTTTCTCAATAGAAGGTAATGGAATTTCTAAATTAGAAAATTTTAAATTTATTCCTCCTATAATACCTTGTATCATTGGTTTCACCTTTGCTTGAAATGTTTGACCCATCATTAGAAAATATAGAAATTTATCTAAAATTTTATTATTAACTCTAAGACCAAATACATGTTCATTAATTGCTGCTTTTGTAAATTCACCCTTATAAAGACCTATTTTACCCGTGGTTGCACCATCTTTAACAATTAAAACATCTCCTTTTTTTAATTGTCCTTTGTTCATTTTGTTAAAATGTTCTTCAGAAATATAAACCATTTTATCCTGTAAAATTTCCCCATATTTTCCTATCTGTGCTCCACCAATACTGGGAATTCCATCTTCTAATGAACCACCTTTTTGTCTTGAACCTGAAAATATTTCAACCAGATTAGATAATTTTTCTTTTGTAAATTTCTGATTTTGTAATTTTTTTTCTTTAATATAATCAGTATAAACAAATGAAATATTTTCTTTGTTTAATATTTCTTTTTTTAAAATTTTAAAATAATTATTGTTTGCTAAATTTTCTAATGCAATTGGTAAATCATTATCCTTGATTGGTTTTCTATTGTTATTTAATGAATATCCATCGTTTTCAATATTAATATAAAAAATATGATTTCTTTCCTTCGATAATTTTTTATCTAAGATTAAAATAGAGGTTTTCACTGCTGAATATGGTAAAAATACTCCTTTTGGTAAGGAAATTATTCCAACTAATGAGTCTTTGATGAGTTTTTTTCGAATATTTACATATGCACTGTCCTCGTCAAAAATAATACCTGCTGGTACAATTACTCCTGCTCTACCATTTGGTGTTAGATGTTCTTGAATATAATCAATAAATAAAATTTCTGATCTTGACGAATTTATACTAAATCTTTTGTGAGGTCTTATTCCACCTTTGGGAGTCATAAATGGAGGATTTGCTAAAATTACATCAAAATAATCACCCCACTTTTCTTCAGAGGTTAATGTGTCATATTCAAATATTTTTGGATCAGTAAAATTATGCAAATACATATTTACCAAAGACATTCTCACCATTTCTGGATCTAGATCATAACCATATATATTTTCAATTATTTGATTTCTCTCATCTGGTTTAAGGTTATTTTTATTTGTTTCTAAAATATGTTTGTAAGAAGAAATTAAAAATCCTGAAGTACCACATGCTGGGTCTAAAATAGTTTCGTTCTTTTGAGGATTCAAAATTTTAATTATAAATTCAATTATATTTCTTGGTGTACGAAATTGACCAGCATTTCCTTGAGAACCAAGAACTGATAGCAGGTATTCATATGCATCTCCTAATTTTTCAGAGTTAGTATATTCAAATTCATTAATTTTTTTTAAAAAAAGACGTAAAGTTTCTGGATCACGATAATTAATGCCAGCATTTTTAAAAATATCTCTAAATACAGATGGTAAATTTGGGTTATTATTCATTTTAGTAATACCTTCATTGTAAAGTAAAACTAAATCTTGACCTCCTAACTTGGTATCAAATAAATTTTTCCAACTGTATTTTTCATATTCTCCAATAAAATAAGATGGTACTCCACCCATTTTAAGAGACTCATTATCCATATCATCCATAAACTTATATATTAATGCAAAAGTAATCTGTTCTACTTGTGCTTTTGGATCGGGAACTTTTCCAACTAGGGTTTGTCTTAAATCATCAATTCTTTTTTTTGTATCTTTATCTAGCATTATTTTAAAAATTTATTCAAATGTACATGATCTTTTATATATTCTGGAATAACGTTTTTAAACTTATCTGGAAGTTTTTTATAAAATATTCCATTTGGATTATTGTTCAATCTTCCAAATTCACCTCTATCAATAATTTCTCTTAACTCAGGATCGGTTAAATAAGATACAAATACATGTTTGATATCATTAAATATATCTTGCTCAGGGGCATAACGATTTTCAAATTTTTCAAACTCATCTTCAAGCAATTCTTCTCTTGTTTTAAGTTTGTTGGTGTGACCAAAGATATATAAAAGAAGTTCTTTTGTATTTAATCTTCTATCTAATCCTATGGATTTTTTTAGTTTATCTAATGTAAAAAATTTTTCTGGTTTATCTAAGATATTATCATTTAGATATTGCTCTGCTTTATCAAAATCTCTCTCATTAATTAATCCTTCAATTATAGTGTCACTTTTTACTATTTTAGCAAAATCATCAAAAAACATCCTATCAATTTTCATTCCCTCCTTGCCAATACTGCTTTTTCTCATTGTTGCTAATGGATCAGGATTGTAATTTTCCACCTTTTCAGGATCAATTACTATTGGACCATCAGTTGTTGTAGATCCTGGATTTGGTAACTGCAATTTTTCGTTATAATTGAAATCTTTTTCAAAGAATTCACAATTAGCAAAAAAATCGAACAAGAAAAATTCTGATTTATCTGAAACTATATCTTCTGTAACTTGTTTTTTATCAATCCAATGATTTATAAAGTCATTTTTTCTTGTACCTCTGCCCTTCATTTGAATAAAATCAGATGGGGAAAAAACTGGTCTTAAAAGACATATATTCAGTAGATCTGTACAATCATAACCGGTAGTCATCATTCCAACTGTTACACAAACTCTAGATTTGGAAGTTTTATAATAAGGATTGAAGTCGGAATTTCCTCCTAAGTTGTTGTTTTTGAATTGTAAAGTCATTTCAGTTGCTCTATCTACTTTTGAAGTAACTTGCATAGCAAAATCTGATTGATATTTATTTGGGAATAATTTGTGGGCAAGTTCATTTAATATTTGAACAATCTTTCCTGCGTGATCTTGAGAAACACAAAAAATTAATGACTTTCCAATCTCTCCAGAAAAAGGATCCTTTTTTGCGTTATCTAGAAATGCTTTACATAAAGTTCTATTTGTATCTTCCGAAAAAAAAGTTTTTTCATATTGTTTCCTGGTAAAAATAGCACTAATAACATTTCCATCTTCATCCTCATCTGTGTAAGAGTAACCATTTTCAGATAGAAGTTGTGTTGTTAAATCCGTTCTTGCATCAAAAACTTTTGGATTAATTAAAAATCCATCTCTTACTCCATCTATCAAGGAATATCTAAATGTAGGATTCCCGCTTTCACATCCAAATGTAGTATAAGTATCTAAAAGAGTTCTTCTTTCAAGTTCTCTAGGATCCATAAATTTTTGATCTTGATTTGTATTTTTTAAATAATCTTTAGGTGTAGCAGTCAAACCAAGTTTATATCCAATAAAATATTCAAATACCTTTTTGCTTTGCCCTCCAAGAGATCTATGAGATTCATCTGATATAACAAGGTCAAAATCATCTCTATTAAATTCAATTTTGTACTTATTTTTTGCTTTTAAAGATTGAACAGTAGTAACTACAATTTCTGAACTCTTCCAAGATGTCTGCTTCTCCTTCCAAATTGATACTGTGTAGTCATTTTTTAAAACTTCTTTAAATTCTCTTTCTGCTTGTGATTCCAGTTCTAATCTATCCACTAAAAATAAAACTCTTTTGACATTAGCAGATCTAAGAAACAATTTTATGATCGCACAAGATGTTAAAGTTTTTCCTGTTCCGGTCGCCATCTCAAGTAGAAATCTGTCGTTGCCACTCTTGGCAGACTCTTGTATCGCCTTTAGTGCATTTAACTGATAAGGTCTTAAAAATCTCAAATTATTTTTTTTAATAAAATTTTCCCTATTTTCTGGTTTTATATAATCCGGGTTCTTTTCATAATTTGGAAATTGAGTTTTAACTATATAATCATCTTGAATTTCTTCCTCAAAAATTTTTTTATTGTCAGGTTTGTATTTCGCATCTTTAATTTCCAATTCTTTTTGAGAAGGACAAATAGAAATCGCCACTGGATTTCCAATATGAGTATCCCATAAATAATGGGTTTCACCATTGGACATCATTGCAAAACGACATTTTTGTGCTTTTGCATATCTTCGAGTTTGTTCTTTAGCAGATAATAACCCACCCTCATTTCTTGATACCTCTAGAGACTTTGCTTCTAAAACACAGATTGGAAAACCTTTTGAATCATAAAGTGTATAATCATTAATACCTTTTCCTCTAACTTCAAAATCTACATTCCTTTTTGAATTTTCATGATCTGTCAGTATCCAATTAGATGCTCTCAACCAATCATCAATCACTACTCTATCTTTTGTTTCGCTCATATTAAATTTATATACTAAGTTAAAATTACACGAAGTTGAAAGTCAAGAAATCGGCAAAATGAGCAAAACACTACACGAAGTTTTACACGAAGTTTTTGAAAAAGTGTTATATTCTGTATATTATTAATCAAGGGACGAGAAACAGAACGCCTCCTATTTAATTTAATTTTTTTTTAATTTCAGCTTGAGCAGCAGCCAACCTTGCAACAGGAACTCTATAAGGTGAACAAGAAACATAGTTCAATCCTACATTAGAACAAAAAGATATACTATGTGGATCTCCTCCATGCTCTCCACAGATACCTAATTTTAGATTTTTGTTTTGTTTTCTTCCTTTTTGTACTGCTATTTCAACTAAATCTGAAACTCCTTCATCTATTGAAACAAAAGGATCAACAGAAAATATTTTGTTTTCTAAATAATCATTTAAAAATTTACCACTATCATCTCTACTGATCCCAAATGTGGTTTGAGTTAAATCATTAGTTCCAAAACTAAAGAATTCTGCATGCTTAGCAATCTCCTTTGCTTTTATTGCTGCTCTAGGTAATTCAATCATCGTTCCTACTAAAAATTCTATTTTCAATTTATTTTCTTGTTGAACTTGACTAGCAGTTCTAATTACTAATTCTTTCATTATTTTAATCTCAGCCTCGGTAGATACTAAAGGTATCATTATTTCAGGAAAAGCAGATTTAATTTTATTTTTTTTGAGGTAAGCCAAAGCTTCAAATATTGCTTTGCATTGCATTTCATAAATTTCAGGGAAAGATATTCCCAAACGACATCCTCTATGACCTAACATAGGATTTTGTTCATGGAGCTCTTCAATTCTTGACTCAACCTCTTTAACTGGGAGGTTAACTATATTAGCAACCTCATTAATTTCCTTTTCTGTACGTGGTAAAAATTCATGCAATGGTGGGTCTAACAATCTAACTGTGACTGGTAATCCACTCATGATTTTAAATATATCTATAAAATCTTTTCTTTGATGCGGTAACAGTTTTTGTAATGCTTTTGCTCTGTCTTCTTTTGTTTTAGATAATATCATCTCTCTTACAGACAAAATTCGTTCTTCATCAAAAAACATATGTTCAGTTCTGCATAATCCAATACCCTCAGCACCAAAATCTTTTGCTGTTTTGGTATCTTTTGGAGTTTCAGAATTTGTTCTTACTTTTAATTTCCTAAAACTATCTGCCCAGGACATTAACTTAGAAAAATCACCAGATATTTCAGGCTTCACAGTTGAAACACTTCCAGCAATAATTCTTCCAGTTGAGCCATCAATAGTGATTATGTCTCCTTCTTTAATCTCCATTGAAGAAGTTTTAAAAGATTTATTGTCATAGTTTATATCAATTTCACTTGATCCTGATACACATGGTCTACCCATACCTCTTGCAACAACAGCCGCATGACTTGTCATTCCCCCTCTAGCAGTCAAAATTCCTTTCGCAGCATGCATTCCTTGTATATCTTCTGGAGAGGTCTCTACCCTGACCAAAATTGTATCTTGCATCATTGCGGTTAATCTTTCAGCCTCTTCTGATGTAAATACAACTTTACCACTGGCTGCACCTGGTGATGCGGGCAATCCATTTGCTATTACATTAATTGAACTTTTTTCATCCAAAGTAGGGTGCAAAAGTGTATCTAAAGAGCTTGGGTCAATTCTTAATATAGCTTCCTCTTTAGAAATTAACTTTTCTTTTACCATATCAACTGCAATCTTGACTGCTGATTTTGCTGTTCTTTTTCCTGATCTTGTTTGAAGCATCCATAGTTTACTATTTTCTACTGTAAACTCTACGTCTTGCATATCTTTGTAATGCATCTCTAATTTTTTCAAAATTTTCTGAAGTTCTTTAAAGACTTTAGGCATAGATTCTTCCATTGATAATTCTTTTACTTTAGCATTTCTCCTAGCTTTTTTTGTTATGTATTGAGGAGTCCTTGTGCCTGCTACAACATCTTCACCTTGAGCATTAATTAAATACTCACCATATATTTCATTTAATCCATCTGATGGATTTCTTGTAAACACAACTCCTGTTGCACAATCATCACCCATATTTCCAAAAACCATTGATTGAACATTTACAGCAGTTCCCCACTCGGCTGGGATTTGATTTAATTTTCTATAAACTTTTGCTCTATTACTTTCCCAAGATAAAAACACTGCACTTATTGCACCTAGCAATTGTTCATGAACATCTTGAGGAAAATCTTTTTTTGCCTTTTCTCTTACTGTTCTTTTAAAATCTTCAATTAATCCATCCCAATCACTCTCATCTAAATCTGTGTCTAGCAAAACACCTTTCGTAAGTTTATAATTTTCAATTAATTCCTCAAAATGATAACCTTCAACACCCATTACTACATTACCGTACATTTGAATGAATCTTCTATAGCTATCTTTAGCAAATCTTCCATTTGAAGTATTAGTTGCTAAAGCTTTGACTGTTTTATCGTTTAGACCCAGATTTAGAATAGTATCCATCATTCCTGGCATTGATACTCTTGCACCAGAACGCACGGACAACAAAAGTGGATTTTTTAAGTCCCCAAATTTCTTAGAAACGTCTTTTTCGATTAATTTTAATTCTTTTTTAATTTGAGAAATTAAATTTTTATTTAATTTTTTTTTATCCTTATAAAAAATTTCACAAACTTTTGTAGATATTGTAAAACCAGGAGGCACTGGAAGACCCATTCTTCCCATTTCAGAAAGATTAGCACCTTTTCCTCCTAAAAAGTTTTTAGGATTTTTAATTTTTTTACTATCCTTAGAATTAAAGTTTAATATAAGTTTTTTCATTAATGGGGGTCGATTAGAGAAAAATTAACATAATTGTTGAACGTTTTACACATCATTTGGATTAGTTCCAGCCTATTCTTCTTTATGACCTCATCATCTTCATTAACAATTACATTATCAAAAAAGTCAAAAACCTCTCTCTTAACACTAGCCAAATTGTCCAATGTTTGAACATAATTTTCATCTTTATTAATGCCTGAAAAATATTTCCTTAATTCACTAATTTTTTTAAATAGGTTTTTTTCTAACTCAGTTTTAAAAATACCAGGGTCAGTTGTATTTGATAATTCTATTTTATTATTTTTTAATTCGCCATCTAAAATGTTTGAGGCTCTTTTATAACTTGCAATAATATCTAAACCATCTGGTTTATTAATAATTTTATTTAAATGTTTAGCTTTATTAAAAATTATAACAGATTGATCTAAATTAAAAGAACTAGTTGATGCTTGAATTATATCATTTCTAATATTTTCTTCCTTCATGTGATATTTTAATCTATCCATTAAAAAATCTGATAACTCATTTTGTAAAGATTGATTATCAATTTCAAATCCTTGATCTAAATACAGGCTTAAAGAATAATTAATTAAATCTTTTATTTTAAAATCTTTTTTATTTTCAACTATTATTCTTATTACTCCTAATGCTAATCTTCTTAGAGCATATGGATCTTTAGAACTTGTTGGTTTTTGATTTAAACCAAAAAAACCAACCAAAGTATCTATCTTATCAGCTAAAGAAAGGGCTATACTAAATGGTTTTTTTGGGACTCTTGAGCCTGAACCTGTAGGTAAATATTGTTCGCTTATGGCCAAAGCCAAATCTTTATCAAAACCTTGTGCAATAGCAAAATAACCTCCCATCACACCTTGTAGTTCTGGGAATTCACCCACTAGCTCTGATAATAAATCAACCTTACAAATTGATGCTGATAATTCAACTTTTTCTTTACTGATTAAAAGTTCATCAGATATCATTCCACCCAATTTTCTCATTCTTTGAGCTTTATCAAAATAACTTCCTAATCCTCTAAAATAATTCATTGATTTTAAATCAGTAACTTTTTTGACCATATTTTGAGATTTATCTTTTTTCCAAAAAAATTCTGCGTCACTTAATCTTGCTTCAACTACTCTTTCATTTCCTAATTTAATTAATCCCTTTTTATCTTTTTTGTTTGCAACAACTAAAAACTCGTTGGTAATATTTTCTTTATTATCAAATATAGGAAAATATTTTTGATGGTATTGCATGGTAATAATTAATATTTCTTTTGGAATATTTAAAAATTTCTTATCAAATTCACAAAGAAGGATATTTGGTTGATCTGTTAAATCTACAACCTCATTAAGTAATCTAGGATTATATTGAATCTTAATATTTTTATTTTTTAATATATTGTTGAATTTTTTTTCTATTAACTTTTTTCTTTCATTGTGATCGACGATAATATCCATTTTTTTAAAAAAACTTTTATAATTTTTAAATTCTAAGAATGACTTTTTATTTTCCTCAAATTCTTTATCGATAAAAGTTGAGTTAGAAGATGTTAGATGATGAAAATTAAAATTTAATTTTTTTTTATCAAATACAGCTAGTATTGATTTTAATGGTCTCCCCCAATTTAGGTCAAAAGTTCCCCAATACATTGATTTTTTCCATTGAATTTTACTTAACAATATTGGGATAAATTCCTCTAGCAATTCATGTGTATGCAATTTTTTTGATTTTGTCTTGAAAAAATAAAATTCTCCTTTGTCAGTTTTCTTTTGGTAGAGATCTTTTTTTAATATTTTATTTGACCTAACAAAACCCTCTAGTGCTACCTCTGGTGACTTGATATTTGGACCTTTAATCTCCTCAGATTTTTGCACAACATTTTTTTGAACTCCTTCAAATAATACCACTAGTCTGTTTGGTGTAGAATATGATGAACTTTTTTTAAATAAAATTGATTTTTCTAAAAAAAAATCATTAAAACTTTTAAGTAAGTCTTCCCTTAAATTTTGTTGAAGATTTGAGGGTATTTCCTCACTAAATAATTCTAAAAAAAACTCTGACATTATTTTTGACTATCTAACCAAACGCCTGCTGCAGATTTTGTAATATCTCTTATTCTAGCAATATAACCTGCTCTTTGTGCAACACTGATTGCACCTCTTGCATCTAAAATATTAAACACATGACTGGCTTTTAAACATTGATCATATGCTGGTAAAGAAATTTTTTTTTCTACCAAATCTTTTGCCTCAGACTCATGCATTTCAAACATTTTCAAAAGTGTTTCTACATTCGCATATTCAAAATTGTATGCTGAAAATTCTTTTTCGGCTTGATGAAATACTTCGTGATATTTTATACCTTCATCATTCCACAACAAATCATAAACGTTTTTTTCTTTTTGAGTGAACATACAAATTCTTTCTAAACCATAAGTGATTTCAACTGATACAGGTTTACAATCAAATCCAGCCATTTGTTGAAAATAGGTGAATTGAGTAATTTCCATTCCATCACACCATACTTCCCATCCCAATCCTGCAGCACCTAATGTTGGACTTTCCCAATCATCTTCAACAAACCTTATATCATGATCATTATGATCTATTCCTATAGTAGATAAACTATTTAAATAAAGTTTTTTTATATTTTCAGGGGAAGGTTTAATTAAAACTTGAAATTGATAATAGTGTTGCAACCTGTTTGGATTATCTCCATATCTTCCATCTGTAGGTCTTCTTGATGGTTGTACGTAAGCTGCTTTCCATGGTTTATTTCCAAGTGATCTTAGGGTAGTGGCTGGATGAAAAGTTCCTGCACCAACCTCCATATCATAAGGCTGAAGAATAATGCATCCTTTTTTACTCCAAAATTTCTGAAGATTCAAAATTGTATCTTGGAATGTTTGAATTTTTTTTTTTTCTTTTTTTGCTTTAGAAACCATATCTTTGCCAAATTGATCTTTCATCTAAAATACTTGCTATTTGATCTACTTGATTGCTAGATGAAGAAAGTTTTTGACTTAACCATCCTTTTGGTTTTTCAAATTTTTTAATAATTACATCTTCACCAAATTTATCTTTTAATATTTCATGTGCGTTACCTATTCCGTCAATCAATCCTAAATTTTTCGCTTTACTGCCTGACCAAAACTCACCTGAAAAAAGTTCTACATCAGATTTGTTTAATTTTGATCCTCTGCTTTTTTCAACAACATTTATAAAATCTTTATGAAGATCCAATTGAATATTTTTTAATCTTTCAATATCTTCGTTTTTTTCTTCTAAAAATGGATCAAGTGTGCTTTTGTTTTTACCAGCAGTATGAACTCTTCTTTCAACACCAATTTTTTTTATCAACTCAGTAAATCCAAAAGAAGAATATATCACTCCTATAGATCCAATTATTGAACTTGAATTTGCATAAATTTCGTCCCCAGCACAAGAAATCAAATAACCTCCAGAAGCTGCTACGTCCTCAGCGAATACAATAACCTTTTTTTTGTGTTTTTTTGCTTGCTGTCTAATAAAACTGTAGATTAAATGAGATTGAACTGGTGATCCTCCTGGAGAATTGATTGATATAGCGACACATACCGCTTTTTTCAGAGAAAAAGCCTTTTTAATTTGTTCTTCTTGACCTGCAAAATCAATACCTTGTTTAAATTTTCCTGCATTACCAATAACCCCGCTTAATTTTAAGTGAGCAACAATTTTTTTCTTTTTAAAAAAAGAGAACATAGGTAAGTCTTATAGAATTATTTATTGAATATAAAGACTACTTATAATTGAAGAAACTGGTGCGTCAATTGATAAGTAATATATATAAACAAATTATACTAATTTAAAAATGTTATGGGAACAGTTGTACAGCTTAAAAATCAGATAAATGATTCATATTTTCTGCTTAAAGACTCGGTTGAAGAAAAACTGGTTTTAACCGAAGAAAAAATAAAATCAAAATTATCTAGCGACG
Source organism: uncultured Pelagibacteraceae bacterium (assembly GCA_902615975.1). GTDB lineage: Bacteria > Pseudomonadota > Alphaproteobacteria > Pelagibacterales > Pelagibacteraceae > Pelagibacter. The sequence continues at coordinate 11,333 of CACMRC010000007.1, forward strand.
TACAGCTGGTTCAAAAAATGACAGATTATCATATAGAAACTGGAGGAAAAAGACTGAGAGCTTTACTAACATTGGGCAGTGCAAAATTATGCGGTTACTCTAAAGGCTCTAGAGATATAAATTTAGCTGCATGTGTTGAGTTAATTCACAGCGCTACGTTGATGCATGATGATGTAATTGATGAAGGCACTGTTAGAAGAGGGAAAGAAACTTTAAACAAAGTTTGGGATAATCATTCGTCAGTTTTAATAGGAGATTATCTATTGAGTAGATGTTTTGAAATGATGGTAGAAGACGGAAACCTAGAAGTTTTAAAATTATTATCTTCCACTTCATCTAAAATTGCTCAAGGAGAAGTTCTACAACTTCAACACAAAGGTGAAGTTGATATGCTGGAAGAAACATATTTAAAAATCATCTCAGCTAAAACTGCTGAGTTATTTGCAGCAGCAACTAAAGTTGGTGCAATTTTATCTGATGCAGAAAACAAAGAAAAAGATGCTTTAGAATTTTATGGAAGAAACTTGGGATTAACTTTTCAAATAGCAGACGACACACTTGACTATAATGCTGAGCTTAAACTATTTGGTAAAAAAATTGGTCAAGATTTTTTTGAAGGAAAAATTACCTTACCAATAATTTTACTTTTTCAAAAATTAGGAAATGATGAAAAGAAAATTTTATCAAATATGTTTAAAAAAGAATTAAGAACAAAAGATGACTTTAATAAAATTATTGCTCTTATAAATAAGTATAAAATAATTCAGGAATGCTATCAAAAAGCACAGCACTATATAAATTTAGCCTCAAATTCTCTAAGTGTATTTAAAGACTCTGAAGAAAAAAATATTCTTAAAAGATTAACATCATTTAGTTTATCAAGAAATTTTTAAGGACTTAATAAAGACTTTATCCACTTCCCGGAGTTATCTTTATTATATTTTAATCTCTCGTGGATTCTATTCTCACCATCTAGCCAAAATTCAATACTATCTGGAGATAAAATCCATCCAGACCAGTGACTTGGTCTAGGAACATTTGACTTGTTGCTATATTTTTTTTTGTAATCTTGTATAGATTTTAACAATTGTTCTCGTGAATTTAATTCTTCACTTTGCTTAGAAGCCCATGCTCCTATTCGACTTTCATACGCTCTAGATGAATAATATTCATTTGCAACCTGATCAGAAACTAATGACACCTTTCCACTAATTCTTATTTGTCTTAAGAGACTTTTCCAATGGAAACACATCGCAGCATACGGATTTTCTTTTAATTCATTTCCTTTTTGACTATTTAAATTTGTATAAAATACAAATCCATCTTTGTTGAAATCTTTAAGTAAAACCATTCTAACTGATGGAATGTTGTTTTTATCTGATGTGGCCAGAGCAACAGCGTTTGGATCATTTGGCTCAGTTTTCTTTGCTTCCTCCATCCATTCATGAAATAAATGAATTGGATCATCTATATCAAGAAAGCAACTATTAAGACCTAAAGAGTTTTTTTGATTCATAATTTAAACAAAATAATCTATATAATATAAATAATGTCATTTAATACTTTTGGAAAGCTATTTCGTTTCACAACTTGGGGAGAGTCTCATGGACCTGCAATTGGTTGCATTGTTGATGGTTGTCCTCCAAACATAAATCTTAAAGAACAAGATATTCAAATAGAATTAGACAAAAGAAAACCAGGACAATCTAAATTTACAACTCAGAGAAAAGAGGATGATAAAGTTCATATACTGTCAGGAGTATTTGAGGGTAAAACTACAGGAACACCTATTTCTCTCATAATCTACAACAAAGATATGAGATCCAAAGATTATAATAATATTAAAGATAAGTTCAGACCAGGTCATGCAGATTTTACTTATTTTAAAAAATATGGAATTAGAGACTATAGAGGTGGTGGCAGATCTTCTGCTAGAGAAACTGCTACACGAGTTGCGGCTGGTGCAATAGCAAAAGTTGTACTTCAAAAAAAATTAGGTAAAAAATTTAAAGTAATTGGTGCGGTAACTCAGCTAGGGATTCTTGGATGTGATACAAATCAATGGAATGATAAAGTAATTTCAAAAAATCCATTTTTTTGTCCAGATAAATCAATGATTAAATTATGGGAAAAATATTTGCTTGGTGTAAGAAAATCAGGATCCTCATGTGGAGCAGTGATTGAAATAAGAGCAAGAGGTATCCCAGTTGGTTTAGGTGCTCCAATTTATTCAAAATTGGATACTGACATAGCTTCAGGTCTAATGAGTATTAATGCTGTTAAAGGTGTAAATATTGGTGCAGGAATGAACTCAGCACAATTAAGTGGAGAACAAAATTCAGATGAAATTTCTTCAAAAGGAAATAAATTAAAATTCAACTCGAATAAAGCGGGTGGAATTCTTGGTGGAATTTCTACGGGCCAAGAAATTATTGCATCTTTTGCTGTCAAACCAACATCATCAATTTTAACTACTAGAAAAACTATAAATAAATTTGGGAAAAATACTTCAATATCTGTTAAAGGTAGACATGATCCTTGTGTAGGAATTAGAGCTGTACCAATTGGTGAAGCTATGATGAACTGTGTTTTGCTTGACCACTACTTAATGAACAAAGCCCAATGTAGTTAGCTTAAATTAATTTTTCACAACTCTTATTGTTTCTTTTTGAAACAAAATATCAGAAATTTTCTTAGAAATTTGAGAACTGTTTAATCCAGCTTTATCGTACATTTTTTTTGGATCATTTTGTTCAATAAATTCATCTGGTAAAGTCATTGATCTAAATTTTAAACCTTTATCAAATACTCCTCTTTCAGCTAATAAATTTTTAACATGAGAACCGAAACCACCTATTGATCCCTCCTCAATAGTTATCATAAGCTCATGTTCCTTGGCAGATTTTAGTATAAGTTCTTCGTCTAAAGGCTTAGCAAATCTGGCGTCTATCAAAGTTGTTGAAACTCCTTTTGCTTTTAATTCCTCTACAGCTAACTTGCACTCCTCAAGTCGAGTACCAAGGTTTAAAATACAAACTTGTGTCCCTTGTTGAACGACTCTCCCTTTACCAATTTCAATTTTTTCGTCTATTGATGGGAGGTCAACACCTACTCCAGTTCCTCTTGGATATCTAATTGCAGAAGGTCTGTCATTTATATCTACTGAAGTATTAATCATTTTAACAAGTTCAGCTTCATCACTCGCTGCCATTACTACAAAGTTAGGTAAAGTTGATAAGTAAGTTATATCAAATGAACCAGCATGGGTTGATCCATCAGCACCAACTAATCCTGCTCTATCTATCGCAAATCTAACTGGTAAACTTTGAATGGCAACATCGTGGACAACTTGATCATACGCTCTCTGTAAAAACGTAGAATAAATTGCAGCATATGGTTTGTATCCCTCGGTTGCTAGACCGGCTGCAAAAGTTACAGCATGTTGTTCTGCTATTCCGACATCATACATTCTATTTGGAAACTCCTTTCCAAAAATATCCATACCAGTCCCTCCTGGCATCGCTGCTGTTATTCCTACAATTTTGCTATCTTTTTTGGCATGTTTAACTAACGTGTTCGCAAATACTTTTGTATAGGCTGGAAGGTTTGATTTGCTTTTTAATTGTTCGCCAGTCTCAACATTAAATTTTGACACTCCATGATAATGATCATTTGCTTTTTCTGCATAAGAATAACCTTTACCTTTTTGAGTTTTGATATGAATCATTATAGGACCATTATGTCTTGATTCTTTTGCGTTTTTTAAAATTGTAACTAGGCTTGATAAATCATGACCATCTATAGGACCAGCATAATAAAAACCAAGTGAACTAAACAATGTACCTCCAGTAACTGCTGAACGGAAAAAATCCTCTGCTTTTCCTGCTTTAGCGCTAAATCTTTTTGAAAATGCAGATGTAATTAATTTTAAAGTTTCTCTAAGACTAAAATATATTTTACCTGTAAATAATTTTGCCAAGTAGGTCCTCATTGCTCCAACTGGTTTTGCAATTGACATATCGTTATCATTTAAAATAACAATCATTTTTGTCTTAGATGCTCCCGCATTATTCATGGCTTCGTAAGCCATACCTGCACTAATTGCTCCATCACCTATGACAGCTATTACATTGGAAGATTTATTTTCTAGTTTATTTGCCTCAGCAATTCCTAATGCTGATGAAATAGATGTTGAGCTATGGGCTGCTCCAAATGGGTCATACTCACTTTCAGATCTTTTTGTAAAACCTGATAAACCATCACCCTGCCGTAAAGTTCTAATTTTATCTTTTCTTCCAGTTAAAATTTTATGTGGGTAAGATTGATGGCCAACATCCCATATTAATTTATCATTTGGGGTATCAAAAACATAATGAAGAGCAACTGTCAATTCAACCACTCCCAAACCAGCACCAAGGTGACCTCCTGTTTCTGAAACAGCACTTATCATTTCCTCCCTCACCTCATCTGCTACTTTTTGTAAATTATCTTCAGAAACTTTTCTTAAATCAGATGGAAAGTTGATATTATTTAAAAATTGATAATTTTTTTTCATTTTTTTCTATTCAATATATAACCAAGTGTTTCGTTTATTTTTTCAGATCTTGAACCATATTTTCTTAAATTCTTATTAATATCTTTTATTATCTTATCACAATACTTAAGTGAGTCATCATAGCCTATTAAATTTATAAGTGTTGCCTTACCTTTTTTTTGATCTTTTCCTGTTTTTTTCCCAGCTTCCTTAGAATTACTTTTCAGATCAATTAAATCATCAGCTATTTGGAATAATAGACCAATTTTTGATCCAATATTTTCAAAAAATTTAATTTCTTGGATCGTTTTTTTCTTAATTATTGCTGGAGCTGCACAACAAAAACTAAATAACATTCCAGTTTTTTTTATTTCCATTTCTAATATTTTATTCCTTGATATTTTCTTTCTCTCATAACTTAAATCTAAATATTGCCCACCAGCTATTCCTAAATGTCCTGAACATTCTGATAATTTTTTGATTAGGTTGATCTTTATCTTTTCATTTAATTTCAATTTAGGACTTGATAAAATTTCAAAAGCTAAAGTCAGTAATGAATTTCCTGCTAGAACTGCTGTAGACTCACCAAATTTAATATGGGCTGAAGGTTTTCCTCTTCTTATATCATCATCATCCATGCAGGGTAGATCGTCATGAATAAGTGAATAAGCATGAATACATTCAACAGCTGACCCAAGTATTATCAATGTTTTATAATCTATTGAAAATAATGACCCAAAGTCAATTAAGATTTTAGATCTTATTTTTTTTCCACCTGGAAATAAACCATACTTCATGGGTGACATTAGCTGAGAATATTTTTGTGAATTAATATATTTCTTAAGAAATATATTTGTATCCTTAGCTATTTTATTAAGCTGTTTTTTCATTTTTTTTAGTTATCTCTTTAATCTTTTTATTTGTATCTTCACCAATAGATTTAAAATTTTTATGAAATTTCTTTTCAATAATATTATTTAATTTTAGAAGTTCTTGATAACTTTCAACTGAATTGTTTAAATCATTTTCCTTCTCCAGAGACTCTATAATCTTATTTGCTTTTTCTGTAAGCTCCTCAACTGAATACTGATCATAATCAAGTGGTAATATTTTATCTTTCATATAATAATAATTATTAATACATGAAATCTATTCAATCAAATATCAAAAAAGCAAAAAAATATTTAGATAATAATCATTGTGTTGCGGTACCAACAGAAACTGTTTATGGATTAGCTGCGAACGCTTACTCGAATAGTGCAGTTAAGAAAATATTTAGTCTTAAAAAAAGACCATTAAACAATCCACTTATTGTCCATTATTACGATATTCAAAGACTTAAAGAAGACTGTGATATAAATGATAATTTAGTAAAACTTTACAAAAAATTTTCTCCAGGTCCAATAACTTATGTTTTGAAATTAAAAAATCAGTCAAAAATATCAAAATTTGTCACTAATAATAAAAAAAGTATTGCTGTACGTTTTCCTAAACATAGATTGTTCAGAAATTTATTAAAAAATTTAGATTATCCAGTAGCTGCGCCTAGTGCAAATATATCCTCGAAATTAAGTTCTGTTAAACCATCTGATGTAAAAGAAGAATTTGGTTCAAAAATAAAATATATTTTAAATGGAGGAAAAAGTAAAATTGGAGTTGAGTCCACAATATTAAATCTTATAGAAAAGCCCTCACTTTTAAGATATGGAGGTCTGGACAGTAAAAAAATTGAAAACGTTTTAAAAAAAAAATTATTAATTAATACAAATTCAAAAAAAAAATTATCACCTGGTTTATTTCCCTTACATTACTCACCTGGGATACCTTTAAGAGTCAATGTTAAAAAACCAAAAAAAGATGAGGCTTTTTTATTAATAAAAAAAAGAAAATCAAAATTAAAAAACTATTATTATTTATCAAAAGTGAGAAATATGGATGAAGCTGCAAAGAATTTGTATTCAACTTTAAGAAAAATTAAAAAAAATGGTTATAAAAAGATTGCAGTTGAGACGATACCAAATAAAGGTCTTGGCAAAACAATTAACGATAGATTAAAGAGAGCATCTAAATATTAATGACAAATTCTATTGAAGTAATAAATCTATCAAAAAAATATAAAGATAAAGAAGCAGTTGCTAATATAAATTTTAAAATTAATGAAAATGAAATGGTTGGTCTATTAGGACCTAATGGATGTGGAAAAACAACAACTATTGGAATGATTTTAGGATTATTAAAACCAAGTGGTGGCGAGGTTTTAATCAATGGACAAAATATTGAAAAAAATAAAATCTCTCTTCTTCATAAGATGAATTTTATTTCACCCTATATTGAATTGCCTAAAAAACTTAAAGTTAAACAAAATTTAATTGTTTATGGAAAATTATATAACATTCAAAATTTAAATGACCGAATAGATCACCTTGCAAATAAACTTAGATTAAAAGATCTTTTAAACAAAATTACTGGAGAACTTTCCTCTGGACAAAAAAACAGAGTAAGTCTTGCTAAAGCTTTAATAAATGATCCAACAGTACTTTTGTTGGATGAACCCACTGCTTCATTAGATCCTGAAACTGGTGATTTTGTAAGATCGTTTCTAGAAGATTATAAAAAGGAAAAAAAAATATCAGTTTTGCTTGCCTCCCATAATATGGAAGAAGTAAAAAGATTATGTAGTTCTGTTTTAATGATGAAAGATGGATTAATAGTTGATAGAGGAACTCCTGAAGAGTTAATAACAAAATATGGAAGAAGAAATTTAGAGGAAGTATTTTTAGAAATTGCGAGAAAATAAAAATGAATTTAATTAGAATTTACGGTCTTTTTTTAAGACACTTTTATTTAATAACTAGATCATTTCCAAGAATATTAGATTTAATTTATTGGCCTTCAATTCAAATTACTCTTTGGGGATTTATTTCTAATTTTTTTGCAGCTCATAGCACTTATTACAGTGGTGCAGTTGGAGTTATTCTTTCATGTGCAATTCTATATGACTTTTTATTTAGAACCAGTATTGGCTTTAACATGCTATTTTTGGAGGAGATTTGGAGCAGAAATTTTACAAACCTATTTATTGCACCAATGAAAATTAGTGAAATAATTATCTCTCTAGTTTTTACTGCTTTAATAAGAGCATTAATTGGATTGATCCCAGCTATACTATTAACTTCTCCATTGTTTGGTATATCTTTGCTAAAACTTGGTCTTCCTTTAGCATTTCTTTTCTTGAGTCTGTACTTATTTGGAATAACACTTGGTCTTTTTGTTTCAGCAGGATTATTAAGATTTGGACCATCTTTTGAAAATATTGCATGGTCAACTATGTTTTTATTAGCACCTTTTGGATGTATTTACTATCCAGTTGAAACACTACCGGAAATCTTCCAATCAATCGCTTTCGCTCTTCCATTAGTTTATATTTTTGAGGAGACTAGAAATATCTTAGTCAATGAAATGGTAAATTATGAAAATATTATTAATGCAATCTACCTAAATGGATTTTATTTAATTTTGTCAATATTTGTATTTTATTACTCTTTCGACAAAGCAAGAGATAAAGGAACTTTAATAAATATAGGTGAATAAAATGGTGCGCCTGCTAGGAGTCGAACCCAGAACCTCCTGATCCGAAGTCAGGCGCTCTATCCAGTTGAGCTACAAGCGCATATAGTATTAATATTATATTTTATGGAAAAAAACATTAATTTTATAGTCAAAGAGGATGAGAAGAATTTAAGGGTAGATGTTTTAATTAACAAAAGAGAGGAATTAATTAGTAGAACTAGAATTAAAAAATTAATTTTAAAAGAAAAGTTAACACTAAATAATGAAATAATTAAAAGTCCATCAAAAAAAGTGTCAATTGGTGACACTATAAATCTTAAGATCTCAGAGCCTGAAATAGCATCCCTTAAACCTTACGAATTTAAATTAGAAATAATATACGAAGATAATGATCTATTAGTTATAAATAAACCTGCTGGAATAATCATGCATCCAGGGGCTGGAAATTATGATAAAACAATTGTCAATGCATTGATGCATTATGATAAGAATTCCTTATCAAATATAGGTGATGAGTTAAGACCAGGTATTGTTCATAGAATTGATAAAAACACATCTGGTTTAGTTGTAATTGCAAAAAACAATCAAACACATGAAAATTTATCAAAACAATTTAGTGATCATACAATTATAAGAGAATACCAACTTTTAATATGGGGAAAATTAAGACCATCTTCAGGAAGGATTGAAACATTTATAACTCGCAGTTCAAAAAATAGACAACTTATGGAAGTTAGCAGTTCTAAAGGTAAGAAAGCTATAACAAATTATAAAACACTTGAAATTTTTGAAAATCAGAAAACACCAACTTTAAGTTTAGTTGAATGTAAATTAGAAACAGGAAGAACACACCAGATCAGAGTTCATATGAATTATAAAGGTAATAGTTTAGTCGGAGATGATAAATATAAAAAAAAATACAAAAAATTAAAAAATATTGATTTAGATATCCAGAATTCAATTACTAAATTAAGTAGACAATTCCTACATGCAAAAACTTTAGGATTTATACATCCAAGTACTAAGAAAGAGATGATTTTTTCCTCACTTTTGCCACAAGATCTAAATAATATTCTAAAAATGCTTAGAAACACTGAATAATAAATTATTGAAAATTAGGTATAATTAATTAAATAAACACTGCTATGAGCACAACAATAAGCAATAATCTGCCAACCCTTTCAAATGAAGGTGGGCTATCTGCATATTTAGAGCAGATTAAAAAATTTCCGATGTTGGCTGCAGAAGAGGAATATATGCTAGCAAAAAATTGGAAAACGACTGGTAATATTAAAGCTGCAGAAAAACTAGTCACTAGTCACTTAAGATTAGTTGCAAAGATTGCTATGGGCTACAAAGGATATGGTTTGCCTATTAATGAAATGATTTCAGAGGGAAATGTAGGTCTTATGCAAGCTGTTAAGAAATTTGAACCAGAAAAAGGTTTTAGATTAGCAACATATGCAATGTGGTGGATTAAGGCCTCTATTCAAGAATATATTTTAAGATCTTGGAGTCTAGTCAAAATTGGAACTACTACTGCTCAAAAAAAATTATTTTTCAATTTAAAAAAAATTAAAAATCAAATTTCCCCAGAGAGTGAAGGAGACTTAAGAGATGAACATGTTGATCATATAGCTAATAAGCTCGATGTGAGTAAAGAAGAAGTCGTTTCAATGAATAGAAGACTTTCTGGAAAGGAGTTCTCGCTTAATGCTCAAGTTGGGGAAGATGGCGATGAATGGCAAGACTGGCTGGTTGATAAAGAACTTGATCATGATTTAAAATTTGCTCACCACGAGGAAATGGAGCAAAGAAAAGATTTATTAAAAGACTCTATTAAAGTTCTTAACGATAGAGAAAGAGAAATTTTATACTCTAGAAGACTAAATGATGACCCAACTACACTAGAGGATTTAAGTAAAAAATATAAAATTAGCAGAGAAAGAGTTAGACAGATTGAAAATAAAGCATTTGAAAAACTTCAAAAGCATATGCTTCTATTAGCTAAATCAAAAAATCTTTTACCTGCAAATTAAACTTCAAAAGGGTTTTCAATTAAAATAGTATCATCTCTTTCTGGACTAGTTGAGATACTTGATACTTTTGCGCCGATAAAGCCTTCAACAGCAAAAATATATTTTTTCGCATTTTCAGGTAATGAGTCTAAATTTTTGACTCCACTTGTAGAAACTTTCCAACCTGGAAAAGTTTCATAAATTGGTTTTATTTTTATCTGGTCTTCTACAGATGCAGGTAAATAATCTAATCTTTTGCCATCAAGATCATAAGCAACACACATTTTAATTTCATCTAATTCATCAAGTACATCTAATTTTGTTAAAGCGATACCATCAATCCCTGAGACTTTAATAGTTTGTCTCACTAAAACACCATCGAACCATCCACATCTTCTTTTTCTACTTGTGACAGTTCCAAATTCCTTTCCACGTGTTCCTAAAAGTTCGCCGATATTATCTGTCAACTCAGTAGGGAAAGGTCCTGCTCCAACTCTAGTTGTGTAAGCTTTCGTAATGCCAAGAACATAATTTATCGAATTAGGGCCACAACCGGTTCCTGTCGCTGCGCTTGAGGCAACAGTATTAGACGAGGTTACAAAAGGATAAGTTCCATGATCTACATCAAGTAATATACCTTGAGCTCCTTCGAATAAAATTTTTTTTTTTTGTTTTTTAAATTGATCAATCTTTAACCAAACTGGCTGAGAGAATTCTAATATTTTTGGTGCTATTTTAATCAAATCAGATTTAAGCTTATCTTTTTCAAAAATTTTTTTTCCTAGGCCTTTTCTAATCGCATTATGATGAACTAATACAGAGTCGAGTCTTTGATCTAAATTTTTTTCAGATCTTAGATCCATAACTCTTATAGATCTTCTTCCAACTTTATCTTCGTATGCAGGTCCAATTCCACGTCTTGTAGTTCCTATTTTACTTTTTCCTGCTGCATCCTCTCTAATCTCATCCATTTCTCTGTGAAAAGGCAAAATTAAATTTGCAGACTCCGAAATAATAAAATTATTTACATTTACTTCTACACCTTTCGATTTTATTTCTTCTATTTCCTCTAATAAAGCCCATGGATCTACGACAACTCCATTGCCAATAATTGATATTTTACCTTTTCTAACTATTCCAGAAGGCAGTAGTCTCAATTTATATATAACACCATCAATCACTAAAGTGTGGCCAGCATTGTGACCTCCTTGGAATCTTATTACTACATCAGCCTGTTCAGATAACCAATCAACAATTTTTCCCTTACCTTCGTCACCCCATTGAGATCCAACAACGACTATATTTTTCATTATATAAATTTTCTGTTTACTTTTAAGGAAGTGAGATGGTTAATTGGGCCATTACCTTTTCCATATTTAGGGTTTGATTTAATTGCAGAATTTACATACTTAATTCCAAGCTCACAAGATTTCTTTACTGTTTTTCCACATGATAAAAAAGTTGTAACTGAGCTAGATAACGTACAACCTGTACCATGAGTATTCTTTGTTTTATGACGCTCGCTTTTGAAGATCTTTAATTCCTTTGTGTTTATTAAAATATCTAATACATTTTTATGTTTTAAATGACCACCTTTTATAAGTACATTTTTAGCTCCTAAACCTATAAGTTTATTAGCGGCAAAAATCATATCCTCTTTTGTTATAATTTTTGTTTTAGTTAAAATTTCTGCCTCAGGAATATTGGGAGTAATAAGTGATACTTTTTTAATTAGTTTTAATTTTAAAAAATTAATAGCTTTAATATCTATCAGTTTAGCCCCTCCTTTAGCAACCATTACTGGGTCTAATACGATTTTTTTAACTTTAATTACATCCAAAGCTTTTAGTACCATTCTAATAACCTCTGAAGAATGCAACATACCAATTTTTATTGCATCAGGTCTTATGTCTTTACAACTATAAATAATTTGATTAAAAATTTCTTTTGGATTAATCCCAACAATTGATTTTACACCTGTAGTATTTTGTGATGTAACTGCTGTTATTGCTGTCATTGCATAAGAACCAAGAGCAGTGATAGTTTTTATATCAGCTTGAATACCTGCTCCACCAGATGAGTCAGATCCTGCAATAATTAAAATTTTAGATTTAGGTTTCAATTTATTTAATTTTTTTTGTAATCATGTTCACGCATTTATATAGAAGAGCTTTGTTCTCACTTTCTCCCATTACTCTTATTTTTGATTCTGTTCCAGATTTTCTTACTAAAATTCTTCCTTCACCTTTAATTAATTTATCTGCAATTTTTATAATTTTTTTTATCTCTGGTTTGTTAATTATATTTTTATCTTTTACTTCGATATTTTCTAATAGCTGAGGTGTTTTCTTAAATTGTTCAAAAAATTCACTTGCCTTTTTTCCTTTTCTTAAAGCAAAAAGAGCTTCTAAAGCTACTAACAAACCATCTCCTGTAGTTGCAAATTTACCTAAAATAATATGTCCTGATTGTTCACCACCTAAATTAAAATTATATTTTTGCATTTTTTCTTTAACATATCTATCTCCAACATTTGCTCTTAAAAATTTGATTCCTATTGATTTAAAATATTTTTCTAAACCATAATTTGACATTAATGTTCCAACAACTCCTCCTTTTAACATTTTTTTATTTTTCCATCTTGTTGCTAAAGCCGCTATAATTTGATCTCCATCTATTATATTGCTTTTCTCATCACACATAATAATTCTGTCAGCATCTCCGTCTAAAGATATTCCGATATGGGCTTTATATTTTTTTACAGCAGACCTAATATTTCTTGGAAAAGTTGATCCACATTTTTTATTAATATTTAAACCATTTGGTTTAATACCTATTGCTATCACTTTAGCTCCTAATGATTTCAATAATTCAGGACCTGCCTTATAACCAGCGCCGTTTGCACAGTCGATTACTATTCTTAGTCCTCTTAAATTGAACTCTTTTGTGAAATTTTTTTTTAATATTTTAATATAATTTTTGGTGCCTGTTTCTAATCTTTTAACTCTTCCTAATTTTTCAGAATGTGAGAGATTTTTTGAGATTTTCTTATCTATGAGGCTCTCAATTTTTTTTTCTATTTTATCTGATAATTTCATTCCATCAGGACCAAACAATTTTAAACCGTTGTCAAAATGTGGATTATGAGAGGCAGTAATCATTATACCCATATTTGCCTTCATCTCTTTTGTTAACATTGCCAACCCATTAGTTGGTAAGGGTCCTAGGGTGTAAACATGCATACCAGCTGAAGCCAAACCTGAGACAAGAGCTGGTTCAAGTGTATATCCAGACAATCTCGTATCTTTTGCAATTATTGCTGTTTGTTTTTTTTTTTTTTGAGATTTAAAGTATGTTCCACTAGCAAGTCCAAATTTAAAGAACATATCTCCATTTATATATTTGCTATTAACCGCTCCTCTTATTCCATCTGTTCCAAAATATTTTTTTGCCATTAATTTTTGATTATCTGATTAAAAACTTTAATACCTTGCATAACTTCATTAACATCATGAATTCTTAAAATCTGAATTCCTTGCATCATTAAATAAATTGAGGAAGCCATAGTTCCACCGATCCTTGTTTCGCTATCATTTTTTTTTGATATATCTTTAATAAATCTTTTTCTTGAATTCCCTACTAGTATAGGAAAACCTAATGAATGAAAAATAGAAATACTTCTTATAAGATTCATATTATGTTTCAAATTTTTTCCAAATCCAATTCCAGGATCTAAAATTATATTATTGTGTTTAATACCTTTAGACCTTATTAACTTAATCTTATCTTCAAAATAATCATATATATCTAATAATTCATTTTTATATATTGGATTCTTTTGCATATTTTCTGGTGTCCCAACTGAATGCTGTATTACAAATGGAATTTTATACTTTTTTAAAACATTTATTGTTTTGGAATCATGGCTTAATCCAGAAACATCATTAATAAGTTTAACCCCCATTCTAATACCATTTTCCATAATTGCAGATTTTCTTGTGTCTAAAGATATTGGTATTTTTTTTACAATTAATTTTAATGTCTTATTAATTCTATACCATTCTCGATTTTCATTTACTTCCTTCGATCCTGGTCTTGTAGACTCTCCACCAACATCTACTAATGAGGCACCAGTTTTATATAAATTGATAGCATGACTGACACCTTTGTTTTTTTTATTAAATTTTCCTCCATCGGAAAAACTATCAGGAGTTAGATTTAAAACACCCAATATATTTGGAATTTTTTTAAAATTTAAATTTGAAAAATCTGATTTTTTTGACCTAATTTTTTTTAAATCTGAATTTATTTTTATTTTTAGTTTTTTTGGTAAATTTCTAATTTTATTTATTGAGAGTTTTCTAATTTTTTTTCTTGTAATTATCTCAACATGATCAAAAGATATTTCTTTAATCTGATGTAAAGGGATAGATTGTTTTTTATTTACTAAAAGTTTTGATTGTTTGCCGTAGTAGAAATTACACGCTCTTGTGTAATATCTTGGCATTATTTATTAATGAACAATTTTTGGTTTCAAACCCATCGCACCCAAAGCTGAATCTTGATCATCTTTTGATTCTGGATTATCTAAAATTTTATCTTTAGGATATAAATTTTTATTAATTATATTCTCTATTTCTTCACCAGTTAAAGTCTCATAAGTTATTAAAGCTTTTGCAATTTTATGTAGATCATCAATTTTTTCTGTTAAAATTTCCTTGGCTTTATTATATCCTTCATCTACAAGCTTTCTTATTTCTTTATCAATTTTCTGAGCAACTTCCTCTGAAACCGATTGAGTTTGAGTAACTGATCTTCCCAAAAACACTTCTTCTTGGTTTTCCCCATATTCAACTGGACCCATTTCTTCACTCATTCCATATTTTGTTACCATTGCTCTTGCTAATTGTGTAGCTTGGTTAATATCAGACCCATTTCCTCCACCTGCTCCTGTAGATATATTATCTTTTCCAAAAATTAATTCTTCAGCCACTCTTCCTCCAAAACAAACAGCTAGTCTCGCTTTAAGATATTTTATTGAGTAACCGTGTTTATCTCTTTCAGGTAAATTCATTACCATTCCAAGGGCTCTTCCTCTTGGTATAATAGTAGCTTTATGAATTGGATCATAACTTGGCATATTAAACGACACTAGAGCATGTCCACCTTCATGGTATGCAGTTAGTTTTTTCTCGTCTTCTGTCATGACCATTGAACGTCTTTCAGCACCCATCATAACTTTATCTTTTGCTTCCTCAAATTCTAGTAATGTGACTATCCTCTTATTTTTTCTCGCTGCTAACAAAGCTGCTTCATTGACTATATTTGCAAGATCAGCACCTGAAAATCCTGGCGTGCCTCTTGCAATTGTTCTCAAATTAACATCTGGCGCCATTTTTATTTTTTTTACATGAACTTTTAAAATTTTTTCTCTTCCTATAATATCTGGGTTTGAAACTACTACCTGTCTATCAAACCTTCCTGGTCTTAATAAAGCTGGATCGAGCACATCTGGTCTGTTTGTTGCAGCTATTATTATGACACCTTCATTTGTATCAAAACCATCCATTTCAACTAACAACTGGTTTAAAGTTTGTTCTCTCTCATCATTTCCACCCCCTAGACCTGCCCCTCTACTTCTTCCAACAGCATCTATCTCATCTATAAAAATTATACATGGAGAATTTTTTTTACCTTGTTCAAACATATCTCTTACTCTAGATGCTCCTACTCCAACGAACATCTCAACAAAATCAGAACCTGAAATTGTGAAAAACGGAACACCTGCTTCACCCGCAATTGCCCTTGCTAATAAAGTTTTACCAGTTCCCGGTGGTCCAACAAGTAAAGCTCCTCTTGGAATTTTACCACCCAACCTACTAAATTTTTTTGGGTCTTTTAGGAACTCTACCATTTCTTCTACTTCTTCTTTAGCTTCCTCTACACCAGCAACATCATTAAAAGTAACCTTTCCTTTTAATTCATTCATCATTTTAGCTTTTGATTTTCCAAATCCCATTGCTCCACCTTTGCCACCTTGCATTTGTCTCATAAAGAAAATCCATACTGCAATAAGCAATAACATAGGAAACCATGATAAGAGTACACCAAACAATGAAGGCATTTTTTCATCTAAAGGTGCCGCTGAAATACTCACACCTTTCTCTGATAATTTTTCTATAAGATTTGGATCATTAGGAGCATAAGTTGAAAAAGAATTCCCATTCGAATAAGTGCCTTTGATGTTATTTCCCTGAATCTCAACTTTTAGAACTTCACCGTCTTCTACTGAATCTAAAAAATCTGAAAATATTATTTGATTTCCACCTCTAACATTAGACTGTGGATTTTTAAACATGTTATAAAGACCTATAGTTAAGAAAACTATTATTCCCCACATTGCAAGATTTTTTAAATTCATAGGTTTAAAATAAGAATTATTATTAAATTAACAAGTGACAAAATATCAGTTATTTCATCAACTTTAACGCTCTTTTGATACTATAATTGAGTTATTTACCTTCTTTATTAAACAGTTTCCTAAAGTAGTCTTGAATGAGTTATCATTTTTAATTCTATAAATTAAGTTATCAATTTTTTTTCCTCTTACCGGGTAGTATTTTTTACCAACACCTTTTAACACTTCTGTTAAAGACCTAAAAACTACTTCTTCTGGTTGAAGAAAAAAATTTTTATTCAAAATAACAAACTTATTAATATTTGAAATTGTTGAATTGTCTTTTAAATTTTTTTCTACAAAGTATTTGATTGACTCGTTAGCAAATCTTAAATTTTTAATAGTTAGATTAAATTTATCATTATCTAATCCCTCTAATTCCAATTTTTTTATAAAATTTCTAATTTTTACTCTTTTAAATTCATTGTTTTTATTAGAAGGATCTTCAATATAATTTTGAAAAACTTTTTTGGTAATATATCCTAAATTTTTTTTAGAAAATTTTAATAAAGGCCTAATCAAATTAATATTTTGTAATGTTGTTCTGTGGTCAAATGACACCATGCCATTTAAACCACTGCCTCTTAAAATTCTAATAAAAAAATTCTCTATTAAATCATCCTTATGATGACCTAATAAAATATTATTTATTTTAAATTTTTTTGCCTTGTTTATCATGAGTGAATATCTTTTATCTCTTGCAATAGATTGGATGTTGCTCTTTGGTTTTTTCCCAACCCAAGTTAAAATCTCAAGATTAGTAGACAATTTTTTTAGAAGCAATTTTACAAATTTTGCCTCATGTGTTGAACTATTTCTAAGTTTATGATCAACGTGTAAATATTTTACTTTTATGTGGTTTTTAATTGAATAAATTTTTGATAAAAAGCATAAAGCTAGACTGTCTGGTCCGCCAGAAACAGCAACTATAAAATCCTCGTTTAATTTCAGATTTTTTTCAAATTTTTTATAAATTTTAGAAGTTTGTTTATCTTTTAATTGATTTAATAAAAACTTATGAGTCTTGTTTGATACATTCAAATTTTTTTGACTCATATTTTGCTTTTTGTATCACAGATTGGTTTGCATTAGGATATTGTAATTCTACACCATTTATCATTTTACATCCTTGGTCTTTTTCACCAATTTGAACCATTGATACTCCAAGTTTTAATAGATTAATTGGAGCTTTTTTTCCTTTAGGATATTTTTGGTAACCCTCTAAATAAGCGGAAGCTGCATCAGTATATAATTGTCTAATTCTAAATGTTTCTGCATACCAATATTGTGCGCTTCCAGCTAGCTCATGATCTGGGTTAGATAGAACAAATTCCCTAAATGCTCTTTCTGCTGTACTATAGTCCCCAACTTTTAAAAAACTCGTTGCAAATTCATATTGCTTCTCTGCATTTAAGTCCTGAGGAAGTATTTTTTCTTCAGACTGAAAAGTTTCTGTTACAATTGATGCTGTAGTATCAACAGATTGAATTTGTTGTGAAGTTTCATTTGTTTCTGTATCCTTATATGAAATTGTTCCTAAATCTTGAGGCTGTGAACTTCCAGGTAAAACTTTTTGTTCATCTGTTTTTGGCTTTGAACTTAATTGATTTTCTACGCTACTTATATTTCCAGAACTAATGTTGGTTTCTATATCTTGAAATCTTATTTGGTTATCTGCTTGAATTTTTGAAACACGGGTAGATAATTTATCTAACTTAAAATTTATTTCTTCAAATTTATTAGTGAGTTCTCTAAACTGATCCTCAACTTCAGATAATTTTAATAGATGTCTAGTTAAAACATCTTCTGAATTTTGATCCAAATCTGAAACTGAACTATCAGTGGTGTTAGCTTTCACTTCTATAGATCCAGAATAAACTGCTCTTTCAAGAGTTTTAAGATCATTTTTTATTATTTCTAATGTTTCATAAATATTATGGTTATCTGCAAAAGAAATATTAATAAAAACCAAATTTAAGATTAAAAAGAATTTTAAAATTACTAATTTAAATATGAGCATCATTTAAATTAGATTTATGATTATAAAAATGGCAAAAAAAAGACCCTAAGTCCAATAAAGGTTTTAGGGTCTTAAATCTTAAATAATTAATTTGCTTTAACAGTTACTGATCTTCTGTTTTTTGACCAAGCTAATGGGTTTGAACCAGAGTCAACTGGTCTCTCCTTGCCATAACTTAATACCGTAATTCTGTCAGAAGATATTCCATAAGTCATTAAATAGTCTTTAGCTGCATTTGCTCTTCTTTCACCAAGAGCCAAGTTATATTCTCTTGTTCCTCTTTCGTCAGCATGACCTTCAAGAACAACATTTATGTTTGGATTCTTTCTTAACCAAGCTGCTTGGGCTCTTAAAGTTTCTCTTGATGCAGTTGTTAATATCGACTCATTTGTTGCAAAGAAAACTCTATCTGGAACACCATCAGCTAAATATTCAACTGTGTCAGTTCCTGTGTAAACATCACCTTGCATTTGACCTTGAATGTCAGTTGCCACTTCTTTTTTAGTTGCACATGCAGATAGCACTAAGCAAGCTGCTAATACTAAAAGTGTGTTTTTAAAAATTTTGTTTAATCTCATTAAATTGCTCCTTGCTGCTAATTTCAATTTCTTAACTTTTTCACAACTAAATAAAGGTTTCAAGTCTAAAAATCAAGAAATTTACAAAAATTAATCTTTAATTGCTTAATAAAGATGACCATGATGGGTCTGAGGCATCTGTTGGTGTCTTTATTTGCCTCTCATTATAACCTGTTAAATCTATAGACCACAATTTTGCTGAAAAGCCCTCTCCTTTGGAGTTAGTTTTAGTCTCTCTATAAAATATTAATACTCTTCCATTTGGAGACCAAGATGGTGCCTCTTGATAATAATTTTCAGTTAATAACCTTTCACCACTACCATCAGTCCTCATGACACCTATATAAAATTTACCTTTATGTAATTTTGTAAATGCAATTAAATCTCCTCTCGGAGACCATACAGGTGTTCCATACAGACCATTGCCAAAAGAAATTCTTTTCACATCACTTCCATTGTTTTTCATTACATAAATTTGCTGATAACCACTTCTATCGGAATTAAATGTAATATATTTTCCATCAGGAGAATAAGATGGGGAAGTGTCAATTGATGGATGATTAGTAATTCTTTCAACAATTCTATTTTCTAAATTCATGGTGTAAATATCTGACTTTCCGTCTTTAGCAAAACTCATAATTATTTTTTTACCATCAGGTGAAAAGCGTGGTGCGAATGTCATTCCAGGAAAATCCCCAACCACCTCCTGTGTTCCAGTTTCTATATCTAATAAATAAACTCTAGGCATATTTTTAAAGTAGGACAAATAAGTTACCATTTGACTTGCTGGGTTAAATCGAGGTGTTAAAACTAACTCGTTCCCTAATGTCAAAAATTTATTATTAGCTCCGTCTTGATCCATAATTGCTAATTTTTTTATTCTTTGTGTTTTCGGTCCCTCTTCTGAGACATAAATTATTCTTGTATCAAAATAACCTTTTTCTCCAGTTAGCCTCTCATAAACTTTATCAGAAATAATATGTCCTACTCTTCTCCAATTATTAGGGACTGTGGTGAATGCTAAAGCCATCATTTCCTTGGCAGCTAATACGTCCCACAATCTAAACTCAACTCTTAACTTTTCATCAACATAATTTACTTTACCAGTAATAAGTGCTTGAGCTTTAATTAAATTCCAATCTTCAAATCTTGGTTTTAAGTTTGCAATATCAGGAGCTTGTAAAAAAGCCTTTTTATCAAGAGGGTTAAACAATCCTGAGGTCCTTAAATTGTTCTCAACAATATTTGATATTTCGGAACCAATATTTTCTTTTTTAAGTATTTTTTCAAAACCTTTTCTAGACTCTTCATCAATTGATAAAGGGGAAACTGCTAATGGAAGTGGATTTAAATTTCCCCGAGTTATATCAACTTCTATTAAAGCATTTGCATTGATAGGTATTAATATAAATAATAAAACTAAAATTTTTTTTGTCATTTAAATATACTATCCTTCTAACATCTCTCTTGCATCAAAATTTAATTGTAATTCTTTCCATCTTTCATAACCAGTCGTTGGAACTCTTAATGGTTGGCATAACTTAACAGCTCTCAAAGCACTTTCTGCTAATACCTTATAAAATCCTTGGCCTGGTTTATTCATTCTTGCATGGTCTAAAATTTCTGTTTTTGATACTGTTCCATCTGGTTTTAATTTTAACTTTATTCTTACTAAAAGATTTTCATTATATGGTAAGCCTAATGGAATACTCCAGCATCCAAATATTTGTGCTTTAAGAGCATCCTCTTCGCCAAGTGTAAGACCTGTATTCTCTACATTTCTATCTTGATCTTGAGTTATGTCGTCATTTGTTTTTAAAACTTCTGCGCTCTCCTCTTTTGATTTATCAATTAAAGCAGCAATATTATTTGGGTCAAATAAATCTTTTTTTTCAAATTCAGATACCTGTTTAACTTCATCATCTACTTTTTCAGGATTTTGTTTTTTTTCCTCTTTTGTTTCAACCTTTTTTAAAGTTTTATCTGGAAGTGGAATTGCTTCAGGTGTTTCATTCTCTATTTTTTTATTATTTTGATCAGGAGCCAGAACAGTTTTTGTTTTTGTTTTTTCTACTTTTTTTGGTGGAGCTTGTTCTGAAACAAGTTTTTTTTCTTTCTCTTTTACTTTCTCAATTATTTTTTTAGCCTTAGGTGCAAATGGAATATTAGTTTTTTCTGCAATTTGAATTAACTCAACTGATACAATTGGTGGAATATCAAGTGGTTTCTTTGCCAAAAAAGGTAAGCTCATAGCTGTAATGAAAATTAACAAAGCATGTAAAACAGAAGAAATAATTAAACTTCTATTCACTTTAATTACCTTTGTTTATATGGTTCTGAAATCAATGCTACTTTAGTAAAACCAGATCCTGATAGTAATCCCATTATTTCTAAAACTCTTCCATAGTTTATAGTTTTATCACCTCTAACATAAATTCTAGTATCGGTTCTATTTTTTGAAACCGCTAAAACTTTTGCAATAATATTATCATATTCAACTTTTGCTTCTTGAATGAAAATTTCACCTTTTGCATTAATTGAAAGTGTTAAAGGTTCCGTCTCTTCTGGTAAAGAGTCTGCTGAACTTTCTGGTAAATCAACTTGAACACCAACAGTTAACAATGGGGCTGTAACCATAAAAATTATTAACAATACAAGCATTACATCCACAAAAGGGGTAACATTTATTTCACTCATTGGTTCTTTAGAAGAACGATTTAATTTAAATGCCATTTAAATAATTGTTAGAAATCTTTTTGAAAAATTTTCTAATTTTTCTGAATATTTTTTGGCATCATTGTTGAATTTATTGTATGCCACTACTGCTGGTATTGCGGCCAATAGACCAAGTGCAGTTGCAAATAAAGCCTCCGCTATTCCGGGCGCAACTATCGCAAGACTTGTGTTTCTCGAAATAGCTATAGATTGAAAAGAATTCATAATTCCCCAAACAGTTCCGAACAATCCAATAAATGGTGCCGTTGAACCTACTGTTGCCAAAAAAGTAAAACCTTTTTCAATTTTTGTCATTTGTTTTTCAATTCCTGATTCTAGAGATGCACTCATTCTTTCACTAATGTTAGTTCTTGATTTTTTTTTAAGCAATCCTTCCATTGCATCTTGAAACACAAGTGACATTGGATCCTCAACTTTACTAGGTAAACTATTATAAAAAGTTTCAGCAGATTTAGAATTCCAGAATTTTTCCTCAAATACTTCTGAAGATTTAGTTATTTTTTTAAATAAACGATACTTTTCAATAATCACGGCCCAAGAATATATTGAACACAATATTAATATAATCATTACAGACTTAACAATTATGTCTGCTCTAAAAAATAAACTGAATAATGAAAAATCAGTATTAGTTCCTAATTCTACTGCTTTTGCTGCAATATCTGCTTCCATGCTTACTCATCACACGTAAATGTGTCATGATTTTGTCTATTAAATTAAATTGATTACTCTTCTTTTTGATGAGTTTCGTAGAAAAAGCTAGCGATTAGAATAGCATCTGCCTTGTTATTATCTTTCTTTTTTGATAATTGTGATGAAAAATATGGAAAAATTTCAATTGCTCTTGTTCTGCTAGCATCTTTCTCTGAATTAATCAGGTTAAAATATTTTTTCCACTTTGCAGGCCTAACATAGTAAACAGGTAAATGCATTGCGCTGCATATCCCTTTTAAAATACCAAAAGATTGACCAAAATTAAACATACTAGTAACACCTTGACCAGGCATTGCGGAAACTTGTTCAATTACAACCTTTATATTTTTTTTATCAAATTTGTTTATCCTTCCACTAATTTCATTAAATATTTGAGCACCATTTACTTGTCGCTTATTCTTCTTGCCGTCTGTCATAGTTGGCATTTCAATTACGTCTTTTATTACACCGTCCTCGAAAAAACAGATTGAACCTGAGATGCCTGGATCAATTCCAATAATCATCATTAAATACCACCTAAATTAACGTTTGAATAAACGTTTTGAACATCGTCGTCTTCCTCAAGAGTTTCTAAAAAATCTACAACATTATCTTTATTTTCTATATTTACCTCAACACTATTTAACGGGACCCATTCAATTTCTGTAGAAATAAAATTCGCAATAATTTTCTCAAGTTTTTTTTTTACATTATATATTTCGCTCATTTGACACTGGACCTCATGATAGTCCTTATAAGAAAAACATTCATCGGCTCCGGACTCAATCGCTAGATCTAAAATTTTTTCGTCAGATATCTCCTTTTTATCAATTTTGATTATACCCAATTGTTGAAAATTATGAGAGGCAGAACCTTGGGTTCCTAGGCTCCCTCCACTCTTTTGAAAAATAGTTCTAATATTTGATGCGGTCCTATTTTTGTTATCTGTCAAAGTTTCAACTATAACAGCAATCTTTTCTGGTCCAAACCCCTCGTATCTTAAATTTTCAAAATTTGCTCCTGTAGCTGCAGAAGATTTATCTATTGCTCTTTCAATATTATCTTTAGGCATATTTGCAGATCTAGCAGCCTGTACTGCAGATCTTAGTCTGGGGTTCATTGCTGGATCTTTGTCACCAAGCTTTGCCGCAACAGTAATCTCTTTAGATAATTTTGAAAATATCTTTGATCTTTGCTTATCAGCCTTACCCTTTTTATGTTTTATTCCTGCCCAGTGTGAATGTCCCGCCATGATCTTTAAATATTTTTTAGTTGATCTCCGTATACATAGCTTTTGATTTTTATTGCTAAACCTGTTTTTATATCACAATCTACTATAACACCACATAAAGTAGCATCTCCAGTAGCGGGAAAATGTTTCAATGAATTCTTTTTTAAAAATCTATTTAAAGAGTTTTCTTTATTCATTCCAATCACTGAATCATAATCACCACACATACCTGCATCGGTTTGATATCCAGTTCCATTATTAAGTATTCTGGCATCATTTGTTGGAATATGAGTATGAGTTCCAACCACTAGAGTTGCCTTTCCATCGAATAGATGTCCTATAGCATTTTTTTCGCTGGTAATTTCCCCATGGAAATCAACTACAAGTAAATCAAAATCCTTTTTCATTTTATTTTCTTTTAAAAATTTTTGAGAAGCTTCAAAAACATCTTCACACTTTTTCATAAAAACGTTGCCCATCAAATTAAGAACTCCAATTTTAATATCATTCTTTGTTTTATAAATCTGAAAACCTTTTCCTGGTGCAGGTTCAAATAAATTTTTAGGTCTTAATAATCTTTCTTCTTTATCAATAAATTCCATAATTTCTTTTTGATCCCAAACATGATTGCCAGTTGTGATAACATCAACTCCACAATTAAAAAAATCCTTACATATTTCTTTAGTTAGCCCCACACCTTGAACTGCTGCATTTTCACCGTTTACTATTACAAAATCGATTTTGTTTTTATCAATTTCATTTAATAAATTACTTGTTAATTTAGAACATC
Organism: uncultured Pelagibacteraceae bacterium; assembly: GCA_902615975.1. Classification (GTDB taxonomy): domain Bacteria; phylum Pseudomonadota; class Alphaproteobacteria; order Pelagibacterales; family Pelagibacteraceae; genus Pelagibacter. The sequence goes on from CACMRC010000007.1 coordinate 35,960, forward strand.
CTGAAATTCCAACAACATCTCCTAAAAATAAAATTCTCATTGTATAATTTTTTTTTCGGTTATTATTAAATCAAGTTTCTTATCATACTTGTTGATAGGTATTTTTTTTATCCCCTGGTATGAAAATCCTAATCCAATTTTAAATATTTTTTTAATTTTAGATACTTTTTCTAAATAACGATCATAAAATCCTCCGCCATAGCCTAATCTATTCAAATCATCATCATAAGCTACTAAAGGAACAAATATTATATCTGGGTAAATTTTCTTTCCTAAAGTTGGCTCAGCAATTCCATACTTATTAATTTTTAAAGGATCTTTATTTGTCCATTCAAAAAAATCCATTTGGTTATTTTCTTTAATTATTGGTAAGGAAATATTTGCCTTTTTGTTTCTTAAAAAATAAAGCATGTCCAAGTCATCAATCTCATGATTACAAGGGTAATACCCTCCTACATTTTTGAAATTAATTTTATTTTTTTTTAAAAATAGATAAATTTTGTCAGGATTGAGACTAAGTTTTTTATTAAAATTTTTTTTTCTAAGATTTAAAATTTTACTTCTTAACTTAGATTTACTCACAGACCTACTTTGAAATGTTTTCTAATTTTGCTTTTTTTACAAAATTTGATATTTGATCAGCAGCTTCATCAATTAAATTTTCGTATTTTTTTTGATTATCTTCAATTTCTTGTTTTAAATTTTCATGATCAAGATTTAGTTTTTCAATTTCAGATTCTTTTGTGTCCCTATAATCGTAAATTAGAGATTTTAGTTCTTTAAATTTTTTTGATAGATCATTAAATTCTTCTTTTTTTTGATCTACTTTTTTCTTAGTTTCATAATATTCATCCATTATTTTTACAGCTGTAATTAATAATAATTTATTTTCACCTAGATTTCCCAAATCATTTTTTAAATTATTAAACTTTTTGTTAATCTGAATTAACAATTCTTCTAAGTGCTCTTCTTGTCCATCTTCACAAGCAAGCAAAAACTCTTTATTGTTAAATTTTATACTTACATTTGCCATTTATCTATTTCATCCAATAGTGTGTCAGTTTCTTGATTAAGTTCGTCAATTTTTTCAGAAAATTCAATTTGTTTTCTTTCTTCCAACTTTTCTTTGTTTTTTAAATCCTCAAGTTTTTTAGATAGATTTTCATGTTCCTCGAGCAAAGTTTTATATTTTTCTTCAATCTGTGTTTTTTCAATTTCTAATTGATTTTGTTTTGTGCTTAAATTTTCGATATTTTTTTGTAATTCAGGATTTGTTAGATCTAAATTTTTTAATTCCTCTAATGCAATATTTAATTTTTTTTCTTTTTCGTTTATAGAATTCATATATATATGTTTATATTATTAAATAGATTCTTCTTAGTCTAGTCAGGATAATTTTGAGCAAACTACACAATGATTTAGCTAATTGCATCAGATTTTTATCAATTGATGCTGTTCAAAAAGCAAATTCAGGTCACCCAGGAATGCCAATGGGTATGGCAGATGTTGCAACAGTTTTATTCAAAAATTTTTTAAGATTTAATCCAAACAATCCAGATTGGTTAAATAGAGATAGATTTGTTTTGTCTGCAGGTCATGGTTCTATGCTTTTATATTCTTTACTTTACCTAACTGGATATAAAAGTATATCAATTAATAATATTAAAAAATTTAGGCAGCTTAATTCTATTTGTGCTGGACATCCTGAATATCATCCGAAAACAGGTATTGAAACTACAACAGGTCCTCTTGGACAGGGTATATCTAATGCAGTTGGTTTTGCAATAGCTGAAGAAATTTTAAAAAATAAATTAGGTAAAGATTTAATTAATCATAAAACTTATGTTTTAGCTGGAGATGGATGCTTAATGGAAGGAATAAGTCATGAGGCAATGAGTTTAGCGGGACATTTAAAACTTAAAAATTTAGTTATGCTATTTGATAACAATTCAATTTCAATTGATGGTCCAACAAGTCTCGCGGTTTCAGATAATTTTAAAAAAAGATTTGAGGGATATGGTTGGGATTATATTTCTATCAACGGTCATAATGAAAAAGAAATTTTTAAAGCACTAAAAAAAGTTCAAAAAGCTAAAAGACCTACTGTGATTTCTTGTAAAACAAAGATTGGATATGGTTCACCGAATAAATCTGGAAAAGCATCGTCCCATGGAAGTCCATTGGGAATAGAAGAAATCAAGCTTGTAAGAAAAGCCTTAAATTGGAAAACCAAACCTTTTGATATCCCAAATAAAATTTTAAAAGAATGGAGAAAAATTGGCCAAAGAGGTGAAATTTTAGAAAAAAAATGGAACAAAGCATTAAAAAGAAAAAAAATAAAATTTAATCAAACTTTAAAAAATAACTTTACTACGGTTCTAAAGAAAGAAAAAGAGAATGCAATAAAGGACCCAAAAAGTTTAGCTACTAGAAAATGTTCAGAAATGACATTGAATGCGTTAACAAAACAAAAAAATAATTTAATTGGTGGTTCTGCTGATTTAGCGGGATCGAATAATACAAAAACTAAAAACCATAAAATAATTAAACCTGGAGATTTTACTGGTGACTACATTCACTATGGAGTGAGAGAACACGCAATGAGTGGGGTCATGAATGGTATCGCACTTCACAGTAACCTAATTCCTTATGGAGGTACTTTTTTAATATTTTCTGACTATTGCAAACCTTCAATCAGATTGTCTGCCTTGATGAAAAAAAGAGTCATTTATGTAATGACTCATGACTCTATTGGGCTAGGAGAAGATGGCCCTACCCATCAACCTATAGAACAGCTTTCGGGCTTACGTGCTATACCTAACCTAAATGTATTCAGACCTGCAGACAGAATTGAAACTATCGAGTGTTGGGAACTTGCATTAAAAAGCTCAAAAACACCTAGCGTTCTATCTTTAACAAGACAAAATTTAAATCCAGTAAGAAAAACAGATCCAAATAAAAACTTATGCTCATTAGGTGCTTATGAGGTTTTAAGAACAAATAAAAAAATTAATCTAACAATATTAGCGAGTGGATCTGAAGTTAATCTAGCGTTAGAGGTTAGCCATAAATTAGCCAAAGATAAAATATATTCCAAGGTGATATCAATGCCTTGTATGGAACTTTTTGAATTACAATCAAAATCTTATAAAAATAAAATTTTAGAAGAAACAAAATTTAAAATATCCATTGAAGCTGGATCAAGCGATTGTTGGAAAAAATATTTAGGGGATAACGGTATTGCTTTTGGAATTGATGAATTCGGAAAAAGTGCACCCTATAAAGATATTTATAAATATTTTGGACTTGAGAGTACAAACATTAAAAATATCACAAAAAAATTATTAAATAAATAAAATGACAATTAAAATTGGAATTAATGGAATGGGACGGATTGGTCGTATGGTTGTTAGATCAATTGTCGAAAGTAAAAATAAAAATTTAAAAATTAATCATATAAACAACAGGTCAAATTCAGAAACTACATCTAAATTAATCAAATATGATTCTATACATGGAAAATTAAATGCTGATTTAGATTATGATCCAAATCATTTAATAATTAATAAAAATAAAATTACATTTTCTCAAGAAACAAAAATTGAAGACATAAATTGGAAAAAATATGATATTGATTATGTTTTAGAATGTACTGGAAAATTTAATTCGAAAGAAAAACTTCTTGCTCACATAGAAAATGGTGCAAAAAAGGTGATCGTTTCTGCTCCATGTAAAAATGCTGATAAAACAATAGTATTTGGTGTTAATGAAAATATAATTACTAAAGAGGATAAAATAATATCTGCAGCTTCGTGCACAACTAATTGTCTAGCACCAGTAACTAGTGTTCTTGATGAAAAATTTGAAATTGAAAAAGGTTTTATGACTACAATTCATGCGTTTACAAGCGATCAGAGAATTTTAGATAATTCTCACAAAGATCCAAGAAGAGCAAGATCAGCGAGTCAATCAATAGTTCCTACCTCAACAGGAGCTTCGAAAGCAATAGGAGAAATAATACCAAACCTCAAAGGGAAACTAGAAGGTGTTGCGATGAGAGTGCCTACTCCTAATGTTTCTCTGGTTGAATTAGTTTTTTGTACAAAAAAAGATATTAGTATAAAAAAAATTAATGATGCCTTTGAAGAAGCATCAAAAAATAAATTAAAAAATATCTTAGAAGTTACTCATGAAAAATTAGTATCTATAGATTTTAATCATCATCCTGCTTCTGCAATAGTAGATGCCTCTTTAACAAGTGTGGTTGGAGGTAATATGGGTAAAATATCAGCCTGGTATGATAATGAATGGGGCTTTTCTAATCGAATGTGTGATATCGCTGAAACTTTGCATAAAATCTCTTAATGAGAAGTATTATAAATGAAAAAAATCTTAACAATAAAAAAATATTATTAAGACTAGATTTAAATGTTCCTATAAACAGAGGAAAAATAACAGACACAACAAGAATCGATAAAATTCTTCCTACATTAAATTTTTTGATTAAAGAGAAAGCTAAAATTATAATTTTATCTCATGTTGGAAGACCAAAAGGTAAAACAGATAGAGAGCTTTCTCTGGAACCAATTCGTACAGAATTACAAAATAAATTAAAAAAAAAAGTAAAACTTATTACTGAAAATATTAAAGAAATAAAAAGTAAAGATTTCTTAAATGAATATAATGAGGATATTTTTATTTTAGAAAATATTAGATTTTATTCTGAAGAAGAGCAAAATGATAATAGGTTTGCAGAACATCTATCGAATCTTGGAGATATATATGTAAATGATGCTTTTTCTTGTTCGCATAGAGCTCATGCCTCAATTTGTGAAATTCCAAAATTCTTGCCCTCATTTTCTGGGTTGCAGCTAGACTTAGAGGTGAATGCACTTAATAAGATAACTTCTGAAATTACCAGACCGATTACTTGTATTATTGGTGGGTCTAAAATTTCAACTAAGATTAATGTTATTAAAAATTTAATTCCTAAATTTGATCATATTATAATTGTTGGGGGTATGGCTAATAATTTTATAGAATATTTTGGAAATAGAGTTGGCAAATCTATTAAAGAAAAAAATTGCGATAAAATAGTAGAAGAAATCATCACTCTATCAAAAAAAGAAAAATGTAAAATAATCTATCCAGAAGATGTAATTGTATCTAAAGATTTAAATGGATCTCCTCAAAAGAAAGAATTGAGTAAAATATTATCTGATGAAATGATATTAGATATAGGTCCAAAAACTATAGAAAAAATAACAAATATTATTGATGATAGTAAAACTATACTTTGGAATGGACCCGCAGGATATTTTGAAAATCCAAATTTTGCTTATGGAAGTATTCAAATAGCAAAAAAAATAGTTGAAAATAATAAAGCAAACAAAATTTTTTCAGTTGCTGGTGGTGGAGACACAGTTTCTTTATTAAATAATTTAAAAGCTGTTAATGAATTTAATTTTGTTTCAACTGCAGGTGGAGCATTTTTAGAATATCTTGAAGGTAAAAACCTTCCTGGTATAACCGCATTAAATTAAAATGTCTGAATTAAATAAAATTGCACTTAAAATAATTTCCAACGGTAAAGGTATACTTGCGGCTGATGAAAGCAATGGAACTATGACTAAAAGACTTGAAGCAGTAAATGTCAAATCAACTCCAGAAAATAGACTTTCCTTCAGAGAAATTCTTTTTTCATCAGATGGAATGAAGGATTATATAGGTGGTGTTATTCTTTACGATGAGACCATCAAGCAAATTTCAAGTACAGGAAAATCAATACCAAATTTAATATCCAGTTCAGGTGCAGTTCCTGGAATTAAAGTTGATACTGGTGCAAAAGATTTAGCAAATTCTCCTAAAGAAAAAGTTACAGAAGGATTAGATGGTCTTAGAGATAGATTAAAAATGTATTATGATCTTGGAGCAAGATTTACAAAATGGAGAGGTGTCTATTCTATTGGTGAAAATTATCCAAGCAAACTGGCAATAAGTAGTAATGCTCATGCACTTGCTAGATACTCTGCACTAGTTCAGGAAAATGGAATGGTTCCGATAGTAGAACCCGAGGTATTAATGGATGGAAACCATTCTGTAGAAGTTTGTTTTAATAAAACATCAGAAGTAATTAAAAAATGTTTTGAGGAACTAATTTTACACAAAGTTGATTTATCGGGAATTATTTTAAAACCAAATATGATTTTGTCTGGCAACCTATCAGAAAATAAAATTTCTAGTGAAGAAGTTTCTATCAAAACGTTGGAATGCCTAAAAAATTGTGTACCTAATGAAGTTCCTGGAATAGCTTTTTTATCTGGAGGGCAATCTGAAATTGAAGCTACAGAAAATTTAAATTTAATAAATAAAAACAATAATACCAATTTTATAATGACCTATTCATATGGAAGAGCTCTTCAACAAAGTGCTTTAAAAGTTTGGTCTAATGATATTAAAAATGTAGAGACAGCTCAAACTACTTTTAATCATAGGGCTAAAATGTGTACTTTAGCTGCTCAAGGAAGATGGTCTAGTGAGCTTGAAAATAAGTAAAAAAAAATTTATTTATCTTATTTCTCCTAACAAAATTCCTAATTCTTTCTATAAAAATTTAAAATTAGTTTTAAAAACTGGAAAAGTAAGTTTTTTTCAACTTAGACTTAAAAATCATTCTCTTAAAAAGAAAATTATAATTGGAAAAAAAATTAAGAATATTTGTAAAAAAAATAAAGTAAAATTTATAATTAACGATGATCCTTTACTTGCTTTAAAATTAAACGCAGATGGATGCCATCTGGGTCAAAAAGATATGAATATTAAAATTGCAAAAAAAATACTTGGTAAAAAAATTATAGGAATTACTTGTCATAATTCTATGAATTTAGCAAAAAAAGCAATTAAAGCTAAAGCTGATTACATTGCTTTTGGCGCTTTTAATAAATCTAAAACTAAAAAAACTAAGCATGTAGCCTCTGTAAAGATTTTAAATCAAGTTAAAAAATTTACAAAAACACCAACTGTAGCTATTGGTGGAATTAATGCTGTTAATTATAAAAATCTATTATTGAATAATGCAAATTTTTTAGCTATTTCAAGCTACATTTGGAAAAATAAAAAATATAAACCGTTACAAGCTATAGAAAGATTAAAATGAAAATTAATGCTGGAGAAATAAGAGTTGGAATGCTCTTAGAGTATAAAAATGATTTATGGCAAGTTTTGAAAACTCAACATGTAAAACCAGGAAAAGGTGGCGCTTTTGCTCAAGTTGAAATGAAAAGCTTAAATAAAAATACAAAATTAAATGAAAGGTTTAGATCAAGTGAAACGGTAGAAAAAGCATCACTGGAGGAAACGACTTACAATTATCTATATAGTGATGAAACTAATTATTTTTTTATGAATCCAAAAACATTTGAACAAATAGAAATAAAAAAAGAAACTGTAGGTGAGAAAGGTAAACTTTTAACTGAAAACTTGGAAGTTTCTGTAAGTTTTTATAACGAAAACCCACTATCTATTGAATTACCTAACCAAGTACAGTGTAAAATTGAAACTACTGATGCAGCTCTTAAAGGACAAACTGTTTCATCATCTTACAAACCAGCAACTCTTGATAATGGTTTAAATATTCAAGTTCCTCCTTTTATTGAAGCAGGGGATGAAATCATAGTTGATACTAGAAATTTAGAATATATTAAAAAAATCTAAAATGATCTCTATATCTTCAAATTTAAATATTATGATCAAAGCTGCTGAAAAAGCCTCAAAGTCTGTAATAAGAGATTTTGGAGAAGTTGAGAAATTACAGGTATCTAAAAAAGGACCCCGAGATTTTGTTACAAAAACTGATAAACATGTAGAAAAAATTCTAATTGAAGAACTTTCTAAAACAAAAAAAAATTATTCTTTTTTATCAGAAGAAATTGGTTCAATTGAAAACAAAGATAAAGATAATATTTGGATTATTGATCCAATAGATGGTACAACAAATTTTCTACATGGTATTCCTCATTTTGCAATTTGTTTAGCTCTAGAATCTAAAAAAGAAATAATTAGTGGTTTGATTTATGATCCTATTAAAGATGAAATGTTTTATGCAGAAAAAAACAAAGGAGCATATCTAAACAATCAAAGATTACGAGTATCAAACAAAAATTTAATAGATGAATGTTTGTTTTCTAGCAATCATGAAGGAGTCAAATTCAGCAATTTAAATATGAGATACAGTGGATGTGCAGCTTTAGACTTGGCTTATGTGGCTTCAGGTAGACTGGATGGTTTTTTTCACAATAAAATTAATATTTGGGACGTAGCAGCAGGAGCCTTATTGGTAGAGGAGGCAGGTGGGATAGTTAATGATTTAGATAAATTCGATCAGAATAATATAGATATTCGAGCATCTAGTGGGGCAATTAATGATAAAATGCTTGAAAATTTAAAGAACTTTTAATTGTGTTCTAGGTTTCTTTTGTTATAAGTCTCGATATGAAAAAAGACATACACCCAAACTACCACACTATTAAAGTTGAAATGACTGATGGTACTCAGTTTGAAACTAAATCAACTTGGGGTGCAGAAGGTGATATATTAAAACTAGAAATTGATCCTAAATCACATGCAGCCTGGACTGGTGGAAAACAAAAATTAATGGATAAAGGTAGAATAAGTAAATTTAATAAAAAATTCCAAAATTTTAAATCGGAAAAAAAGAGCTAAATGTCAAATGCACCTTTAATGCCAATGGCAACTGCCGTTTGGTTAGTAGAAAATACCACATTAACTTTCAAACAAATCGCAGATTTTTGTAAATTACATGAAGTTGAAATACAAGGAATCGCAGATGGTGAAGTGGCAAAGGGTATTAAAGCATATAATCCTATTATATCTGGTCAACTTTCAAGAGAGGAAATTGAACTATCATCAAAAGATGAAAACAGACCATTAAATATTAAAAGTAGTGATATTGAAATTTCAAATAACGAGAAAAAAATAAAAAAATATATTCCTTTATCAAAAAGACAAGATAAACCCGACTCTGCTTTATGGTTAATTAAACAACACAATATATTAAAAGATTCTCAAATAGCTAAGTTAGTTGGTATTACTAAAAATTCTGTGACATCAATTAGAAACAAAAGTTATTGGAACTATAATAATTTAAATCCAAAAGATCCTGTTGCTTTAAATTTATTTACTCAAAAAGATTTAGTTGAGGCTATTGAAAAAGCTGAAAGAAGAATAAAAAGAGAAAAAAAAGAAAAGGAAAAACAAAATAAATCAACCCAGGCATCTGTATAATGAATAAAATTAATAGACATAAATTTATAAAAGTGTTATTTAAGCGCTTTTTTGGAGGTAGTTATTAAAATAGAAGTTAAAGATAATAATGTTGAACAAGCTTTGAGGGTTTTAAAAAGAAAACTTCAAAGAGATGGTTTCTTTAAGGTTATTAAATTAAAGAATACTTACGAAAAACCATCAGAAAAGAAAAAGAGAATACTTCAAGAAAATATAAAAAGAGTTAAAAAATTAAATAAACTCAAAAATAGAATTTAAAAATACCGCGGGGTGGAGCAGTCTGGTAGCTCGTCAGGCTCATAACCTGAAGGTCGGCGGTTCAAATCCGTCCCCCGCAACCAATTTAATTATATTTTAAAATTGGATTTCTTGCTATCCACAAGGAAAGCCTTAACCGTTTCTATAGTTAGCTGATTAAATGATTTTCCAAATTTTTCTATTTTCTCAATTACAGCTGGAGGAATAGTGATTATATGGCAGCCTAATTGTTTAGCTTGCAAATAATTATACGGTTCTCTCACACTAGCCCATAAAATTTCTACATTTTTAAATTTCTTTGCTAATTTTATACTTTTGACAAATTCAGGAATTGGATCTTTTCCAGTATCCCCTGCTCTTCCAGCAAAAATTGATATTATCACTTTTGTTTTTTTATTTATCATTTTAAGTATTTTTGCAGTTTGTTTAGCTGTGTATACTGCGGTTATATTTAGCTTAATATTTTTATTATTTAGCTCTTTAATTACATTTCCTGTAAACTTATTTTTTGAGTTAACCACTGGAACTTTAACATATATATTTTTACCCCAAGTATTTATTTTTTTTCCTTGCTCAATCATAGATTTTTGATCATCAGCAAATACTTCAAAAGAAATTGGTTTGTTTTTACAAAACTTAAGTATTTGTTTAGAGTATGACTTATAGTCTTTTGCGCCAGCTTTTCTCATTAGGCTTGGATTAGTTGTAAATCCTTTAACAACTTTTTTTTTATTAAATTTTTTTATTAAAGAGACATCTGCAATATCACAAAAAATCTTTATATTCATAAGATCTACAAATTCTTAGTAATATCCTCTGTCATTTTTTTTGCATCTGCAAAAAGCATTAAGGTGTTTTCTTTATAGAACAGATCATTATCTATTCCTGCATATCCAGGGGATAAACTTCTTTTTACAAATAACACAGATTTACATTTTTCTACGTCTAGAACAGGCATTCCATAAATTGGACTTTGCGGATCTGTTTTTGCTACAGGATTAGTAACGTCATTTGCACCGATCACAAATGCAACATCGGCATTTGCAAAATCATTATTTATTTCTTCCAATTCAAATACTTCATCATATGGGACATTTGCTTCAGCCAATAAAACATTCATATGACCAGGCATACGTCCTGCAACTGGATGAATAGCATATGATACTTTGATATCGTTCTTCTTTAATGTATCCACCATTTCTCTTAAAGCATGCTGTGCTTGCGCCACTGCCATTCCATACCCTGGAACAATTATAACTGAGGATGCATTTTTCATTAAAAAAGCTGCATCATCTGCATTACCACTTTTTACTGGTCTTTGTTCTTTGTTTTGACTTCCAGAAGTTTGGTCTGTAGCTCCAAAACCACCTAAAATAACATTAAAAAATGATCTATTCATTCCTTTACACATTATATATGAAAGTATTGCACCAGATGATCCGACCAATGCTCCTGTAATAATTAAGGCTGTATTTTCCAGAGTAAATCCAATTCCAGCTGCGGCCCAACCTGAATAAGAATTTAACATTGAAATTACAACTGGCATATCTGCACCACCAATTGGAATAATAATTAAAAATCCAATTAAAAAAGAAATTGCAATTAATATCCAAAATAAATTAGATGATTGTGTTGAACAAAGATAAATTGTTAATATAACTATCAATATTAATAATAAAGCGTTTAATAAGTGCTGACCTTTAAAAGTTATAGGTGCGCCTGACATTATTCCCTGCAGTTTTAAGAATGCTATAACTGATCCAGAAAAAGTTATTGCACCAACCGCTGCTCCAATTGCCATTTCAATTAAACTCGCAAGTTTGATATTGCCAGGAGTCCCAAGGTTAAATGCAGCAGGATTAATAAATGCGGATATTGCAACAAATACTGCTGCTAAACCGACTAAACTATGGAAACCTGCAACTAACTCTGGCATTGCAGTCATTGGGATACGATACGCTATAAAAGCTCCAATGCTCCCACCAATAGCTAAAAATATTAAAACATAGACAAATCCAGAACTAAAATTACCAACTGACAAAAATGTAACTGTTACGGCAATAACCATTCCAATTATTCCAAATAAATTTCCTTGTCTTGAAGTTTCGGGAGAAGACAAACCTCTTAAAGCTAAAATAAATAATACCCCAGATACTAAATATAAAATTGCAGATAAATTTGCAGACATTAATTATTTATCCTTTTTCTTTTTTTTATACATCGCTAACATTCTTTGGGTAACTAAAAATCCACCAAAAATATTAACTGCTGCTAAAATAATTGCTAAAAATCCATAAATACTAGATGATGAGAAAACTACTCCATCACTTCCAGACAAAGCTGCAATTATCGCACCTACGATGATTACTGAAGAAATTGCATTCGTAACTGACATTAAAGGGGTATGTAAAGATGGTGTTACACTCCACACAACATAGTAGCCAACAAATATTGATAATATAAATATACTTAATCTGAATATAAAAGGATCTATTTCCATAATTCTACTTGATAAGTGTTTTTTCTATTATTTCATCTTCTAAATTAATATTTAATTTCATATTTTCTTTATCATACAAATTAGAGATAAAATTAAATACATTTTTAGCATATAAATTAGAAGCTGATACAGGTAATTTATTTAATATATTTGCCTCACCTAAAATTTTAATACCATTTTTTTCAACAATTTTATCAACCTCAGTAAATACAGTATTTCCTCCTTGAACTGCTGCTAAGTCATAAATGATCGAACCTGGTTGTAAATTTTTAAACATTTCCTCTTTAATTATCTTTGGAGCTTCTCTGCCTGGGATTAAAGCTGTGCATATTATTATATCAATTTTTTTTAATGTTTCTGAAAGTAGTTCTTCTTGTTTCTTTTTAAATTCATCTGACGCTTCTTTTGCATAACCACCTTCGGTTTCTAAATTCTCAGATCCTTCAACTGTAAGAAATTTTCCTCCTAAACTCTCAACTTGTTCTTTTGAGGCCATCCTTACATCCGTTGCAAATACTACAGCTCCCATTCTTTTAGCAGTTGCGATAGCTTGTAATCCAGCTACTCCAGCTCCAACTACTAATACTTTTGCTGCAGGAATTGTTCCTGCTGCAGTCATCATCATCGGAATTGCTCTTTCATATACTTGAAAAGCTTCTACCACCGCTTTGTAACCAGCAAGGTTAGCTTGTGATGATAAAATATCCATTGATTGTGCTCTTGTAATTCTTGGTAACAACTCCAAAGAAAAACAATTTATTTTCTTTGACTTTAAATTCTCTAATTTTTCTTTATTTACAAAAGCGTTTAACGAGCCAATTAAAGTTTGATTTTCCTTAAAAAATGATAATTTTTCATCAACAGGTAATCCTAATTGAATAATAATCTCAGAATTTTTAATTATTTCTTCTTCATTATCTGAAAAATTAACTCCTAAATCTTTATATTCCTCGTCAGTAAAACCCAAGTAAGTTCCATAATTATTTGGTAAAGTTAAATTAAATCCTAAACTAATATATTTTTTTGCAATTTCTGGGGTAATAGCTATTCGCTTTTCAATATCTCGATTTTCTGAAATTGAAGATAATTTCATAATTAAAATAAATTAAAATACTATAAAAGAAATATTGCCATTAAAACTAAAACTGAGATTACTGCGACAGTTCCCCACAAAACAAATTTTGTAAAGTTATTCCAAGTATTTTTATGGTTTTCATTATCCATAAAATTACTTTTGTCTTGCTTTAAACTTTGGATTGGTTTTATTTATTATGTATACTCTTCCTCTTCTTCTAACTAATTTAGAATTAAGGTCTCTTTTTTTTATTGATTTTAATGAGCTTTTTATTTTCATAAATTTTATAGCCTGGCAATGTCCTACTCTTCCATGTCTTAAGACAAAGTACCATTGGCGCAGAAAGGCTTGACTTCCGAGTTCGGAATGGGATCGGGTATTACTCTTTCGCAATAATCACCAGGCAAGCGTTTTATACTTTAAAATTCTAAAGTGTCAAAGAATAATTTTAAAGTATTTCAGAATAGTATTTGTAATTATTATCTAAATCCTACCATTTTTTTTAAAAAATTCCTCTAAAGTTATATCCAATCCTTTTGATAAATTAATTTTGGGCTTCCAGCCTAATTTTTTTGATAAATTAATATTCAGTAATTTCCTTGGAGTTCCATCTGGATATTTTTTATTATAAATAAACTTGCATTTATAATTCAATTTTTTTGAAATAATTTCTGCGTATTTTGTGATAGATTTTTCTCTGCCTGATCCAATATTGATCAATGAATATTTTGTCTTTTTAAATAAAAAAAATAAACAAGCATTTGCTAAATCATCTACAAATAATAATTCTCTTTTTGGTTTACCAGTTCCCCAAATTTCAACTTTTTTTAATTTTTTTTTTTTTGCTAAATAAATTTTTTTTATTAATGCAGGAAAAAAGTGAGATGTTTTAAGGTTATAATTATCGTTTGGTCCATAAATATTAGATGGCATCAAACATTTATATTGTTTATTAAATTGTTGATTATAATACTCACACATCTTGATACCTGATATTTTTGCGACCGCCATAGCTTCATTAGTTTTTTCTAATTTTCCACCTAACAAATAATTTTCTTTAATTGGTTGAATAGAGAATTTTGGATACACACAACTAGAACCTAGAAAAACTAAATTTTTTACTTTTGTCACTAAACATGATTGTATAACATTTGTTTGGATCATAATATTGTCATAAATAAAATTTGCTGCATTTACTTCATTGGCATTTATTCCACCTACTTTTGCAGCAGCATTAATAACTGCATGAGGTCTAATTTTTTTAAAAAAATCTAAAGTTTGCTTTTGATTTCTCAAGTCTAGTTCTTTTTTTTCAATAGTAATTATTTTTTGATATCCTTTTTTCTTTAATAATTTAAATATTGAGGAGCCAACAAGTCCTCTGTGACCTGTTAGAAAAATTTTTATTTTATTTTTCATTTAATGATTGCAGCTCAAATGTTACCATTTCATTTACAAGTTGTTTAAGAGTAATTTGAGGTTTCCATTTAAGTTCTCTGTGAGCTTTTTTAGAATCACCTAAAAGAAGATCAACCTCGGTTGGTCTAAAATATTTTTTTTTAACAATAATTATTTTTTTATTATTTTCTAAATTGATAGCATACTCATTCATACCTTTACCAAACCATTTTAATTTTAAATTTAACTTTTTTGAGACTAAATTAATAAAATCTTTAACAGAATAATTTTTTCCCGTCGAAATGACATAATCTTTTGGAGTTTTGTTTTGTAACATTTTCCACATAGCGGCTACATAATCTTTAGCATGTCCCCAATCTCTTTTTGCATATAAATTTCCTAAAAATAGTTGGTTTTGTAAACCTAACTTTATTTTGCATAAACCTTGTACAATTTTTTTTGTGACAAATGTTTCTCCTCTTACTGGACTTTCGTGATTAAATAAAATTCCGTTACAACAAAATAAATTATAAGCCTCTCTATAATTTATAGTTATCCAATGAGAAAATAACTTTGAAACAGCGTAGGGGCTCCTTGGATAAAAAGCGGTTTGCTCATTTTGTGGTATTTGTTGAACTTTTCCATACATCTCTGAAGTACCCGCTTGATAAAATTTAATTTTTTTTTTTTTACTTAACGTTTTAATTACATCCAATATTCTCAACGTTCCTAGTGCATCAACGTTTGCAGTATATTCAGGGGTTTCAAACGAAACAGCAACATGTGATTGTGCTGCCAAATTATAAATTTCATCTGGTAATATAGAATATATTAATTTTGAAATATTAAGACTATCTGTCATTTCTCCATAATGAAGTGTAAATTTTTTATTCTTTTTGTTTACATCTTCATATATGTGGTCAAGTCTGTATGTATTAATTGTGGATGCCCTTCTTTTAACACCATGAACAGTGTAACCTTTACTCAATAGAAATTCTGCAAGATATGAACCATCTTGACCAG
Organism: uncultured Pelagibacteraceae bacterium; assembly: GCA_902615975.1. Classification (GTDB taxonomy): domain Bacteria; phylum Pseudomonadota; class Alphaproteobacteria; order Pelagibacterales; family Pelagibacteraceae; genus Pelagibacter. The sequence goes on from CACMRC010000007.1 coordinate 51,517, forward strand.
TACAACCAAAAATCAATGCTTTTTTTTTAATCATTTTTTTGAAGTTTTTCTTAGTGCTAATTTTCTAGAAACAGTTGTTAATTTTTCTCTAATACTTTTCAACTCTCTAATAATATAAATTGATAGTATAATTATAAAATACATACTTAAAGATATTAAAAATATATATTTGTCCAAAACTAAATTACTTAACAAATTAAAAATAAGATTATTTCCAATCATTAATGAAAAAAATATTAAAATAAAAAAAGAAGAAATGATAATTAATAAAATTCTTAATTTAGAGTTTTCATTTACGTTAAGAGCATAATAAATACTCAAAATATAGAATGTGAAAATTATAATATTTGTTAACATTTTTATTTTTTGATAAGTTGAGAAATTAATATATCAAATAAAATATTTATAGCATTTAAATTTTTTTGTCCCTTAGATAGAGAATAGTGTGTATATTTTATGTTAGTTGGGTACTCTGAAAATTTAAAATTATATTTTGATACCAGTTTATTGATGTCATGTGGATGGGACATTCTATTATTTTTTATGTTAATTTTTTTTGCAAAATTTAAGTTAAATACTCTTAATCCATTATGAGTGTCTGTAAATTGAGTATTATCAAAAAAATTTGCAATAATTGTTGCTACTCTTAATATAAGTTTCCTAATAAATGGAATATTATTATTTTGTTTTTTATAAAATCTTGATCCTTGAACCAAGTCCAAATCGTTTTTTTTCAATAATTTAATCATTTCTATAGCATCTTTTGCTGAATGTTGGCCGTCTGCATCAAAAGTTACAATTGTTTTTGCTTTTTTTTTAATTGCATAATTAATACCGGTTTGTAAAGCGGCGCCCTGACCTAAATTAATTGGATGTTTGATTAAAAAAACACCTAATTTATGTTTTCCAATTTGATTTTTATTGTTACTTCCGTCATCAACACAAATAATATTTTTAAAACTATTTTTAAGTTTCTTAATAACATTTATTAAAACTTTTCCTTCATTATAGAATGGCACTATTACAAAAGTATCATTCGTCAAAAGTTTTTTTTTCTTTTTCAAGTGTTTCATTAATTATAAAATATTTCATTTTCAACATTTTCTTTTTATCATAAAAATTTTTTACTATATCATCTTGGTGAGTATCGTATATGAAAGTTAGCATTTCAGGTTTCCAATCTACTTTTTTAAAGTTTTTACCTTTATTGGCTAAACTATAATCTTTATCTACTTGTATATTGTTTAATATTCTTTTTTTGCAGTGCATATAAATATTATTGATTTCTAAATGCCCTTTAATTATAGCTTTACAAGAACTTTCATGAAGTGAGTCACCTTTGGATAATGACGGAAAACTGGTATGGAGAATTTCACCGTTATCAACCTTTTTATCTATTATATGATATGTGGTTCCTAACATATGTGGCTCTAAAAAATAAAATGGCCAAAAGGTTGTAATTGATCCCTTATAATATGGTATAAATCCGAGATGAAAATTAATAGTATATTCTGGTAAAATTTTAAGCAGACTTTCTGGTATTATTTCTATTCCACTGATAAAGCAAATATCATATTTGTTTCTTCCTAAAAAGTTTAAAAAATTTTTATCCTTATAGTCTAGTGCTTCTAAAAAGTTATTTGCCATACTTTTCAAAACTTTTTTATTGATATCAAAATATTTACTCTCAAATTCGTATCTTTTTGTGAAATGAATCTTCCACAATCTCTTTAAATTAATGGAAATATTGTCAGGAGGACTGGGCAATAAATCTTCTCCTTTCATTAATACTAAATCAACATTTAAATTTCCATTTTTTTTTTTAAATTCGTCAAGTAGATTTAAATTTCTAGGGTGTTCTTTTAATAAAAATAAAATTTTCACTATTTAATTTTTTCTTTTATATAACCTGCTTTTTTCAGTTTTTCAAAAGTATCCAAATAATCAATTAGTTTGAAATTTTTTTTATTGCATATATCAATTAGGTCGATTTTTCCTTCTGCCAAATTTAAAATCTCAAGAATTAATCTAGTTGTTTTAGTTTTTTCATTGTTTCTAAAATTCATTATTTGAGGATATAAAGATATTTTGCTTTTTGAAAGCTGAGGCGTTCCATAAAGTATTTTTGCTTTTGGAATAAAATTATTTTCAATTGTCATCAATACTTCGTAATAAACTTTTAAAGTTTCTAACAATGTTTTAAAAGAAAAAATATTTTTGTTATCTAATGATGTATGATATTCGGGATAATCCTTGTTATTTGTATTCTTTTTACCATTAAAATTGTGGTACATATTTCTCATTATAAGTGCCATAGGTAGATTGAATCCAGGTGAACAAAACTGTCTTTCATCACTTCCATCCGGAAAGAAATCTACTATATCAATGTTTTTAAAATCGCTATTTAATAAAACATTTAAAGCTGCCCTGTCAGAAATACTTTCAGATTGTCGAGATTTTTTTAATGTAAATTTTTTGCCGTGAGCAACACAATTTATAACGTATCCTGCAAATGTATTTTTTTTAATATTTTTTTTATTTTTACTTAAAAAAGTTGCGGCACCAATATTTTCTGGGCCAATCAAAAATCTATATGAATATTTATGTGGGCCAGTTAGTTTCAAAATTTTATATAAATAAGATAGAAGCAAAGGTCCTGATAATTCATTGTTTGCCATTTGGGGATGACACAAATAACTCGTTAACAGTATTTGTTTTTTTGACTTACCTGGCAATATAGTATCATTATAAACTAAATGACCATTTTTGTTGAATGAAGATTTTATTACAACTTTATAATCACCTTTTTTTAATTTTTTAAATTTATTATACTCAATACAGAATCCCCAATCACGTTTATAATAACTTGTTACATATGGAATAGCGTTGGGCATTTTTTTTAATGTATAAATTTTTTTTTTCAAATTTTCTAAAGAAATAACTTTATTTATTGGTTTCGAATAACCAACTAAGTGAAGATTATTTTTTTTAAAATCCATTATTTTTTTTCCATCTGGGTTTATTACATATGCATCTTTAACATTCCATTCATCAGGTATTGTCCAATTTAAAACATTCGTATTTGATTTTACTTTAATCAAATTCAAATCGATTAATTCTCCTAGGATATTTAGACTATCTGTAAACCCTTTACCTGTGATGCTTCTGGGAATTTTAAAAAGTCTATCAAAATACTTTTCTAATTCTTTTGTCGTTATTTTATTGATTAAATTTAAACCTTTTTTCATTTGTAAAATGGTATAAATACTAATTTTAAATAAATGTACAGATATTATCTTAGTTTTTTTTGGCACAAAGCATTTTGGAAAAATCCATTAATTGTTCTTTTAAGAATTATAAGACTTATTTCAATATTACTTACAAACAAAACTGCCCTTTTAAATATAAAATGTGGAGAAAGTTTTTTTAGAGTTAGAGCAACTGATTTTAGAAAAAATCAAGGTGGAAGATCTTTATTAATATATAATAATTCTTATGATGGTTTTTTAGAATATGGTCATAATTTTTTAGAACCATCAGATATTGCAATTGATGGCGGTGCCAACCAAGGTGTATATAGCTGCAGCATAGCAAAACAAATTGGGAGAAGTGGTAAAATAATTGCAATAGAACCATTATCTGAACCGGTTAAAATGTTCAAAGAAAATATTAAGCTAAATAATTTTAAAAATATTTTAATTGAAAAATGTGCTCTTTGGAAAAAAAATACAAGTGGTAAAATTTATTTTAATAAAGATGATTATGGACAAGCATCTGTAGTCAATAAAAGCAAACTATTTGAAAAAACCAAACTTAAAAAATTAGATGATATTGTTGCTAAACATAATTTAAAAGAAGTTAATCTAATTAAATTGGATTTACAGGGTGCAGAAATTTTTGCAATCGAAGGAGCAGAAAAAACTATAGGCAAATTTAAACCAATACTTTATTTAGAATGTGATAAAATTTCTTTTAATAAAGTTTTCAAAAAACTTAAAAAATATGATTATAAAAGTTTTTCATTAAAATATAATGGAGAACTTGAGCATATAAAAAAAGTCAATCTTGAAACGAATATACTTTTTTTACAAGATAAACATGCCGCACATTACATATCTCGATATATCAGCGGAAACCATAGTAAAAAGATTAAAAACAAATTAATTAATGTATATGATAATTATACCAAAATTCGATATATACAAAATGCAACTAAAAATATTATTAAGAAAATAGATAATAATACTTTATTTAAAAATTCAAAATCTCAACTGAATCAAGATATTTTTGTTCTCAAATCTTTGAATTTCAAAAAAAATGGATTTTTTATTGAAATTGGTGCTGCTGATGGAATAAATCTTAGTAATACTTATCTTTTAGAAAAACAATTCAATTGGAATGGAATTCTTTGTGAACCATCCTCTATATACAAAAAAATTATTTCGACTAATCGTAAAGCTAAGATTGAAACAAATTGTATATATAACAAAAATACAAAAATTAAGTTTGTTGAAACAGCCTATCCAATGCTCTCAACTCTTGAAAAATTCAAAATATATGATCATCATAGAGGATTAAGATCCAAATATAAAAGTTATAAGTATTATAAAAACACGATATCAGTAAAAAATTTTTTAAAAAAACATAAATCTCCAAAAAATATTGATTATTTGTCTGTGGATACTGAAGGAAGTGAATATCTTATTTTAAAAAATTTTAACTTTAAAAAATATAATGTAAAAATTGTTACAGTTGAGCATAATTTTACTAAAAATAGAGATAAAATTTATAAATTGTTAAAAAATAACAACTTCACTAGGATATCAGCTCAAACTAGACATGACGATTGGTATATAAGTAATGAAATATATAATAGTTTATAATGACACTATAAGATCTAAAATTATTTACACAAAATTCATAAATGAAAGAAATTCAGATATAATTTGTGCTATAAAAATACCAGTTTTAACAAAAAATAAATCTGGGAAAACTTCAACATTTTTAATAAAAAAATTATTAAATTCTAATAATAGATTGAAATTTTTTCATTTTTTTCAAATTTTTATTTACCAGTTATTTGGTTTTTTTAATAATTCTACTTTAACCAAGATATTAAAAAAAAATAACATTAAAGTTTATAAATTAAAAAATTTTCCAAATGAAATATTTCTTAAAAGTTTTCAAAAGAAAGAAAGTGTTCCTGTCATTATTTTTGCGAGTACTACAACAATTTTAAAAGAAGAAAATCTTAAAAATAATGTGATACTCAATTTTCATGAAGGTCCTGAAAATTATAAAGGTTCAGCAATATTTTATTATTTAGCACTTAAAGAGGAAAAAAATTATTACACAATGATTACACAGCCAGATTTAGGAATCGATACAGGTAAAGTGATTAAAAAATCAAATTTAATTTCAATTGAGGGAAAATCAATATTTCAAATATTTTTGAGTGGTGTCTATGAACAAAGTAAATTAATTTTTAACATTACAAACTTGGAGTTAACTAGTAATAAATTTCAAAAAAATATAAAAAAAACTTTTTCCTACACATATCCCTCTAAAGAGACAGATCATAATTTAAAAAAAAGAAATATTAAAAATATAGAATTTTTTGATTTGCTGAAAATTGTAAAAATAAGTCTTATTGAAGATAGTGATAAGTTATATGACTACATAAAAAAATTAATTAACAATGAAAAAACTTAAAATATTAATAGTTGGTGGAAGCTCATTTATTGGTTCTAATTTATATTATTTGTTAGTAAACAAGTATGACGTTTATGTTACAAAAAATATAAATAAAAAATTTAATCCAATATTTAAAAAAATAAATAAAAAAAAAATAGTCAATATAAACTTAAATAAAATTAATTTTTATATTAACTCAATGAAATTTGATATTGTCATAAATTGTATGGGCAATACAAAAAATTATAAAAGTTATAAATACAATATAAAAAAATCAAATGATTTGGTTAAAAAATATCTTAAATTTTTACAAGAATTAAATTATAAAATACTTATACATGTAAGTTCTTCAATGGTTTACGGATTTTCAAATAGAAAATTTGCTGAAAAATCAAAATGTTCACCAAATACCAAATATGGTGATTTTAAATTAAATGAGGAAAAAAAAATAATTAAATATTTAAACATTAATAATAAAAAAATTATAATTTTAAGACTCTTCAGTATATTTGGCAAAAAAAATAAAGTTGGAAGTTTATTTGATGTTTTAAATTCAAAAAAAAGGATAGTAATAAATAATCCTAATCATGAGTTTGATTTAATAAGTTTCAAATACTTCTCCAGAATAATTATAAAAACAATTAAATATCACCAGAAATTAAAAAAAAATGAAATAATAAATTGTTGCTCTGGAAAAAAAATTAATCCCATGTATTTAATAAATATATTACAAAAAAATAAAAATGTTATTATAAATAAGAACGAAAATATAAAAAAAAGTAGACAAATAGGTAATAATTCTAAATTATTAAAAATTTTAAAATTACCACAATTTAATTTAAAGAGGGAAATAAAATTAATATATGATTAATTCTTTAGTAATTGATGTTGATGATTTATCATATTGTCAGCTTGAACTTGGACGAAATATAAAAAATCCGTCATATGAACTAGAAGAAGAATTAGAAAAAACACTTAAGTTTTTAGATGAAAAAAACATAAAAGCTAATTTTTTTATTCCAGGTCATTTTTATAAAAGATCAAAAAAACTAGTTGAGAAAATAAACAATAATAACCATTTTATTTGTTCTCACGGTCTTAAACATGATCTATTACATTCTAAAACAAAAGAACAGATGATTTATGATTTAAAAACTTCAAAGTATGATCTTGAAGATATAATTTCAAAAGAGGTTGATATTTACAAAGCACCTGTTTGGTCAATAAAAAAAAATATTGATCAATGTTTTGATGCAATTATTGAAGCTGGTTATAAATATGATCATTCCTTAATACCTAAAAATTTTTTAAAATTTGGAAAAAATAATTATGAAATGATTAAATTAGAGAATGGACTTAAAATTATTCCTCCAACTGGAATTACTATCTTTAATAAAAATATTATGTTTGCTGGTGGTTTTTACACCGCGTATGTTGGAAATAACTTTTTGATCAATTATTATAAAAAATTAAATTCCAAAAAAATACCATTTAATTTTTATTTTCATCCTTATGAAATTTTTACGTCTCAAAAAAATCGCAAGTTAATTAAATATAATAATTTATTTGTATCATTGTATGGAATTTATTTTGGAAGAATTTTTAATAAATTAAATTTAATTTGCAATACATTTAATTTTGATAGTTTAATTAAAGTTTATGACACAAGATAACAATAAAAAAATTTATGTTGTTTATATAAACAATAATTTTTTTTATGAAAAACTTTTTTTAGATTTTATAAAAAAATCGCCGAATATAACTAAGGTAATTTCTGTACCATCAAAAAATAAACTAAATATTGGAAAATTAATATACTACTTAAAATTTTATAAGTTAAAAGCGTTTATATATTTATCATTTAAAAATCTTATATGCAGTTATAAAAAAGAAGTTAAAAAAGAATGTATAAAAAATAAAATAATTTATAAAGAGTATAATAATTTTAATGAATTTAGAGATGAAGTGCTTTCATCGGATAATTTAGATTTAATTATTTCTACTATAGACACTAAAGTTGATGAAGCAATGTTGAGTAAACCTAAAAATGGATGGCTAAATGTTCATTGTGGTGATTTAAGAAAATATAGAGGAATTAATTCACCATTTTGGACAATGTTACATGATGAAAAAGAATTAACAATGACAATTCATTTAATGAGCTTTGAATACGATAAAGGACCGATTGTCATAGAAAAGAAAATAATAAACAAAAAATTAAAATTTTTTAAAACTATTAAAACACTATTTTCGATAGCATCTGAAGAATTAACGAGCTTAATGTTAGATTACAATAAAATTTTAAATCCAAAAACTATTGATTATAAGAGATCGAAATATTTTTCAGAACCTAAAATCGAGGACTCTGAAAAATTTTTAAAAAAAGGATTAAGGTATATTTAAAACTTAATTTTTTTTGCAAGTTCCCTAATCAAAGCTAAAGTTGTAAATGTCGTATAATATAAACCTGGTGGAAGTATTGATCCATCTAAGACATAAATTTTGTTTTTGAAAAAAGAGTAATTGTATTTTTTAAAATTATACAGGGTAGATGTATAATGAGAGTCAGTACCTAAATATGTTTTTGAAAAATTTATTATTGGTACAGGTAGATAGCCAAATGAAAATAAAATTTTGTTTATAATTTTTTTTGAAAATTTATCAATAAATACCCTATTTTTTTTAACCTTGATTTCGTTTTTAAATAAGGAATTAGAAATTTTTAAATATGACTTAGAGTAATTTTGATTAGCAAATAAATTACCAACAATTAAAAATTTTTTTATCCAAGAAAAAAAAATATTATAAGTTCCAAAGCCAAACAAAAAATTAGGATACTGTTTAGCTAAAACAAGAGACCCTAAGTATCTTTTCCTTTTAATTTTAATATCTAAAAAAGCATGTGGCAAATTCGTTAGTGTATTATATAAAATTGTTTTTAATTTAGAGATAAATGTAAAATTAAAATAAGCAATTTTAACCATTGGAGTATGATTTAATCTATATTCGTTTGGAAATTTATCTGGAAAAGATTTCTTTAACAATATTGGAGAAGCTATTGACCCACAGGAAATAATAATTTTATCGAATGCAATATTGTTTAATTTTTTGTTATTAGAAATTACTTTAGCTATAGAATGGTTTAAACTTATCTTTTTTACAACAGTATTTGGAATATAAAAAAAATTTTTTCTTTTCAAAAATTTTTTAAAAGTTTTCTCTACTGAAAAAGATTTATATCTATTTTTATCATACCATTTATCTACAAAATTATTTTTTGATAAAGCTTGATAGAATTTTTTAATTTTGAATTTTTTTCCATAAAATAAAATTTTATTGTCAATTTCGCCTCTTTTTATTTTTTGATTTGGGCACAAAATTTTAATTAAATAATTAAAAGATTGACTTAAATTAATTTTAAATTTTTTATTCAAATTTTTTTGAAATTTTTTTGATGGTATTTCGAGCGAGCCTCCCCAAAAGTTTGCGCTTCCACCTGAAATGAGTGTTGAAGTGGCAAAAAAATTAGTTTTTTTTTTAAAATTATAATTTTCTAAAAAAAGTTTATTTTTTTCTTGATATAATGAACTACTTAACTTTGGTGAATTCTTTGAATTTATATTGTTATAATTAAATTCTTTATTTTCCTTTATATTGGCTGTGTCTACTAAATATATTTTCAACTTTCTGTTAATTAATGTATCGGCTACAGTTATGCCAGAGATCCCACACCCAACAATTAGCACTTTCTTCATTAGGTTTTATTCAACTCCATGTATAAATTTATTGCCATAAAAACAAACATAAGACTTATAGCTAACGGGAAAGAATATATAGAGAAAGTTTTAAATGCAAATAAAAGGACTGCGATTTGAAACAAAATTGCTTTAAAGAAATATTTTGTTTGAGAAAAAAATCTCTTTTTTAGAGAAAAAATATATTCAGCATTAACATAAAATGAATAAATTAATATAGATGGTAAAATTATAAAATAAAATAAATAAGTTTCATTATTAATATTAAACAAAAATTTATCTAATAGTTTTAAAGCAATATATCCTAAAATCACCAAACAAAAAGTGATTATAAAAAAAAATTTTCCATATCTATTTCTTATTTTTAGATACTCTTTAAATTTCTTTCTCCCTATTAGATAACCAAACTTAGATGTAAAGAAATTTCTAAGAACTACGAGTATGGTTAAAATTCCCTCTACAAAAACCATTGTTAGTGCATAAATAGAAACTTTAGTGAAATCAAAAAAATAAACTATAATAAGAATATCTATTTTTAACAGAAGGTCTGAGAAAAAAAAATCTCCAAATAGTTTTAGTCCATCATTGATATTTTTCTTATAAATATTAAATTTAATCTTTATATTGCTTCTTCTGATTAAAAAAATGGATAGATATAAGATTGTAATTGAACATTCTGTGATTAAAAACGCATAACATAAATTATCAATTAAGTTAATATTGTTAGTTAAAATTAAAGTTATAATTGTAAGTAATAAAATAGATCTAAAAAATATTAGCAAAGATAAATTGTAAAAATAATTAAATGCATTTTGGATGTTTAGTAAAATTTTGTTCAGACTGAAAAAAAGACAACTTAAAATTAAAAAAATTTTGTTTGAACCAAGTTTATTTAGATATGAATTATCAATTAAAGGTGTTATTAAAATTAAAAAAGAAAAACCTATAAACAGAGGAATAACAGATGAAAAGAGATTTTTTTGAATATATTTTTTTTTTTTATCTAAATTATTAATAAGTGAAATTTTATTCAGTAAGTAAATATGCTGCCCAAAAGTAAATAAATGTCCTAAAACTAAGAAAAAGGTATATTGGAATATAAAAATACCAAGATAATCATTAGAGATAATGTTCATTTCTATGACAATTAACAAACCACAAAAGAGTTGTGCAAAATTTGCCAATAAAAATGAAATTAAATGTTTTTGTTTTTTTAATGTTAGATCCATTTTTTCATATTCAATTTAGATACATTTCTAAAAACAACATCTGGATCTATTTTAATAAGAGAAAAAAAATATTCTAAATTATCTTTTTTTGGTAAATTGTGGTTTACCACACTTTTTACAGCTTCTTCCCTATTAATACGACCTAATCTTATTTTGGTTGATTCATAATCATCAATTTCTGAAAAACCGCATAAGCTTGTGTAAAGTAAATTATTAAAGGAGGATTGACCATCTCCCATCCTCCATAAAACCTTTCCATATTTTTTATCTGTCTCAAGGTCATATTCTTCTATTAAATTCGTAATATCTAAATCGTTAAAATCAAAATAATCAAAGTAACCATAATATTTATGATCATCAAAAAAACTGAAATAATAAGCTTTTAAACTCTCTAAAAATGAACTATTAAAATACCCAAAATTTTTAAAATAATTCCTCGAGTAAAACAAACCTAAGTTAATCTTTGTTTTTAAATTAGTTTTATTCATAACTACAACATTATCTTTGGCTTGATCATATTTGGCGCCAGCAAAAAAATAATAAAAAGGTCTATTTTCTGTCTGATCACCTGTGCCAAAGAAGGTGATAGGTATATTTAATTTTTTCCTTAGCAATTTTTCATGGTATAGAAATTTTTTATCCCCTGCCATCAAAATAGGAATCATACCTGGGTTTGGTTGTTTTAACCATGCTATAAGATTCTTTTTAATATGATTTCTTTTAATACTTAAATCCTCAGTTCTTATTATATGTTCAACTCCAAGTTTTTGACATAGGATAGATTGGTTTACTCTGGCATAATCAGTTGTTAATCCCCAATCGTAAGTATAAGCTACAGGATCTAAATTTAATAACTTTTTAGTAGCAAAGAGTGTATAGCAACTGTCAAAGCCACCAGATAATCCAACTAAACATTTTTTATGATTTAAATTTTTATAAGAATCTTTAATTATACTTTGTAATTTCTCCTGTCCTAATTTTTTTTTTGGTGTGAAGGTATTACAAAAATTGCATACACCGTTTTTATCAAATGAAATATAAGGATATGTTTCAGGTAAAACACATTTACTACATCGTCGTAATTTTATTATTGTATCTTCTATTTTTTTTTCAACTTCGTTAAATAGTTTTGATGAAATTTTTTCTATTTTATTTGAATGACTATTAATTTTAGAGAAGTTTTTTTTATCATCTATTTTAAAATTATTAAAATCAAAATTTATCTTAAATACTTTATTTAAGATTATTTTTTTTTTTTGGTATTCATCAAATATATTTTGTTTTAAAATTTCTGATGTAAGAATTTTTGTATTTTTTCTTTCGGAAAAATATAAACTTCCATTATTAGTATAATAAATTAATTCTTTGTTAAATTCGTTATAAATTATTAAACTTATCTCCCCTTTCAAAGAGTTTAGGTAGAAATTTAATTTTTGTAAATTTTGTGATTTTAAATATGATGGAATCTTTTCACTCATAATAACAGTATCACTTGGGTCAAAATTTAATTCTATGCTCAAATTTTGAGTTAGATCTGTGTAATCACAAATAATTCCATTATGAACTAAAGATATATTATTAGAAATTACTGGCTGAGAGTTTTCATGATTTCTTCCATTTGTAACTAAACGTGAATTAAATATGACTAAACATTTATCTCCACTAATTATAGTATTTTTTACCTTGTCTTTTATTTCTGTTATGTCGTCAGAATAAAAATTTTCAGAGAAATTTTCCTTTATGATAGTTAATCCATACGAGTCTTTTCCTCTTTCTTGGGCTTCATCAATTAACTTGTTAAGTTCTTTTTTGTCAGCTTTATCTGAACAATAAGCAAAAATACCACACATTTTTAATTTCTTCTTAAAAAATAATTAATAAATTCATTTTTATATATTTTATTTATATTAAAATCGTTATTAATTAAAAAATTTTTGTAAGTTGAATTATCCAATATTTCCTCGTTTTCATTGAACAAAAATATTATATTTGAATAATTATCTATCCCTCGTTTAACTTTACATTCTTCTATAGAAAGATCTGATAAACAAACTCTAGATCCACTATGCCAGTAATGTAGCTCAAAAGTAAAATAAACATCAGGTGTTGCGTAAAATAGATTATTTTTATAAGGATATTTTAAGTAGAATTTTTTTATACTTTCAGTCAAGTTTCTATTGCCATAAATTTCAATCCCTTGGGTTTTGATTATTCCTGAATAAATTATTGTTATAACTCCAACAAATATTAAGCTAGAAGTAATTATTACTTTAAAAAAATTTTCTTTGAAAATTAATTTTATAACTATGAATAGGTTGATAAAAAAAATAAAAGAGATTGGCAAAACATAACTCAGCTCAAAAAAAGGTAAGAAATATAAAAATAAGATTGAGATAAAAAGGTAAATTATAGAAAATCTAAAATAATTTATTGAGATTTTTTTAATATAACGAAGCCCCAAGTAATTAAAAAATAAAAAAATTATCAAAAATAAACATTTAATAAGAAGGGAATTTGTAAATTTTTCTAAAAGTATTGGATATGTAAAAATATTTGAAATTCTATCTAAAAATGAAATTAATATTGTTTCATAATTAATGTATCCCATTCCAAGTTCCAAATTTTCGTTTTTTTCAAAAAACGAATTATTATATAAAGATGTCAAGTTTAAATTATCCAGACTAGTAAATAAAATTGATTTGGCCATTGCTAATGAATTTGAAAGAGGTGTGAAGTATAAAATCGAAATAAAAACTGTTAATGTTAAAAATGAAAATATTAAGTAACTATAAAAATATTTTCTTTGATAAAAAATTATAAATATAAATAAACTAGCTAAAAAGGTGACGTGATGAACTCTAAAAAAAATTCCGAAAATAAAAAATAACAAAAATATAAACTGAAGTATTTTTTCATTCCCCTGATTAGCTTTATCTAAAGTGTTTATAAATAAAAAAAAAGACATTATAATAAGTGGGTAATAAATAACCTCATTTGAAAACGTAGCTATTTGATTCAAATTATAAGGTTGAAAAAACAAAACAAATATTAATAATAAAGCTTCATATTTGTTAAATTTTAATTTTATTAAAAAATTTTCTAGCTGATTAAAACTTAAAACCCAAACAACAGATGACAAAAAATAGAAAAGTAAATACCAAAAATCAATACCTAATATTAGGATACAAATATATATTATAAATGAAATCCCAATTTGAAAAGTGTAAACTAATTTTGGATCTTGAGGTATTGTCCAATAAGAAAAAATACCTAAATTATTATATATACTCTCTGCAAAACTAAAATAATATGGTCCATGCGCAACAGGAAAAAAATTATATTTTGAAAGCTGAAAAAAAATTATAGATGAAAAAAAAAATGATAAAAAAATTATATAGTTTGAAAAATTTATTTTTCTTTTCATTTGTTGAAGTTTTATTTTAAATATTTATCATGATATTTTTTATCTAAATAAACATCACCAAAATCTAGTTCTTCACCTAAAAAGTTTTTTTTCCACCACTTTCCATTTTTAATATACCAAACTCGTGGATCTCTAAATTTATCTGAGTAAATATGAAACTCTTTCTCATCAATGTCTGTATATTTATACCATCTTTTTAAATCTATTGTTGGTATTACATGATCATATTTTTTTACATATTCGACACCCTGCTCCCTATTTATATGTCCTAATCTTAAATCTTTTGTCGAATGGTCAGAGCCTCTTCCATATCCATACTTAATAAATTTAAGATAATCATGTGCACCATTCTCATGCATATCATCAAGATTTGAAATTTTTCTATAAGTTCTCTGAAACTCTCCCTGATATTCTCTCCATCCATATAATTTTTTGGATATTTCAGCATTTTTGTTTCCATCCCAATGTTGATAATTTGACAAATATATTCCTCTTAATCCAACTTCAAATATCTCTTTGTCCGATGGATATTTAGCCCAATGCAAATCACTCTCTTTTAATCCTTCAGAAAATTTTTCTAAATTGTGTTTTTTTAATACCTCATCCGTAAAATCATACCAATCAAAACCTCTTAAATCGTGTTCTTTACGATATTTTTTTGTAAATTCTACGTAATCATCATATGAAAACATGCCTGATCTATCCATGTATCCATGTTCGCCCCAAAGGATAACATTTATTTTTTTTTCTATTGCTACTTGTATTGGGTAGGTCATAATTCCACAATGATTATGCCAGTTCATATCTCCTTGTAATCTAAAGCCAAGACGATTCATTTTTATAAGCACTTCTGTTTTAGGTTTAAAAATAATGTGATCTACATCGAAAATTTTCTGCATTCTTCTCAGATTGTATTCACCATCTTCTGTATAATTATTTCCGTAATAAGTAACCAATAAAGGTCTTAATCCTAAAATATTTTTTGCAAAATGAGTTTGATAATAACTATCCTTACCTCCACTTACCCCAATAATAAGGTCATAATCCTTATTTTGATTTTGTTTTCTTAATTCTTCAAAATTGATTTTCAACTTTTCTAATCTTTCTTCCCAATTTATTTTTATTGCTTGTTCAGCATTTTGACACCCAGTACAGAAACCTCTGTTATCAAAAAATAATTTTTGATCTGTGAAGGAACCATAAAAACAATTTTTACAAAAAACTTTATTTTCTAACATGAATATTATTTAATCGAAGAATTTTTTTTAAATTTAAGTCAACAAGTTCCTTATAATGCCAAATATTAGCTGCTGCAAGAGCTTGTGCTCCTTCTTTATAAGCTTCAACGAAATGATCGTACTCTCCTGCTCCACTACAAAAAATTATTGGAACTTTAGAGATTTTTAAACTCTTATTTATTATATTTAAATCAAACCCTTTAGATCTTCCATCCTCATCTATACTTTGGATTAATATCTCACCAGGGGGATTTTCATTTAAAAATTTTAAATAGTCCTCTAATGATTTTTTAGTGTTTTCTTTTCCACCATTTATAAAAACCATATATTGATCATCAATTTTTTTTATATCTATAGATACTATAATTGCTTGTTTGCCAAATATTTTACATGCTTCCGTGACTAAATCATAATTTTTAAATGCATGGGTGTTTAATGAAACTTTATCTGCACCATGTCTAATAATACTTTTTATATCTTTCAAACTTTTTATTCCACCTCCCCAGGTCAAAGGCATAAAACAATATTTGTTAACTTCTTTTATCAAGGAAATTTCATCTCCTACTTCTCTAATTACACTATCTTGTCTCTGAAAAAATTTTTCTTTCTTTATATTATCAATATTTAAATAAATCAATTCATCTACTTCCCATTCACTAAATCTAATCACTTCTTCAAATGGATTTCCAACTGACTGATAAGATTCAAAAAATATGCTTTTTACTAAATTAAATTCTTTCATTAATAAAATTGGAATTAATCTTTTTTTTAACATGAATGTTTAATCCAATTCTCAATTAATTTCATTCCGTTACTCAAACTCTTTTCGGGATGAAATTGAACTCCAAAATAATTATTTTTATTCACTATTGAAACAAAAACTTGTGAGTAATTAGTTTGCCCTATAATTGAGGAAGTTTCCTTAACGTTGCAACCATATGAGTTCAGAAAATAAAAATCAGAATTATCTTCAATTCCCTCTAAATATTTAATTTTATTTTTATATTTGACGCTATTCCACCCAATATGAGGTAGAGTGAAATTAACTAAGCTTTTTACATTTTTAATTTTCTCTACGGTGCCATCTATAATTTCCAAACCTTTTTCATAACCATTTTCATTACTACTATTTAAAAAAATTTGCATTCCTATACAAATTCCAAATATTTTTTTTTCTTTATGTAAATAAATTTCTTTTAAATAATCAAAGAGACCGTTGGACTTTAAGTTCTTTATTGCCTCTTTAAAGCTACCATTACCTGGAATAATTATAAGATCACATTCTTTAATTTCGTGCAACTTTGAAGTAAGAATGACTTTGCCATAAATTTTATTTATTGCGTTATAAATTGAATTTAAATTACCAATATTCAAATCTAAAATTGCAATTTTTTTCATTATTTTGTTAAATTATAGAGTTCAAATATTTTTTTAAAATAATATTTAGTTGTTTTATTAAATTGTAAATTTTTCAACGAACTTTTTAGTTCTAAAGTTAGTATTTTTTTTATCTGTTCAGAGTTTTCTTTGTCGAAATATCCAAGCTCATTTTTTACTAAATCTAATTGATTATTATCTATGGAATATTTATTTAAAAAGAGTTCTCTTGCTTTTTTTCCAAAAGTAAAATCACTTATTTTATATTTTAAAGGAACATTTCTATCACCTCCAAAATTATTATAAATTGGTTCTGGATTTATTAAAGTGAAGGGTATACCAAGATCTATACTTAACAATGTATAAGTTCCTAACTGGTTTGATATACAATTATTATAATTAATTAATATTTGATAAAAATTTTTAATAAAATTTTTCTTATAAATATTACCTGCACAAAATACTTTAAAATTTTCATTTTCTAAAAAATTTACTAATTTCTTATTTGAATAATCATGCCAATGAAGACAAATATCTTTAGGAATTAGCTCATTTGGTAAATTTTTAAATGAATTTATTATTTCTTCGGTGCTCTGTTCTAATGATATTTTTTGGGTACTATGTGAAAAGAAAAATATTGAAGACTTGTTTTTTAAACTTTTTATATTTTTTCTCTCCTTATATAACTTATAAGGACAAGAACTTATAATTGGAATTTTTGTTGTTATATTTTTCTTAATTCCATCCTGCATTCTTTTATTCCATACCAAATGAAATTTAGAAGAATTTCTTTTAGTAGATGAAATGGCATTAAATTCTCTCATAGCCCACCCATGATCATAACCAGTCAAAATAGGAAAAAATTTATTTAAATTTGCATAAACTAAAATTTCATTTTCCAGACCATAACCACTTATCATGTTTATTTAAGATCTTTTAAAAAAATTGGTTTATCAATATCAATACTTTTATTTAATTTTTTTCCTAAAAATTTATAAATTTTATTTGCTGAAGTATAAGTGCCTGGCCGTTTACAAATGATATTATGCTTTGTTAAAATCTCGCCAGCATCAATTTTTTTTGCAGTAAAAATACTTCTCCTTGCAAATTTGTAAGTATTATCCTCACATTTAAGTTTAATTTTTTTTTTGGTACCTTTAGAAAGCAAAATGTTTTTAGAGTTTTCAACTAATTCTTTTAACTCTTTCGGATTTACAGATAGCCAATGGTCTGCACTTTTTTTTAATTTTTTATTTATTGTAAAATGTTTTTCTATCACTGTAACTCCATAAAGAACAGAGGCAGGTGCAGCTAATGTTCCAAGTGTATGATCACTTAGTCCTAAAATTTCATTTGGAAACCTTTTTTTAATTTCATAAATAGCACCAAGATTTGCATCTTCAAATTTTGTTGGATAACATAAAGTACAATGCATAATACAAATTTTATTATTTCCAGTTTTTTTTATAATTTTAACAGCATCAACTATTTCATTTAAATTTGATGCTCCTGTAGATAAAAAAATAGGTGTATTTTTTTTTGCAATATGTTCTATTAACGCAAAATTAGTAATGTCACATGATGCAATTTTATATGCTCGCATACCTAATTCGTAAAGCATATCAACAGAATCTAAATCAAACGGTGTAGACATAAATTCAATTTTGTATTTGTCACATAAACTTTTAAGTTTTTTGTATTCTTTATACCCAAATTTATCTAACCTTGAGTATGAATCGTGTTGGCTGCCACTTTTTTTTATTTCACCTTTCCATTTCCAAAATCTTGGAGCAGTTTTAGATACCAACTTATCAGCTTTATATGTTTGAAATTTAATAATATCAGCTCCTGCAGACTTAGCTTCTTTAATTAATAACTCTGCATAATCCATTCTATTATTGTGATTTACTCCCGCTTCAGCTATGACAAGAATTTTTTCCTTGCTCACTTTTAGATTGTTAATTTTAAATTTCATTTTAATTTTTTTTTATTTTTCTTAAATATTTATTCCGATTTCCTGTTTTTGAAATATTCGATCCATGTTGATAGTATCGATACAATGGCAATGGTATATGAAAGTAATCATATTTTTTTATTAATTTAGAAATCAATTCATGATCTTCTGCCTCTCTAAACTTACTGTTATATCCTCCAACAGAATTTACACTTTTTTTTCTAAATAAAATACCGGCTCCATGATTCAAAAGAATTTTTTTATTTTTGGTACTTAAAATTTTTTGTTTAATACCAAGTTCATCTACCTTAACCAAATCACAATGAACAAATGAATAATTTAAATTATGATCTAATATTTTGGCCATTATCTCAATCGCATGAGCATTTAAAAAATCATCAGAATCAACTCTCATAAAATATTTACCTGTTACTTGTTTTAAAGCTTGTTTAGATGAGTAACCAATACCTTTATTTTTTTTATTAGATAATATTTTAATTAAAGGAGATTTCATTTTTTTTACCAATTTTAAAGATGAGTCGGTAGATCCATCATCATAGAATATAATTTCAATTTTTCTATTGAATGTAATTTGATCTGCACAAGATCTTATAGATCTATCAAGGAATTTCTGTCTATTATAATTAAGAATAATTATACTTATTTCAGCATTCATAAATGTTTATTTTTCTAATAATTTTTTTAACTTTTCTACTATAAAATCTATGTCTTCAAAAGTTATTAAATCATGCAAGGGAAGACATAAAATCTTATACTCACATAATTCAGAGTTTTTAAACATTTTTGGATTAGATTTAAATTTTTTAAATTTAGCATTATTCATATACCATTTAACTCTTAAATCTACATTATGTTTTAAAAATTCATTGTGGATCTCATCTACTGTATTTTTTTTTAAATATATGGGATATTCAATAAAGGAATTTTCATTAAAATTTTCTAAATAAAATATTTTTACATTTTCATTTTTTATTGTTTTTAGTTTATTAGAATAATATTCAGCTTTATTTTTTCTTATCAATATATTTCTTTTGTCCCTTTCTATCTGATAAATACCAGCTTCATAGCAATAATCAGAGATTTTATATTTATAATGGTCTGGGATATATTTTCTAAACTTCGGATTTAATCCTGGGTATAACTTATTATATAAAAAGTTTTTATTTTTATACATTGATTTAATAAATCTAAAACTAAATGTTTTTAAAATTATTTTTGAGCTAAATATTTTAACTAAAATTACAAGAACAAATTGTATTATAAAATTTATTTTTGGATATTTTAAATATTCTTTATATATATTTTTTGCAATTTCAAAGTTTTCATTTGATTTTATATATGCCGCACCTCCACTTATCAAACACAAATTTTTTGCTGCACCAAAACTAAAGAAACCATAATCAGTTAATGTTCCAAAATAATTTCCAATTTCATCTTTTGCTCCTAAATTTAAAGCTGCATCTTCAATTAAAAAAACTTTATCTTTGTATTGATTTATAAAATTTTTCAAATCACTCCCGGAAGTAAATAAATGTGTTATTAATATTGCACAAATATCTTCATCAAGATTTTGTGAGTTAATGTTTGGAATTCCGCTCTCAATATTAAGATCAACAAAAGAAGCTTCAAAACCTGCATGTTCAATTACATTTATTACTTCTGTTAGTGTATAAGGAGATATCAAAATTTTTTTTTTTTTTGTATTTTTTTTTATTTGACATAAAATCAAATATAAAGCTGCTCTTCCAGAACCGGTTAATATTATATTTTGTTTGTTTATATAGTTTGTAAATTTTTCAAAGAATTCAACTTCACAACTTTTTGAAATAAAAAAATTTTTGAATATTTTTTTAATCCCAATATAGTCTATATTAATATTTATTCTCGTTAAAAATTTATTTCTCATACATATAAGTATTATAATTGTTGATTATTTGTATAATTAAAAATGTAATAAATATTTTGTTCATCATTGCAGATGAAAAAAAGCTCCCCGTTGGTAATAATATTGGAAAAAAACTAATAATTATTATTGCTAAAATAAGTTTATCTTTATTAGTAACTTTCTCATATTTAATTTGAATTCTGTAAATTGAAATTATAAATAATAAAAATAATATATATCCTATAATACCTGTGCCCTGTAAAATTTCTACATGAAGATTGTGAGGATGTGTAGTGCAAGATTTACCAATATTGAATGAATTTATTTTATAATATTTTTCTTCTTTACATTTATATCTAAAAGTATCGGGTCCGGTTCCAATATAAATATTTTCTTTAAAAATTTCTAAAGCAACTAAATTGTGTGAGCCCCAACCACTGTCAAAATAATTATGTTTAACTTTATTTTTGCTAGATAAAGTAATTTCATTATAGTTATCTTTTTCTATGGGTTTTTTTGGAATATAAAAAATTTTTCCGTCTAAATTAATACTTTTTTTAAAGAAATTTAGAAACGCTTGGTGTGAGTAATGCTGGGAGTCTTTTATAACTAAAAATAAATCAACTTTACTTATTTTGTTATTTTCAAGGTTGCTAAAATTAATTATTATTTTCTCTTCTTTATTATTTATAACATAGCCTAATTCTTTTTTAATATTTACATTTTCATCAATGTCGTAATAAAAATGTACCTTTGATATATCTTTAAAATATATAACTGGATCGTGTGAAAGAACTAAAAATTTCTCATCAAAAATAATTTTTTGTATACTTAAAATTCTTTCTTTATTTATATACAAACCAGTAATAATAATAGTTAAAATAAATAAATTGATAATGATAAAATTTTTAAGATTTGTTTTTTTTTCAAACAAAACAATAAATATATAAAAAATATTAATAATAGAAAAAATTATTACTGCAGATCTCTCTGTAGTAATGTTTATTGCTAAGAACATCGCTATCAATAAAAAAATATAATGTAAATTTTTAATTATTTTTTTAAAATGTAAAAATAAAATTATTGGTGATATTTTTGCTAAATATGATCCGGCTACTTTTTCATTTCCAAAAAAACTTGTAACATTTTCTAAATTAACCATACCCAGAATATTAAATTCAAATAAGAATTGAAAATAAATATCGAAAATCAATAAATATATTGAAAATAAATAGAAAAAAATTAATTTCTTAAATAATTTTACAGATATGATCCGACTATATTTTGGTAATTCGTTTATTAATATTAATAAAATAAAAAAAATTACAATGTATGGTATTTTAACTAATATATTTGAATTTATATAATTTCCATTAACAAATAATGAAATAAGTAAAATTAATCCAAAAAAAATAGTAATTATTTTTTCTAACCTATAAGTCCTAAATAAATTTTTTCTTAATTCTGGTGATATAAGTATTATATAAATTCCAACTGTCAAAATTAAGAATACATTAATATTCTCTAAAGCTGGTCCTATATAAACAAATAAAGGTGATGTAAAAATTAGTATAAAAAAAAAATTTATAATTATTTTATTATTGATATTATTTGAAATAGACATGAAAATTGATGAAATTACAGTCCTTATACCATCCTTAAATGAGGAAAGAAATATGAAAAAATGCTTAGATGGTTTAAAAGAATTTCAAAGAGTTATAGTTTTAGATAGTAAGAGTAAAGATAAAACTAGAATAATTATTTCAAAATTTAAAAACGTAAAATATATATCTACTCAATTAAATGATTATGTTTCAAAGCTTAATAAATTAATTTCATTATCAAAAACTAAATGGGTGCTTTTGATAGATGCAGACTATGAAATACATAAAAACTTTAAAACTTTTTTAACCACAAAAAAACTTTTAAACTCTATCTCTGGTTATAGTTTTCCTATATTTAATGTTATTAGAAACAAAATAATTTGGGAAAATATTTACCCATCTAAAATATTATTATTTAACAAAAATAGGGTATTTTTTAAAAGAGACGGACATAAAGAAAAAATGATTATTTCAGGAAAAATTAGAAAATTAAATTACTTCTTTCTCCATAATGATAGAAAAGATGATAAGAGATGGATGGAAACTCAAATTAAATGGGCTACTTTTGATGCTAAAAAAATAATTAATTCTAAATTTTCAGATTTAAGTTTAATTGATAAGTTGAGATTAATTCCTTTTTGCTCAATATTTGCATCCTTTTTCTATTTTTTTTTCTTAAAAAAAATATTTATTTATGGATCAGCAGGATTTTTTTATCTCAAGCAAAGATTAATTTATGAAATAACGATAAACTATATAATATTTAAATTTCTATTTCAAAAACTTTAATAAAGTAAAAAAAAAACTAAGAATAACAAAAAATAATATATTTATAATTAAGAAGATAAAAAATTTTAAAAAAAGTAAATTATTTTTTGAAATTTCCTTTATATCAATCTTCTTATCATATATA
Source organism: uncultured Pelagibacteraceae bacterium (assembly GCA_902615975.1). Classification (GTDB taxonomy): domain Bacteria; phylum Pseudomonadota; class Alphaproteobacteria; order Pelagibacterales; family Pelagibacteraceae; genus Pelagibacter. The sequence continues at coordinate 74,611 of CACMRC010000007.1, forward strand.
GCACTGTAAATTTCATTTATTTGTTGTTTGTATATATCCTTATTGTTTTTAGTGTAGTAATATCCCTCAGATAATTCTGGAAAATCATAATATAATGATAAAATAAGATTTTTTGAAAATTTGAGTTGTTTAGTAACATTATTTTTTTCATCTTTGGATACAAATAAAATCCATGTATCCTTGAAATTTTTTAAATAAAAATTATTTTTTTTAAATAAATAATCAAATCTTTTATTATAAATTAATGAATTCTCTAATTTGATATACTCTTGAAATTCAGGATTTTTTTCAACAAATTTCATAAAATAATTTACTTTGAACTGTCTGTAATCTTCATTTAGTTTAACATCCGTTTTCTGGGCAAAGTAAATCTCTAAAAAATCTACATCATTAGGATCATAACTATTATGATTGCTTAAAGTATTTGTTAAAAAATAAAATTGTTTATAAAAAACTTTTTTAATAACATTTTCTTGAATTTGAAATTTAAATAAATATATGTTTTTTTTACTTAATTGATCTAAGTAAATGTATAATGAAATGATTATCGTAAAAAAAACAACAACTATATTAGATTTTTTTAATATATCGCTACTAATCCTCATAAAAAATACTCTTTATTTTTTTATGAGGAATTTTTAGAAAAGACATTACCAAAGATTTTTTTGCTTTTGACAATAACCTAAATTTTGTATTTTTCTTTATTAATATAAAATTTATTAAATTATCTTTGATTATTTTTTTCCTTTTATTGAATTCAACTTCAACTTTACCTTTTATACATAATAGAATTGTATCAGAGTTAGTATGAGTTCTCCAAGATTTTGGAACATTTTTTTTTACTGTTGTAATATAAATTTCTTTAATGGGATATAATTTATCTGAACTTATTATTTTATATATATCTCCTTTTTTGGATAAAATTTTTTTAATATTATAAATTTTTACCATAACATAAAATATTTTTTAATTTGATCAGAAGTTATTTTTTTAATATCTCCATTTTTTTTAAAGTAGACACCGTACCATTCACAAACAAATTTAATTGTTTCGTTAATTTTTAATTTATTTTCCCAGCCTAATTCTTTTTTAATTTTTGCAACATTTAGATTTAAATTAGTAGCCTCTACAGTTCTTTTTTTTTCAAAAATTTTAAATTTAATTTTTCTCAGTTTCCAATTTCTATTTATTAAATGTATCAAGTTAATAACAGTAAGATTACTTGTGCCTTTTGGTCCTATGTTATAATTTTTGAAAAAAATTTTAGATTTAAATATTTTTTTTGCTATAAAAATATATGCTCCTACAGGTTCTAGAACATGTTGCCATGGTCTATTTGCTTTAGGTGATCTTATTTTAATAATTTTATTTTTTTTCCAATTCTTAAAAAGGTCTGGTAAAAGTCTGTTTCGTGACCAATCACCACCACCAATTACATTACCTGCTCTAACAGTTACTAAATTAATTTTTTTATTTCTTTTGATATAAGACTCATAATAACTTTTTATAGCAATTTCAGCCATAGCTTTTGATGCTCCATAAGGTTCAATACCACCTAGTAATGAATTTTCCCTATAGTATCCTTTTTTTGTTGGATAATAACATTTGTCCGAGGTAACCATAATAATCGCTAAATTTTTTTTATAATTTTTAATTGATTCAAGTAAATTAATAGAACCTATAGAATTTGTGTTAAAGGTTTCTATTGGTTTTTGTAAAGATTTTAATACTAAAGATTGCGCTGCACAGTGAAAAATAATATCTGGTTTTTCTTTTTTAATAAGTTCTTTTATTTTATTTAAATTTTTAATATCAAAAAAATATGTTTTCATTTTTTTATTTAAATTTAAAATATTATACATCGAAGGTTTTGTTGGAATATCTTTAGACAGTCCCACTACATTTGCATTGAAAGAAATTAATGTTTCAGATAACCATGCCCCTTTAAATCCAGTATTACCTGTTACTAAAATTTTTTTTTTTTTATAAAATTTATTTAAATCACTCATTTTTTTTTCTTTAAAATATTTTCCAAGATTTTTTTATCTCTTAAAGTATCCACACATTGCCAAAAACCATTATGGCGAAAAGCAAAAATATTTTTTTTTGTTTTTGTTAGTTTTTTAAGTGTAATTTTTTCGAAATTTTCATTCTTTTTTAAATAATTAAAAATTTTTTTTGAAATAACCATAAAACCTCCATTAATCCAGGAAGCTTCGATTGGTTTCTCATTAAATTCTTTAACATAACCTATTTTTTTATCTAAAATAATTTGTCCAAACCTTGAGGGTTGTTTTACTGATGTTACTGTAACTATAGGTTTATATTTATAGTGCGATTGTATAAGTTTTTTTAAATTAACATTAGATAATCCATCACCATACGTTAGAAGAAAATTATTCTCTTTACTAAGTATTTTTTTTAAATGAAATATTCTTCCACCAGTTTCAGATGTTAAACCAGTATTGCAAATTTTAATAAAAAATTTATTTTTTTTCTTCGAAATATTGAATTTTTCTAATATTTTTTTATCAAAATTGTTTTTTCCTTTTAAGTCTAAATATAAATTTTTGTTTTTAAGCTTTTTAAAATAATTAACAATATATTTATGTTTGTAACCACTAGATATAATAAATTTATTAACCCCATAACCTTTATAAAAATCAATTATTCTTAGTAAAATAGGTCTATATAATATTTCAATCATTGGCTTAGGTTTAACAATTGACTCGCTCGAAATTCGTGTCCCTAGTCCACCAGCTAAAATAATACAATACATTATTTACAGTCTTTCCAATTTTTTATCTTTTATCTCAAAATTCAAGTCAAACAACTCACTTGAAAAATTCACATGTGTAGACATTATTAGTGTAAATTTATTTTTGTATTCCATTAAAAATTCTATTAAATTTTTTTGATTCTCTTTATCTAATGATGAAAATGGTTCATCTAGTATAAGAACTTTTGGTTTTTTTAAAATTGATCTTATAATTAAAAAACGCTGTTGTTCTCCCAAAGAAAAATTGCTACCATCAAAATCTACTTTTTTATCTAACTCTGAGATAAAATTTTCTAATTTTAATTTTTTCATTAATTCAATAATTTTATTTTTATTAATTTCATTTTTTTCCTCACCTATTAATAAATTATCAATCAGGGTAGTATCTTCAAAAAATATTTTTTGTGACAAATAACTTGTATCTACTAGTTTTAAATATTTTTCATTATTTTCAATTTTTTTATTTACAGTAAAACTTTCAGCTTTTTTAAAACCACACAAAAAATTTAATAATGTACTTTTTCCAGAACCCGATGGACCTGTAATACAATGAAATTTATTTTTTTCTAAGTTTAAATTTGCATTTATAAAAATTTTTTCTTTAGTTGTTATATTCAAATTATGTATTTCTATTAAGCTATTTTCAAAATCTAAAGATATTGTTTTATCAGAGTTATCAATACTCAAAAGTTTATATCTTGAATTAACTTCTTGAACTAAATTAAAACTATTTAACCTAAAAAGAAGGGTATCAAGAGAATTTTTTATCCTATTAATTGATGGGATAAGTCTTAAGAAAACCAACCCATAAATTGTGAAAATAGAAAGTGTTTGATCTCTAGACGTGAAATTAATACTTAGGATTATAACTAAAGAAATCACAATAAATAAAAAATTTTCTAATATTATCCTTGGTAAATAAATAATACTGAAATGATAAAATGTTGATTTTCTGTATATTTTTAAATAATCAACAAATGATTTTGCTGTATATTTTTCTCTACTTAAGATTTGAATTATACGTTTATTTTTAAATATATTATAAAATTTTTGATTTAACTTTATTAATGATACCTGTCTATTTTCTCCACTTTTTTTAGTTCTATTAGAAAATGAAAAAAAATAAAAATAACAAAATGGTAATATTAAAAGTATCAACAAGAAATTTTTTGTATCATAAACAACTAAAAACAAAATTAATAAAGAAAATATTAAAACTTCAGTTAAGCAATCAAAAAACTTATTAAAAAACGAATTAAATAAAATATCGGCTTCCTTAATTAAAGTATTGTTGTCCTTAAAAAAATCTTGTCCTTCAATTTTATCAACCTTAATTTTTAAAATTCTTAAAATATTTAATTCTATAAATTTGAAAATTCCATTTGATAAAAATTTAGATTTATAGATTATTATTGATGATTGAATTAAAAATTTAAGAAAAAAAAATAAAGTTACAAAAAATAATTTAGAACTTAATTCACTATCAGAACATAAATTTGTAAAATGAATTATATTGAAAAAAATACTTTCTGAATTGTTACATAAACTATTTTCTGTACTTAAAATTTCTAAGATTATTAATATAAAAAATCCCAGACCAAAAACTTCTAACAATACAAAAACAATCGTAAATATCATCATTAATGACAAATTTTTAGAGCCGTGCAATTTATTTAAAAAACTAAA
>CACMRC010000008.1 GCA_902615975.1 uncultured Pelagibacteraceae bacterium
TGCTCAAAATAAAAGAGCAATTAGTGTTTTGAATAATGTTGAAAAAGTTATTGCAAACTCTAAGTTTACAAAAAATCTAGCAATAGAACTTGGAGTTAATTCAAATAAAGTAATTGTAATAAACCCAGGTGTGGATCCCGCTGAGGAATTAAATAAAAAAATCTTAGATAAAGTTGAAAGTATACTTAAAGTTAAAAATCCAAGACTAATTACAGTTTCAAGATTTGATAAGCGTAAAAATCATGAAAAAATAGTTATGGCTTTAAGAAATTTGAAACAAATTTATCCTGACATTGTTTACATTTGTGTTGGATATGGAGAAGAAGAGGAAAATATTAAGAAACTAGTAAAAGAACTAGATCTTGAGGCGCAAGTTATGTTTTTTAAAGATATTACTAATGATTTAAAAAATGCTTTAATTTCAAAATCAAATATTTTTGTAATGCCATCGATAATCCATAAAAAATCAGTTGAAGGCTTTGGTATTGCATATCTTGAAGCTGCACAATACGGTATTCCATCAATTGGTGGCAAAGATGGTGGTGCAGCAGATGCAATTGATCATGAAAAAACTGGTTTTATATGTGATGGTAACAGTCTTGATGAAGTTTATTCTTCAATTAATTCAATGTTAGAAAACAAAAAATATCTAGATTATGGAAAAAACGCTAAAGAATTTGTTCATAAATTTCAATGGTCAAAAATCATTGAAGAATATAAAAAAATCCTAAGCTAAATTATGCTTATTTTAAAATCCAAAGAGTCTATTGGAATACTTTTTGGAATTTTTGCTTATTTATCTTTTTCTATTTTAGACACCATACAAAAAACTCTAATTATTCATCATTCAGTTTTTCAACTACTTCTCGTTAAGTATTTTTTTGTTTTATTTTTAGCTTTTTTTGAAGCTAAGCGAAAAAAAAATAATTTATTTTATAAATCTAAAGATATTAAATTGCAGATATTTAGAAGCTTATTATCTGTTTTGGAGTCTGGGTGTTTTGTTTTATCATTTAAATATTTATCTTTAGCAAATGCTCATAGTATCGGTTCCTTAGCACCAGTAATAGTGGTTGCTTTATCTGCAATAATCTTGAAAGAAAAAGTATCTGTTAAAACATGGATAGCAATTTTTATTGGATTTCTTGGTGTTTTGATAATTCTAAGACCAACCTCATCAATTTTTGATACTAAAGCTTTAATACCTCTATTCGCAGCATTTGTGCTAGGACTTTATCAGGTCATCACTAAAAAAGTTTCAAAATATGACTCAAACGAAACATCTTTATTTTTTACCTCAATAATTGGTTTATTAGTTATGTCATTATTAGCTTCTAATTTTTGGAGACCAATAGATAACTCTTTATACCCAATGTTTTTAGGCATAGGTATATTTTTTTCATTAGGTCTTTACCTTCAAATTATTGCTTTAAGTAAAGCTCGAGCAAGTATAATCCAACCATTTCATTACACTTTAATTTTTTGGGCAATAATTTTTGGATATATATTTTATAATGATATTCCAGATATGTTCACAGTTATTGGAGCTATAATAATTACTTGTTCTGGCATCTTTGTTTTAAACCAATCATCAAAAAATTAACTTAAACTATGATTGTTTATAGTTTAGTTTTACATATAGTCATGTATTGATGTCTAATAATAAATTAGCAATTTTTTTAATTGTATCCTCAGTATTATTTGGAACATTGATGCTTACATTTTTAAAATTAGCTCAAGAAGAAGTTAACGTTTACGTTGCAGGATTTTTTAGATTTTTGTTTGGTTTTCTAATTATTTTGCCTTACATATTAAAATCCAAGTTCACAGTATTTAAAACAATTCATCACAAAAAACATTTTTTAAGAGCTTTTTTAAACTTACCTTCAATGCTTTTATATTTCTCAGCTTTAGTAATGATGCCAATTGAAAAAGCTACCGCAATTTCTTTTGTTGTCCCTTTCTTAGTAACAATATTGGCTGTTTTATTTCTTGGAGAAAAAATTTACCTATACAGAAGTTTTGCCCTTGTTTTGGGATTTATTGGTATGTTAATAATTTTAAGACCAGGAATAATTGACATCTCTCTTGGAGTATATATGGCACTAGCCTCCTCTTTTATGTGGTCAGTAGTTATTATAATTACAAAGAGTATTGCAAAAGATGACAGCTCAATCACAATTTTATCTTATGGTTACACTTATATGACAATTTTTAGTTTCATAATTGCATTGTTTCATTGGCAAACACCTGGCTTACAGACTTTGATTTATTTATTTTTTGGAGGTTTATTTGGTACATTGTTACATCTTTGCATTAATCACGCTTATAAATTAGTAGATGTAAGTGTGACTCAACCCTATTCTTTTCTAAGTCTCGTATTTGCATCTTTAATAGGATTCTATGTATTTAATGAAAAACCTGATCTATTTACATGGATTGGTGCAAGTGTAATTTTTTTAGGTGTTTTAATTATTTCATTTAGAGAAATGAAATTAGAAAAAGAGATAATTAGAAAAAGTATAGATATTAAAAATTAATTTTTCCTCTTAAATGTTTTATAAATATGCCAAACTACAATTAAAATTGTAGTTGTTAGGATACATGCGGTTAATGTTCTGTCCCACAAAAATTCCCATGAACCATTACTTAACAACAAAGATCTTCTAAGATTTTCCTCCATCAATCCACCTAAAACAAAAGCTAATATCAAGGGTGGCATAGGGAAATCGTATAATCTTAAAAAAGTTGCAACTACAGCAATCCCAATCATTAAATAAATATCAAAATTATTAAATGACATTACGTAAATCCCAGTAACAGAGAAAAATAAAATTAAAGGAATTAAATAATTTTTAGGAACAGCAAGAATTCTAGCTATGTAAGGAATAAGTGGTAAGTTTAATATCAGCAAAATTACCATTCCAATATACATAGACATTATTATTGACCAAAAAATCTCTGGATTAGTCATATAAAGTCTTGGACCAGGCTGAACCCCAAAACCTAAAAGAGCCCCTAGCATTACAGCTGTAGTTCCACTCCCAGGAATTCCTAAAGTGAGCATTGGCACAAAAGAACCTGAGCAAGCAGCGTTGTTTGCAGTTTCTGGTGCCGACAAACCATTTACACTGCCTTTACCAAATTTTTCTTTTTCCTCATCACTAACTACGTTTCGTTCCATTCCATAAGCTAAAAAAGATGCAATTGTTGCACCAGCTCCAGGTAAAACACCAATTAAAAAACCAATTACTGATGATCTTGGAATTGTTTTATACATTTTAGTTCGTTCTTCTTTATTAATCTTAATCGAGCCTAATTCAGTTAAAGAAACTTGTTTAGCAGCACTGGTTGGATCATTTCTTTTTAAAATAATTGTTAATGCTTCACTCATTGCAAAAGTTGCCATCACAACTAGTACAAAACTAATTCCGTCAGTTAAGTTCATATTATTAAATGTAAATCTTGTAATATCAGACAAACTATCTTGGCCAACAGATGCTAACATCAATCCAAGTACTACCATCATCATTGCTTTCAAAAATTGTCCTTTAGAAGAAAAAGCAGCAATCGCTGTTAAACCTAAAATCATTAAAGCAAAGTAATCTGGTGATCTAAAAGATAAACTTACTTTTGATAAACTTGGTGCCATAAACAATAAATAAATTGCAGATAAAGTTCCACCTGCAAATGAACTCCAAGCTGCAATCGCTAAAGCTTTGCCGGCTTTACCTTGTTGTGCCATAGGATAACCATCAAATGAAGTTGCAACAGTTCCAGGAACGCCAGGTGCATTTAATAATATAGAAGAAGTAGAACCACCAAATACTGCTCCATAATAAACTCCAGCCATCAAAATTAATCCTGTTGCAGGATCAAAACCATAAGTAATTGGTATCATTAATGCGATAGCTGTCATTGGACCAAGACCAGGAAGCATTCCAATGATTGTTCCAAAAAAACAACCAACCATAACCATTAATATGTTCTGAAAAGTAAGTGCTGTTGTTAATCCAATTAATATTCCTTCAATCATCCCATAACTCCTATTGATTGTAAGAATGGATCCCTCAAATATATATCAAGAATACCGTGTAGGAGATACATAAAGGCAGCAACAAATGGAAAGGATAATAAAAACATTAAAATCCATCTTCGTTCTCCTAAAAAATAATATGACGCAAATAAAAATAAAGACGTAGTTAAAAAATATCCAACTTTTAAAATTGTAGCTCCATAAATAATTGCAATTAGTATAAGTATACCTGTTTTTTTATACTCTAAGCTTTTATGTTCTACTTTAATAGTATTTGGGTCAGGTAAAATAAGTTTTAATCCAGAAAAAAATAATCCTGCATAACCTAAATAAATTGGAAATGTTCGTGCATTAAACGGTGCATTTTCATCAAATGCAAATACTTGAATTTGGTATGCAGTATATAAATAAAATGCTGAAAAAATAAAAAAGAGCAGTGATATAATTTTTGTAGTATTTATATTCACTGCTCTTATTTCAAATAATCCTAAGGATTATATAACTCCTAGTTTTTTCATAAGAGCTGTCATTTCTTGAGTTTGTTTTTCTAAGAAAGAAACAAACTTGCCTTCTGGATTATATATATTAACCCAAGCATTTCTTGCTCTGACAGTTTCCCATTCAGGAGTTTTTTGTACATCGCCAAGCATTTTTGCAATAGCTGATCTATCAGCATTGCTCATACCTGGAGGGCCAAAGAAACCTCTCCAGTTAACGAATTGTACATCGTATCCTTGTTCTTTGAGAGTTGGTGCGTCTGGTGCATCAGAAACTCTTGAAGGAGCAGTAATACCAATAATTCTCACTTGGTCTCTTGCGCCCATCAATTCACCTAGACCAGTTGAAATGATTTGAGTTTCACCAGATAAAAGTCCAGCCAAAGCTTTTCCACCAGCATCATATGGAATGTATTGAACAGCATTCGGATCTGCACCTGCAGCTTGGAAAGCTAAAGCACCAATTAAATGGTCCATACTTCCTCTTACAGATCCTCCAGCCATTTTAACTGAATTTGGATCTTTTTTGTAAGCATCAACTACATCTTTAAAGTTTTTAAAAGATGAACTTTTTGCAACTGCGATAGCACCATAGTCACCAATTACACCAGCGATTGGCACAACATCTTTATAAGATAAAGTTCCACTACCTTTTACATAACCTTTGTGTCTAGTAATTGATCTTAATACTAATGGTGTTGATTGAACTAAAACTGTATTAGCAGGTTTAGTATTAATCATGTAAGCTAAAGCTTTACCACCACCACCACCTGACATATTTTCAAATGATGCACTACTTAACATTCCAGCTTTTGTTAAAGCTTCTCCAGTACCTCTAGCAGTTCCATCCCAACCACCACCAGCACCACCACCAATTACAAAGTGCAATTTGTCAATTGCTACCGAACTTGTAGTTGTTGCTGAGAATAATAGGATTGCTGAGAATAATACTGAAACTATTTTTTTTAAGTTTTTCATTATTTATCCCTCTCTAATTTAAAAACGTTAGTTAATTATAGTCTTAATGTTTATTCAACCTGTAATTAAGTAACACAACTTTTAATTGAAACTACTTTAGCAAAAAAAATATCAATCTAATATGATGTTTTATTTTTTTTCAGATTAAAGTTTCACTTAATTCACTAGTTTTAATTTCTTTTTTCTTATCTTTTAAAAAGTTGATGATAGAAGCTTTATGAATGAATAAAAATCAAATCAAATCTTATCTTGAAAATGTTAAACAAGTATTTTCAATTAAATTTATTTCTGTTCTGATAATTTCTTTTCCTAGCGCAATTATTGCTGACTATTTTAATATTCCTCTTTCTTGGTTTTTGGGTCCAATGATTATCACATCAATTGCTGCTTTATCAGGTCTTAAAATTATTATGCCAAAAATTGTATTAAGTTTTATCTTGATAATTTTGGGTTTGCATATTGGAAATTACATAGACCAAAATCTATTTAATCAAATGCTTGATTGGATTTGGACTTCATTAATTATGTTAATCTACATAATAATTTGTATTTTAGTTGTCGCTAAATACCTCCAAAAATTTGCAAGTTATGGGGAAAAAGCTTCAATATTTTCAGCAGCACCTGGTGCACTTGGTCCTTTAATGATTTTAGCAGAAAATGAAAAAACAGATTTATCTCAAGTTGCAACTTCTCACTTAATTAGATTAATCATCATAATAACTGTCATTCCATTTATTATAGTTAATAATACTGACAACAGTGTTTTGTTAAATGATGATTTCAATTATTTAGCTCAAAATCATTTCAATTTAATTTTACTTATTTTTGCTTCTTTGTTTTTTATAATTGTTTTTGATAAAATTAGAATACCTGCAGCTTTACTATCTGGAACATTATTTGCGAGTGGTTTGTTACAAATTACAGATATAGCCTCATATAAATTACCAGATGAAACAGTAAATTTTTGTTTGCTAATTCTCGGCTCTTCAGTTGGTTGTAGATTTGCTGAAAAAACTGTTAAAGAGATAGCTAATAATTCTCTTCATAGTATTGTGGCTACTACTATTTTAGTAGTATTAGGTTTGTTTGCAGCTTATGTTGCAACATTCTTTGTAGAGACAAATATTTTAACTTTAATATTATCCTATAGTCCTGGTGGAATTTATGAGGTGGCTGTTATAGCAATTGCTTTTGATCTAGACCCAGATTTTGTTGCTTTTCACCATATAATAAGATTACTTTTTATACTTTTCACAGTTCCTGTATTTTTAAGCGTGTTAGAAAAAATTAAGAAATAATTTCAGAAAGTCTTTCAAAAACTTTTTCTGCTGAAAGTTTTGATAATTCAGGAGCCTGTATCGCTTTAAAATTTTCTCTTTCGATACTTACTTTAAAAGGAGTTGTATGAGATCCGTATAATGCAATTCCTTTTGATCCCAAGTGTGCTGTCATATGTGCTGGTCCAGTATCATTTGCTACAACAAATGAACTATCTTTAATTAAAGTTGATAATTGAGAAATATCTAAAGCTTTACCGTTATCTAAAACACAGAGTGCATTAATATTTGATGCTTCTTTAATTTCGCTCGGTCCAGGTGCAATAACTACTTTAAATTTGTTATCTGATTTTTCATTAATCATAGAAATTAACTCATTATAATAAGGCCATTTCTTTGAAGTTAAATGAGGCGAACAAAAAGGAAAAAGCAGAATATATTTATCTAATTGATAGTAATTTTTTATTTGAGATATGTCTGTTGAGCTCCAAGAAAAGTCAGGGCTCAAAGTATGATTTGTTTTGATTCCTGAGCTTTTTAATTGATGATCAAATCTAGATAAAACAGAATCATTATCAAAATCTTGTTTTGTAGTCCCTTCAGGTAATGTTGTATCAGTAGATGACCAAGTATCTTTTGTTGCTTTTGGAAATAAAATTTTTTTATAAAATGCTGTTCTACTTGAGTTCTGAAGATCATAAACTTTAAAAAAATTATATTTTTTTATGTTTTTCATTAATGAATATAAATAGATTAGGTTAAGTTTTGATAATCGCTTATCTAAAATGACATTTGAAATATGTGGATTTTTTTTGAATAAATCAAAGTATGGTTTGGTTGTGAGCAAATGAATTTCATCATCTTTATGATTCTCAGAAATATCTTGAATAGCACCACAAGCTTGAGCTATATCACCTAAAGATCCATGTTTAATGATTAAAATATTAGACATATTTTTAACAATTTAACATAGTATAAAATTTAATGAATAAAATTATAGTAGAAGTATCTGTAGGCGAGCTTTTAGACAAAATTTCAATCTTAGAAATTAAAAAAGAAAAAATTAAAGATCCTGAAAAACTAAAATTTATATCAAATGAACATTCGATTCTTAAAAATCAGTTTGAAAAAAATGTTAAATCTGACGATAAACTAAATAAACTATTCAAAGATTTAAAAGAAATTAATGCTAAACTTTGGGTTATAGAGGATGACAAAAGAGATTGTGAAAAAAATAAAGACTTTGGACATAAATTTATAAAATTATCTAGAGATGTTCATTTTTTAAATGATGACCGAGCAAAAATTAAACTGGAAATGAATAATCACACTGGATCAAGTATTAGAGAAATTAAAGAATACACTAGGTACTAAAAACTTTAGGAAACCAATCATCTCTCATCAAGTCTCCCGTTTTTAAATTAATCTCATCAAATGGAGGTGAGGTCGGCCCTCCTCTATCAATATACTTAATATCATCTCCTATAAATCGCATCGAAAATGCTCTTCGTGATTTAGAAGAATTGTTTCCTGTTGAACCATGCACAGTTTTAAAATTAAATAAAACAGCATCCCCTAAACTTAGATCTGGAATTAAAATATTTTTTTCAAATTCTTTTAATGGTGGTAAATCCATAAAAGCACTATCATTACTATACCAAGATTGGTTATTTGACCATTTTGTAGGTCTAATTAACTTTGACCATTTGTGAGAACCTAAAATCAATTTAAGATTATTTTTCTGGTCAACTTCATCTAATGGTATCCAAAAACTTCCAGTATCATTTCCATCAACACAATAATAAGGCATATCTTGATGCCAAGGTGTTTCTTTGTGGGTACCTGGCTCCTTTATAAAAATATGATCATGAAAAATTTGAGTAGATTGAGAATTAGTTGCTTCTGCAACTATTTGAGCTCCAGGTGAATTATAAAAACAATCCTTAAATTCTTCTATCCTCTCCCAGTTACAATAATCCTCGAAAAATCTTCCATGGTCATCAGTTACATTCTCTCTTCCGTGCTTACTTGGATTATCTAAAACTTTTTGAAATCCTTTTCTAAGTGGCTCGATCCAGTCTTTAAATACATCCTTAATTATTATCACACCATTATTTTGATACTCTTTAATTTGTGAATCAGATAAAAACATTTTTATTGTTGAAAGCTATACTTTTTCTCTAAATATTTAATTACATTATGTATGATAAAAGTCATGAACAAATAAATTCCACCGGCAACAACGAATACTTCGATTGGTTTAAAGGTTGTTGAAATTATATATTTAGCAACACCAGTTAAATCCATTAAAGTTACTGTACTCGCTAAAGAAGTTCCTTTCATCATCAATATGATTTCATTTCCATATGCGGGTAATGATTGTCGAATAGCGATTGGAATTTGAATTTTATAAAAGATTATTTTGTTTGATATACCTAAGCTTTTTCCAGCTTCAATAATGCCTGGTTTTATTGTTTGAAATGCTGATCTTAAAATTTCAGAGGTATATGCACCCGTATTTAAAGTAAAAGCTATAATTGCACACCAATATGGTTCTTTTAAAATAACCCATAAAAATGTTGTTCTTAAATATTCGATTTGTCCTAATCCAAAATAAATAATAAAAATCTGAACCAACAAAGGTGTTCCTCTAAATATGTAAGAATAACCGTATGCAAATTTATTAATAAATATATTTTTATTTAATCTTAAAATTGCAAAGAAGAGACCTAGGAATAATCCAAAAAATAATGATGCAGATAATAATTTTAAAGTGACTACTGTTGCTCCTAAAAGTTTGGGGAAACTAGTAATCATTAAGTCAAAATCCATTAATACCCCCTGCTATACCTAACTTCTAACTTATTAATCAATTTCATACTCACGTAAGTAAGCAATAGATATAAAACTGCCGCAAAAGAATAAAAAAACAGTGGATCCCGTGTTGAGCCAGCTGCAATATAAGATTGTCTCATTATTTCTACTAATCCTGTTACTGAAATAAGAGAGGTATCTTTTAAAGTTATTTGCCAAACATTGCTCAAATTTGGAATAGCTAATCTTAACATCTGGGGTAATATTATTTTATAAAATTGACCAAACTTATTTATTCCAAGAACTTTTGCAGCTTCAAATTGACCTTTGTCTATTGATTGAATTGCTCCCCTAAATACTTCTGTTGAATAAGCTCCAGAAATAATACCAATAGCCATTGAACCAGTAATAAAGGCATTTATTTCTATGTATTCATAATAGCCAAAAATAGAAGCCACATACATGATAGCTCCACTTCCTCCAAAAAAGAAAAGGTAGATTACTAATAGTTCAGGAACTCCACGAATAACTGTAGTGTAAAAATTACCAACTAAATTTAAAGTTTTATATTTTGAAAGCTTTAAAGGAGTGAAAATTAATGCAAAAAAGAAACCAACTAACATTGCTGTAATTGAAACAGCAACTGTCATCAGGGTTGCGTAAAATAACTCATCCCCCCAACCTGTTTTACCAAATGCGAGAAGTTCCATATAGATTGGCGACTATATATTATAGTCGCCAGATCTGAAATGAATTACATAGAAGCGTCGAAACCAAAGTGCTTAATAGCAAGTTTGCTAATAATTCCTTGTTTTCTAGCTTTGTTAATTGCTTTGTTGAAGTCTTTTAGGATTTTGGCATCTCTTTTTCCAATCGCACTATCGCTAGCTTGTCTTATACCAACACCTACACCATTACCAAATGCACCACCTGAAAAAGTTGGTCCAACTAATACAACTGGTTTACCAGATTTATCTGCATAATCTGTAAATGCAACTGCTGCAGCTAAAGCAACATCACATCTTCCAGATGTTAGATCAAGGTTAACTTCGTCTTGAGTTTTATAAGTTCTAACATTTACACTTCCTACGTCACCTGACTCTAAAAAGTTTTGGTGAATTGTTCCTGTTTGAGTACATACAGTTTTACCAGCAAGTGCTCCTGTTAATGTTTTAAGAGCTTTTTTAACATCAGATCCACCTAATGATAAATTAATACCTTCAGGTGTATCCATGCCCTCTAAGCTTGAACCTTTCATTACTGCAAGAGAAGCTACTTCATCAGCGTAACCTTGTGAAAACGTAATTGTTTTTTGTCTTTCAGCAGTAATTGACATTCCGGCCATTATTGCATCAAACTTTCTCATTACTAGAGCGGGTATCATTCCGTCCCAGTCTTGTTCAACAATTGTGCACTCGTACTTCATAATTGTACAAAGTTCTTGAGCAAGCTCTACCTCAAAACCAATAAGATTACCTGATGCATCCTTTGAATTCCATGGAGGGTAAGCGCCTTCAGTTCCAATTTTTATTTTTTCAGCAGAAACATTTCCAATGATAAATAAAGAAGCAAGTACTGTTAAAATAGTTTTTTTAAATATATTCATTATTTTCTCCTTTGATTAAGAAGAATTATTTCACAGATTTAAATAAGAAAAAAGAAAAATTAATGATTAATTGATGAAGAAAAATTCCAAGAGCAATCAAAACTAGGTATGTAAACTCTTGATAATTTTGCGTTTCCAAAATTTTGATTAAAAACATTCAGCCAATTTTCAACCTGTTGTGGTTTTTTATCCTGACTCCCTACCTGAGCTGTGATAACTCCTTTTGGTTTTAATATTCTGACTAATGAGTCCATATTTTTTGCGGCTAAATCTATACAAAACTGATCGTCATTAAGATCAACAAAAATATGATCATAAGTATCATCACTTACTGACTTAATACTTTCAAACGCATCACCCCATACACATTTAACAGAATTTTTTTCTGTTGCTTTCTTACCAATATCCCCAAGGTGTTTATTACAAACATCTACTACTTCAGGGTCTAGCTCGTACCAATCTATAAAGTTAAAATTTTTAGAAATACATTCTCTTGCTACCCCACCATCACCACCACCTATGATAGCAGCTCTTTCATTATCTTTGTTTAAATTTAAACCAGAACCAACAAAAGTATAGCTGTATAAATGTTCATCAGTAGCTGCAACTTGTATTTCACCATCTATAAATAAAGATTTACCAAATTGTTCTAAGTCTAAAATTTCAATATGTTGACCTACTTTAGATTTAAAATCTTCCAAAACATCATTTACAACGTAAGATTTTTGCAGACCTGGTGAGCTATAAATATCAGGATAAAGAGATTTGGTATCTCTATTAAATTCTTTTTTTACTATTCTATTGTGTTCAAATTCTTTTTTTATTATATCAATTGCAACCGATGGACTTACTTTTCCACATGTAAAAAAGTCAAAACTTATAATTCCTTTTTCAGGGAATGTATGAAAACTAATATGACTTTCAGCTAATAAGGCAAGAATTGTAAAACCTTGGGGTTCAAATTTATATTTTGAAATATTTAAAATTGTTACTTTTGCAGCTTTTGCAATATCATGAATTACTTTTTCAAATATAGATGGATCATACTCTTTAGTTGTTCCAATTATGTCTAGAGTGATATGCTCCCCAACTTTAGTCATATAACTAACTGCTTTTATAATTTTTAACTTTTTCTAAGATTTTTTTCATTTCAGCTAATGAAAGATTCTTAGGCTCACCCATCTTTAAAGCAATAATATATTGATGGCAAATATTTTCTACCTCTTGAGCAAGCTCAAAAGCTTTAGATAAATTTTCACCAAATGCAACCTGTCCATGGTTCGCCATAAGACATGCCTTCCTATCTTTTAAAGCTTTAATCATATTCGCTGAAAGTTCATGGGTACCAAAAGTTGCATATTCAGAACATCTAATATCTTCACCACCTGCAAGAGCAATCATGTAATGAAATGGTGGAATAGATTTTCCATGAGTAGATACCGCTGTAGCATGAGGTGAATGAGCATGGACTATTGCTTTTGCTTCCCACTTGTTTTTATAAATATCTTGGTGAAAACGCCATTCTGATGATGGATTTTTTCCAGAATTAAACCATGATAAGAAGTCTTTTTCCTCAGTTAAAGACAAAAAAACAATATCTTCTGGTTTTAAAGCCTCATACTTCTTTCCAGATGGAGTTATAAAAAAACCTTCAATACCATCTTCAATTCCTCTCACAGAAATATTTCCTGATCTTAGAGGAGATAAATTAGTTGTGTTTAATTTAATTGAATACTCAATTACCTCTTCTCTTTCTTTTAAATTTTTCATTTAAATAATTTTTTTAATCCATCAAAAGAAGCTTCAGAAATCCCTCTTTCAGTAATCAATCCTGTTACATATTTTGCAGGTGTTACATCAAAAGCTAAATTCATAGCTTTACTTTTAGTTGGGTATATCAAGACTTTCTTAATTTTGTTATTTTCATCTAGACCTTCAACATGAGATAATTCCTCTGAATTTCTTTCCTCAATGGGAATATCTTTTGCATCTTTGATGTCCCAATCAATTGTTGAGCTTGGAAGGGCTACATAAAACGGAACACTATTATCATGAGCGGCTAATGCTTTAAGATAAGTTCCAATTTTATTACAAACGTCTCCATTTGACAAAGTTCTATCAGTTCCTACAATGCACATATCAACCTCTCCTCTCTGCATTAAAATACCTCCTGTATTATCAGCAATAATAGTATTAGGAATTTCTTCTTCATTTAATTCATATGAGGTTAAATTAGCACCTTGGTTTCTTGGTCTTGTTTCATCTACCCATACATGAACTGGTATACCTTTTTTGTGTGCATGATAAATTGGTGATGTAGCGGTACCCCAATTAATTGTTGCTAACCAACCAGCATTACAATGTGTTAATATATTTACAGTATCTTTCTTTTTATTATAAATTCCTTCAATTATTTTTAATCCATTAATACCAATATTTTCACAAAACTTTTCATCTTCATCACATATTTCTTTTGCTTCATTCAGGGCAATGCTTAATATTTGATTGCTATTAATTCCTGATAATTTTTTCATCATACGGTCTACAGCCCATTTTAAATTAATGGCAGTAGGTCTTGATTGAATTAATTCTTCTGCACTTTTTTTTATAAATTCTGGATCATTATTTTCTTGTACTGCTAAAACTATACCGTAAGCAGCCGTACCACCAATTAGAGGTGCACCTCTTACCTCCATTACTTTTATTGCATTAATTGCATCTTTTACTGATTTGAGATCTTTTATTATAAATTTATGAGGAAGTTTAGTTTGATCAATTATTTTAACAACATTTCCCTCATACCATATTGTTCGATATTCTTTTCCTTCTATTTTCATTAGAAATTATCCCTGCTCTTCAATATATTTTTTTATAATTTTTTTTGTTTCATTAATTCTGCAGTCTTTTCTATAAGTATTGTGGCCCTCACCACATTTGTAAGCTATAATATTAACTGTATCTGGTGATTTTTCCTTAAGAAACATAAGTTCTTTTGATCTGTTAAATTTATCATCTTCATATGCAAAAATAAGAGCTTTAATTAAATCTGCTTCTTTTATCTGCTTAACCTGCTTAGGTCTAATTTCCTTTCTCCATACTGGATATTTATTAATTTCATGTCTTGGTCCACAACATGCTGGAGCAAAAACAATTGCTGAATTAAATTTTATCCCTACTTTTGGCATCAACATAAGTGAAGACCAGCCTCCAGCAGAAACTCCTGAAAGAAAAATATTTTTAGGCTTGATGCCATTATCTAATAATTGATCTAAAACATTATCAATTTCATTAACTCTTTTTTCAATATATGACCCAGGTTTATTTCCATCAGTTGATTTAGAACACAAATAATAAAAGAAAAGGTTATCAATTTCATTTAAGCTAAATAAAGAATTTGGAATAGCGTTATATTTTCTTTTACATTTTTCTTTTTTTTGAGGCCTAGTTGTTCCATGAGAAAATATTATAATTTTTATATTTTCTGAATTATTTAAGCTTATATCAGGTGTTTTTCCTTTATAAGATTTTGAAATTGGCTGTAAATTAAATTTATTCTTATCATTATCAACAACAAATCCACTTAGGTTTTTTGTGTAAGAACAAGAAATAAATATAAAGTAAATTAAAATTGTATAAATTATTTTTCTCACTTATTTAAGACTCTTCCAGCTATTGTCTTGAGTTTCTCAATTGTTTTTTCTGTTCTTTTTTCTGGAGCAGTAATAATTGCTACATCTAAACAATTGTTTGTTGGGTCATTTGGATCAATATGATCTTCAAAATTATCAATTAAATTTTTTATCATAACTTTTGCTTTTTCAGCGTTACCTAATAAAACTTTGATTACTTGTTGAACATCAACATTTTTGTGATCAGGATGCCAACAATCAAAATCAGTCACCATTGAAACAGATGCATATCTAATTTCAGCTTCTCTTGCTAATTTTGCTTCAGGCATATTTGTCATTCCAATTACATCTGCTTTCCAAGATCTATATAAATTTGATTCTGCTAATGTAGAAAATTGAGGTCCTTCCATAACTACATAAGTTCCATTTCTTTGATAATCTATTTTAGATTTTTTAATTGCTTCCTCACATGCATTCATTAATCCATTAGAGGTTGGATGAGCCATCGATACATGGGCAACAATCTCGTCATCATAAAAAGTTTTATTTCTTGCAAAAGTCCTATCAATAAATTGATCTACAATTACAAATTTTCCAGGAGGTAAATTTTCTTTAAGAGAACCAACAGCCGATACAGAGACAATATCAGTTACGCCTAGCTGCTTAAGCGCATCTATATTTGCTCTAAAATTTATATTTGAAGGAGATACAAAATGTCCCCTACCGTGTCTTGGTAAAAAGTAAACTATCTTACTATTATAATGAGTTTTCAAAATTTGATCAGATGGTTTTCCCCAGGGGGTTTTTAAATCAAGTAATTCTCTATCTTTGAATTCCTCAACATCATAGAGACCACTGCCACCAATAATTGCTAATTTATTTGTTGTCATAATTAAAAATATATTTATTTATACTTTTATATTTAACTATTATGAACCTAAAAGATTATATTAGATCAATTCCTGATTATCCAAAAAAAGGTATTTTATTTAGAGATATAACAACACTAATTAAAGATGAAAATGCATTTGAGGAAACGATTAATCAAATCATTGATAGGTCAAAAAAATACAATTTTACAAAAATTGCAGCTATAGAATCTAGAGGTTTTGTATTTGCTTCAGCTGTTTCGTTTGTTCTTAAAAAACCTTTTATTATGCTTAGAAAAAAAAATAAATTGCCAGCAGATGTTCACTCTGTAGATTTTGAGCTTGAGTATGGAACTGCAACAATTGAAGTACACAAAGACTCTATAAATGAAAAAGATGAAGTTTTAATAATAGATGATTTAATTGCGACCGGAGGTACAGCTGAAGCAGCAGCAAAATTGGTTGAGGTTTCTAAAGGTAAGGTTGCGGCGTTTGTATTTGTAATAAATCTATTTGATCTAGGTGGATCACATAATTTAGTAAAAAGTAATTACAAAGTTGAAAATTTAATTGATTTTCCTGGACATTAAATTTTTAAGAAATCCAGTCAGAATACAAATCCTTATTGATCTCTAAATATCTTGGATAAGTTTTATCAATATTAATTTTTATTAATTTTTGACTTGGATCTATAAAATAAATTTTATTTTCTATTTGTTTTTTAAGTTTTTCAATATCATCTAAATCCTTGTATTCACTATGAGCATAATTTTTTATTTTTTTTATAATTTTTTCAGGTTTTTTTAAAAAAGAAAAATGCCATCCCCCATTATTTAAAATCTGTGTTTTGAAAAAAATTCTTCTAAAAAAACCTCTTCTTAAAAATCTTTTATTTCTTAACCACTGAGGAGATTTCAAATACTTCTTGTAGCAAATTGATGAACCAAGCCAATTCTCGTCATAAAGCAGGTTTAATTTATATATAAAAAATCTTTGTTTAAAAATAGCAAATTTATTTATTTTTATTTCATTTAATAATTCAAGATTTGGGATTTCATCTGCATCAGAAATTAAAATTAAGTCATTTGGAGAACATTCTGTCAATGCCCGAGAGATTGCATTTCTATTAAAATTTTCTCTGTAAAAATTAGGACTCCATCCTTTTTTATAATTTTTAACTTCTTTAGGAATATCATCCACAACTAGATAATTTATTTTTCTTTCGAATTTTTTAAATTTATTGATGTCAAAGTTTAATCTTTTTTCTTCACCTGCGTGATTTCTGGTTGCTTCAACTACAACAAATTTATCTACATATTTGTCTAATATATTAAATCTTAAATCTAAATTAAGATCCTCGTCAAAATACATTACACAATCAAAGATATTCATAAATATAATAATTTTGTATGATACAATTCTACTTCTGAAATAGTACTAAAATAAAGGGTTTAAGACTTATCCACAGGTCATATATTGATTTGAAATAAGTTTTTATACTTATAACCTCGGATCATATGAGAATTGAGGAAGAACTAAAGTTGGATTATTCAGATGTACTTTTTAGGCCTAAAAGAAGTACATTAAAAAGCCGAAAAGACGTAAATCTTCTAAGAACATACAGATTCAAATACAGCAAAAATGAATGGTCAGGTATTCCAATAATGGCAGCAAACATGGATGGTGTTGGGGAACTAAGTGTTGCTGAAAAATTAAATGAATATGGAATGATCACATCATTAACTAAACAACACGATGTTAAAAAAATTCAACAAAATAAAAATATAAAAAAAATATACCCTAATATTGCACTAAGTGTTGGCATAAAAAAACAAGATTTTCAAAATTTAGATAAAGTATTAAAAGAATTTAATTTTTTTAAATTTATTTGTATAGATGTAGCAAATGGTTACACAGAACATTTCACTAATTTTATTAAATCAGTCAGAGATAAATATCCAACTAAAACGATAATCGCAGGTAATGTAGTAACAGCTGATATGACTCAAGAATTAGTTCTTAGTGGTGCAGATATTGTTAAAGTTGGAATTGGACCTGGAAGTGTTTGTACAACAAGAATTCAAACTGGTGTTGGCTATCCTCAATTAAGTGCAGTAATCGAATGTGCTGATGCGGCTCATGGACTTGGTGCTCATGTAATAGCAGATGGTGGATGTACATGTCCTGGTGATGTTGCTAAAGGTTTTGGTGGGGGAGCAGATTTTGTAATGCTTGGAGGTATGCTTGCAGGACATGATGAAGGTAAAGGTAAAATTGTCAAAGTTAATGGAGAAAAGTATATAGAGTTCTATGGATCTAGTTCTGAAGTTGCTAATAAAAAACACTATGGTGGACTATCAGATTATCGAAGTAGTGAAGGACGTAAAGTTAGGGTAAAATATAGAGGTAAAATTAATGATACAATTTTAAACATTCTTGGCGGTGTAAGAAGTAGCTGCACTTACGTTGGTGCCCCTTCCCTTAAACAATTAAGTAAATGCACAACATTTGTTAGGGTTTCTAACCAGTTTAATGATAGTTTAATTAAATAATTTATTTTTTAAACTTAAAATCTTTTATCTTTGTAGTTTCATATTTCTCAAAAGGCATATGTATCCAAGGAGAATCTTTTAAATATTCTACAGAGTAATCAGGTACAAATTTTGAAGTTGATTTATGCCATATAACTGCAGTTTTAATTTTTTCATCTAAATAAAATCCATAAAAATGCTCTAACCATTTAATACTTTTTATTAAAGTTTTCCCTGAGTCCGCTAAATCATCAACTAATAAAACATGTGAACCTAAATTTGGAGTGGTTTTTGCTAAATCTCTTGAAAAAGTAAACTGTCCTTGTTTGTTTTTAATATCATCACTATCACCATGATAAGATTCAACAGATAAGATAGCTAAAGGAACGTTAAAAAGTCTACTAAAAACATCTCCTACTCTCAATCCACCTTTTGCAATACAAATAATTTGATTAAATTTTAATTTATCTTCATGAACTTTTTTAGCTAATTGCTCTATCTTTTGATGATAATCTTCCCAAGTTATATAAATATCTTTCATAATTCATGGTAGCGGGAAGTGGGATCGAACCACTGACCTCGGGCTTATGAGTCCCGCGCTCTAACCAACTGAGCTACCCCGCCTTTATTGATAAATGGTTTATAATATAAATCTTTATTGTTTCAATAAACTTTTTTAAATCAAATTTTAAACTAAATAATAAAATAAATTGCTAATGAGCTAACCAAACCAGCTAAAATAATTGAAAAAACAATTCTTTTTTTTAAAGTTCTTTTTTGGTCTAATCGAACTCTGTTTAGTAAAATATTTACATTAGTAGTTTTAATCTTATCTACTTCAAAATCTTTATTTCTAGCAATATCAGTATTAAATAATGATGTTTCTTGATCGCTTTTTTTCACAGTTTATTTAACCAGCTAATTAACTTAAATACAATAAAATTAAAATTAACTAAATTTTTCTAAAATCTTTTATATTTAGTGGTTTTGAAAGAATTTCGATTGGATATTTGATCTTCTCTACTTCTATGAACAAATTTTTATCTTTAAGCGTGTCTATTGTGTTTCCTGAATTAATATAGCCAAATGATAAATTTTTATCAAAACAGAATGAATAATTTCCTGAAGTTGTTCTTCCAATTATTTTATCATCTAAATAAATAGGCTCTTCATGTAACAACAAAGGTTGACCTGGTTTACTATCTTTTAATGTAAACATCATCATTTTCTTTACTAAAGGTTTATCTTTAATTTTTAACAATGCGTCTTTACCAATAAAATTAACATTTTTTTTATAACTAATAGTAAAATTTAAACCTGCTTGATACTGATTTTCCTCTGGTGAAATATCATGGCCCCAATGTAAAAAACCACTTTCCATTCTCATTATATCCATTGCATGCATACCACAATGAGATAAGCCAAAGTTTTTGCCTTCGTTAGTTAAAATTTTATATAAATCCAAAGCATCGTTTTTATTTACGTATAATTCAAAGCCAATTTCACCCACATAAGATATTCTTTGTGCCCAAACTTTTATATTCTCAATCAATACATTTTTTCCTAATCCAAATTGAAAATTTTGTGGTGAATAATCTTCATCACTAATCTTTTGAATCATGTCTCTACTTTTAGGACCAAATAAACCAAGACAGCAAATTTCTTCTGTAACATCTATAAATTCAACATCTTCAGATAAATATTTTAAAATATGAAATTTATCTCTTTCTCTAGTTGCTGCTGAACTAACTATTCTAAAATAATTTTTATCAATACAGACAACTGTTACATCTGTTTCAATACCACCATCCTTGTTTAGCATGTGTGTATAGGTAGATTTGCCAATTTCATTTTTAATGTTAGCTGTACAAATTTTTTGTAAACCGCTATGAACTTTCTCACCTTTTAAATCAAATTTAGAAAAAGTTGAAAAATCAAAAAGTCCGACATTTTTTCTAGCATTGATGGTTTCATGTTTTACTGATGGATACCAATTTTGATAGTTAAAACTATATTCATATTTTGGTTTTTCTCCATTTAAGGAATACCACATAGGTCTTTCAAACCCTCCGGTAACACCAAAACATGCACCAGCTTTTTTTAATTCTTCGTGATAAGGTAATAATTTTACATTTCTTGAAGTTGTATGTTGTTTATACGGCCAATGCATACCATATAAATCCCCTAAGGTTTCAGTAACCCTATCCATGATAAATTTTTTAGATGAATGAAGCTTTTGAAATCTTTTTATATCTAAAGAAAATAAATCTTCGTTTATATGACCGTTAATCATCCATTCCGCAGTTACTCTTCCTGCTCCTCCAGAACTCGCTATTCCAATACTATTAAAACCACAACACGTATAAAGGTTTTTTACTTCTGGTGTTTCCCCAAGTAAATATTGAGTATCAGGTGTAAAAGATTCAGGACCTGAAAAAAATTTTCTTATACCTGCGTTTTCTAACATTGGAAGTCTATGAAAAGATTTCTCAAGGTAAGGTTCAAAATGATCAAAATCATCAGGAAATTCTCCAAATGAAAAATCATCAGGAACTTTTGCACTAACTTTAAAAGCAGGTTTTGCATTAGGTTCAAAAATTCCAACTAACATTTTTCCAGCATCTTCTTTCAAATAAAGACAAGCATTGTAATCCCTTAAAACAGGTAAATCTTTGGGAAGATCTTTCATTGGTTCTGTAATCACATAAAAGTGCTCATTAGGATATAAAGGAACACTAACACCGATATCTTCTCCAATTTGTCGAGACCACATTCCTGTAGCTAAAACTACATATTCACAATCAATTTTTCCTTTAGAAGTTTCAACACCACATATTCTTTTATTTTTTACTAAAATTTTTTTAACTGGTGACTTCTCAAATATTTGAACACCCAGCATTTTAGCAGCTTTGGCTAATACATTTGTAACACCTACTGGATCTGCCTGACCATCTTTTGGCATATATACACCACCAACTAGATCCTCGTTTTTTACTACTGGATATAATTCTTTTATTCTTTGTTGATTTAAAACCTCAACTTCAACATTGGATAGTTGTGCAGTTGTAGCTTGTCTTAATAATTCCTGCATTCTTTCTTTAGAAGAAGCTACTGTTATTGCTCCGTTTTGTTTAAGACCAGTCGACAACCCTGTTGTTTTTTCTAGTTCTTTGTAAAGATCTAAAGAATATTTTCTTAATTTAGTAATTGTAGAAGTTGCTCCTAATTGTCCTATTAATCCAGCAGCATGCCAAGTTGTACCAGATGTTAATTGATCTCTTTCTAATAAAATTACATCTTTCCAACCAAATTTTGCTAAATGATAAGCGCAAGAGGTACCAGCTACTCCACCCCCTATTACAACTACCTTTGTGCTTGAAGGAAAGTTTTTTTCCATTTCTAATGTTTAATAGCTTCTCCAGCTTCTACAAAATCATGACCAAAAACATCAGCAACTGCTTTATAAGTTACTTGGCCTTTATAAACATTTAACCCTGCTAAAAAGTTTTTATCTTCACTAAGTGCTTTTTGATAGCCTTTGTTTGCAAGTTTAACTAAAAAAGGTAACGTAGCATTGTTAAGTGCTAAAGTAGATGTTCTAGGAACACCACCAGGCATATTTGCTACACAATAATGAACAATGTCATCAACAACATAGGTTGGGTCACCATGTGTTGTTGGTTTGCTGGTTTCAACGCATCCTCCTTGATCTATGGCAACATCAACTATTACAGATCCTCTTCTCATTGTTTTAATCATTTTTTTGGTAATCAATTTTGGTGCTTCTGCTCCTGGTATTAATACACCACCAACTAATAGATCTGCTTCAGCAACTAATTTATCTAAATCTATTTTATCACTTTGTTCTGGAATAATTTTATCTCCAAACTTTTCGACAAGTTGTTTTAATCTATCCTCAGATTTATCAACAATATGAACTTTTGCTTGCATACCTGTAGCAATAACTGCAGCATTTTCTCCAACAACTCCACCACCTAAAATCACAACTGTTCCTCCAGTTACACCAGGTGCTCCTCCTAATAAAAGACCCCTGCCTTTTTGATTTTTTTCTAAACAATGTGCTCCTGCTTGAACTGACATACGGCCTGCGACTGCACTCATAGGAGCTAGCAAAGGTAATCTTCCATTATCATCCGTTACTGTTTCATATGCGATATTAATACTTTTAGATTTTATTAGCCCCTCGGTTAATTCTTTTGCAGCAGCTAAATGAAGATAAGTATATACAATTTGATTTTCTCTAATCATATCAACTTCTACTTTTTGAGGTTCTTTAACTTTAACAATTATTTCTGCATCATTAAAAATATCAGCTGCAGTGTCTATTATCTTGGCTCCAGCTTTAATATACTGTTCATTCTCAAAACCAGCTTCAAACCCACCATGGTTTTCAATCAGTACTTGATGACCCTCTGAGACTAAAGTTTTCACGCTTTCTGGAGTTAAACCTATTCTATTTTCTTGAGGCTTAATTTCCTTAGGTACGCCTATTTTCATAAACTTTCTTTATTTTTTACTAAATAAAATTATTAGTTTTTCTGATTTTTTTGATAATTAGTAATACCTGTTCTTAGTTTATCAATAATCTCATCTATGTGTTTTTCTTCACATATAAATTGAGGTGCAATGATTAAACAATCACCTGTTGCTTTAAAGTTCACACCTGCTTCATAACAAGCTTTAAAACATTCGTAACCAGCTTTTCCAGGTTTGGTATTCATTTTCATATCAATTCCACCCATCATTCCGTAACCTCTTATATTTTCTACAGACTCTAAATCTTGAAGAGAGAATAAACCTTTTTGAAAATATGGTGCCAAGTTTTTGGCTCTATTAAAAATATCCTCTTTCTCAAAAATATCTTGTACTGCTAGTCCAGCTGCAACAGCTACTGGAATTCCTGAATAAGTATAACCATGAAATAATTCAACTGAACCCATTGGTGAAGCATCCATAACAGCGTCATAAATTTCGTCTTTACATGCCACAACGCCCATAGGAACAACTCCGTTAGTAGTAGCTTTTGCCATTGTCATAATATCTGGTGTTACACCAAACTCATGACTAGCAAATGCAGAACCAGTTCTTCCCCATCCTGTGATTACCTCATCAAAAATTAAAAGTATTCCATGTTTATCACAAATTTCTCTTAATCTTTGTAAATATCCCTTTGGTGGAACTAAAGTTCCAGTAGATCCTGCAATTGGTTCAACAATGCATGCTGCAATATTTTCAGGACCAAAATTGCTAGCAATTCTCTCTAAGTCCTCAGCGAGATCGCCACCTGTTTCAGGTTGTCCACTAACAAATTTATGTTCTGGTAAATGAGTATGTCTCATGTGTTGAACACCTGGCATTAATATACTTGCAAATGTTTTAACATTATTAATCATTCCACCAACCGAAACACATCCTATGTTCATTCCGTGGTATCCTCTCTCTCGTCCAACAAATCTAAATCTATGTGCATTCCCTTTTGCTCGATGGAAAGCAACTGCAATTTTAATTGCTGTTTCAACAGCAGTAGATCCACAAATTGTAAAAAACATTTTATTAAGATCACCTGGAGTGTGTTTTGAAATCTTGGTTGCTAACTCAAATGAACCTCCAAAACCTTGTTGAAATGGTTGAGCATAATCTAAAGTTTCTAACTGCTTAGTAACAGCTTCTGTTATTTCTTTTCTTCCATGACCTAATGGATTACAAAATAATCCTGAGCTTGCATCAATTTGCGTTTTTCCATGATGAGTTTTTAAATAGACACCTTTTGCTTCAGTTATTAATCTTGGATTAGCTTTAAAATCTTTATTAGATGTAAACGGCATCCAATGTTCATTTAATGAATTTGGAACTGAAGTTCTACTCTCTGAGCTCATAAATTTCTTTCTATAAATTATTTAATTTGTTTTTATAATTTTAACTCTAAGGCCTCTTTAGACTAAAATAAATAGATTAACTACCACATTATTGACACAACCTACAATTGTATAAGTTTCTTTTTTTGTTTTACTTCAGAGACAATTTGAATTTAAATATCCGGAATTTAATTAATTAAACATAGGGGAATAAATGAAAAAAATACTAAGTTTTATTCTAGGATCTATTTTTGCACTTAACCTATCAATATCAGTTGCGAATTCAGCTGCGAATGAAGTAAGAGTTGCATACTTTCTAGAATGGCCAAGCCCAAATTTAGAAGACATGCAGAAAAAGAATTTTGCTAAAGCTCTTGGTGTTCCTGTAAA
Source organism: uncultured Pelagibacteraceae bacterium (assembly GCA_902615975.1). Taxonomy (GTDB): domain Bacteria; phylum Pseudomonadota; class Alphaproteobacteria; order Pelagibacterales; family Pelagibacteraceae; genus Pelagibacter. The sequence goes on from CACMRC010000008.1 coordinate 24,504, forward strand.
ATGGACAAATTTCACTAATGGTGGAGCAATGACTGATGCAATGTTAGCAGGAGATATTGATATTTCTTACTCACAAGGATTAGTGCCTTTTATCAATGCTGTAAAATCTAATGCACCTATCAAATTAGTTGATATTGCTATGGAATACGGAATGGGTGGAACTACATGTGTTACATCTAACGCTTCTGGAATTACAAAAGCAAACGCTACTGAATTAGAAGGTAAAAAAGTTGCTGTTCCATTAGGAACAATGGCTGAATACGTTTTTGATGAAAGTATGAAAGTTGTTGGTGCTGACAGAGGTAAAATGGACATTATTCAAATGGACCCAGAAGAAGGTGCTGCTGCATTAGTAAGTGGCGATGTTGTAATGGCATGTTTATTTGGTGGAAACTCTATCAAAGCAGCAACTGCAGTTGGATCAAGACTTTTAACTGTAGATGAAGCTAGAGCAGCTGGTATCTTAGGTATAGATATTACATCTGTTACAGATAAATTCATGAAAGAAAACCCAGGTATGTTAAGAACTTTCATCGAAGTAACTCATGAAGCTAATGCTAGATACAAAGCTGGTAAATCTGACATGAATTCGATGGCGAAAGCTTCTGAAATGAAAGTTTCAGATATGAAAGACACTTTAAGTGGTTTCAAATTTTTAACTCCAGAAGAAACAAAAGCATCTATGGAAAGTGGTAATCTTGATGGTTTCCTAAAAGGTATGGGAACTCCAGGAGGATCAGTAGATACAAGTTTCTTACCTTTATAATTTAAGGGTTTAAAACTTTTAATAGGCACCAATTATTGTAATTGGTGCCTATTTTTTTATAAAATTTCTAATATAAAGAATTTATGAGTGATCTAGTTTCTCAAAATCTAAATATGATTTTTAAAACTCCAAAAGGAGAAACAGTTCATGCATTAAAAGATGTAAGTTTTACTCTTAAAAAAGGAGAATTACTCACAGTTCTTGGACCATCTGGATGTGGAAAAACAACTTTACTAAATATCGCTGCTGGATTTTTAAGACCCACTTCAGGAAAAATTACTTTAAATAATAATGAAATTGATGGACCTGGAGTTGAAAGAGGAATGGTTTTTCAACAAGGTGCTTTGTTCGAATGGTTGACTGTTGCTGAAAATGTAAACTTTGGGCTTAGGATGAAAAACGAAGATCCAGAGGTTACAGCAAAAAAAGTTGATGAATGGTTAGATATAGTTGGACTTAAAGGTTTTGGTAACACTCCAACTTATCAGTTATCAGGTGGTATGCAGCAACGAGTTGCTCTCGCAAGATGTTTAATCAATGATCCTGACTTAATATTAATGGATGAGCCATTAGGTGCATTAGATGCTTTAACTAGAGAAAAGATGCAGTCTTTAGTTTTAAAGATTTGGAAGGAAACTGGAAAAACAATTATCTTAATTACACACTCTGTTGAAGAAGCATTGTTACTTGGAGAAAGATTATATGTAATGGCACCAAGACCAGGTAGGATACATAAAGAGTATAATCTTCCATTTGCAGAAATGGGTCTTACACAAGACTTAAGAGAAATAAAAAAGAATAAGGAATTCTCTTCTACCAGAGAAGAAATCTTATCAATGATTTGGAATATGGAAGAAGAAATAATGGGGAAAGATAATTAATGTTAACCCAATTTGTAACAATCTTAATATTTGTAGCTGTAATTGGATGCATTCTTTATGGAAGAAGATTAATTAGAACTGAAAAAGTTGATGCTGTTTTTGGTAATCCTGAAAGAGCAAAAGGTGGAACACACTGGGTAATAGTTGGAACTAGTGCAATTCTGATGTTATGGCTTTATTATTCGTGGGATATCGCGAAAGGATTTTATCCAAAATCAGCAAATGAATTATGTCAGGTGGCTAAAATAAATGAGTCTTTACTTGGATTAAAATATCAATTCCCAATTGAAGAAAGAGAATTCAAAAGCACATCCATTATTAAAATTGAAAATAAAAATCTTGTAAAAATTGCAAATGAAATAAAAGCATCACTTGATCTAAATGATCAACAAAAAACAATCCTTGTAAGTTACATTGATAGAACTTCTAAATTAATTCCATTTTTAACAAGTGAAGAACTAATAGAAATGGATACCAAAATTAAACTTAAGGAAATGACAGAAGAAATAAAACTTTTAAGTTCCAATTTTCAAAAGAAAGATTATCCATTTGAGACTGATGCTGAAAAAACTGAAAGACAAAAACTTATTGATGAACAAGGTGGCTGGGGAATTACAACTATAAACTCTGGAACCGGTACAATTGAAAATACCATTGAAATACCGACTGCACCTCAAACTAATAAAGGTTTAAAATTTCATGCAGCTGCAACAGAACTAAAAAAAATTGACGACAAATTTTTTAAATTAAAAAACCATAATCCTCAGTTCAAAAGCGCAATCAAACAACTTAAAGATGATATTAAAGCTTACAGAAAAGGATTAGATGATAGTGAAGAAATAGCATCTGATTATGCAAAAAATATTGTTAAAATTGCAAGAAGAATAGAGTTTGCAAGCATCTATCCTCCTAATGCATTAAATGAAATGCAAGCAGCAATAATAGAGTTTGATGAATTACAAAACAAAGAGCAAGGTGGATTAAGATTAATTGATATTCTTTTATTTCCAGCAGGAACAATTGTAGCAAGTGGACCAACATGTTCTGAACAAGGTTCAGGCAGATGGTTACCCAAACCATCAGATACATTTAATAAGTTTGTATTGATGTCTAAACCAAGTGTTGGATACAAAAATATTCCTCTTTTATGGATTGAGATGGTTGATGTAAGTAAAATGATCGGATTTATTTTACCAGACTGGATTGCAGACATATTGCCTGGTGAATATCCGGTACATTCAAAAGATGGAATTGTAAAAGAAAACTTTAAAAGCAATGTTTTAAAAGTTGTTACAGGTGATTTTAAACTATTTAAAGTACCTGTTCCATATGGACATATATGGGATTCATTCTTGAGGGTTTTTTTAGGATTAGTTTTTGGAATTCTTATTGGGGTGCCATTAGGATTGTTTATGGGTCTAAATCGATTTGCTAAAGGCTTCTTTGATCCCTTAATCGAATTATACAGACCTGTTCCACCGTTAGCTTGGGCGCCATTGATTATTTCAGTTCTTGGAATAGATAATACAGGTAAAATATTTTTATTATTCATGGTCTCACTTTCAATTATGATTATTTCTGCGAGAGCTGGTGCATCAGGAACACAGCTTTCAAAAATCCATGCGGCCCACTCACTAGGAGCTACTAAAAAACAAATTTTAAGATATGTTATTTTTCCTAACTCACTGCCTGAAATTCTAACAGGAATTAGAGTAGCTGTTGGTATGTGTTGGGGAACACTTGTTGCTGCAGAGTTTCTAGCAGGTACAACTGGTATTGGTTTTGTTGAAAATGTTGCAAAAAAATACTTTCAATATGAAGTTATTTGGATAACAATTTTCATAATGGGTCTGCTGGGTCTTTTATTTGATGTATCTTTAAGAAAAATAATAGATAAGACTATTCCTTGGAGAGGCAAAGGTTAAGCAAACACTTTTTTTTATTAATTAGACCTTTTTTATAAAACCAATAGCGGCACCAATGGTAGTCAAAAATCCAGCTAAAGGTAGGATAGCTACTGCATATTTTTTGGGCATATAATTCGGTTTGAACTCAATACCTTGCATACTAAATTCTAAATACCACATTTCCCAATACTTCCCTCGCATACCCTCTACAAGTTCAATTCCATAAATTATTAAGACTATACCAATTATCATAATCATAATTTTCCAGAACTGGCGTATGTATAATGAAACTCTCTCTGGTAATTTTTCATAAATTAAATTTAATGCTACATGTTCATTATCTCTTGCTGTTAGAGAAAGTGCTATAAACATCAACCAAATATTACTTAATACTGTTAGCAAATCTCCCCAAACAGGAGGGTTATTAAAAACATATCGCATTGTAACATTGTAAAGAGTAAAACCAACCATAGCAGCTAACAATAGTGAACACATAGCTTCTAACGTACGATGAATAAAACGATCAATACTGTTTAAAAATTTTATCATTAATTACTTAATAAGTTTGGAAGAAACATTGTTAGTTCTGGTACAATAAGAATAAAAAATAAAAGTAAAAAAAGACCAACAAGATAAGGAATTAACGCAATAGCAACTTTTTCAAGACGCACTTGCGCTATTGTTGCAGAGGTAAAGTAGGCAACACCAACAGGTGGTGTTACTGATCCTATTAAGAAACCAACTATAACAACCATAGCTGCTTGTACCTCAGGAAAGCCAGCTTGAGACATAACATTCACTAAAACTGGGCCAACAATAATAATGTTTACCGCTGAGTCCATTACTGTTCCAAGAAGAAAGATGAATAATATCAAAGCTAAAATAAATAATATAGGAGAATCCGCTAAGCCTAAAAGCCAGGTTTCAAGATCACCTATTGCGCCAAGAGAAGTAAGTAACCAACTGAAAGGTCCTGAAGCAGCTATGATAATAAAAACCATTGCTGAATTACGGAATGCTCGACGAAAAGCACCTGTGCAATCTTTCCATTTAATAGTTCTATAAACAAATACACCTGTAAACAATGCAACCAAAGCAGTGATGGCTCCTGCTTCAACAACAGATGCGACACCTCCCATTACTGAACCCACTAAAACTAGGGGTATTAAAAGAGCAAATGAAGAGCGATATAATTCTTTACCAGCTCGACGTACCGAAAATGGTTCATCGCTACGTTCGAAATTGTATTTAACTGCGAAGTAATGGTTGATTACCATTATAACAACACCTATCAAGATTCCTGGAATAATCCCAGCTGCGAATAAAGATGCAATCGAAATCTCAGTTGCATTAGCAAGCACAATCATCATGATACTAGGTGGAATAATCCCTCCTATAGTGGAACTTACACCTGTTACCGCAGCTGAAAATGCTGCTGGATAACCTGCTTTCTTCATTGCTGGTAATACTAATGCACCAACTGTTGCGGTATCTGCTACGACAGATCCATTCATGCCCGCAAAAAACATACTTACCAAAACATTGACTTGGGCTAATCCTCCTCGTATACGCCCAATCAACGCCCTACTCAAAGCAACTAAACGATCTGTAATCGTTGCACTTGTCATTAACTCACCTGTCAACATAAAGAATGCGATTGCAGTTAATGGAACTGAGTCAATAGCGGTAAACATTTGACTAGGGATTAAAACAAGAGGCACAGCATCTGTGAGAAGAATATAAACAAATGGAATCAGTATTAATATAAAACCAATTGGAGCTCCTAATAAAATTAGAAAAAGGAGTACTACAAGTAAAATAATACTTTCCATGAATACTTATAAGTTAAGATTTATTTTAGGCAAAGACCACTTAATTCTAGTGAATTAAGTGGTCTTTACACAATTTTTGTTGAACGAATTATAGAGCGCCAGCTGCTTCTAACTGAGCTACAAATCCATCCATACCTTGTTCTAGAAGTACTCTTTTAGCAACTTCTGGTTCAAAAGTACCCTTAGCGTCTAACCAAGCACCGATTGCACCTGCTCTCCACTTAGTCATTTCCGCTTCTGTTGGTACATACCACTCTTTAGCAGATGCTTTGATTGCATCTTCACCATTTTTAATCCAAGCGTTATCCAACTCGTTTACTTTTTCTCCATAGGCATCAGCTGCTTCGTGTAACCATTTTCTTTGTTGGTCAGACAATGCATTATACTGTTTAGCATCCATCGCTAAAATATTTCCAGACCACATTCCTCCGATCTCAGTGAAATATTTTGCAACTTCATGAAGTTTTGCTACATGCTGCCATGGACTAGCAACATATTGACCTTCAACTACACCTGATTGAAGACCTTGATATAATTGACTCCAGTCATAAGGTGTTGGTGTTGCACCCCAATTTTTAACTAGCATGAACTCAACTGGACTTTTAGTAGTTCTCCATTTAAGTCCTTTCATATCATCTGGTTCATGAACAGGTTTAGTTGCATTTCCAAGTTGTCTAAATCCTCCACTTGAATATACAGAAAGGCAAATGTGACCAGCATTCTCAAGAGCTAGCTTGCACTGTCTTTCAGCTAACCATTCATCTGATATTCTTTTAGCATCCTCTAATGATTTGAAAATAAAAGGCAAATCGAAAATTGCTAATTCAGGCCCAAAGTTACCATAGTTTGCAGTAGAACTAGTCCACAAAGCTATAAGTCCTTGGTTAGCTTGTTCACCACATTTTTGTTCTGCACATAAGCTTCTTTGATAGTGAGGTTCAATTTTCATCTTACCTCCAGATGCTTTCTCCATTGCTGGTATCAACGCCTGATCTATTGCGTCACCAATTGGCATACCCAATCTACCAGTAGTTCCAAGCTTAAGAGTTATTTCTGCATAAGCAGCTTGTGCAAAGAAAATAATCGCAACCACTTTGATAAGTGTTTTGCTAATTGTTTTAATAAACATTTTACTTCTCTCCTCTTAGTTAGTTTAAAGTATCAATTTAAATTAATTTAAGCCTAATTAAGTTTCCAACGGATGTACACACAAAAAAAACTTCTTTAATCAAAATGGGATTGCAATTAAAAGTTGTATTAATAATTTAATAGTTAATCTATTTATTTTAGTCTCAAGGTGTCTTAGATTAAAATTATAAAAAATAAAATAAATTACAATTTATAGAAAGAAATTTATGAGTTCAGGTAACAAATATAAATTAATAGCCAATAAACTTAAATTTGAAGGAAGAGCATTTATTAATGGTAAATATGTAAATGCTATTGATGGCAAAAAATTTGAAACAATCAATCCAGCAACTGGTAAGAAACTATGTGCTGTTGCAAAATGTAATCACAAAGATGTTAACTTAGCGGTTAAGGTTTCAAGAAAAGCTTTCAATAGTGGAGTTTGGTCTAAAAGCTCACCTGAACATAGAAAAGAAGTTTTATTAAAATTTGCTGAATTACTTAGAAAACATGGTGATGAAAATTCAGTTTTAGAAAGTGTTGATACGGGTAAACTTATCACGGATTGTATTAATGAGGTTGCAAATGATGCCCCAATGCACTTTCAGTGGTATGGAGAATTAATTGATAAAGTATTTGGAAAAGTTGGTCCAACAGAACCTTCCATTACTAGTTTAATTGTTAAAGAACCAATCGGAGTTGTTGCTGGAATTGTTCCTTGGAACTTTCCTTTAATGATGGCGGTATGGAAAATGTCACCAGCTCTTGCAGCAGGCTGTTCGGTAATAATTAAACCAGCAGAAGACACACCTCTTACTGCAATAAGAGTTGCTCAAATTGGAAAAGAAGCTGGCATACCAGATGGAGTTTTAAATGTACTTCCAGGTTATGGTGATGTTGGTGAAGCTTTAGGTCGACACAAAGATGTTGATGCAGTTTCGTTTACAGGTTCAACTGAAGTAGGTGGTTATTTTTTAAAATACGCAAGTGAGAGTAATTTAAAACCAGTTGCATTAGAGATGGGAGGAAAAAGTCCATTTATAGTTTTAGAGGATGCTAAAATCACTGACGATTTGATTGATAATGCTATGAATTCTGCATTTTGGAACGGTGGACAGAACTGTTCAGCAAATATGAGACAGATAGTTCATAAAAAAGTAAAAGATGAATTTTTAGATAAAATTTTTAAAAAAGTTAAAAAATTAAAAGTGGGAGATCCATTAGATCTAAAATCGAATATGGGATCTATGATTTCAAAAGGACATTTGCAAACTGTTGATGGATATATCCAAAAAGGAATCGATGAAGGGGCAAAACTTTTATCTGGAGGAGTTTCAGATAATAAGCAAAAAGGTTTTTATGCAAAACCAACTTTATTTGATGGATTAAAAGAAAATATGACCATTGCTCAAGAAGAAATATTTGGACCAGTGCTTGGTGTTTTAACGGTTAAAAATGATGAAGAAGCTTTAAAAATCGCAAGTAATTCTAAATATGGATTACATGCTAGTGTCTTTACTCAAGACATAAATAGAGCATTTCATTTAGCTAAAAGTTTGCCTTGTGGAACGGTGTCGGTGAATACTTTTTCTGAAGGAGATATTAAAACTCCTTTTGGTGGATATAAACAGTCTGGTTCACTAAGTAGAGATCAGGGTACTGAAGCTTTAAATTCATTTCTTCAAACAAAAACCATCTGGATAAGTCATAATTAATTGATGATCAAACCTTACAAGATAAGTGTACCTAAAAGTACACTTAATAATATATATAAAAAAGTAAGATCCTATCCATGGAAGATGATGCAAAATGTAAATGGATGGGAGTATGGAACAAATTATAATTATCTAAAAAAAATATCTAAGTATTGGGTTTCAAAATATAATTGGAAGAAATTTGAAAACAAAATAAATTCTTTTAAAAATTATAAGACCAATGTGGATGGTATAAATCTGCATTTTATTATTGAAAAAAGTAAGAATACTAAATCAAGACCATTATTACTTTTGCACGGTTGGCCTGGGAGTGTAATTGAGTTTTTTGATATCATTCCAAGGCTTGCTCACCCTGAACAATTTGGTGGAAAAATTGAAGATGGTTTTGATGTCATTGTGCCCTCTTTACCAGGATTTGGTTTTTCAACACCTATTAAAAAAGCTTTAGGTCCAAGAAAGATTGGAAAAATTTTAAATAAATTTATGGTTAAAAATTTAGGTCATAAAAATTATATTGTACAAGGTGGGGATTGGGGAGCTACTATTGCTGCATGGATTGGTCTTGATTGTGCAAAAAATTGTAAAGGAATTCATATTAATTGTTTACCAATCAGGCATCCAAAGGGGCCAAAAAATAATAAAGAAAAAAAATGGGAAAAAAAATTCAATTTTGATCAAATAATGCAGGAAGGATACAGGACACAACAAGCCACAAAACCACAAAGTTTATCTTATGCAATGATAGATAGTCCAGTAGGAACCGCAGCATGGATTTTAGAAAAATTTCACGGTTGGTCTGACCTTAACAAAGGCAAAATAGAAAAAACATTTTCAAAAGAAGAATTAATTTCAAATATCATGATCTATATAATTACTAATAGTTTTAATACTGCTTCTTGGATATATTTTGGAAGAAGAAAAGAAGGTGGTCGATCTTTTCCAAAAAATTTCAAAAAAATAAAAGTTCCTACTGCAATAGCAGAATTTCCAAAAGAAATGCTTGAATGGCCACCAAAATCTTATGTGAATAGAATTTTTAATATTAAAAGATGGAAAAAATTCCCTAAAGGCGGTCATTTTGCAGCTTTAGAGGTTCCAAATTTATTAATTAATGATATTAAAAATTTTTTTAATAAAGATATTAAAATATTCAAATAAGTGAAAACACCTCTACTTAAAAAACAAATAATCAAGATTTTTCAAAAATATGGTTTAAGTAAAGATCATGCTTTAATTTCTACTAATGCACTAATCAATGCAGAATTAGTTGGTGCTTATGGACATGGTTTATCAAGACTTAAGATGTACTGTGATCGAATTTCTAAAAAAGTAATTAATCCAAAACCAAAAATTAAAATTAAAAAAATTTCGTCTTCTATTTCTCACATTGATGCAAAAAATAGTATTGGTTTTGTTGCAGCTGATCTGGCAATTAAAACTGCAATTAAACACGCACAAAAAACTGGAATAGGAATGGTGGCAGTCAAAAACAGTGGTCACTATGGTTTATCAGGTTATTACGCAGAACAAGCAGTAAAGAAAAATTTAATTACAATGATCTATACAAATGCTCCACCTGCAGTTGCTCCACATGGTGCATTAAAAACTTTATTTGGAACAAATCCAATTTGTTTTGGATCCCCTACTGCTTCTAAAATTCCTTTTATTTTAGATACGTCAATCTCAATGATTAATAGAGGAAAGATAAGAGTGGCAGCAAGAAACAATCAATCAATTCCTGCGGGAGTTGCTTTGGATAAATTTGGTAAACCAACTACAGATGCTAAAAAAGCATTAGCAGGAGTTCAATTACCAATTGCAGGTTTTAGAGGTTCGGGACTAGCCTGGATGGTAGATATTTTAAGTGGAGTTTTGACTGGAGGAAATCACGCAGGAAGAGTTAAAGATCCATTCGATGATTTTTCAGGCCCACAAAATATTGGCCATTTGTTTATAACTTTTAAAGCAAATTTATTTCAAAAAAATTTCAACCAACGAATTAAAGATAATATTAAAACAATAAAAAAACTTCCCAAGATAAAAGGTGTTAAAGAAATAATGTATCCAGGACAAAATAAATATTCCCGGTATAAAAATAACTCAAAAAAAGAAATTTCTATACCGGATATAATAAAGAAAGATTTGGAAACCTTAATAAGTTAACATCGTTAGAGCACCCAAAGAAACGATAACAGATGATAAAATTATTGTTCGTTTAACTTTTTCCTTCTTTTTTTCTTCTAGAAGTCTTTGCTTTAGAACATCCACGTTAACCCTTTTTGGGGTTTCAACATATTGAGAGGGGGTCTCTACAATCTCGGATGTTCTATTTAAGCTTTCTGTACTCATATTTGTTTTATAATTTTAATTTTAACCATTATTAGTTTAATTTTTACATACTAGGGTTGTCCAAAATGGGTTGACTCTAATTTATCTTTTGTTCATATTGGGTTTTTTTTAAAATATGAACGCCATACCAAGTATTTCTGAACATATTGATGAGAAGGTAATCAATAAAGTAATTCAAGATAATTTTGCCGCACTGGCACCTGCTTATTTTACTTTAACAAGCAACTGGTTTGTAAGAGCCTATGATCATTATAAAGACATAGATAAGTTTGTCCTCATTATATATTTGATACATCAAGACCTTATATATTTCAGACAAAATGGAGTAAAAATTAACTACGACACGTTTTATAAGGATAAACCAATCGAAATTAATAAAATTAATATTTCAGATATCTCAAAAGATCTAGGAGTTCCAAAAGAAAGTGTTAGAAGAAAAGTTATAGAATTAGAAAAATTAAAAGTAATTAAAAGAACTGGTAAGAAAATTTTTGTTGTTCGAGATACGCTTTACTCAGCTAAAGCAGTCGATACTCTTACAGAGGTTGCAAATATATTGTATGAATTTAATAAAATTTTAAAAAAGGAAAAATTAGTAAATGAAGTTTATTCTCATAAAGAAATAATATTAGCAATAAAAGAAAATTTTTCTTACTGCTTGTATCAATTTAATAAATTTTGGTTTATTTTTATAAAAAGATGGAGAGAAGAATTAAAGGATTTAGAAGTTTTTGCAATCGGCATGGTTGTACTAATAAATACAATTAAAAATCCAAAATTTACTCCAAAAAAACCAAATTTAGACTCATATAGAAAAGAGATTCAGGGATCAGATAAAAGAGGAGTTAATGCCATGTCAATTTCTGAAATAACTGGTATTCCTAGACCTACAGTTGTTAGAAAAATAAAATATTTAGTTGATAAAAAATTTCTTCATATAAATAATAAAAAATTAATTACATACAATACTAAAGATAGTGCCTTCGTAACAACAAAGGGAATGGTTAATAAAAATATACTCAGCTTAAGCCATTTTATTTATAAAGTTTTTAATCAAATAAGAATAATCAATAACTAATTAGACTTTCTTAAAAAATAAATAAAAATAAATCCAGTTATATACATGATTAGTGCATAAGCACCTGTTGGTAATGCATATAATATATCAGTACCAAATATTTGCGTAGAGACAAATAACGCTAACGTACCATTTTGTAATCCACATTCTAAAGCAATACACTTCATTTGTTTAACACCTGAAGTAAAAGCTTTTGCAATGTAATATGCGATAACCATCATTGAAATATTTAAAATTAAAGCAATTAAACCTGCTTGTTTTATAAAGCTAAGAATATTTTCTCTTTCTTCATAAAACGCTGCTACAAAAAAAACAATAAACAAAACTATGTTGAGTTTATTAAATATTTCAACTTTAGAAGATATGAAATTTTCAGCAAATTTTCTGATAATCATTCCTAAAATCACAGGTACTGTTACAACTAAAAACATTTTTAAAGCTATTCCTGTCATTGAAATATTTTGAGAAACCTCTGTTATTCCTAACATATCTGCAGATGTAAAGATTATTAAAGGAACTGTAATTATACTTAGTAAGCTAATTACAGCAGTCAAAGATATTGATAACGCAACATCTCCATCAGCAAATTTTGTCATTACATTAGATGTTACACCTCCTGGAGCTGCAGCTATAATCATAACCCCTATTGCTATTTCAGGCGGTGTTTTTAAAATTAAAATTAATATGTATGCTACAATTGGAAGAATTATTAATTGAGAAATAAAACCAACTATAAAATCTTTTGGCGATTTGAATACTCTTCCAAAATCTTCTATTTTTAATCCTAGGCCTAAGCCTAACATAATCAAAGCCAATATGATTGGCGCTATCTTAGTTACAACCTCCAATGACTTCCCCCTCTTAAAAAAAATTATACAATATTTTTAATTTATTAACTAAAATAAATTTTAAACCTAGAAGTGAATTTTGTAATAAAATAGTAACAATTTTTAATAAAACATATTAACTTTCTGAATAATATAACTTTAGAGAGAGGAAATAATGAAAAATCTAATAAAGATAGCATCTATTGTCCTTCTTTTTTCATTAACAATGTTTGGCTTAACAAACAAAGCTTCTGCAGCAAAATTAACTTTATATTGCAGTGTAGAAATTGATGTTTGTGAAATGCTTGAACAAGCTTATGAAAAAGAGACAGGCACAAAAGTTGCAATGACAAGAGCAAGTAGTGGTGAAACTTTTGCGAAAATTAAAGCAGAAGGCTCTAATCCAAAAGGAGACGTTTGGTTTGGTGGAACAGGTGATCCACACTTAACAGCTGCTCAGGAAAATTTAACAGAAAAATATAAATCAAAACATTTCGATGATTTATTACCTGCAGCACAAAACCAAGCAAAAAATGCTGACTATAAATCTGTAGGGATTTATGTTGGTGCACTAGGTTTTGGATATAATAAAGATCTTTTGGCTAAAAAAGGTCTTCCAGCTCCAAAATCATGGATGGACTTAACAAAACCTATTTATAAGGGTGAAATCCAAGTAGCAAATCCTAATTCATCTGGAACTGCTTACACAACTTTAGCTACAATTCTTCAAATTTTTGGGGAAGATAAAGGTTGGGATTACATGAAAAAACTTCATGCAAATATCAATACTTACACAAAATCTGGTTCTGCTCCAATTAAAGCGACTGGAAGAGGTGAAAACTTAATTGGTATTTGTTTCCAACACGATGGTGTTAAACAAACTAAAAAAGGTTTACCTGTTGTAACAGTATCTCCTGCTGAAGGAACTGGCTATGAAGTTGGATCAATGAGTATTATTGCTGGTGCAAGAAATATGAAGGAAGCTAAAAAGTTTTATGACTGGGCATTAAGTCCTGCAATACAAACTATGGTTTTCACTTCAGGAAAATCTTTGCAAGTACCATCAAATACTAAAGCAAAAGCTGATCCTGATGCTCCAGATTTATCTACAATTAACTTGATTGATTACAATTTTAAAGTTTATGGAGATAAAGCTACTAGAGCGAGCCTGTTATCCAAGTGGGATAACGACGTATCTGTAATTCCTAGATAATTTTAGGAATTAATGAGAGGACTCGTTATCTGTTGGATGCTCATAGGAGGATTGGGCTTCCTAATCTTTCCATGGTATGTAACAGGTGACGGGTTTTTCTCAATAAACTGGATACTAGAATATTCTTTAGAGGATTATGGTTCCGTATTACCTCAAGTATTTATAAATAAAAAATATTGGCTTTTACCAATATTGCTTCCTCTAATTTTTCCTTTAGCAACATTTAAATTAAATCAGAACAATCCGATATATTCTAAAATTTTCTTATACTCAGGGTTAATTGGTTTTTTTTACTTTTTTCTTCAGGGATTTTCTATTGGTATAAGAGGATGGAATTTTGAAATTTTACAATCTATTTTTGGTGATGTAGAAAATCAATTTGGTGTTGGTTCAGGTGCAGTTTTAACTTGTTGTACATTTGTATTTTATATCACTCATGGTCTATCATCACGTGGGTGGTTGAATGGGGATAATTTTATAGTTGGAAGTATAGGTAGTATTATAATTTTAGTTTCAACTTTTGTATTTTTTCCAATTTTCAGAATGTTTGCAGTTGCTTTTAAAGGAACTGAGGGTGGTTATGAAATAAGTAATTTTTCAGACAAAATATTTAATAAAGGAATTTGGGGGCTGAATTGCCTTTATAGTGATTATGCTTGTGGTGTTTTTTGGAATACCGTTACTATGGGTACACTCACTGCATTTTCATCAACAATTTTGGGGTTAGCTTTTGCTTTATTAGTTGCAAGAACTAGTTTCAGATTTAAAAAAACAATTAGAGTATTATCTGTATTACCAATAATTACTCCACCATTTGTAATTGGATTAGCGATAATAATTTTATTTGGAAGAACTGGTGTTGTGAGTTCGTTTCTTGAATGGGGATTTGACATTGAACCTTCTAGATGGATTTATGGTTTACCAGGAATATGGTTTGCCCAAACACTTGCTTTTACCCCTATTGCATTTTTAGTTTTAATTGGTGTTGTTGAAAGTGTCAGTCCATCTATGGAAGAAGCATCTCAAACCTTGAGGGCTTCTAAATGGCAAGTTTTTAAAACAGTTACCTTGCCATTAATGAGACCTGGAATAGCAAATGCGTTTCTACTTGGTTTTATAGAAAGTTTAGCAGACTTTGGTAACCCTTTAGTACTAGGAGCAGAATACGATGTATTATCTACTGAAATATTTTTTGCAATTGTTGGTGCACAGTACGATGAAACTAAAGCAGCAATATTAGCTATGATTTTATTATCTGTTGTTTTAGTAGTATTTTATTTACAAAACCAATGGTTAGGAAAAAAATCCTATATTTCAATTTCAGGTAAAGGAGATAGTGGTGTTCATCCAGAACTTCCAAATAAAACAAAATGGGTAATTTATTCAACCGTGCTTCCGTGGGCTTTATTGACATTTATAATTTATGTAATGATCATGTTCGGTGGATTTGTAGAAATGTGGGGTGTTGATCATAGCTTTACGTTAAGACATTATATTGAAGCTTTTAGTGTTGATTGGGTAAAAGAGAGAGGTTTCTTATGGACAGGAACTGCTTGGAATTCCTTTAATACTACATTTACGATTGCTTTAATCTCCTCTTTACCGACTGCTGCAATAGGAATTTTAACTGCATATCTTCTAACAAGACACAAATTCAAAGGAAAAAATGCTTTTGAATTTGGTACGATGTTGAGCTTTGCAATACCTGGTAGTGTTATCGGTGTAAGTTACGTTTTTGCTTTTAATGTTCCTCCTCTTGAAATAACAGGAACTGGAATAATCTTAGTGATTGCATTTGTATTTAGAAATATGCCTGTTGGAGTTAGAGCAGGAATAGCTGCTATGAATCAGCTTGATCCACACTTAGATGAAGCTTCATCAACTTTAAACGCTTCTAGCGCCCAAACATTTAGGAATATAATTCTTCCTTTACTTAAGCCTGCCATTACAGCATCTTTAGTTTTTAGTTTTGTAAGAGCCATGACAGCAATTAGTGCAGTTATCTTCTTGGTAAGTGCAAATTATGACTTGGCTGTTTCATACATACTTGGTCGATTAGAAAATAATGACTATGGCCTTGCAATAGTGTATTCATCTGCATTAATTGTAGTTATGCTGATTACAATTACTTTAATGCAACTAATAATAGGAAAACGTAAATTAGGAAGAAGAGATCAGGCAGCTGGAATTTTACAAGGAAATTTAGGATAATGAAAAAAGCAGAAGTAAAGTTTGAAAATATAACAAAAAAATTTAATGAAACTACAGCAGTAGATAATGTTAACTGTAAATTTGAAGCTGGAACTTTAACTACTTTACTTGGTCCATCTGGTTGTGGAAAAACTACTTCACTAAGAATTATTGCAGGTCTAGAAAGAGCTACAAGTGGTAAAATATTAGTAGATGATGAAGACGTAACATTATTGCCTGCAACAGACAGAGATGTATCAATGGTATTTCAATCTTATGCTTTGTTTCCACACATGAGTGTAATTGAAAATGTTTCGTATGGCTTAAAAATGGTCAATGTAAATAAAGAAGAATATATTCAAAAATCTTTAGAAACTCTAAAATTGGTAAATTTAGAGGGGTATGAAAACAGGATGCCATCAGAACTATCTGGTGGACAGCAGCAAAGGGTTGCAGTTGCAAGAGCAATTGTGTTGGAACCAAAAGTACTGCTTTTCGATGAACCTCTTTCTAACTTAGATGCAAAATTAAGAAGACAAGTAAGAGAAGATATTAGAGAAATTCAACAAAAATTAGGAGTTACAACTATTTATGTAACCCATGACCAAGAAGAAGCGTTAGCTATTTCTGATAAAGTTATTGTGATGAATAATGCAGTCATCGCTCAAGAAGGTAGTCCAAAAGATCTTTATAATTTTCCACAAAATAAATTTGTAGCTAATTTTATAGGTGATGCAAATGTAGTAAAAGCTGAAATCTTAAATAAAAAATCTAACTCATATGATTTAAAAATAGCTGAAATGAATATTAAATTGCAAAGTGATAAAGATTTTGAAAAAAATGTTTCTGTAGCGCTTAGACCTGAAAAAATTTCAATTAATAAAGATAAAAAAGAAAATTCTATTCATGCAACTGTAAATAATGCTTCATTTGTGGGAAGTAGCTATCAATACATATTAAATTCAAATGCTGGGAAACTGTTTGTAATTTCTGGAGAAACAAATGACATATTTAAAGTTGGAGAAGAAGTCTTTTTAAGTATAAATGACCATGAAGTAAAAATTCTTAACGATTAAATATTATGCTATCAAGTAAAGAAATTATATGCCCAAATAACCTTCTGGATTTAGCTCATAAAAAAAAAGGTGTTAAAGTTGCTGTTGTAAATGCAGGAAAACCTTTACCAATGTTATCCATTCAAGATGCAGTAAATGAAAATCTAATTGAACCAATTTTTATTGGTCATGAAGTAGAAATACAAAAATGTGCTGAAGATATTAAATGGGATATCTCTAAATATGAACTTATTCATGAACCTGTAGAGAATGATACAGCTAAAATTGCTGCTAAACTTGCAAGAGAAGATAAGGTTAAAATAATTGTCAAAGGACATATTCATACAGATGTTCTCATGAAAGAGGTTTTAAAACGTGAATACAATTTGTTAGGCAAAAAAAGACTAAGTCATATTTGGCATATGAGTATTGGTAAAGATGATAGGCCTCTAATAATCACTGATGGAGCATTAAATGTATTGCCCAATGTGAAAACTAAAATGCATATCTTGAAAAATGTAATAAATTTTTCACACAGAATAGGAATAGAAAGACCAAAAATATCTGTTTTATCAGCCACAGAGGAAGTTTTAGAAAGTGTACCAAGTTCAATTGAAGCTGCTGAAATTACAAAATTAGCAAAAGAGGAAAATTTAAATGCTGACGTATTTGGCCCTTTAGCATTTGACAATAGTATTTCAAAAAAATCAGCAGCAATAAAAGGAATTAAAAATTTGGTTGCTGGTGAAGCAGATGTATTATTGGTTCCTAGTGTAGAAACTGGAAATGCTTTAGTTAAAATGCTTATCTATTTTAGTGGTGCATGTGCCGCAGGAGTTGTAGTTGGTGGAAAAGTACCAGTGGTAATAACAAGTAGATCTGATGAGGCGCAAGCGCGTTTAGCTTCTATTGCAGCTGCCGTTGTTGCATTAGATTAATTCTAAGTTAAGCAAACCTATTGAATTCGTAGCTTTTATACTCTATTAAAGAGGCTCAAAAAAAAGGAAGCGATAATGGCAATACAATATTTAAAAAAATCACCAAAAACATCTTCAACAGATGACACCAAAACAAGAGAGATAGTTGAAAATATTTTAAAAGATATTGAAAAAACTAAAGAAGAAGGTTGTAAAGAGCTTTCAAAAAAATTTGATAAATTTGAGGGTGATGTAATCGTTTCCAAAGAAAAAATTGAAGAGATTAAAAAAAGTTTAGATCAAAAAACTAAAGATGATGTTCAATTTTCTCATGAAAGAGTTAGAAAATTTGCAGAAGCACAATTAAAAAATTATGGACAAGATTTTGAAGTTGAGCTCTCTGAGGGTTTGTATGCTGGTCAAAAATTAATTCCTGTAAATACTGCTGGATGTTATGTTCCTGCTGGTAGATACGCACATATCGCATCTGCAGTGATGAGTGTAACAACTGCAAAAGTTGCTGGCGTTAAAAATATTATTGTATGTAGCTCACCTAAACCAGGTGTTGGAGTTCATCCTACTATTGTTTATACAGCTGATCTTTGTGGTGCAGATGTAATAATGAACTTAGGTGGAGTACAAGCAATTGCAGCTATGACAAATGGTTTATTTGGAAATGCGCCTGCTGATATTTTAGTAGGTCCAGGTAATCAATTTGTTGCTGAAGCAAAAAGAATTTTATTTGGTAAAGTTGGAATAGATTTATTTGCAGGTCCAACTGAAATTGCAATAATCGCTGATGAAACTGCTGATCCAGAAATTGTAGCAGTAGATTTAGTTGGTCAAGCTGAGCATGGATATAATTCACCTGCTTGGTTGTACACTACAAGTAAAGAACTAGCAGAAAAAGTAATGAAAAGAGTTCCAGAATTAATTGCTGAATTACCAGAATTACCAAGAACAAATGCTGAGGCAGCTTGGAGAGATTACGGTGAAGTAGTGTTATGTGATACTGATGAAGAGATGGCTAAAATTAGTGATGAATATGCACCTGAGCACTTAGAGGTACAAACAAAGAATTTAGATTGGTTCCACGACAGATTAAAAAATTATGGTTCTTTATTTGTTGGTGAAGAAACAACTGTTGCTTATGGAGATAAATGTTCAGGAACAAATCATATTTTACCTACAAAAGGAGCTGGAAGATATACAGGTGGTTTATTTGTAGGAAAATTTATCAAAACACTAAGTTTCCAAAGAATGACTAAAGAATCTACAGAATTAGTTGGTGCTGCAGCTGCAAGACTTTCAAGATACGAAGGTATGGAAGCACATGCAAGAACTGGGGATGTAAGATTAAAAAAATACGGATATACGGGTTAATTTTAATTTAACTTTAAGTCTAAATAAAGAGCTGCTGACCAAGAAAAATTTTTAGCCCCCATAGGTTTGGCATTTTTTCGAGTATAATATTCGTGAAAACCATTTGCCTCTATCATTTGTATAGTTTTTCTTTTAATTTTTTTTGAAAAAGAAATGTCTTTATTCATTAATCCTTTGTAAATAAACCAATTACAGTTCACCCAAATCGGACCCCTCCAATACCTTTTTTCCTCAAAACTTTTATGATTGGGTTTAATTGAAGAAAAAAAATATTTATCATTTTTATTATGATTTTTAAGACTTTTAATTAATTTCTTATTAATTAAATCATTATTTAAATCTGCAAAAAGGATAAAATAATCTGTAATCGAAGGTACATAAATTTTTTTTTTATTTCTTATATCCTTTGAAAAAAAACTTCCTTTTTTTTTATCATACAATTTTAGTATTTTTTTTTCTGTAATTTTGACATAATTACTTATTTTAGAACTCTCTAGATTAAACTTATTTAATATTTGAATAAGATCTTTGTTAGCCTTTAAAAATAAAGAATTAAATCCAACATCTACAACATTAAATAAAGAAGATTTAAAAATTTTTTTAGGATTATATTTTTTTTTTCTTAAATTATTCTTAATAGATACATATCTATCATAGTCTATATTAAGAGGTCTATGATCTGGGTTAACAAGTTTATTGTCTGCTCTTTTATATTTTAAATTTTTTTCAATAGTTACTCTTTCCATTGGATCATCCCAAATAGGAGAATTATCATATCCACTTTCCCAAGGATGAAGAATCGAAACCAACCCAGTTTTATTTGGATCTCTAAATTTAATAAACCATTCATGAGATCTAATTATTTTTTTTACAATTTTTTTTACTTCTTTGGTTTGTTTGTTAGATATTTTGTTTTTATCTAAAATCAATTTCAAAATAGTTGCTAAAATAGGTGGTTGAGTAATTCCAGATGAATGAATTTTATTACCACAATTCCAAGCAGTATAATTTGGATAATAGTTTGTATTTGTATCATGAAATAATATGTGAGGAACCATGCCATCTTTCCACTGACCATCTAGCAATGTTGTAATTTCTTTAATTGCATGATTTAAATTAAAATAAGAATAACCTAGTGCTATAAAAGCAGAGTCCCAATTCCATTGAGCTGGATAAAGCTTATTATTTGTTGGTAAAGTGTACCCTTTTCTTCTATTACCCAGTAAGGTTTTTTGAGCCTTATTAATTAAATTTCTCATTAACCTTTCACACTTCCTGCAGTCAGACCACTTACTAAATATTTTTCAAAATAAACGAATATAAATAGAACTGGTAATGTAACAACCACTGAGCCCGCCATTAAATATTGTCTTGGCGTTTCTGCATCTCCACTTAAATATTGGATAGCCCTTGATAATGTAAATGAATTAGGATTGTCCAAAAACATTAAAGAAAATAAAAACTCATTCCAAGCAATCATAAAAACATACAACGCTACTGATGAAATTGCAGGAATGCTCAAGGGAATTATAATTTTTGTTATAATTCCAAACCAACTTAATTTGTCTAAAATTGCAGCTTCCTCTAATTCTTTCGGTATGCTTTTAAAATATCCTTGTAACATATAAATAGCTACTGGAAGAGTTGTTGCTGTATACACAATTAATAAACCTTCTATAGAGTTACGTAAGCCCAATTGACTAAATATCGTATACAATGGAATAACAAGAACGATTGCAGGGAACATGTATATTATCAGTATAGAAGTAGACAAAAATGTTTTTCCAAAGAAATTTAATCTTGCAACTGCATAAGCTGCAGGTATTGCAAAAAGAAGTGTGATAATAACTGTGCCAACAGAAACAATAGTACTTGTCACTATATATTTTCCAAATTTATAAGATTTAAAAATTACGAAATAAGATTTAAATAAGTCTTTTATATCTTGTCCGAAGTTTATACTAAAATCTAAAGGATTCACTAACAAAGCTATTTGTGTTTTGAAACTTGTGACTAACATCATGTAAAATGGAAAAAGTATTACAAAAGAGAAAAATAAAATTCCAAATAAAGTTAAGAAGTCGAATAAAATTACTTGTGTAGAGTGCTCTTCTTTTAAGCCTATAAAAGTATATTTGCTAATTTTATTTGTGAAAAAATATAATATTAAAAATACACCCACATTATACCAAATTGGTAATTTTTGTATTAAGTAACCATCACAAAAAACGAATATGGAAGAAAAAATGATTGATTTATAAATTGATTTAATTCTATCACCTATTGCTAGGTGAGATAATGATATTAAAAAACCAAATATAAAAATTATTTCTATATTAAAACTATTAATACTTAAACCTTGCAATGTTGCTAATATCTTCCAAATCGAAATTAAAAAAATTAAGAAAAAAGTAGATATCAATGAAAATAATATTGTATTTTTAGTTCTCATCTACTCTCTTTCCTAAAAGTTTAAAATAAAAAAACATAAACATTAAAAGTAATACAACTATTACAATTGAAACAGCTGAGCCCATTCCAATATCTGATATTGCAAAACCTTGTTGATAAACATTTATTGGTAAAGTTCTAGTTCCTGATGCGCCTCCCGTTAATAAAAAGACGTCCTCAAATTTATTAAAATTCCATATAAACCTAATCATGAATAAAATCGAAATTACTGCAGTAATTTGAGGAAGTGTAATGTTGAAAAATTTTTGAAAAGGACTTGCTCCATCAACATCAGCAGCCTCATATAATTCTTTTGGAATAGCTTGAAGTCTCGCAAGAATAAATAAAAAAGCTAAAGGAAAATATCTCCAGATTTCAAACATTATAACTGTTGTAAGTGCTAGCCTTAACTTAAAATCAAAACCTAAAATACTAATTTCAATATATTTTTGTCCAAGGAGATTTATTGGAGTTTCAATAATTTGATAATTTAATAGTAAACTATTTAACGTACCGCTATTCGGATCTAGTAAAAGTTCCCAAGTATAAGCTAATGCAACAACTGGAGCAACATAAGGGAAAAGTAGAACACTTCTCATGAATGTTCGTCCATAAAATTTTTGATTAACCATTTGAGCAGTTAAAATACCAAATATTATTGAGCCAACAGTTCCAAAAAATGTGTAATAAAAAGTTGTAAGTAATAAGTCTACAAATTCATTTTCAAATAAAACCTTTTTAAAGTTTTTGAGAGTAAAGTTAGTATTAAGCAATATATTATCAGATTTTCCCTCTAATTTTGGTTTAATTGATTTAAGATTTTTTTTGTCTATTTTTGATCCATCATTTGTTGCAAATATTACTTGGAAATTTTCCCTATATTTAGCTGGCCAATTTCCAAATTCACATTTTAGGTTTTGCTTTTTATAAGAGCATCTTGAATCTAAATTTTCTATTTCAAAAGTTTTAGGAAAATTATCTTGAAATGAAACATCTCTTATCTCTTGAATTAATGAACTGTTTCTTAACTTATATAATATTTTTATTTTAGAGGGCTCATCTGAAATAGATTTTACAATTTTTTTTGCTCTTGGTTCTGGAATTCTAATATCCTTTAATTCAACTTCTTTAAAACTAATCCAAATATTTGCAAAAATTGGAAATAAAATTATTGAAAAAACTAAAAGGACTGCAGGTAGAGTTAGTATATATGCAGTTTTTTTTTCTGTATTTGCTAAAGTATCATTCATAAAAAAAGCGGATAATGTATATTATCCGCTTTTTTAAAAAATTTAAATTATTTGAATTTAGCTAATGATTTGTTAATCATATCAACAGCTTCATCAACATCAATTTGATCATCGATATAAAGTCTAGTGATTCTATTTATAAATTGTGAATTTATGACTTTTGATGCCCTTGATAGTTCACCTTCTTTAACACCCCATCTATTTGCAGTATCTAAACCAGCTACAATATTATTAATTACATCTGGGTCGTATAGATCTGACAAAGGAGCTTTTCTATCAACTCCAACAGGTAGTTTACTCCAAGCTTTTGTGAAAGCCTCTGGGTCGCTTGAATTTCCTCTTCTTACAGGAAATTTACCTTCAGGAGCTATCGATAATGTGCTTGTGTAACCTTCATCCATTGAGTACATGATAAATTGTTTAGCTTCATCCGTATCAGCATCAGCTGTTATACCAAAATATCTAACATCTGCCCATGCAGCACCTTTTTTATTACTAGGTCCGCTAAAATTAGTTATGAAACCAGTTTTAGAAGCTAGTTCAGGTGATGTAGGGTCACTGTTAATTGTTGGTGGAGCAGAGTCTCTTAGACCAGCAAGCTCATCCATAATGAACGGAGACCAAATAATCATTGGAGTTTTACCTGCAAAATAAAGTGCTCTAGATTGTTTCCAATACAATTCTCCTGGAGGACTTGCTTTTGCAATCACTTTATAAAACTCTAATGCTTCTTTTAGTTTCTTACCTTGTTTTTTGATGCCACCTTTTTTAACAATATTAACTCCATTTGCTAAAAGAACGTGCTCTAAAACTTGACTCATGAAATTTTCATCAGTCTTGGTAGCAGCTACAAACCCAAACATTCCATTTTGTTTTGATAGCTTCTCAACAGCAGCTACGATATTTGCATAGCTTGTTGGTGGTGCTAAATCAGCATTTTCAAAAAGATCTTTTCTGTAAACAACCATTTGTGTCCATCCATCAACTGGAACAGCTGCAATTTTTGAACCTTTTTTTGCCATGTTAAGTGCACCTGGCGCAAATGTATTTTTACCTAATGCTTTGACAACAGCATTGTTAGCATCTACATCTAATATTCCTG
This sequence comes from uncultured Pelagibacteraceae bacterium, assembly GCA_902615975.1. Taxonomy (GTDB): domain Bacteria; phylum Pseudomonadota; class Alphaproteobacteria; order Pelagibacterales; family Pelagibacteraceae; genus Pelagibacter. Next base: position 48,548 of record CACMRC010000008.1, read on the forward strand.
CTTCAGCCCATGGCAATACGTATTGTAAAGTATGATATATCACATCTGGTAAGTCACCTGCTGCCGCTGCAGCTGTTGCTCTAGTTCCCAAATCTTTTTCTTCAACTGGGATCACATCTACTTTAATTCCTGTTTTAGCTTCAAAAGCTTTAGCCATTTCTTCCTGTTTTGCCATTCTGGCTGGCTGAACTTCTGTAGTCCAAAACTTTATGTCTGCGTAAACAACATTCGAAATAAAAAACGAAATTACGCATAACATTTTTATTATATTTCTCATTTCCCCTCCTATTAATAATGAAACTATATTAAAATGATTCTATTTAGCAAAGATACGACTGTCACATATCAGGTATGTGATTCATTCATGATAATTATTAAAAAAATGGGAAAAAATTGAAATTTGTCAATTATAAGTTGTGTTATGATTTCACCCTATTTCCATTTTCATCAAAAATAAAAATATCATTTAAATCAAAACCTAGAGAATTTCCTATTTCAATGTTGCTTAGAATTTTTGCACTTAATTGATGTTCGTCTTTTTTCATATATACAATTTTTTCATTACCAAGATTTTCTATTAATTCTATTTCAGGATTAAAAGTAAATTGAGTATTTTGATTTACTTTTAAATGCTCAGGCCTAATACCCACGAAATGTCTAGTTTTATTTAATTTTAATTTATCAAAATTGATATCATTACCTAATAATTTAATTGTATTTTCTGAAATAATATTTTCCTCATTCAAATCTAAAATATTCATTTTTGGTGTGCCAATAAATTGAGCAACAAAAATATTTGCAGGATCGTTATATATTTCCTCAGGAGTGCCAACCTGCTCAATATTTCCTTGATTTAAAATAACTATTCGGTCTGCTAAAGTCATAGCTTCCACTTGATCATGAGTTACATAAATCATATTTGTTTTGATTTGATTGTGTAATTTAGATATTTCAACCCTCATTTCTGCTCTCAGTGCCGCATCTAAGTTAGATAAAGGTTCATCAAATAAAAATATTTTTGGATTTCTTGTAATAGCTCTTCCAATAGCAACACGTTGTCTTTGACCTCCAGATAGTTGTTTTGGTTTTCTCTCTAATAGTTCCTCAATTTTTAAAATTTTTGCGGCTTGCATAACTTTTGTATTAATTTCTTCTTTAGGTCTTTTTTCAATCTTTAAACCAAAAGACATATTTTCATAAACGTTCATATGAGGATAAAGAGCATAAGACTGAAAAACCATTGCAGTTTGACGTTTTGAAGGATGAAGTTCATTAATTTTTTGATCATTAATAAAAATTTCACCTTCATCTATTTTTTCTAATCCCGCAATCATTCTTAGCAGAGTTGATTTTCCACATCCTGATGGACCAACTAATACAAGAAACTCATCTTCTTTGCCTAAAAGATTAAAATCTTTAATTATCTTATTAGAACCAAATGATTTGTGTACACCGGTAAACTTTATATTTGCCATAACTTATCTAATCATTTCTGAAATAATAAACAATGTTAAAATAGCCATAAAACTTACTATAAATATATTTATCACTTTCCAAACTTTTTCACTTTTAGCATATTTAGATAAATTTTTTGATAAATATCCTATTGCGAAAAAGAAAATAAAAGATGCTATTGATGCTCCTGCTCCAAATAAAATTTTTTGGTATAAAACAAAATTTTTCGAAAAATTACCTAAGAAAAATACTGTATCAGAATAAACATGAGGATTTAAATATGTAAAACCAAGAGTTTTTAAAAATACATTAAGCTTTGTATAATCTTTAGCCTCATTATTAATATAAACCTTAGAATTTAATAATTTAATTTTTGAATAAATAAAATGAATTAAAAAAACTACTAAAAGAATATTAAATATTAATTCAATTGTATTATTAAAATATTGGATAAAGTAATGAAAAAGAAAAATCCCTAAAAATATTAGAAATAAATCTGAAATTGAGCAAACGAAACAAACTAAAAAGATATGTTGTTTTTTTAAACCCTGCTCTATTACAAAAATGTTTTGAGCACCTATTGCTAAGATTAAACTAAGACCAGTAAAGAAACCTAATACTAGGTATTCCATCAAGTTATTAGGTTATTCTGGATTTGCAGTTAAAGTCTTAATTTCTAAAATGTTTTCGTTAGGATCTTTAACAAAAAATGTCTCTTGCTCGTACTTAGTACCCTTAAATCTAAGATAAGGCTCGTCATAATATTTTGTACCACTATCTCTAAGTCTCTGTTTAAGTGCATCAAAATCTTTTCTAGATAAGTGAACTCCAAAATGAGGAACAGACACGTTCCCCATATCAACGTCGTGTCTCTCATTATCTAATTTATGCTCGCTTTTATGAAGAGTTAGTTCATTGCCCCAAAAATCAACATCTGCCCACTCTTGTGCCGAGTTATCTAATCTACATCCTAAAGTTTCACTATAAAACTTTTTTGCTATCTCTAGATCACCGCATGGAATAGCTAAATGAAAACAATTAGTATTTTTATACATATAAACCTCTTTAAATTGAGCAACTAAGTACTATATAAGGCATATTATTTTTTAATCAACAGCAACTAAATTAAAGAAATATGAGTGATTTTTTACAATCAATAATTGATAGAGATCCTGCAGCAAGGTCAAAGTTAAGTTTAATATTAACTTATCCTGGAGTTAAAGCAGTTTTTTTTCATCGAATAGCAAATTTTTTTAGTACTGCAAAATTTCATTTGATTGCAAGAATCATTTCTCAATTTTCAAGGTTCTTAACTGGTATTGAAATTCATCCAAATGCAAAAATTGGAAAAAATTTATTTATCGATCATGGCATGGGAGTTGTGATTGGTGAAACATCAGAGATTGGTGATAACGTAACTATTTATCATATGGTTACATTAGGAGGAATTGCTCCAAGCATAAATTCAAATGATCAACGTAATATGAAAAGACATCCTACTATAAAAGAGGATGTGGTTATTGGCTCAGGTGCACAAGTATTAGGTCCAGTAGTAGTTGGTAAAGGTGCAAGAATTGGAGCTAATGCAGTTATAACTAAAGACGTTGCAGAAAATGCTGTGATGGTTGGAATTCCAGCAAGAAGTGTTGGTATTGCTGATAGTGAATTTAAACCTTATGGTATTACACCTGATAGTGATAAAAAATCAGATAATGAATAACACACAAAACGATTTTATTTCAGGAATAGGAAACACCCCATTAATTAAATTAAGAGCAGCTTCAGAAATTACTGGATGCAATATTTATGGGAAAGCAGAATTTTTAAATCCAGGTGGATCAGTTAAAGATAGAGCTGCACTTGCTTTAATTAAAGACGCTCAAGAAAAAAAATTAATTGCTAAAGGTGGAACAGTTGTTGAAGGAACAGCAGGTAACACTGGAATTGGTTTAGGCCTTTTAGGTAATTCTTTAGGTTATAAAACGATCATTGTAATGAATGATAACCAAACCCAAGAGAAAAAAGATCTACTTAGAAATCTTGGAGCTGAATTAAGATTAGTGCCACCTAAACCTTACAAAGATGATAACAATTTTGTTAAAGTGGCAGCTAGGCTTGCAGATGAATTAAGACCAACAAATAATAACGGTGTGATTTGGGCTAACCAGTTTGACAATACTGCAAATGCCAAAGGCCATTATGAAGGTACAGGACAAGAAATTTGGGTACAAACTGAAGGCAAGGTTGATGGTTTTGTATGTTCTTCTGGAACTGGAGGAACTATTTCAGGTGTCAGTAATGCTCTTAAAGAAAAGAACAAAGATATAAAAATTTACCTATCTGATCCAAAAGGTTCGGCTCTTTATAATTACATAAAAAATGGTGAACTTAAGTCAGAAGGCGGATCAATTACTGAAGGAATTGGTTCAAGTAGAGTAACAGCTAACTTTGGTGAGGCTAAGATTGATGATGCCTATTCGATAGATGATCATGAGGCACTACCTATACTTTATGATTTAATTCAAAATGAAGGTCTAAGCTTAGGTACTAGTTGTGGTATCAATATTGCTGGAGCAATAAGAATGGGTAAAGAATTAGGTCCTGGAAAAACTATTGTAACAATTCTTTGTGATAGAAGTGATAAGTACGCAACCAAAATGTTCAATAAAAAATTTTTAGAAGAAAAAGGTCTCCCAGTACCTAATTGGTTTTAGATATAAATTTTATCAGCTAATCCGTAACAAAGTATTGCACTCAACAAGGTTAAAATACCTGGTGCAATAATTCCTTCATTAGATGTTTGTGGAGTATGACCTAACTTATTTATTTTAATTGTATAAATACCTACACAAAAAGCTGAAAGATTTTGTAAAAAAACCAAGTTAAAAAATGCCCATGTTCCTTGAAGTCCGTCAGGTCTTATAAACCCTACCCATATAGCCATAGCTACAGCTCCAATAAATAATGACCCGAAAAATCTTGTCATTCCAGCACCAGTATCGTCAATACCAAACTTATCTAGAAAAGTTTTTGTAGCAAAAACTGTTTGATATGCATAAACAGCAAAAATTACAAAATGTACTAAAAATACAATTAAATAAAAAATTCCATTAAATTTCTCAATCATAAAGAAACGTTATCAAAAATTAAAATTAAATAAAACAATTAATTAAACGATTTTTACAGTCTAAAAATGCATATCTGTCGCGCGATATAAACGCAAGAGACTCCGCAATAAAAATGTAACAGTCTTTGGTTACGGTTCAATTATTCGGAAAGGAATATTATGAGAAAAATAATACTAACATTAATTTTTACATTAATGTCAATGTCTTCAGTATCATTTGCAGATGGTCATAGTGGAAAAATTAGTCTTGCTGGTTTTTTTGTTGGCGATGCTAAAGCTATTGTAGATGAAAAAGGTAACATCATGACTTTTACATATGAAGGTCTAAGTGGATTTAATGCAATTGAAGGTACTTCGTTTGGTGATAATTCATCACATCATTGTATAGGTGCAGGAACTATTCCAGGTAAAGGTTTTGAAATGGGTCACTGCAAAATAATGTTTATAAATGGTGACACAGCAATAATTTATTATGAAATAAAATTAGGTTACTCAATGGAAGGTACTTTTAAATGTATCAGTGGTACAGGTAGATATGAAGGTATCGAATGCAGTGGAACTACAGGTTATACGCAAATTAAGCCTGCTCAGGAAGGTAAAATTCATGCAACGAATTATTACAGGGGCACTTATACATTAAAAAAATAGGAAAATAATATGAAAAATATAATAATAACTTTATTCAGTGTTTTATTTCTAACATCTACATATGCAGATATGAATGATAGTGATAAAAATAGAGCTTGGGAATGTAGTGGTATTTACATGGCTAACTATTTCTTACCTTCAGGGGAAATATTTGAATATAGTATGAAAGAAAAATCTATGGCATCTGTAAAAGTTTTAAAAGCTTATGCTTTAGAAGTAGGAATTCCTGAAAAGGAATGGGATGAAGGCGTAAACAAAGCTGTTGATAAGCATTATGGCTCTAAATTTGACGAGTCTAAAACTAATGCATGTCACGACTTTGTAAATTCAACAATACCAAATGGAGAAGATAGAGTTAAAAAGGTAGTTCAAACTCTATATTAACAAAAAAAAGGAGAAAAAATGGAAAAAGAAATGTTAGTAGTAGCAAAGTTAAAAGAAGGTACTTTTGAAAAATTCATGGGATTCATGCAATCTCCTGAAGGACTTGCTGAAAGAGCAAAAGTTGCAGTTGTTGAAAAAACAATTGGAACTGTAACTCCAGACAAAAGTACTGTAATGTTTAAAATATTTTGTACTGATGAAGCTGCACTTCATAAGTTTATAGAAGGTACTGAGGTATCAAAACCAATAATGGATGAAGTTTTAGACAGTTACTCAATATATGATTTAACTAAGGTTAAATAGAAAGGAATAACATGTCTATATTAGAAAAATATAGTGCTGCATTAAAAAATAAAGATGAAGCAGTAATGAATGAGCTTTTGCATGACGATTTTAAATTCACAATGCACAAGTCAGGAAATGTTTTAACCAAAAGTGATGTTATCAAATGGGCGATGAGTGGTGATATTAATCAAGATAAGGTTAGAATTGTTTATGAAAATGACGAAGTTGGTATTCACCATGCCTTTGTAACATTTAATGATGGTAATGTTGAGGCGGTAATGGCAGTTTATAAATATGACAATGGAAAAATTGTCAGTTTAGAAACTGGTGCTACACCAATGCCAAAATAAGTGAGTGAAATTGATTTTTATTTTTCGATAGGAAGCACATATACCTATCTATCCGTAACTAGAATACTTGATGTTGAAAAACAACATCAAGTAAAATTTAACTGGAAACCTTTTTCAGTAAGAGCAATCATGAAAGAGATGAATAATATCCCATTTCCAAAGGATAAAATTAATAAAGTTAATTATATGTGGAGAGATATTGAAAGAAGAGCTGAAGGTTATGGTTTTTTTGCTAAAACGCCAGTTCCCTATCCATTATCAGAATTTGATTTAGCAAACCAAATTGCAATCCTTGGTTTTGAAAAAGGTTGGGGAGAAAAATTTGTTATTCTTACTTACAAAAAATGGTTTCAGGAAGGTAAAGAACCAGCGATAGAACCAAGTATTTCTGAAGTTTTTTCAGAATTAAACTTAAATAAAAATGAAATCATCTCTGAAGCAAAATCCTCAGATATAGAAACAAAGTATAATAAAAACACAAACTCGGCTCGTGAAAATAAAATATTTGGTAGCCCATCTTTTATTGTAAAAAATGAACTCTTTTGGGGAGATGATAGAATGGAAGATGCAATTAAATGGTCTCTTAAATAATTCTATATATTCTCCTTAAATTCATTTAAAGTCTCGAAATGAGTCTTGCAACTTCATATTTATTTTTAGGCATAGCAGTTTTTTTGGGTGTTACCTCAAATAGTTTTGCTAAAAGCGCTGAAGGCTTTACTATTCTTTTTCCAAGTATAATTACAGCAATCACAATTGTATTATGTATGTACGCACTTTCATTGGTAATGAAAAATATTCCCATGGGAATTACTTATGCTTCCTTTGCAGGCTTAACAATTATAGCAACTGTTGTCGTGGGTATAATTAGATTTAATCAAGTACCCAATTTATATTCATTAATTGGTTTGGCTTTTATTATTGTTGGTGTTTTAATGGTTAACCTGTTAGGTAATAATTAATATGATTAATAAAAAATATGCTCAACCCTTATTCATGATTTTTATGTCCTTTGGCATGAGCGTGATTATGAGTGGCGTTGTAGTTGCTGTAAACACCGGAGTTACAGATGGCTTTTTAGGTAGATGGTTTTATTCTTGGATGTTTGCATTTCCAATTGCATTAATTGCTGCATTTACAATGGCTCCGATAATGAGACCGCTAGTTAATAAAATTGCTTCAAAAGAATAATCATGAAACCGTTGTTAGGATATTTATTTTTAGCTAACGGAATTATTTTTGGTATCGCGTCAAATAGTTTTGCTAAAATTTCTGAGGGATTTACTAAATTAACTCCATCTGTTTTGTGTATATTGTTTATGTGTATTACAATGTTTTCAATTGCAAAAGCAATGTCTGCACTACCAGTTGGATTTGCATACTCTACTTATAGTGGTTTAACAGTTACAGGTGTTGTCCTTTTTGCAGTATTAAAATTTAATCAAGTACCTAATCTCTATGGAATAATTGGAATAATTTTAATCATTATTGGTGTAATAATGGTTAATTATCTTGGACGACTAAACTGATACTTCTTTAAAATCTCTGGAAGCTCATGACTTCCATCCTCATTTAATGATAGCTCATATTCATTCACAACTGTGCTAGTATCTAAAGGTGAATATAAATGAGGATACATATCTCCATTGGATGCTTGTTCCCACAGTAAATGTTCAAGCTTAAAAGCATTTACTCTTAACAAGATTAGATTTTCTTTTTTGGGGTAATGTTTATTTAAAGTTTCCTCTACCTGATCCTCTTCTGAAAAGTGAATATATCCATCTTTAATATCTTTTTCTGACCCACCATAAGTTCCAGATTGTTTGGCCTTTTGCCACTCATCTTTGTCTATAACTTTGAAAATAAATTCTAAATTCATTTCACCAAGAAGAATTTGGACCTTTTAAGAATTCTATTTCTTCCTCAGTAGATTCTCTTCCTAAAATTTCATTTCTATGAGGATATCTATGAAATTGTCTAATTACTTTTGTATGATCTTGCCAAAATTTTTTTATTTCATTGTATCCTTCGTGTTCTCTTAAATATTTGTTTAACAAATAATAAGCCATTTCATGATCACTAATTTCCTCACTATGAATTAAAGGTAACAACATAAATAATCTTTGATTTACATTCATAGCTTCTAAATAACCTGAATAAACTGCATCATTTACAATCAATCTAGTTTTTTGATCTTGAGCAAAAGCTTTTTTGTCATTTCTAAACATATTTCTTGAAAACTGATCAAACAAAATTACTAACGCCAGACAACTCATAGGATTATCTTGCCAATCATCATATTCATTTTGATACGCTAATTCATAGTCTTTTAAAAAATTGTCTTTTATTTTTTGATCAAACTTTTCATCTTTTTTGAACCGCATTTCAGATGGGGTTTCTTTAAACCAGAAATCTAGAATTACTTGTGCTCTTTCTGGTATCATTCAGCTAATGGTTTTAATAATTTTAAAATTTTTTTATGATTGGCTTTATTATTTGAAACAATAATATTTCCTCCAACAACAGGGTTTTTATTTCCCCAAGTCGTTACTATTGCTCCTGCTGCTCTTACAATTGGCATTATAGGATGAATATCCCAAATCTTGTTTGCGCATTGTGCAACTATTTCAAGCCTACCTTCTGCTAACTGACAATAAGTCAATGCATCAAAACATGGAAATTGCATTCTTTTAATAAATTTTTGAATTTTTGATTGTTGCTTTAAAGTTAATTGATTATGAAAAGCAGCAGCTAATTTTGCATTCGTAAAATTTAATTTTGAGTTAACTTTAAGTTTTCTTTTTTTATTATTTTCAAAAACATATGCAGAATTTTTATTCAAATTTAAATAATATTTTCTCATTTTGGGAAAATTTGCTAATCCTAAAATTGGTTCTCCATTGTAATTTAATGAGATGAGATTGCTCCAACTAGGATTACCTACAACATATGATCTAGTTCCATCAATTGGATCAATCACCCAAGAAAATTCACTTTTGGTATTTTTATGACCATATTCCTCACCTATAATTTGGTGATTTGGAAATTTTTTTGAAATTTTTGATCTTATGAATTTTTCAAAGGCTTTATCTGATGTTGTTACAGGATCGTAACCTTTGCCTTTCATCTTGTTAGTTATCTTGAATGGCTTATCTAACTTGGCGTAATAAAACTTAGTTAAATCTTTAGCAAGTTGATTTAAAAAGCTTGCGTATATTGGATATTTTTTTGTATCAAATTTTTTCACAATGAACTCTTACTATTTAATTTATGTTGATTAAAGTTAAATTTTAAATAATCCTTGGCTTACTATTATGAAAATTGAGCTAATTGAAAATAAGGTTTATTTTAATAATGGATCTGAAAAAAAAGAAATTCACCCGTTCTGGTTACGAGAAAGAGTTAATGGTGAGGAGTATTTAGATAAAGGAACTCAGCAAAGACTTTTTGATCCTACCTTTTTAAGTAATGATATATCAATTAATAAAGTAAACCTTAATGAAAAATACTTAGAGATTAATTTTAATGATGGTGTTAATTCAAAATTAGAAATTGATAAAATTACTTCTGAATTTTCAAAAGAAGATATTGTAATAAAATCTATTGAAAAAACTAAATGGAACTCCTCTTTAAAAAATATAAAAAATTTTGAATATCAAGAAAATTTTTACGAAAGTAAAGAGATGCACGATCTACTTGTTTCGTTTTACAAATATGGTTTTGTAATAATTAAAAACATTCCAACATCTAAAAATTATATTGTAGAATTTGCAAATTCTATAGGCAGTGTTCGAAGAACAAATTTTGGTGAATATTTTAATGTAAAATCTAAACCTGATCCAAACGATCTTGCTTATACATCCTTAGCTTTAGCACCTCATACTGACAATCCTTACAGAAATCCTGTACCATGTATTCAAATTTTACATTGTATAGAAAGTAAAGTTTCAGGAGGATTATCAACATTGGTAGACGGTTATACAGTTACTGAAGATTTAAAAAATCAATACCCAGAATTTTATAAAATTTTAACTGAAGTAAAAGTTAGATTTAGATTCATAGATAATGAAGTAATTTTAGAAACTATCTCTCCTTTGATTGAACTAAACGAGGATAAGAGTTTCAAGCAGGTAAGATTTAGTCCTAGATTAGACTATGTTCCAGTTTTAGAAAAAGAAAAATTAGATCTTTACTACCAAGCAAGAAAAAAAATATCCGAAATGTATAATTCAGATAAATATAGAATTGAATTCAAACTCGAGCCAAAAGACTTAATGATAATGGATAATCACAGACTTCTACATGGAAGAACAGCTTATGAGACAAAAGAAGGTGAAAGATTTTTACAAGGTTGTTATATTGATTATGATAGTACCGAGGGAAAACTTAGACACTTAAAAAGAAAGTTTAATCTTTAAACAAATTTTCTATTTGAGCTTCAGCCTCTTTGATTGATTTTTCATAATCTAGTGCCATTTGATCTGCACTAATTATATCTACTTTTTCTATACCAAAAAAATTAAGAATAAATTTTAACCAAGGAGTTAAAAAATCCTCTGAACTATTTAGTTTTGTTCCTCCAGAAGTAATAACTAAATAAGCATGTTTGTTTTTTAACAACCCCTCTCTTCTACCATTTGGTTTAAATCTAAAAGTTTCACCTATTCGAGCAGCTAAATCCGACCAAGCTTTAAGAGTTGCTGGTGGTCCATAATTATAAATTGGTGCTGAAATAATAATGACATCACTCTCTTTTAATTCTTTTACAAGCTTGTCAGAAAGCTCAAACATTTTCTTATGTTCTTCTGTTTGGTCTTTTTCATCTATATTCATTCCAGATTCTGTAAGCCCACTTACAAAAAGCATCTCATCATCTAAATCTCTATAAATTACTTCATCTTCTGGTTTTTTAATTTTATCTAATAGTTTTTTTGCTAAAGCTCTTGAGGTAGAGCCTTTTTTTCTAGCACTGGAATCTATTTGATAAATCTTCATTAATACTTTTTATCCGAATTTTTGCATAAATGGAAAGATTTCAATTATATAAAATCCAATTGCTTGTAATTGATTGGTTAAAATTAAAATACCTGTAACTAAAAGAGTTATTCCACCAATTTTTGAAATTAAATTTATGTTTTTCTTAAAATTTTTAGAAAATAATAAGAACCTTTGAATTAAGTATCCAGACAAAACAAAAGGAATAGCAAGACCTAATGAATAAGAAATTAACAAGATTACAGCTCTTGATAAAGTTTCTTCAATAGATGCTAAAGCTAAAATTGAACCTAAAATTGGACCAATACATGGTGTCCAGCCAAAACCAAAAGCAACACCTATAACATATGGAAAAAGAATATTTCTTGATTCTTTTGCATCAAACCTTTTTTCAAAATTTAAATATGGAATATTGATAATTCCAATTAATTGAAGCGAAAAGATTATAATAATTACTCCGGCTGAAATTCTTAAAACTTCTGAATTTTGTAATAGCGCCTGTCCCAAAAAAGATGCTGATGCACCTAAAAGAACAAATACAGTTGAGAAACCTAAACAAAATAAAATTAATGGAAAAAAATTGATTTTTTTTTGATTTAAAATTTCTTGTAAAGATTGACCAGAGATATAAGAAATATATCCAGGTATTAAAGGTAGAACGCATGGAGATAAAAAACTTATAAGTCCTGCTCCAAAAGCAATTAAGTATTCAAACATTTATCCAGTATTTTTCATTGCTGCAGAAATACCTGCAATCGATGTCATTAGAGCATCTTCAAGAAATTTTTTATCTAAATTTTTATATTTTTTATTTGTTAATTTATTCATTACATTTGCCTGAAGTATATTTAACATTTCTGTATAATTATTTCTTATAAATAAAGACTTTCTAAATTCTTTTCTTTCTTTTAACACTTCTTTAGGAGTAATTTTATTATGCAATTTGACCAATGCCTCAAATTGAAATCTTAATTTTTTACCTATTCTTTTTAGTGATGCATCGGCTAAATTATTTTCATAAATAACTGATATTTCTGGATCCACCTTGGAAATTACCATATCTAAAATATCCATCGTTGATACAAAGTATGGCCAATTTCTTTCCATGTCAGTCATTGTTCTTTTAAACTTTTTAATTGATCCGTACCTTAATGCTTCAGTTGTACCAAGCCAAGCGGGTAACATTAATCTAATTTGTGTCCAAGCAAATACCCAAGGGATAGCTCTTAAACTTTGAATATTATCAACATTCTTTCTTTTGGTTGGTCGTGATCCAATTGCAAGTTTTCCTAGTGATTTATGTGGCGTAACTGTTTTGAAGTAACGAATAAAATCCTCACTTTGATTTAAGTATTTTCTATATGAGGATGTTGAAATTTCTGACATTTTTTGAATCAAATCACGCCAATTTGATTTTGATCTTGGCGGCGGATTTAAAGAAGCATCCATTACAGAGCCAATGTAACTACAAAGGTTATATTCAGCTAAAGGTTTATAACCATACTTTTGTTGAATTACCTCTCCTTGATCAGTAATTCTAATTTTACCATTAACAGTTCCAGAAGGTTGAGATTTTAAAGTAGCCTGAATAGGTCCACCTCCTCTTCCTGGAGAACCACCTCTACCATGGAAGAAAACAAGATCTATTCTATATTTTTTAGCTAAACTTCTAAGCTCCTCTTGAAGTTTATATTGATGCCAACTTGCAGATAATTTTCCAGCATCTTTACTGGAGTCAGAATATCCAATCATTACTTCCTGCTTTGAATTAATCATTTTTCTATACCATGAAAGTTTGAATAAATTTGTCATTACACCATTAGCATTTTTTAAATCATCCAAAGTTTCAAAAAGTGGCACAACTCTTAATAAATTTTTGTTTTGTGCCTGCATTTGTAAAAAATAAACAGATAAAATATCAGATGCTGTTGAAGTCATTGATATTACATATGCACCTAAGCACTCAATTGGTGTTTTTGATATCTGTTTGAAAGTATTCCAAACTTCTTTATTTTCTTTATCTTTTATTTTTATTTTATCTACAAACAATTTTTTTTCTTTTATAGATTTATTTAATAATTTTACTTTTTCTATTTCAGTTAAAGAAGAATATTTTATATTTTTTTTCTTTTTAAAAATTTCGTTTAAAAGTTTTTCATGTCTATCTGCCTCTTGTCTTATATCTAATCTTGCTAAATTAATTCCAAAGCACCTGACTCTTCTCATTAAATCTAATAGGTCTGCATTTGCAATATACTCTCCTCGGTTTGCTTTTAATGATTTTCTTACTTCTCTTAATGGAAGAGTTATTTCATTTTTATTTTGAATTAATTTTTTTTCATCTAAATCTGTATCGTTATTTAAATGATTTTCAATTAATTGATGGGTTAGTCTTACCTTGTCCCTAATTGGTCTCAAATAAACTCTATAAGGTTCATAGCTATTTCCTGTTGCTCTTTTAATTTTTGTAGAGCATTCTTCCATTGATAAATCTTGTATCAATTTAGTAAGTTCTTTCTCATATAATTTTGCAGCTTGCCATCTAGAAAATAAAATTACCCTCTTTGTAACTTCAGCTGTTACATTAGGATTTCCATCTCTATCCCCACCCATCCACGATCCAAATTGAATTGGATTAAAATCACGCGGTAAATCTTTCTTTAAATTTTTTCTGAATATGTCGTTAAGTCTTTTATAAACTTTAGGAATAGTGTCCCAGAGACTATCCTCGATAACAGCTAGACCCCACCTTGCTTCATCTAATGGAGATGGTTTAGTCCTTTTAAGTTCATCTGTTTTCCATATTATTGCAATTTCCGAGTAGAGCTTTCTATCTAATTCTATAATCTTAGATGGATATTTTTTATAAAGATGTCTTTGCTCCATAATTTCAATTAAATTGGCATATTTTTGAATTAAAGTTCTTCTTTTTACTTCAGTAGGATGAGCGGTAAGTACAATGCCTATATCAAGTTTTGTAGCTTGTTCGTAAATTTTTTTATCCGAAATTTTTTTATTTTTAAATAAACTTTCTATTATATCCTCAATGAAAAGATTTTGATTTTTACTTTTAAAATATGGATTTTCAAATTCATTTAACTTTCTAGATGCATCTAATGACTCAGCTAAATTCATTAAATTTAAAATATGTGAAAATGCTCTT
>CACMRC010000009.1 GCA_902615975.1 uncultured Pelagibacteraceae bacterium
ATAAGTATTTTAATAAAAATTTTATTCATATTTCTCTTTTAAAGATTTAATTGTACTTTTTGTAGTAAATTTTTTTATATCCCCTTTTAATTTAACTATATCCTTTACTAATCTTGATGAGATTATTTGATTTTCAACATCAGACATTAAAAAAATTGTTTCTATATTTTGGTTCAATTTTCTATTCATACCAGCTAACTGAAATTCATATTCAAAATCAGATACAGCTCTTAATCCTCTTAAAATAATGTTTGATTTGTATTTTTTACATAAATCAGTGGTTAAAGAGCCAAATGATACTACTTTTATTTTTTTTCTATTTAATTTTAGATCTTTAAATAAGGCTTTATTTACTATTTCTATTCTTTCCTCAGAACTAAATAAATAATTTTTGTTACTTTCATCTGAAACACCTACTACTATTTTATCAAACAATTTTAATGATTTTTTTATTACATCTATATGACCAAACGTGATTGGATCAAATGTTCCAGGATAAATTGCAATTTTGCTCATTAAATTAAATTATCATCAATTTTAATTGCCGAAACAACTTTTTCTTCTCCAGATAACTTAATTATCCTTACACCTTGGGTATTTCTGCCTGCAGTTCTAATTTCTTTAACAGCAACTCTTATAACTCTGCCTTTGTTAGTAGAAATTAAAATTTCATCACCTTCAAAAACAGGAAAAGAAGAAGTAATATTCCCATTTCTTGGTGAATTTACTATTCCTATAATGCCTTTTCCACCTCTGTTAGTAACTCTGTAATCTGTGTGTGAGGTCTTTTTACCATAACCATTCTCACTTATTGATAAAACAAATTTCTCTCTTGCTTTTAGTTCAGATTTTTCATCTTTAGATTTTTTTCCATTTTTATTAATTTTATCATTATCGATAATTGATAAAGATACTATTTGATCATTAGGCGCTAACTCTATACCTTTAATTCCTTTAGAAGATCTACCTTTAAAAACCCTAAGTTTCTTAGCTTCAAATCTAATGCATTTTCCAAATTTTGTACTTAAAATTATATCTTGATCATCTTTACAAATTTTAACACCTACAATTTTATCATTGTTGTCCAATTTCATCGCAATTTTTCCAGATGCATTAATTGATGAAAAATCTTCTAAACTATTTTTTCGTACTTTTCCCTGTGCTGTAGCAAAAATAATTT
The DNA here is from genome assembly GCA_902615975.1 of uncultured Pelagibacteraceae bacterium. Lineage (GTDB taxonomy): Bacteria > Pseudomonadota > Alphaproteobacteria > Pelagibacterales > Pelagibacteraceae > Pelagibacter. The sequence continues at coordinate 1,181 of CACMRC010000009.1, forward strand.
GATAATTTTTTAAATCAGTTTCATCCTCTGGCATTGGCATAATTGAGCTTATTGCTTGGTGACTTTTTAAAGGTAAAATATTAAATAAAGACTTTCCTTTTGATGAAGATGACCCCTCTGGGATTTTCCATGATTTGATCTTGTAAACTAAACCCTCGGTAGAAAAGAAGAGTACCGAAGTATGAGTATTCACAGATAATGTTTGAACAACTGAGTCTTGATCTCTAGTTGTTATGCCTGATTTTCCCTTACCACCTCTTTTTTGTTTTTTTACTCCATCTAAGGAACCTCTTTTTATATATCCTTGTAAGGTAACTGTAATTATTACTGATTGCTTTTGGATAGTTTCTTCAATATCGTAATTTAAAACAGCATCTATAATTTTAGTTCTTCTTGGAATAGCAAATTTCTCTTTAATATTTTTTAACTCTTCACTTATTACTTTTAAAAGTTCTTTTTTTGATGAAATAATCTTTTTATATTTAGTTATTAGTTCAGCTAATTTTTTAATTTCAACTTCGATTTCGTTTATCCCTAATGCAGTTAATTTTTGAAGTCTTAATTCTAAAATAGCTAAAACTTGTGGTTCAGATAAAGAATAGAGGTTTTTACCTTTTTTTCCCTCAACTAAAGAAATTAATTTTTGAGATTTGTTTATTTTCCATTTAGTTTTTAAAATTGATATTTTAGCATCATCAGGTGTTTTAGATGATCGAATAATTTTTATTATTTTATCTAAATTTTCAACTGAAACAGATAATCCTATTAATATATGAGCACGCTCCTCTGCTTTTTGAAGATCAAATTTAGTCTTCTTAATAACTACATCTTCTCTAAAAGTTAAAAAATTAGATAAAAAATCTTTTAGTGAGCAAGTTTGAGGTTTTCCTTCAACAATAGCTAAAGTATTAAAACCAAATGAACTTTCTATCTGAGTATTTTTATATAATTGTCTCTTTATGGTTTCTGGTTCTACACCGTTTCTTAAATCTATTGCTACCCTTATACCTTCTCTATTCGATTCGTCTCTAATGTCTCTTATACCTTCAATTTTTTTTTCTCTTACTAATTGAGCAATCCTTTCGTTTAAAACAGATTTGTTAACTTGATAAGGTATAGAAGTTATTACAAGCCTTTCACGTCCATTTTTTTGTTGTTCAATTGAGATTTCACCTCTAATTTTAAAGGATCCTCTGCCATTGTTATATCCTTGTTTAATTATATCTTTCCCTATAATTACACCACCAGTTGGAAAGTCTGGACCAGGTATATGTTTCATTAATTCTTTAATTTTAATATCTTTGTTATCTATTAAGGCTAAGGTGCCATCTATAATTTCACCTAAATTATGTGGAGGTATACTTGTTGCCATACCAACGGCGATACCACCAGCTCCATTTACTAATAAATTTGGAAACTGCGCTGGTAAAACACTAGGTTCTTTCTCAGTTTCATCATAATTGCTTTTGAAAGTAATTGTATTTTTTTCAATATCATCAATTAAATATTGAGAAACTTTTGACAAGCGAGTTTCAGTATATCTCATTGCTGCAGCTGGATCACCGTCAATAGAACCAAAATTTCCTTGGCCTTGAATTAACGGTAAACTCATAGAGAAATCCTGTACCATTCTTACTAAAGCGTCATAAACAGATTGATCACCGTGTGGGTGATATTTACCAATAACATCTCCGACTATTCTTGCAGATTTTCTAAATTGTTTAGACCAATCATATCCGCCTTTGTACATTGCAAATAAAATTCTTCTATGAACTGGTTTTAATCCATCTCTAATATCAGGAAGAGCACGACTTACAATTACACTCATTGCATAAGAAAGATATGATGAGCTCATCTCATCATGCATTGAGATTAATTTTATATTTTTATCTTTAAACTCTTCAGTATTTTTCATATAAATTAAAATGGAATTTCATCATCCATATCTGACACTTGTGAAGAGTCCTCAATGTTATTTTGTTGAGTTGTGTCATTTTGAATTCCACCACCAGAATTACCTCCTCCCAACATTGTGAGTGAAGAATTATATCCTTGTATAACTATTTCAGTTGAATATTTGTCTTGTCCCGATTGTTCATCTTTCCATTTTCTTGTCGTAAGTTGTCCCTCAACATAAACTTGAGCACCTTTTTTTAAATATTGTTGAACAACATTTACTAAACCCTCATTAAATACAACTACACGGTGCCATTCAGTTTTTTCTTTTCTTTCACCTGTGTTTTTATCTTTCCAGGATTGACTTGTTGCAAGACTTAGTCTGGCTACACTTTTACCATTCACCATTTGCTTAATTTCAGGATCTGCGCCCAAACGACCAATTAATAATACTTTATTTAAACTTCCAGCCATAATATTTAATATTTGTTAAATTAGTTAATTAGAATTATATCACAATTCTTCTGAATATTAATTTTATTAACTCAAAGCAACTAAAATTATGATGAAAAAGATAGTTATTAAGGGCGCTAAAGAACATAATTTGAAGAATGTTACAGTAGAGATTCCCAAAGACAAATTTGTGGTCATAACGGGTCTATCAGGGTCAGGAAAATCATCTTTAGCTTTTGATACAATCTACGCAGAGGGTCAGAGAAGGTATGTAGAGAGTTTATCTGCCTATGCTCGTCAATTTTTAGATAAAATGAAAAAACCAAATGTTGATTTAATTGAAGGGTTAAGTCCAGCTATTGCAATAGAGCAAAAAAATACATCAAAAAATCCAAGATCTACTGTTGCAACTGTAACAGAAATTTATGATTACATGAGGGTGTTATATGCAAGAGCAGGCATCCCCTACTCACCATTTACAGGTAAACCAATAACCTCACAAACAATTACACAAATAGTAGATTTGGTAAAAAAATTACCAAAAAAATCTACAATTTATATTTACGCACCAGTAGTAAGAGGTCGTAAGGGTGAATATAAAAAAGACATTTTAAGTTACAAAAGAAGAGGTTTTAGAAAAATTAAAATTGATAATGTTTTATATGATATAGAAAAATCACCCAATCTAGATAAAAAACTGAAACACGATATTTCAGTTTTAGTTGATAGAATAGTTTTAAATTCAAAACTTGGAAACAGATTGGCAGAAAGTATTGAAACAGCTGTAAATTTAGCTAATGGTTTAGTTTTTGTAGAATATGAAGATGAAACACTTCCTCAAAAATTTAGAAAACTTGAAAAATTAATTTACTCAACCAAATTTGCTTGCCCTGAGAGTGGTTTTACAATTGAGGAAATTGAACCAAGACTTTTTTCATTTAACAGTCCCTATGGAGCTTGTGAAGAGTGTGAGGGAATTGGAATGAAATTAAATGTTGATCCAAATTTAGTTATTCCCGATGAAAGAAAAAGTTTGGCTGATGGAGCAATTGAGCCATGGTCAAAATCAACCACATTATATTATGCTCAAACTTTAGCGTCTTTAGCAAAACATTATAGTTTTTCTTTAGATGAAAAATGGAAAAAATTACCAAAAAAAGTTAAAGATATTATTCTTTATGGTTCAGATGAAGATGAGATTAAATTTAATTATGATGACGGTTATGAGAAATATTCTTATAAAAAAACTTTTGAAGGTGTAATTAATAATCTTGAAAGAAGATTTTTAGAATCTGATAGTGAATGGAAAAGAGAAGCTATAGCTGAATATCAATCTGATACTGCATGTGAAGCATGTAATGGTGACAGATTAAAAGAAGAAGCATTATGTGTTAAAATCAATGATCTTAATATTAGTGAAGTAACAAAAAAATCTATTTTAGATGCAGCAGAATGGTTTAAAAATTTAGAAAATAACCTTGATAAAAGACAATTTAAAATTGCTGAACATGTTTTAAAAGAAATAAATGAAAGATTAAATTTCTTACTTAATGTTGGTTTAGACTATTTAACACTATCTAGAGAATCTGGAACTTTATCAGGAGGAGAAGCTCAAAGAATAAGATTAGCTTCACAAATTGGATCTGGTTTGACAGGTGTATTATATGTTTTAGATGAACCTTCAATTGGTTTACACCAAAAAGATAATGTGAAGCTTATTAATGCATTAAAAAGATTACGAGATCTTGGCAATACAGTCATTGTTGTTGAGCATGACACTGAGACAATGGAAAATGCAGATCATATTATTGATCTTGGTCCTGAAGCTGGAAGTAATGGTGGTGAGATAACAGCACAAGGATCATATGAAGAAATTAAAAAAGATAAAAATAGTATTACTGGACAGTATCTTGCTAATAAAAAAACAATTGAAATTCCAAAATCACGACGTTTAGCTAAAAATGGAAAGTTTGTAGAAATCAATGGTGCAAGTGGGAATAATTTAAATAATGTTAATCTTAAAATTCCAACTGGAACATTTACCTGTGTTACTGGTGTATCGGGAAGTGGTAAATCTACTTTAATATTACAAACACTATTTCATGCTTTAAATTTAACCTTAAACAATAAAGCAAGAAAAGTACCTAAATCATTTAAAGGTTATAAAGGAGTAGAATTAATAGATAAAATAATTGATATTGACCAATCTCCTATTGGAAGAACACCTAGGTCAAATCCTGCAACATACACGGGTGCTTTTGGACCTATTAGAGATTGGTTTACAAGCCTGCCCGAGTCCAAAACAAGAGGATATAAACCAGGAAGATTTTCTTTTAATGTTAAAGGAGGCAGATGTGAAGCTTGTGAAGGTGATGGCGTAATTACATATGAAATGCATTTTTTACCTGATGTTTATATACAGTGTGACGAATGTAAGGGCACCAGGTACAATAGAGAAACTTTAGAAATCAAATTTAAAGACAAAAGTATTGCAGATGTTTTGGACATGTCAGTTGATGAAGGATGTGAGTATTTTGAAAATATATCTAATATAAAATCAAAATTGTTAACTCTTAAAAAAGTTGGATTGGGTTATATAAAAATTGGTCAGCAAGCCACCACACTATCGGGAGGTGAAGCACAACGAATTAAGCTTGCAAAAGAACTCTCAAAAAGATCTACAGGAAGAACAATGTATATCTTAGATGAACCAACTACAGGTTTACATCAACATGATATTAAAAAACTTTTAGAAATACTTCATACATTTGTAAAACTTGGAAATACAGTAGTTGTTATTGAACACAATTTAGATGTAATAAAAACAGCTGACTACATTGTGGATATGGGTCCTGAGGGAGGTGTAAAGGGTGGTAATATTGTCGCCGAAGGAAAACCTGAAGAAGTATGCAAAGTAAAAGATAGTTATACAGGTCAATTTTTAAAACCTCTTTTAGCTTAGATTTAAAAACTTAAAATTTTTTAAAATTAGTGTATATTTATTAAGAATCATGAGTAATTTATTATCTTCATTATCAAAAACTGTTCACACGTCATTAGCAATAGCAATATTGTTGTTTTTAGGATTGTTTTATTTAAATGGTGGGATTGCTTTTGATACATTATTCTGGAGCTGGTTGTTTAGATACATACATGTAATTGTTGCAATTATGTGGATTGGATTATTGTGGTATTTTAATTTTGTTCAGATCCCTAATATGGGGAAAATTCCTGATGAACAAAAACCAGCGATAGGTAAAGTAATTGCTCCAGCTGCATTATTTTATTTTAGATGGGCAGCTGCATTTACTGTTCTTTCTGGGTTAATTCTTGCGCTACTAAATGGGTATCTTCATGATGCAATGACTTTAAGTATAGGTTCAGGAGTACCTAAGCATACAGCTATTGGTATTGGAATGTGGCTAGGAATTATAATGGCATTTAACGTGTGGTTTGTTATTTGGCCAAATCAAAAAAGAGCTTTAGGTATTGTTGAGAGTGATCCAGATACAAAAGCTAAGTCAGCTAAAACTGCAATGCTTTTCTCAAGAACAAATACCCTATTATCATTACCAATGTTGCTTACAATGGTAATTGCTCAAAACTTATATTAAATTATTTTTTTTCATCTTCTCTAATAACAGTTTTTTGAGAAACTCTTAGTCTAACCAAAACAGTATTAGCTATATAAATGGATGAATAAGTTCCAAAAACAACGCCAAGTATCATTGCTAGTGAAAAACCTTTTAATATTTCTCCACCAAAAAAATAAATTGCTAATAAAGCAAATAATGTAGTTGCTGATGTTATAATAGTTCTTGATAACGTTTCATTAATTGAAATATTTGTTAATTCAAAAATTTTTATATCTGAATATTTTCTTAAATTTTCACGAACACGGTCAAAAATAACTACTGTATCATTCATTGAATATCCAACTATTGTTAACACCGCTGCTATAATTGATAAGTTTATTTCTAAACTAAATAGTGAAAAAACTCCTAGTGTTACAATAACATCATGAAACAATGCTAAAATTGCACCTAGACTAAATTGCCATTCAAATCTAATCCAAATGTAAATCAGCATTAATGCTAATGACAAAGATATTGCTATAACCCCTGATTTTAATAATTCTGCACTTACTTTTGGACCAACATTTTCAACTCTTCTAAAATCATAATTGTTTCCAAAAGATTTATCTAAATTAACTTTAATTTCTTCAATAATGTTCTTTTCATTGTCTTTATTTTCAAATTTTACTAAAAAATCAGTATCATTACCAAATTTTTTGACCGAAACATCTCCTAAATCCATTTGATTAAATCTATCTCTTAATGAACTAACATTTATTTTTGAGTCTGAAGCTCTTAATTCAATTAATGTCCCACCTTTGAAATCTATACCAAAATTAAGTCCTTTGAATATCAACAATAGTAATGAAACAACAATTAAAATTGATGATAATAAATTAAAGTGATTATAATATTTATTAAATGAAATCATTAGATTAATTTTTCCTTATCTTTATTTCTTGATACATAAATACTAGTGAACAATCTTGCAATGAAATAGACTGAAAATAGTGTTGTAAATATTCCAACTCCTAATGTTACAGCAAAACCTTTAACTGGACCTGAACCCATGAAAAACAAAATAATTGCTGCTAGTAATGTGGTAATATTAGCGTCTAAAATTGCTGTTCTCGATTTAGTATAACCACCATCAAAAGCCAAAATATTATTAGTCTCATCTTTTAGTTCTTCTTTAATCCTCTCAAAAATTAAAACATTTGCATCAACTGCCATACCTACAGTTAGAATAATCCCTGCAATACCAGGTAATGTTAAAGTTGCTTCAAATAAAGTTAAAACACCTAAAAGAATAAACAAATTAACTATCAATGTTACATTGGTAATTAATCCAAAAATTTTATATTTTATGAACATAAAAATTATTACCAACATAAAACCTATTGCTAAGGCAATCATTCCTGCATTAATTGAATCCTGTCCAAGATCAGGTCCAACCGTTCTTTCCTCAATAATTTCTAATGGAGCTGGTAATGCTCCTGATCTTAATAATAAAGCTAGATCAGTTGCTGTTTGAAAAGTAAATCCACCACTTATCTGACCAGATCCACTGGCAATAGTATCTCTAACTACAGGTGCGCTAATAATTTTACCATCTAAAACAATTGCTAATTGTTTTCCAATACCAGTTGAGGTTGCCTTACCAAACCTTTTTGCACCTACTCTATCTAAAGTAAATGAAACAATTGTTTGGTTAGCTTGAGTGTCCATTTTTGGTTGAGCATCAAGTAAATTTTCTCCACTTATTATAATTCTTTTACTAACTGTGGCTTCTTCAAGACCATTTTCAAATTTTAACTTTTCAACACCAAAACGATCATTTTCGTCATTCGTTACAAATCGAAAAGTAAGGTTGGCAGTTTTACCAAGTAATGATTTTATTCTCATCGGATCATCTAATCCAGGTAGCTCTACTAAAATTCGGTTATTTCCTCTTTTGAGTATGTTGGGTTCGTTAGTTCCAACCTCATCTACTCTTCTTCTAACTATTTCTATAGCTTGATCTTGAGAAGAAGTTTTAAGTCTAATTAAACCTTGTCTTGAAAAATTAATTTTAAAATTTAACCCTGTATCCTCAATTTCTAACTGATGTGATTTAAATCTTGGGTAATAAGGATTAAGATCACTATTTTCATCCTGAAAAACGTCCAAGATAGATTGCTTATCATTTTCTGTTACATTAAAAAAAATATTTTGATTTTCTATCTTTATATTATTGATCTTAATATTTTTTTCTTTGAAATAATTTCTGATAGTTGTTGTTAAGTTTTGTAACTTTTGTTCAATTACAGGTTCATTATCAATTTCAAGTAATAAATATGATCCACCCTGAAGGTCTAATCCTAGATTAATTTTTTTATCAAAAAAATTATCATCAAATTTAAATAGATTTGATAAAGCTATTAAAATAAATAAAAATGAAAAAAGACTTATAAATAAAATTCTTAACTTAGAGAAATAAAGCACTTAACTAAAAATAATTATTTTTTAACTTCTTGAGTATTTGTATTAACAAGACTTTGAATACCAGTTGATTTAACTATCTCAACCTTTACGTTTTCAGCAATTTCTACTTCAACTTTATCGTTATCTATAAGTCTCTCAACTGTACCTGTAATTCCACCAGAAGTAACAACCTTGTCACCTCTCTTAAGACTTTCAACCATTGCTTTGTGCTCTTTAACTTTTTTTTGCTGTGGTCTGATTAAGAAAAAATAAAAAATAACAAATATTAAAATTAACGGTATAAATTGTCCTATTCCTGAACCTTCCATAAATCTCCTTATAAATTATGTGAATACTTATACTATCTATGTAATTAAAACAACTTTATTTAGTTGAAATAAATTCCAAATTATTCATATACGGTCGCAGTACCTTAGGAACAATAATTGAACCATCTTTTTGTTGATAGTTTTCTAGTACAGCAATTAAAGTTCTACCCACTGCTAAACCACTTCCATTTAATGTTCCAACAAAAACAGTTTCCTTGTTTTTATTTTTATATCTTGATTTCATTCTTTGTGCTTGAAATGTTGAACAAGAAGAGCATGATGAAATTTCACGATACTTGCTTTCTGATGGTAACCAAACTTCAATATCATAGGTTTTTTCTGCACTGAAACCCATATCACCTGAACATAAAATTACTTTTCTATAAGGTAACTCTAGCTTATCTAGAATATCTGTTGCACAGTTCGTCATTCGCTCTAATTCTTCAAGACAATTTTCTTTTTCTACAATACTAACCATCTCAACTTTATAAAATTGATGTTGTCTAATCATTCCTTTGGTATCTTTTCCATAACTACCTGCTTCTTTTCTAAAACAAGGTGTTGAGGCAACAAATCTCATTGGTAAATCATTTTGGTCTACAATTTTATCTTTAACAATATTTGTTAAAATTACTTCAGCAGTAGGAATTAAAAATTTTCTATCCGATCCTTCATCGAATTTTATTTCAAATTGATCGTTTTCAAATTTTGGTAATTGGCCTGTTCCATACATTGTATTATCAGATGCAATTAATGGAGGTGAAATCTCTTGATAACCATTTTGAACAATATGAGTATCTAGCATAAAGTTAGATAAAGCTCGTTCTAGTAATGCTAACTCTTTTTTAACAAATACAAATCTTGATCCGGTTGTTTTTGTTGCAAGATCAAAATCAAGCATGCCTAAATTTTCACCTAGCTCGTAATGAGATTTGGGTTTAAAATCAAACTCAGGAACTTTTCCAGCTTTTAAAACTTCTACATTATCTTTTTCATCTTTCCCATTTGGAACATCTTGATGAGGTATATTTGGTATACTTGATAAAATATTATCTAATTCAGTTTTAGTGTTTTTTTGCTGCTCAGTAATTTTTTCTAATTCTGTAGATATTTCTTTAGATTTTTTGAATAAACTTTCATCTTTTGATTTTGAAATATCTTTCTTTTCTTTTTCTAAATTTTCTTTCTTTTGAATTAAATCTCTATTTAACTCATCAAGCTTTTTTAAATTATTAAAATCAATTTTAACTGAGCGTTTTTCAAGATCTTTTTCAAATTTTGAATAATCTTTTCTAATTTCTTTTAAATTATGCATCAGTCTTTTCTAAATTTTTGTTTTCAATAAATTTTACTGAAAATATTGATAATTCATATAAAATTAATAATGGAATAGCTAAACCTATTTGAGTAATTGGATCTGGTGGTGTAAGTAATGCAGCCGCAGCAAATATAATTACTACCACATACTTTCTTCTTTCTTTTAGAAATTGACTGTCAACAACACCTATTCTTGCAAGCAAACTTAAGACTATAGGTAGTTGGAAACTTATTCCAAATGCAAAAATTAACTTCATAACAAGTGACAAGTATTCATTTACTTTGGCTTCCAATTGTATTGGTAAACTTGTGGACATTCCTGTGCTTTCAAATGATAAAAAGAATTTAATAGCTAGAGGCATTATCAAATAATAAACAAGCATACCTCCCAAAAAGAAAAGGATTGGTGTTAATACAAGATATGGAAGTATTGCAACTTTTTCATGTTTATATAAACCCGGTGCAATAAATTTCCATATTTGCATAAGAATAAATGGACAAGTCACGAAGAAAGCTGTGAAAAAAGAAACCTTAATATAAGTTAAAAAAGTTTCTTGTAAGGCTGTAAAAATGAGCCTTCTGTCAGATCCATCATCTTTTACAGCTTGAGCAAATGGATCAACTAAAAAACCGTAAATATGTTCTGCAAATATATAACAAATAACAAAAAAGATTATTAGAAATATAAAACTATTTATTAATCTTTTTCTTAGTTCTGTTAGATGGCTAACAAATCCACCTTCATTTTCTTCATTGCTCATCTTTTTTAGTTTCTTTTTTTATTTCATTATCAATTTTTTCTTCATCTATTTCTAAATTAGAAACTTCATTTTGAATTTTGCTTACATATCTTTTTGCATTTCCTATCCAAGACCCAGCTTTCTTTAACATGATTGGAAAATCTTTTGGACCAAGAACAACGATTGCAATACCAACAACAATTAATATCTCAAACCAACCAATAGTAGGCATGTGATTTAATCTTTGTTTTCTGAGTCTTTATTTTCGTCGGATATATTTTTTGGCTCTGTATCGTCAGTAACATCTGACGCCATTCCTTTTTTGAAACTTTTAATTCCCTTAGCTACATCACCCATCAGACTAGATATTTTACCTCGTCCAAATAATAAGACTACTAATATAACTACGATTGCTATTTGCCAAATTCCTATGCTCATGAAAAACTTATAACCTTTTTATGATTAATTTAAAAGTTACTTTTTTGTTAATCTTTCTGTTCTGTATCAAGAGTGCTGTTTAGCATCTCGTCAATATTAGAATAAATATCCTCTTTTTTTTCTTCTTGTTTTTCTTTGTAGAATTTACCAGTTCCAAAAATTGCATTGTCAATACTAGAACTATCAATTAATCCAGCAGCACCTAATTCATCAATTGTTGGTAAATCTGATAATTTTTGAATATTGAAATGACTTAAAAATTCATCAGTTGTAACATACTGAATTGGTCTACCTGGTACATCTTTACGACCACCTGGTTTAACCCAGTTGAGTTCCATCAATATTTCAAGAGTATTTGTTCCAAATGCTACACCTCTTATCTCCTCAATCTCAGCTCTAGTAACAGGTTGGTGGTAAACGATTATGGCTAAAGTCTCAACAGCAGCTCTAGAAAGTTTTTTTTCTACTGTCTTCTCTTGTGACATGATATTAGATAAGTTAGGCGAAGTTCTAAACGACCACTTATCTTTAATACAAACTAGATTAATACCACGTTGAGAGTATTCTTGTTGTAACTTCTCTAATGATTTTGCAACACTACCCTTTTTAGTAATTTTGCTTTCAATTGTATCAATATCTAATGGTTCTGCAGCAGCAAAAATGACTGCTTCAATTTCTTTTTCTAAATCAGTTAACTTAAATGGAAATTTTACAATATTATCTTTTGTAATTTTTTCTTTTTTAATCATTATTTTCCTTTACATAAATATCATCAAATAATTTATCTTGTTTCATAGTTAAATTTCCTTCTTTAACTAATTCTAACGATCCAGCAAATATACCTGCTTTGCCTGTACGCTTATATTTTGAATTACTTTTAAAATTTTTAGGAATTAAATCATCTAATTTCTTCCAATCAATTAATTTACCGAAAAATTCTCTTATTGTTTTAATTCCATCTTCTGCAGTAAATACAGGTAATTTAGGAATATTCATTTTTTGAAAGTCCTTGGTCATAATAATTGTTGAATATGACTTAAGAAGCTCAAATAAACTTAAATTATATTCTGTGCTATAAATAGATCTTATATTCCCTTTCATTCCTCTTGATCGTATTTCTCTTCCTAATCTTTTTCTTTTTAACATTTGTTCAGAAAGTAATCTTATCAATTCTAATTTTTTAAGTTGTAATTTTAATTTTTCAGCAACTTCTTGAACTTTAAATTCTTCTTCTGGTGTTCCTGGAAGTAATAATTTAGATTTTAAATAAGCTAACCAAGTTGCCATCAATAAATATTCTGACGCAATTTCTAAATTTAAATCTTTTTCTTTTGTAATATAATCGTGAAATTGATCTGCTAACTTTGTTATTGATATCTCTTCAAGATCTACCTTTTGAGCTTTAGCTAAATCTAAAAGGACGTCTAGAGGGCCATTATAATTATTAATATCAACATTAAATAATGCAGAATCAGAAATAGTCATGCTCAGATATTAACTTAAAATATTATAAAATAGCGATGTTTTTTTTATAATAAAATTACTAACCTTTGGTGAATTATCACCAACTACCTTCATTTCAGACAATTTGCCATTACAATGAAGTGCAAGATTACAACCTGCACTAAATGTTTTAATAGTATTAGTTTTTAAATCATCTTTTAAACTTTTCATTGACAAATCATCTGAAATTAAAATGTTTTTAAAGCCAATTTTTTTTCTGATTAAATTTATAATTTTTTTAGAGTGTGTAGCTGTATTTAATCTATCAATGCTTCGATATATTACATGCGCTGTCATAGCAAAATAGCTTTGTTTTTTCTTGAATGCGAAAAAATCATTTTTATTCAAATAATTCAGGTTTTTGGTAACTACAGGAGTAAACTTGTGACTATCTACCTTAGCTAATCCATGTCCAGGTATATGCTTGATGACGGTCCCAATAGAATTTGCATGAAAATAATTGATACAAATATCACCAATTGTAGATACAATTTTTTTATTTTTTGAAAACGATCTGTCACCAACAATATTGCTTGATCCTTTAACACCAATATCCAAAACTGGAACTATATTAATATTAGCACCAATTGATTTTAATAAAAATGAGGTTTTATCAACAAATAATTTATAAATAATATTAAATTTTCTCTTATCTTTTGTGAATAAATTACCAAAATATTCAGAGGTTAAATGGTCAAATGAAATAATTTTACTTAATCGATTTACACGGCCACCTTCTTGATCAATTAGTATTGGGTATTTTTTATCTTTAAATATCTTTTTTATTTTATCAGTTAATTTTTTAGTTTGTTCAATTGAGTTTATGTTTCTTGAGAATAAAATAACTCCCCATGGTTTATATTTATTTAAAAAAATAATCTCTTTTTTTGATAATTTTGATGATTTTAAACCAACAATAAAAGCTCTTCTATTCTTAATCATTCTCTAAAAGTTTCCAAAAATTAAACTTTTTTTTCTTTTTTTTATTTGTTTGCTTAACGTATTCTATTACATTTTGTGTGTCGTTTTCCAAAACAGGTAGATTTTTTGAATATAATTTAATTTTTTCATCATTATTTTTATAAGATCTGTATGATTTCCTCTTATTTTCATCTGAAAAATAATATCTACCGGTTAAAAAAATAAATAAAGCAATTACAATAATAAAGATTAAATACTTAATTTCTTTTAGCATTACATTTTATCTGGTGTATCTACACCAACTATGTCCATTCCTGATTTTACAACGTTAGATATTGCTTTTAAAAAAATTAATTTATGTGGTAAAACTGTTTTTTGATCATTAATAAATCTTTTTTCTGGGTTTTGTTTACCAAGATTCCAATACGAGTGAAATTCAGAGGCAAGATCATATAAATAAACAGGTATTCTATGTGGTTCTAATTTTGAACTAGCTGCATCAATACATTTGGGCCATTCTGAAATCTTTTTTAAAATTTTGATCTCATCACTTGAGTATTCGAAACTATAATCTTCTAATTCAATGTTTGAATTTAAATCTTTATCAATATGTCTAAAAACTGATGAAATTCTAGCATAACAATATTGGACGTAATATAACGGATTATCTTTAGATTTTTCTTTTACAGCATCAAAATCAAAATCTAATTCTACATCACTACTTCTGTTGAGCATAATAAACCTAGTTGCATCTTTTCCAACTTCTTCAATTAAATCATCAACCGTAATGTAGTCACCTTTTCTTTTAGACATCTTAAATGGTTTGTTATCTTTAATTAATTTTACAAGCTGACTAATTTTACAAATTAGTTTATCTTTTTTTCCTGATAGAGCTTCAACAGAAGATGAAATTCTTTTTATATAACCAGCATGATCTGCACCAAGAATATTTATTAAATAATCAAATTTACGATCTACTTTATTTTTATGATATGCAACATCGCTTGCAAAATAAGTCCATGTTCCATCTGACTTTTGTAATGCTCTATCTTTATCGTCACCAAAATCAGTAGATTTAAAAAGTAACTGTTCTCTTTCTACCCAGTTTTTATCATCTTCACCAGCTGGAGCTTTAATTTTTCCTTTGTATACAAATTTATTCTTTTCTAAAAATTTAATTACACTCTCTACTTCGTTATTTGAAACAATACTTTTTTCACTAACAAAATTATCGTGGTTAATTCCTAAACTCTTAAGGTTCTTTTTAATTAAAAGTAGCGCCTGTTCTATAGATAAAGCTGTTAACTTATCGCTTATTTTCTCATAATCATCAAAACTCAAATCAGAATTACCTGAAACTATATTTTTTGCAAAATCGACAAGGTAATCTCCTGGATATAAATCAGGGTTATCTTGAGGGAATGTTTCATTAAATTTTACCTCCCTAATTCTAAAATATACAGATTTTGTAAAATTTATAATCTGGTTACCATAATCATTTACATAATACTCTTTTGTAACCTTGTGTTTATTAAATATTAATACATTAGATATTACATCGCCTAAAATAGCTCCTCTACAATGACCGACATGCAAGGGTCCTGTGGGATTAGCTGATACAAATTCAACTAAATAATTATTTTTTTTCTCTTTTTCATTAATTCCAAATTTTTCAGCATTATGAATTATTTCTTTAATAAAGTTTGACCAAAAAGATGGCTTAAATTTAATATTTATGAAACCAGGTTTAGCAACTGATATGTTTTCTATTTGATCATCGCTATTTTTAATTTCAGGTGCAAGTTTTTCTGCCAATTCTATTGGAGAAGTTTTGTTTAGTTTCGATAAAACCATTGCAACATTAGTTGAAATATCACAATCAAATTTTGGAGGCGGTATTTCCGCATTAATACCATTGAAACTTTCTGGAACGATAAGTTGATTTTTTTTACTAAGTTCAACAATAATTGATTTAATTTTATCTAAATATAATTCAAAAATATTCATTTATTATCGTTGTAAAGGTTAATTGCGTATCTGTCTGTCATACCAGATATAAAATCTGAAATAGCTCTATATTTGTCTTTAGTCAATTGCTCTTTAGTAAGAAATTTTCTAGGATTTGATTTAATTATTTTAAATAATTTCTTAATTATCATTTTACCTCTTTGATTCTTATTAAGTACCGATTTATTGTCATACATTCTATGTCTTAAAAATGATCTAATTTCTTGTTCTGAATTTTCTATTTGACCTGAAAAAGAAACTATTAATTGATTTGATTTTGATACATCTTTTAATGACTTAATTTTAAATTTTTTAATATTTTTTTCTGTATTACTTAGTAAATCTCTTATCATAATATCTATTGAGTCTCTTATGATTTGATAAATAGCAATTTTATAATTTTTTTTATTTATTTTGTTTTTATATCTTTGGTAAATATTTTTGAAAAAATCTAATTCTACTAATTCTTCAAGCTTAAATAAATTAGCTTTAATTCCATCCTGAATATCATGATTATTATAGGCAATATCATCTGATATTGCTGATATTTGAGCTTCTAATGATGGATACGTATTGAAGTTAATCTTATTTTTGAAAACTTTTGATCCAATTAGTTTGTTGATCATGCTTAGATCATCTACTGGTCCATTATGTTTTAAAAGTCCTTCTAAAGTTTCAAGAGTTAAATTTAATCCAGCAAATTTAAAATATTTATTCTCTAAAAACATTACTATTCTTAGTGTCTGGAGATTGTGATCGAAACCTCCATAATTTTGCATACATTCATCTAGAGCATCCTCTCCTGCATGGCCAAATGGGGTGTGACCTAAATCATGAGCTAAGCTTAAGGTTTCTGCTAAATCTTCATTTAATTTTAAATATTTTGCAATTGATCTTGCTATTTGAGCAACTTCAATTGAATGAGTAATCCTAGTTCTAAAATGATCCCCTTCTGTGTTAACAAAAACTTGGGTTTTATGCTTTAATCTTCTAAATGATGCGCTGTGAATTATACGATCTCTGTCACGTTGAAAAGGAGATCTGTATTTTGAATTTGCTTCTTTATTAAGTCTACCCTTACTTTTAAATACGCCTAACAAAGTGTCTTTTTTCATCCTTTAATTTAAATAATTAAGTATTATATTAGTAATATCAGTGTTCAGACATGATTAAAGAAATTAAATTTACGGATAAAGCGTTAAAACAAATAGATAATTTGTTATCAAAAAAAGACAAAGGATCATTCTTCAGAATCGCTATTAAAGGTGGAGGATGTTCTGGTTTTCAATATGAGTTTACTTTTGATAAATCAAAACAGGCTGATGATTTAAATTATCAAAATATTTTAATTGATAAAACCTCAGCTGATTTACTTAAAGGGTCTGAGGTTGATTATGTGTCAGAATTAATTGGTGAACAGTTCAAAATATCTAATCCACAAACCAAATCTTCTTGTGGTTGTGGAGTTTCTTTCTCACTTTAATGCTCATTTCATCTTGGAATGTAAACTCGGTAAGAGCAAGAATTGAAAATATCAAAAGCTATTTATTAAAATATAAACCTGATATTTTAATGATGCAGGAAATCAAAACTGAAGATGTTAATTTTCCATATGATGATTTTTCATCCATGGACTACGAAAGTCATGTATTCGGTCAAAAAAGTTATAATGGTGTAGCAATTATATCTAAGAATAAATTAAAAAATGTCAAAACAGATTTAATTAAGGATAAGTTAAAACAATCAAGAATAATTTCAGCTGAATTTGAATATAAGAAAAAAAATATACAATTAATAAATATTTACACCCCTAATGGTAATCCTGTAGATACTGAAAAATACGATTATAAAAAAGATTGGCTTAATCAATTAATAAAGCAATTAAAAACTTTATCTAAAAAAAATTCAAATATTATTTTAGCTGGTGATTTCAATATTATCCCTTCAGCAGAAGATGTTTATAATGTTAAAAGTTTTGAGGACGATGCTTTATACAGACTTGAAATAAGAAAAAAATTTAGAGAAATGATTAATCTTGGTTTTAATGACGTCTACAGACATTTTTATGAAGATAAAGAAGGGTATACATTTTGGGATTATATGAGAGGTGCATGGCAAAAAAATAATGGCATGAGGATTGATCATTTTTTAGTTTCAAATTCTATAATTGATCAAATTAAAGATATTAATATTAATAAAGATCCACGTGGAAGAGAAAAGCCTTCTGATCACACACCAATTGAGATTAATTTAGCTTAAAGATTTAATTTTATTTACTAATTCTTGGTTAATATTTCTTGGACCAGTGTCCATTCTATTCTTATGACGTCTTTCTCCAGGTAATCTTACTTCGCCCATTGATTTCATTTTTTCAAAAAATTCCTCAGCATGTTTTTGCCAATTAGTACCTGAAGTTTTATCTGGATTAATTGCTAGTATGAATTCACCGCCACTTGGAGGACCACCATCATTATTATCTTTAGCTGCTGTTTCAAAACTAAAATTGTCACCAACTAATGCGCCTGCCATTAATTCTACCATCATTGCAATTGCAGATCCTTTGTAACCACCAAATGGTAATAGAACTCCACCATCAGCAATTTCCCCTGGATCAGTTGTTTCTTTACCGTCTTTAGTTAAACCAGTTCCAAGTGGAACTTTGTGCCCTTCTCTTTTAGCAACTTGAACTTCTCCCATTGCCATTGAAGCTGTTGCCATATCATAAACGACTGGTGTTTTACCTGGACGTGGCCAAGCAAATGAAATTGGGTTTGTTCCAAATAATGGTTTTATGGCACCAGCAGGTGCTACAGCAGGCTTGTAAGATGTGCAAGCGAATGCTACTAAACCATCTTCTGCTAATTTTTCTGTTTCAGGCCACATAGCAGCCATGTGATGTGAATTATTTATTGCTAATACCGCAACACCATTTTCTTTTGCAGCTTTTGATAGTTCAGGCAATCCTTTATTTAATACAACAGGAGCTAAACAATTATTACCTTCGACTTTTATTACAGATGGAGATATTTTTTTTACTTCAGGTTTCCCTTTTCCATTTATCTTTCCACCTTTAAGACCTGTTACATAAGCTGGTAATCTAAATAAACCGTGTGATACAGAACCATCTCTTTCAGCATTTCTAATTAGGTCTGATAAAATTGATGCTGTTTCATCATCACAACCATTTGCTAAAAGTGTTTTTTTAGCTAGTTCAAATATTTCGTCTAAAGTTAATGAAACTGTGCTCATTATTTTGATTTACATTTTTTACATAAACCAAAAAATTCTAAATTATACTTACTGTATCTCATCCCAGAGTCATCTTCAAAATTTGACAGATATTTTGAAAGTTTTGAATTACTTATTTCAGATACATTTTCACAACTTTCACAAATTGAAAAAGCTGTTGCTTTGGAAATTTGACAACTAGAATTCTGACAAGCTATAAAGGCATTTCTACTTTCAATTTTATGTATTTTTCCGATTTCAACTAACTTATCTAAAGCTCTATATACTTGTAATGGAGCTTTAATTCCTTTTTTTTGTACATTAAAAAGAATTGCATAAGCCTTCATTGGTTCACCAGATTTATCAATTAGGTCAAAAATAATTTTTTGATTTTTGGAAAGGTTATGTTCTTTTTGCATTTTTAAATTCTTATCAATATGTTATCAGTTTTTCAATTTAATCGATTGTTTTATTTTAAATAAAGACAGTATGAATAATACTAACGAGGCAGCTATTATTGATGGTCCTGAAGATGTATTAAATTCTAATGAAGAATATAAACCTAATACAACAGACAGTAATCCACCAATAATTGAAAATATTACCATTTTTTGAGGACTGTCTGAGATATTTCTAGCCATAGCCGCTGGTATAATTAGCATACCTGTAATTAGTAATAACCCTACCATTTTAATTGATATGGCAATTACAGCAGCCATAAGAATTGTAAAAATAGCTTTTGCTCTATCAGGGTTTAATCCTTCTGCTTCTGCTAATTCATAATTAACTGTAGATGCAAACAATGGTTTCCAAATCAATTTAAGAACTAATAAAATTACAGCGCCACCAGTCCAAATAATTAATAAATCATCAGTTGTTACAGCTAATATATCACCAAATAATAGACCCATAATATCAAAACGAATAAAGGTTAAAAAACCTATTACTACTAATCCAACAGCTAATGAAGAATGAGCTAAAAGACCAAGCAAAGCATCCCCAGGTAAATTAGTTTTTTTCTGTAGTTGAATTAAGATTAATGCGATTACAGAAGAAATTAAAAACACTGAAATAGCAATATTTAAATCTAAAGTATATGCCATTGTTACACCAAGAAGTGCTGAATGAGCTAATGTATCACCAAAATAAGATAATCTTCTCCAAACTACAAAACAACCTAACGGTCCTGTTACAAATGCAATTCCTATTCCTGCAAATAATGCTCTTATAAAAAAATCATCAAACATATTAGTTTTTCTTTATTTCTCCCTCATCAGAATGAACGTGGTCATGCTTATGTTCATACACAGAAAGAATTTGAGATGCTTGTTCACCAAATAAGGTTTTATATTCATTATTTTTAGCAACATCCATTGGTGATCCAGAGCAACATACGTGACCATTTAAACAAAC
The DNA here is from genome assembly GCA_902615975.1 of uncultured Pelagibacteraceae bacterium. Lineage (GTDB taxonomy): Bacteria > Pseudomonadota > Alphaproteobacteria > Pelagibacterales > Pelagibacteraceae > Pelagibacter. The sequence goes on from CACMRC010000009.1 coordinate 21,464, forward strand.
AACATGATCAGTTGCAGTCATAACTGTATGTAGATCATGTGAGATTAATAGAATTCCACAATTTAGTGTATCAGAAATTCTTTTTATTAATTCATACAAAGCAATCTCACCAGTGTAATCAACTCCTTGAACAGGTTCATCAAGAACTAATAATTCAGGTTTTTTTGAAATAGCTCTTGCAATTAAAACTCTTTGAAATTCACCACCTGATAAATTTCCTAAATTTTTATTCTTAAGATGAATAACACCTGTTAATGTAAGTGCTTCTTCAATTGCCTCATCTTTAATATTTTCAGTCAGAAGCATAAAATCATAAACTCTTAATGGTAAGGTCCAATCAATAGATATTTTTTGAGGAACATATCCAACTTTATTTGTGTATTTCTCAACACTTCCTTCTATGTTTTTATAAATTCCCAATGCAATTTTTGCTGTAGTACTTTTTCCAGAACCATTAGGTCCAATAAGGGTAACAATTTTCCCTTTTTCAACAGTTAATGAAACACCTTCTACTAGCCATTTATCATTTTGTTTAAAACCAGCGTTATTTAATTTTACTAATGTAGTATTTTCTGAGCTCATATATTGCTTGACTTATAAATGTTATATTATTACATAACGTTATATTATAACAACTAATTAAATTACTTATTATGAAAAATATTAAAAAAATACCACTTATATTCTCAATATTATCAATTCTAACATTCTTTACACCAGCAAATGCTGAAATAAAAGTAGTTGCTTCTATTAAACCAATTCATTCATTAGCTAGTTACTTAATGGATGGTATTGCTAAACCTGATTTAATAGTTGATGGATATGCTTCTCCACACGGATTTGCAATGAAACCTTCACACGCAAAAATGCTTCAAAATGCCGACCTAATATTCTGGGTTGGTGAAGATTTAGAGAGTTTTTTAGAAAAACCATTGAGTTCAATTGCTAAGAAAGCAGAAAAAATTGAATTAATGGATACTAAAGGATTACAAGTATTAAAATTTAGAGAAAGAAATATTTTTGACGAACATGGTCATGACGATCACGGACATGATGATGACCACGGTAAAAAAGAAGATGATCACGACGACCATGGACATGATGATGACCACGGTAAAAAAGAAGATGATCATGACGACCACGGACATGATGACGATCATGGTAAAAAAGAAGATGATCATGACGACCACGGACATGATGACGATCATGATGGACATGCGCATGGTGAATTTGATCCACACATTTGGTTGGACCCAATTAATGCAAAAGCTATGTTAAATGAAATGGCAGAACATTTAATTGAAAATGATCCTAAAAATGAAGCTAAATATAAAAGTAATTTAGCTAAAGCTTTACAAGAAATCGATAAACTTACAATTGATGTAATGACAGATTTAAGTAACAGTGTTTCTTCAATTGTATTCCATGACGCTTATCAATATTTTGAGGAAAGATTTAATGTTAAAGTGTTAGGTGCATTTACTGTTAATACAGATGTTATGCCTGGAGCTGAACAACTTGCTGAAATTAGAGAAATTATCGAGCATGATAAAGTGGCTTGTGTATTCTCAGAGCCTCAGTTTAATCCTGATATTATCAATGCAGTTGCAAAAGATATGAAGATTAAAACTGGCGTTTTAGATCCTCTTGGTGCAACATTAGATCCAGGAAAAGACTTATATTTCAATTTAATTAGAAATATGTCAGCATCATTCAAAGGTTGTTAATAAAAATTAGGTTTAATCCGAGAATTTTTTTAAATTCTCGGATTAACAAATAATTATTATTGTTATTTAATCTCACAAAAAGCATTGTATTTATTTTAAAGAAGATTTAATTTCTTTCCTAATCTGACTTTATGAATGATTTAAATTTATTTAAAAAAAATGGCTTTCTTATTAAAGAAAATCTAATTTCTCAAACTAAGATAAATAAAATAAATAAAATTGTTAATGAAGTAATTTTAAAAGAGAAAAAGAAAAAAAATGGTAATGGTGCAAATGGAACTCAATCCTATGACAATTACCATTTTGTCTACAATTCAGGCTCTTCTAAAAATAAAGAAATTCTAAGACTAAATAATCCTCAGAACAGACATAAAATCTTCTATGAATTATCTAGAGATAAAAAGATTATATCTATAGCTAAAAAATTATTAGGTGGAACGGTGAGATTTCATCTGGGTAAATTAAATTTTAAGCTTCCAAATAAGAAAAAAGGTAGTGAAATTGGATGGCACCAAGATTGGGCTTTTTACCCTCATACAAACGATGATTTAATTACAGTTGGCATATATTTAGATGATTGCTATGAAAAAAATGGGCCACTTAAAATAATAAAAAAATCACACAAAAAGAAATTGTACAGTCACCACAGCAAAGAAAATTATTTTGTTGGAAAAATAGACACTAAGAAAGATAAAATAGGAACTAAGGATAGTGTTTCAATAACTGGGACGGCAGGAACAGTAGTATTTTTTCACTGTAGATCAGTTCATGGGTCTGGACACAATCAAATGAATAACTCAAGACCCTTAATTTTATTTGGATATAGAGCTTGTGATGCGTGGCCATTAATCAATGACGGAAACCCTCATCCTGAGGTTGATTTGGAAAATTATGACAAAAATATAATTGTAGGAAATAAATCAATAAAACCAAGATTGACTAGAGTTCCAACCATAATCCCACTGCCTAAGAAGAAACACTACGTTTCTATCTATGAACTTCAAAAAAATTAAATCACATTAAAGTTTATTGTAATAAATCCTTAACAAAACATTCATATAAATTTTGAATGTCATTTTTAAAAAAATATCTAAAGTGGATAAGTACACTCTTAGTGTTAACTGGTATTTTACTTACAAATCTTAATATTTACCCGCTGAATATTTATTTTCATGGGCTTGGTGTTGTCGGATGGACAATTTCAGGTTTCTTATTAAAGGATAAGGCTATTTTAACTAACTTTGGATTACAAATTCCATTATTTGTGATTGGTATTTATAAAATTATTTTTTAATGAAAAATATTTTATTTGTATGCACAGGAAATTCAGCAAGAAGCATTATTGCTGAGAGCATTATTAATAACGAATACTCAAATAAATTTAAAGCTTTTAGTGCTGGTAGTAATCCATCTGGAACAATTAATATTGATGTTAGAAGTTTTTTAGAGAAAAATAAAAATTATGATCTAACTAATTATAGTTCTAAAAACTTTGAAGAGTTTATAAATAATGAAATAAAAATGGATCATGTAATAACAGTATGCAATAACGCAAATAATGAGGTATGTCCTATTTGGCCTGATAAAAACCAAATTATACATTGGGATATAGATGATCCAGTAACAAAACTTCAAACTGCAAATGATGAAGAAAAGCAAATTATCATTAGAAACACTTTCAATATTATAAGCAATAAAATTAAAGATTGGTTAGATGAAAAATAAAAATAGATATTTTCTTTCAGAATTTATTGGAAGTTGTTTTCTGGTAATGATCATAGTTGGATCAGGTTTAATGGCGGAAAATCTTACCGATGATACAGCGGTAATGCTAATTGCAAATACTATAGCAACTGGAGCTGGATTATTTGTATTAATAACTGTTTTTGCAGATGTATCTGGGGCTCACTTCAATCCATTTGTAAGTATTGCTATGACAATAACTGGAAAATTAAAAAAACGTCTTCTACCCTTTTATATTTCAGCTCAGATCCTTGGATGTTTATTAGGTGTGGCTTTAGCTAATTTCTTTTTTGAACATCAAATTTTTGAATTATCGACAAAATCAAGAGATGGTATCTATATTTTTGTATCAGAAATTGTTGCAACATTAGGACTAATAATCATTATTTTTGGATCTATGAAGTCAGGTAAAATTACCGTAGCTGCATCTGTTGGGTTATATATTACAGCGGGTTATTGGTTTACTTCATCAACATCTTTTGCAAATCCTGCTGTAGCAATAGCAAGAACATTCACAGAGTCGTTTACTGGTATAAGTTATTTTAACACTCCTTTTTATATAGTTGCAGAATTAATTGGTATGTTAATTGCAGTTTATATCGCAAAAAAATTATTCTTAGAAAAAGATTGAAAAATTTAAAACTAACAAACAATATTAAATTAATTAATAAAAAATTTAAAAAAAATGAATTTTATCATTTTTTAAAAACTTCAAACCTTTCAATCGTAATACCCAAAATTAAGAACAAGTATATTTTGGTTTCACAAAAAAGAATTCCTATAAATCAAATTAATTTTGAGTTTCCATCTGGTATAATTGAAAAACATGAAACAGCTTTAATATCTGCTAAAAAAGAATTAATTGAAGAAACAGGATATAAATCAAGAAATAAATTGAGAAAAATTACTTCATTTTATTCTGAACCAGGTCGACTCACCACTAAAATTACTGGTTTTTTTTGTAATAATCTTATTAAAATTTCAAAGCCTGAAAAAGGAATAAAAATCCACATAGTTTCAGATCATCAAATAATTAAATTAATTAAGAATGGTAAATTTAATAACGCCTCTCATATTGGTATGTTTTTGTTTTATAAAAAAAAATCACTAACGTATAAGTTGTAATAGATTAAATTAAATTTTAATTATTTGAGTAAATTACTCTCGGCTCTAAAAATAATTCTCGCGCAAGAGCTTTAAATCTTTTTGTAACTTGTTTAGAAATTATTTCTTGATGTTGTGCTGGAATTTTTAAAAATACAGAGTTACCTCTTTTATACAATTTAAATTCCTCTAAGAAGATAGTAGAAATAGATGTAAGTGAGTGAGCAAATCTTAAGGCTGCACCAACTTGTTTACTAGAAAAAATTTCATTATTATTTAAAAATTTCAAATATTCTATTTTAGGGTTGTATTTAATGCTGCAGTACCTCCAATAACATGAAAGAGCTATTTGAATTCTTTCTTTATGTGAAATTCTCAATAACGGAGTATTTAATGTTTCTTGAAAAACTAATTCTGCTTTTTGAAAAGCACCAAGTCCCCAATCCATATGACTTAAAACACAAGCTAAATTAAGCAATTTTTCATCGAAATGTTCATTACCATCAAATACAGGTTTGATAAATTCATGATACTTTTTGTAAGTTAATCCCAAATCACCTCTTTTCTTAGAAATATATTCTAATGATTTTTCAAAAACTTGAGAGTTATCAATATTTTTAAAGTAATCTGTTGCAAGAGATCCCTCTCTAATACCGCTTATAGAGCATATTATGTTTTTTGGATTTGTTGCTCTCATGATCTCATCTAATATTATAGAGCTATATGGTAGATAGGGTGTTCTAGATTTAGATATATATTCAACTGTTTTTAGTTTTGCTTTGTTGAACGATGCTATTTTTTCTACAAATGTCGATATAGTTTCATAATTTACTGAATACTGATGGATTATGTGGACAGGGTGTTTATTTTGAAAAAGATGAAGTTTAAATAAAGCTCTCCATGTTCCACCAACTAAATATAGGTTTTCAAATTTTTTTTTAGATAACCATTTCTCACCTCTCAAAAGTTTTTTTATATATTTGGAAAGGTTTCTCTTTTTTACAATTGGATTATTTATTAATCTTAAAACACCTAAGGGTAAAGATGTTTTATTAGTGATCAAACCATTTTCAACTCGAGCTAGTTCTAAACTACCTCCACCAAGATCGGCAACTAACCCATCTACATTATCAAATCCAATTTTAACACCTTCTGCTGAACAAATTGCTTCTTCCTCACCACTTAAGATTTCTATTTTTTTCTTAAAAAGATTTTCTACGTATTCAACAAATGGTTTTGCATCAGTTGCTTCTCTTAAAACAGCAGTTGCTATTATTTTTAAATTAACAATTTTAGAAACATTTAAAATCTCTGAAAATCTCTTCAATACTTTTTGAGCATAATCAACACCAGACTTATGAAGTTTTCTTGATTTATCTAAATTTTTACCAAGTTCACAAACAGCTTTTTCATTGAAAAATGGCACACGAGAAGAGCTAAAATCTTCATAAATTAGCATCCTAATAGAATTAGATCCTATATCAATAACTGCTAATTTAGCAGGTTTTAATTTTAAATTTTGTTTATTTTTAAAAACTTTAATTTCCACTTTTAATTAATCTTAAGTTTAATTTTTTCGGTTTCATTTTTAATTTAGCTTTACCTCTTCCAGATAAACTAGGATTATTCATAAAATAATCATGGGCTGAAAAAGAATCATTTTCACTATATTTTATTTTTTTATAATTTCCACTAGCATCGAGTTCCCAACTTTGTTTTTTATCTAAATAATTAGCTAACATAATTTGATCAAGAACTTGTTCATGGACTGTTTGGTTTTCAATTGGAACTAGAAGTTCAACTCTTCGATTTAAATTTCTTGGCATTAAATCTGCTGATGAAATAAAAACTTTTGCATCTCTACTAGGCATTGTTTTTCCATTTGAAAAACAATAAATTCTTGAGTGTTCCAAAAATCTTCCAATCATGCTTTTAACTATTATATTTTCAGATTTATCTTTAACTCCAGGTCTTAAACAACAAACACCTCTTACAAATAAAAATATCTTTACTCCAGCATTTGAAGCTTCGTAAAATTTATCTATTATCGCTGGATCTACTAAGGAATTCATTTTGGCCCATATTTCACCTTTTTTACCTTTTTTGACATTTGCTATCTCGTTAGCAATACATTTGTTCAAAGTTTCCCTAAGATTAATTGGTGATATAGATATTTTACTAAGATTTCGTGGTTTTGAATAACCAGTTACATAATTAAAAAATTTTTCTACATCAGTTGCTATTTTTTTATCAGAGCTAAATAAAGATAAGTCAGTATAAATTTTTGCATTAACTGGGTGATAATTGCCAGTTCCCAGATGTATATAAGTTTGAATTTTTCCCTGCTCTTTTCTTAATATTAAAGATGATTTTGCATGTGTTTTATATTTTGCAAAACCATAAACTATTTGAATTCCTGCCTTTTCTAAACTTCTTGAAAGTTGAATGTTTGCTTCTTCATCAAATCTTGCTTTGATCTCTATTAAAGCGGTTACTGTCTTTCCATTTTCAGCTGCTGTTATTAAGGCTTTAACAATTGGAGAGTCTAACGTTGTTCTGTATAGAGTTTGTTTAATTGCTATAACTTTTTTATCATATGCAGCTTGATTTAAAAACTCAACGACAGCATCAAATGTTTCAAAAGGGTGATGAACTATTAAATCCTTTTTTTTTATAGTATCAAAAAAATTATTATTAAATTCCTTTAATCTCTCAACCTCTCTGGGATTAAAATTTTTAAATCTTAATTTAGAATTTTTAATTTTACAAACTTGGTCGATATCTTGAATTCCAACAATGCCTTCAATTTCATAGATGTATTCAGATTTTACGTTTAACTTATTGGTTATAAACTTAATTAAGTCATTATTACTATTTTTTAAAATTTCTAAACGTACGATGTCACCTGTTCTTCTTCTTTTTAAAGCCAATTCAAAAGATCTTACTAAATCTTCGGCCTCCTCTTGAATTTCTACATCACTATCTCTTATAACTCTAAATAACATTTTTTTATCTAAATCATGATCAGGAAATATTTCAGAAGCAAAAAAACTTATAACATCATCAATAATTAGAAATTTTTTAAAACTTTTATTTCCATCTATTTCAATAAATCTTGATAAAGCTTTTGGAATTACTATTATTGCATTTAAAACTCTTTTTTTATTTTTCTTATTTAATCTCATTACTAATGCTCTTCCTTGATTTGCAATAAATGGAAAGGGATGAGCTGGGTCTATTGCCGATGGTGTTAGCAGAGGGTAAATTTCTTCATTAAAAATTTTAAATAATCTTTTTTGATCCGATTTACTTAAATTTTCAGGTTTAACTATACTTATATTTGCTTTTTTTAATTGAAGAATTAAATCTCTATATATTTTATTTTGTTTATTAAGAAGATTATTTGTTTCCAAAATAACTTCACTCATTTGTTCATCAGGAGTAAGACCATCAGAGCTAAGAGAATCTACCTCTTGCTTGATTTGACTATATAAACCCGCGACACGTACCATAAAGAATTCATCTAAATTTGATCCAGCTATAGATAAAAATTTAATTCTTTCATAAAGTGGGTTTTCAATATTTTGGGCTTCTAGAAGAACTCTGTCGTTGAATTTGAGCCAAGACAATTCTCTATTTATGTATTTAGATCTAAGTATTTCTTTATCTTGTTTTTTTAATGCAGTCATATATTTAAACTTTATGCTCAAATTATACGTTATGCGTCATGCAAAATCTAGCTGGGACCATCCAAATCTTGAGGATCATGAAAGACCTTTAAGTAAGCGTGGCAAGAAAAATGCAAAAAAGATTTGTGAATTTTTTGTTAAAAAAAAATATAAGTTTGATTACATATTACTTTCATCATCAAAAAGAACAAAGAAAACGTTAAAAATTTTATTAAAAAAAATAGAAAAACCAAAAAAAATTATTTCTTCAAAAAAATTATACCTATCAAGTGAAGATAAAATTATAGATATAATAAAAAAAACACCTAAAAAATTTAAATCTGTGCTTTTAATTAACCACGAGCCTGCTGTTAGAAATCTAGTACGATCACTGACAAAAAATCATAACAACAATCATTTTAAGTTATTAAACTATAAATTTCCAACATCAGCTTTTGCAAAAATTTATTTTGATTTTAATGAATGGAATAAATTAGATGGAAGTGGTTTAATTAAGGAATTTATGAGACCTAAAGACCTTCAAGATTCTAATGAATAACCTGCTGATCTTACAGTTCTAATTAATGGTTTGGTTTTATCTATATTAATAGCTTGTCTTAATCTTCTAATATGTACATCGACTGTTCTAGACTCTACATAAATATTTTCACCCCAAACATTGTTTAATAGTTGTTCTCGTGAATATACTCTTTTTGGATTTTTGATAAAAAAATCTAATAATTTAAATTCTGTAGGACCTAAATTTATTTCAACATTATTTCTATAAACTCTTTTTGTTATTCTATCTATTTTTAGATCTGTAAACTCAACAACATCTGCAGATGATTGTGGTTTTGATCTTCTAAGTAGTGATTTAATTCTTGCATTAAGTTCTTTTTGACTAAATGGCTTTGTTACATAATCATCTGCACCTGTATCAAAAGCTCTTAATTTGTCCTCTTCCTCACCTTTTGCTGTCAACATTATTACAGGTATGTCGTTATACTTTTTGTCTTTTTTTAAATTCTTACATATTTCAACACCTGACAAATCTGGCAACATCCAATCCATTAATATTAAGTCAGGATGCTTATCTTTAATTTGTTTAAGTGCATCTTCACCATTTTCGGAATAGCTTACTTTGTGACCTTCTTTTTCAAGATTATATTTTAGCAGCGTTACTATTGAAGTTTCATCTTCAGCAATAAACACGTGAGCAGACATTTATTACTTTTCTCCTGTTACTATTGGCTCTGTTCCTTTTGGACGATCTCCTTCTAAATACTCTCCTGTAACTAAATAATATACCTGCTCTGCAACGTTTGTTGTGTGATCACCGATACGTTCAATATTTTTAGTAACAAATAATAAATGAGTACCATCATCTAGATTTTTTTCGTCTTCCTTCAAATATTTTATTACTTCTTGCATACATAAATTTGTTAAATCATCTATTTGTTCATCACCTTCCCAGACATTTATAGCCATAGCAGATGACCTATCTAAATATGCATCCAAAATAGATTTGAGTTGTTTTTGAACATTAGAAGAAACTCTTACCAAAGCTTCGGTCAAATTTTTTGGTAAATTTTCATTTAATAATAATGTTCTTTTTGAAATATTCTTTGCCAAATCACCTATTCGTTCTAAATCAGATGAAATTTTCAATGCGGTTACAGTTTCTCTTAAATCTATTGCCATTGGTTGTCTTAAAGCAATTAGATTTACCACCTGTTGCTCTATTAAAGTTTCAAACTTATCTATTTTTTCATCATCTTTTATAACAGCTTCCGCATTATCACTATTTCTTGTGGTAATGGCTTGAATAGCCTTGCCTAATGACTCCTCGCAAAAACCACCCATTTTAATTATATTACTATTTAAATTTTTAAGTTCTTCCTCGTAAGACTTAACCGTGTGTGGTGCTTCAACCATTATCCAAACCTCCCTGTAATATAATCCTGAGTTCTTTTATTTTCAGGATTCTTAAATATTTTATCAGTAGAACCATGTTCTATCAATTCTCCCAAATGAAAAAAGCCTGTGTTTTGGGATACTCTTGCTGCTTGAGCCATTGAATGAGTAACTATTATAATAGTATGGTCTTTTTTTAACTCATCAATTAGTTCTTCTATTTGAGCTGTAGCAATAGGATCTAAAGCAGAACAAGGCTCGTCCATAAGAATAACTTCAGGTTTAACTGAAATAGCCCTTGCTATGCATAATCTTTGTTGTTGTCCACCAGACAAACCAGTTCCTGGTTCATGAAGTCTATCTTTGACCTCTTCCCATAACGCTGCTTTTTTTAAGCTATTTTCAACTATTTCATCCATTTCATTTTTTGATTGAGCCATGCCATGAATTGTTGGGCCATAAGAAATGTTTTCATAAATAGTTTTAGGAAAAGGATTTGGTTTTTGAAAAACCATACCAATTTTTTCTCTTAATCTAACTACATCACAACTCTTGTCATTGATATCAAAATCATTGATAATAATCTGACCTTTAACTCTGCATATATCAATCACATCATTCATTCTATTAAGACATCTTAAAAAAGTAGATTTACCACAACCTGAAGGACCAATTAGTGCTGTAACCTGATTTTCTTCAATATCTAAGTTTATATTGAATAGAGCTTGTTTCTTTCCATAGAAAACATCTACATTTTTTGAATTTATCTTTATCATCTTAACTCCATTTTTTTTCAAATTTATGTCTAATTATTTGTGCAAACAAATTCATTATGATTAAAAATCCTAATAGGACCATAATACAAGCAGAAACTTTCTCGACAAATCCTCTTTCAGCACTCTCTGCCCATATATAAATTTGTACAGGCAAACTTGCAGCTGGATCTAAAGGAGATCCTGGAATTGTATTTACAAAAGCTACCATACCAATCAATATCAAAGGTGCAGTTTCACCTAAAGCTTGAGCCAAGCCAATAATTGTACCTGATAAAGTTCCTGGCATAGATAATGGCACTGTATGATGCATTGTAGTTTGCATTTTACTAGCGCCCATTGCAAGTGCAGCCTCTCTTATACTTGGAGGAACTGCTTTTAAAGATGCTCTACAGGCAATAATTATTGTTGGCAATGTCATCAACGATAAAGTTATTCCACCAACTAGAGGTGTTGATCTAGGTAACTGAAATACAGCCAGCAAAATACCTAGTCCCAAAAGACCAAAAACAATTGATGGAACAGCTGCTAAGTTATTTATATTTACCTCAATAAAATCAGTAAATCTATTTTTTGGTGCAAATTCCTCTAAATAAATAGCTGCTAGCACTGCAACAGGAAATGCAATAACTAAACAAACTAAAATAGAAAAAATCGATCCCATAAATGAGCTTGCTATGCCAGCTAATTCAGCCTCTCTTGAATCTGGGTATGTAAAAAAACTTAAATTGAATTTACTTTCAACTCTTCCCTGTTCTACAAGTTGATCAAAAATCTTTAATTGATAATCTGTAACTCTTCTTTGATCTTCGGGTAAATCCCTTGGATAATTGCCTTTAAATACTTGATCTAAATCATCTGAAGCAGTTAAGTAAACATCTTTAGTTTTTCCAATTAATGAAGGGTCATTTAAAAGCTCCCTTTTAATCTCTCTTTCAAAAAAGTAAGAGACCATTCTCTTCAGATCATTTTGTTGTTTTTCTGAGGCACTTTTATCTAAATTAAACATTGTTTGTAAAGCTAGATCAAAATAATCTGCATCCTCTAAGTCTTCTTTAGAAGGATTTTCGTCAAGGTACATGGTTTCAGCATCAAAGGTGACTGGTACAATCAACCAAGTTTTCTGAAACGCTGTATAGCCAGTAGAAAAGATTTTAAAAATAAAAATTGTTAAAAATAATAGAGCTAAAAAAATTGCGCTTTTCCCGTAAAATTGAAATCTTTTTTCGGCCCTATATCTAGAATTTAGGAGTTTTTCTTTATTTTTATTCATATTTTTCCCTATATTTTTTAACAACTCTTAATGCAAAAATATTTAAACTAAGTGTTACCAAAAACAATGTCATACCTAGTGCAAATGCTGCCTGGGTTTTAGGATCTCCAAAGGCCTGATCTCCAATTAATATTACGACAATTTGAGCAGTGATAGTTGAAGTAGATTCTAAAGGGTTAAATGTTAAGTTGGCTGCAAGGCCTGAAGCCATAACTACAATCATTGTTTCTCCAACAGCTCTGGAAACACCTAGCAAGATAGAACCAACAATTCCTGGTAATGCTGCTGGAAAAATAACTTTTTTTATTGTTTCTGATTTAGTAGCCCCCATTGCATAACTACCATCTCTTAAACTTTGAGGAACACTAGTAATAACGTCATCACTCAAACTAGATATAAACGGAATAATCATTATCCCCATTACACCCCCTGCAGCTAGAGCACTCTCTGCAGATACTTCTAATCCCATTGCCGTTCCTATATCTTTAAGGAATGGTCCAACTGTTAAAGCTGCAAAAAAACCATAAACTACAGTTGGTATGCCTGCTAAAATTTCAATTAAAGGTTTTGCATATTGTCTTACTTTGGTTGAAGCGTATTCAGCTAAATAAATTCCACTCATCAATCCAATTGGTATAGCAACACACATTGCAATTAATGCTATAAAAAATGTTCCAGCAAAAATTGGTACAGCCCCAAATGTATCAGAATACATTGATGGATCCAAAGGCTCAGAAGCATCTCTCACAAATGCTTTAGCTGGATACCAATGAGTTCCAAAAATAAAATCAAACAAGGGAATTACTTTAAAAAAATCGATAGTTTGAAATATTAATGAAAAAACAATTCCAATAGTTGTTAATATAGCTGCCAAAGAAGCTGTAAATAAAACAGCATTTAAAAATTTTTCAACCGGTTCTCTTGTTCTGTTGTTTGAAGAAATTCTTTTATAACCATAAACTATAGAAGCTATAATTATTGCCAAAATTAAAACAACTTTAGAGTTTTGGGCTATAGATCGAAGATTTAAATATTTTTCTGCAGATGTTTCAAGATAAGTAGTAATTTCTCCACTAAACTGACCACGAGATAATGATTTAGTTTTTTCATAAATTAGATTTAGTTCGTCATCAAGATATCCTTGATTGCTATAATCACTTAAAATTATTAACTTAACTATACTCGGCTCAAATATTGCCCATAAAGAATAAATAATAAAAGCGGGTATTGCGCACCATATTGCTAAATAATACCCATAAAATTGTGGAAGTGCTGTTAATCTAGTATTTGTTGCTTGAATTGAGTAGGCTTTTTTTCTTCCAAAATAGTAACTAGTAAAACCAAGAAGTACAATAAAGATGAATATAACTAAGTTCAAAGAATCTCCTAATGTTTTACTTTACACTTTCTTAAAAAAAAAGGGGTCTAAAAAGACCCCTTATCTTTATTTGTTAACCAGCTTTATTAGTCAGCCATTGCAACAAGATCTTTCGCATTAGTTCTAGTTGTCTTGTACAACTTCTTATCTAATGGTACTAAACCAATATCAGCCAAATAGCCATTTTTACCTATAGCTTTAGTTGTAGTGAACTCTTTTACAAATTCATGTAATCCAGGGATTACACCAACGTGAGCTTTTTTCACATAGAAAAATAATGGTCTTGCAACTGCATAACTGTAGTCTTGAATACTCGCAAGAGATGGTTGACCACCATCAATGCTAGCAGCTTGCAATTTGTCTTTAGCAGCTAAGAAATAACTAAATCCAAAGAAACCAAACATGTCTTTATCTTGTACTAATTTTTGAATGATTAAACTATCGTTTTCACCAACTTCAATAGCAGCACCATCTTCTCTATAAAGTTTTTGAGGTTTTTTGTATTTTTTATTTCCAGCCTCATAACCAGCTTTATAAAGAGCTTTAGCTTCTTTAGTCATACCTTTTTTCATTACCAAAGAATTCCAAGCATCTCTTGTTCCAGAAGTTCCTGGAGGGATCATTACAGAAATTTTCTGTTTAGGTAGACTTGGATCAATTTGGTCCCAAGTTTTATAAATATTTGGAACTAATTTACCATCAACAACTGTATGTGCAGCTAATGCTAAATATAATTGCTCTTTAGTAAAGTTAATTGGTTTTGCATCTTTACTATAAGCTAATGTAATACCGTCATTACCAATAACGATCTCAACGATTTCATTAACTCCATTTTTTTTACATAGAGCTTTTTCTTTATCTTTCATGGCTCTTGATGCATTTGTAATATCTGGATGTTGTTCACCAACACCAGCGCAGAATAGTTTAGCTCCTCCACCAGTACCAGTCGATTCGATTACAGGAGTTTTAAATCCTGAACCACCGAATCTTTCAGCAACAACAGTCGCGTAAGGGAATACTGTAGATGAACCAACTATTTTAATTTGATCTCTTGCTTGAGCAACTGTCGCAATTGTTAAAGCAACAAGTGAAGCAATTATTATAGTTAGTTTTTTCATTATCTTTAATCCTTTCATTATTAATTAAAAGATTTCAGACTCGTATAAATTTATTGAATCTTTAATATTACAGAATTGTTACAGTTTTATTAAAAAGGTAACTTTTTAGTTGTATTTCATTGAGATAATAATCTCATTTTTTTCGGTTTCCAAACCACCTTTGCATGAAACTGGATTAACATTATCCTTAAAAGCAAGTTCTGTTGTAGGCCTTAAAATAACTTCCAATTTCACGAGATTAACTAATTCCTCAAGAACACTTTGATCATAACGCCATTTGGGCCAACTACTTGGAGTTGAAAATATAGATGTTAAATAACTTGTTGCCATAGTAAATCTATAATTACTCATATTTTCATTTCTTAGTAAATGATCTCTGACAGAATTAAATATATTTCTACATCTAAATGAATCTGACATGTAGTTTTCTTTTTTTAAATTTTCGTTTACAGGAATTGAAATAATTAGATCTACTGAATTGTTTCGATATGAAGTGAGAACATCCATGTAAATATCTTCATATGGGACATCTTTATGTTTTTTAATTTCAGGATAAGTGCTTTTTAAATCTTCTTGTAATCTAAAAACACCAATATCGAATACAGTTAATTGTTGATTCCTTAGAATTGTAGATATATCCGATGATATACTTTTAGTAATCATCGACATAAAAACAAATAAGATAATTAAAATACTATGCAATACCTTAATCATATTAAAAATTTAATTAAAATAGGATACGAATCAACAAAAGATTTGTTAAATATTGATCGAATAAGAGTTAATTTTAAACAACTTTTTAAATTAATTATTTTGTTGGAAGATATATTTTAATTTCAGTACCTTCATTAAGTTTACTAAGAATCTCGTAATCACCTCTGTGTTGAGATATAATATGTTTCATGATAGCTAAACCTAAACCTGTGCCACCAACTTTTTTACTTTTTTCTGTATCTACTCTAAAAAATCTTTCAGTTATTCTTGGAATTAACTGTTGAGGTATTCCAATCCCTTCATCTTTAATACTAATGACAATATTTTTACCAATTAATTTACCTTCACTATTTTGACTTTTGACATATATATTTTTTCCACCTTGAGAATATTTAATTGAATTATCAATTAAATTTGAAAATACAGTTAACAATTTATCATTATCACCAAAAACTAAAGTTGGTTCAATAAGTTCAAGATGTAAATTAATTTTCTTTTTTTTAAGAATTAATTCAAAGTTACTTTTAATATTTTTAAAAATATCATTTAGATTAATGATTTTATTTGGTTTAATGTGTTCTTCAAGCTCAATTCTGCTTAAAATCAATAAATCATTGATTAAGTTTTCCATTCTCAATACTTGATCAGACATGATAGACATAAATTTTTTTTGAGCCTCTTGGTCTTTTGAAGCTGGTCCAAGAATAGTCTCTAAAGAGCCTTTAATTGAAACTAAAGGTGTTCTTAATTCGTGACTCACATTAGCAACAAAATCAGTTTTTAATTTTTGTGCTTTTGTTATTTCTGTAAAATCTTTTAGAAACAATACAACTGAGTTTACTTCTGGAAACAGATGAGTAGGACCAGGAATAACATAAATTTTGTAAAGCTGATAAGATGGTAAATTAATTTCTACATTAACATTCTTTGTGGTTTGATCCTTGATAGCTTCATCAATTGTTTCTAATAATTTTGTATCTCTTATCACACTTGAAATATTTTTATCAATTAAGTTTTCACCAAAACGTTGTTTTGCACTTTTGTTAAGATATTTGATTAAGTTATATTTATCTAAAGCAAAAAATTGATCCTCTAATTCTTCAATAATTACTCTCTTTCCTAAATCATCTTTATTAGTCTTATTTACGACTGTAGCTGTATTTTCTGGCTTAATATTTTTTTTAAATAAAAAATATAATAAAATAATTATTACAACTATGAGTATCAACTCTGTCCAAAACATAGATATGTTTTAACAAATGTAATGAATATTGTCTTTAATAATTAGGTGAAATATTTTCAAAAAATATTTTTGCTGTTTCTTCCCATGAATATTTTTTTGCAAAATCAAGACAATCTTGGCGACTTACCTTCAAAGCTTTTAAAGCAGAAGCCTTCAAATCATAATCTAAAGTATCAATATTAGTTCCACCTAATATATCTTTAGGTCCTGGCACTGGATAAGCTGCAACTGGTGTACCGCAATTTAATGATTCCAAAACAACAATACCAAATGTATCAGTTTTACTAGGAAAAACAAAAACGTCTGATGATGCAAAATGAGATGCTAATTCTCCATTAGTCTTTTCACCTAAAAAAATATCATTTGGAAATTTTTTTTTCAAATTATTTAGGTCTGGACCTTTTCCAATAATAACTTTAGTACCCTCAAGATCGAGATCTAAAAATGCTTTAATATTTTTTTCAACTGCAATCCTACCAACATATATCCATATAGGTCTTTTATAAGGTAAGTCTCTCTTAATGGGGTTTTTAAACGCGCCATGATTACCTCCCCTGGTCCATGTAACCATTTTATTGTTGTCAACACCTAATGCAATTAACTCTTCACGCATGGATTCTGTTGTCACTAAAATTCTTTCAGCTTTATTATGAAAATTGCATAAAAATTTTTCTGACCATTTAGCTGGAATGATAGGCATATAAAGTTTCATATATTTATCAAATCTTGTATGAAAACTTGTTGTAAACTTTAAACCTTTTTTAATACAATGTCTTCTTGCCATAAAACCAAGAGGCCCTTCTGTTGCAATGTGTATTGCATCAGGTTTAATTGAATTGATTAAATTACTTACACGAGGCCAAACATTTAAAGATAATCTAATTTCATTATATTTGGGCATAGGTACAGTCAAAAATTGTTGAGGTGTAATATATTCAATAGTGTGACCTTGTGATTTAAGTATTTCACCTGTTTGATGGAGAGTTCTTACTACACCATTAACTTGCGGGTAATAAGCATCAGTAACTATTAATATTTTCATTTTTTAGGATGCTTTTTTGAAGGAAGTGAACTTGTCTTTATCAATATTTTCTGAAATATATTCTTTTCTTTTTTTATCCCAATAAATTATCTCAAAAGTTCCATCATATTTTTCTGTTAATGCTGTACAAGACTCAACCCAATCACCACAATTTAAATAATTCACACCATCAAGGTTTAAATTTTCAGCGTGATGGATGTGACCACAAATTATTCCATCAAATTTTTTTCTTTTTGCATATTTTGAAAGTGTGTTTTCATATTCACCTATATATTTGACAGCATTTTTTACCTTATATTTTAAAAATTTTGCCAAAGACCAATAGTCTTTACCTCTCAACTTTCTAAAGAAATTTATAATAATATTAATTTTAAGTAATAATTCATATGCAATAGCTCCTAATTTAGATAGCCATTTTGCATGTTTCATTACTCCGTCCCAAGCATCACCATGAACAACTAAATATTTTTTTCCTAACTGTGTTTCATGAATAACTCTATTTACAATTTTAATATCACCTAAATGCATTGGGATAAATTTTCTAAACACCTCGTCATGATTACCAATAATGTAAAATACTTTTGTCCCGTGCCTTGCTTTTCTTAATATTTTTTGAATGACATCATTGTGCTCTTGAGGCCAATAGAAACTCTTTTGCATAGCCCAAACATCGATGATGTCTCCTACCAAATAAAGATTTTCAGATCTTGAATTTTTGAAAAATTCTAGAAGCTTGTTTGCTTGACAACCTTTAGTACCAAGATGTACATCAGATATGAATATACTCTTATATTTTAATAGTGGGGCCATTAAAAAAACTTTTTTTGTAACACAACTGTAACTCGAATCATCTATTTCTTATTTCATTGAAATGTTAAGGATTTATTAAAATTTAATTACGAAAAAATTATGCATTATTGTTTAATTTATAATCTCAATTCATCATCAGGGAAAAAAGTAAAATTAGTAAATAAAATTTATGAAAAATTAAAGATCAATAATACTGTTGATTTTTTCAAAACTAAATCTGAACAAGAGGCAAAAAAAATATTCCTTGAATTTAAAAATAAAAATTATGATAGATTGATAGTTGCTGGTGGTGATGGATCAGTATCATTTGCTATCAATGAATTAATCAAAAATGACTTTGATTTTAATGAAAATTTTGCAATTGGGTATATACCGGCTGGGACTGCCAATTTACTTCAAGCAGAGTTATCTATAACCAAAAAAGTAAATGATATTTGCAGTGCTTTAACATCAAATAATTATAAACAATCTAATCTTATAAAAATAAATGAAAATTATTTTTTTTTAATGGCTGGTATTGGTTGGGATGCTAAAATTGTTCACTCTATTGATACGCGTATAAAAAAAATACTAGGAAAGATAATTTTTGGTTTAAAAGGATTTCAACATTTTTTATTTATGAATAATAATAAACTTAATGTTTTCTTTGACGGTCAAAAACATCAGGCTGATTGGATATTGTCATCTAATACAAAGTATTATGCTGGTCATCATAAGATAAATAAATCAGATATTTTTGATGATAGATTGGTAACTTACGTGTTCAAAGATTTAACAAGATTAAAACTAATATATTATATAATTTTAATTATTATTTATGGAGATCTATCGAAAAACAAATCTGTTATCACTACTTACTCAAAAAATATTCATATTGATGGTAATAATTTTGAAATTCCCGTTCAGATTGATGGGGACAATTTTGGATGTCATAAACAGATTGATATTGAATTTTCAGATAAAAAAGTAAATTTTTTACTATAATTTTAAATAACATAATTTAACAAAAAATTATTTTACTAAGATATTTAATTTAAATATAATTGTTTTTAAATTTACTATAGGAGGTTGTCATGGGTAAAAAACTAAAGAAAAATGAAAAAAGAAAAAAGAAATTTATCAAATCAATAGATAAACTTAAAAATAAGATAAGTTTAAAAGAAAAAAAATTATCTAAAATTAATATAAAAATTGCAAGTTTAGAAAAAAAAATTGCTGAAAAAAGAGCAAAAAAAATAGCTAAGAAACAAGCTAATGAAAGCTCAGCATCTGTAAATAATTAATATCTAAATTCGTCTTTCTCTCTTCTCAATTATGAAAAGAGAGAAAGTTGTTAATTAACAAAATTTAAAGTGAATACGAGAAGAATAATTTATTATTTAACTATAAATTTTGTAAGCAATCATAAGATAAGTTTAATTACAAAAATATTTATCTATTATTACAATTCAGTTAATTTAACGAACTCTTCCATAAACATCTTGATATCTAACAATATCACTTTCCTTCAATATTGAACCGATTTGAGCTTCGACAATTTTAACAGGTTTTTTTCCTGGATTTTGAACTCTATGGATTGCTTCTAATGGAATGAATATATGTTCACCTGCCTTTTTAATTACAATATCTTTATTAAGAGTTATTTTTGCATTTCCTTGTGTGACTAACCAATGTTCAGCTCGATGATGGTGTTTTTGTAAACTTAAAATGCCTTTTGGTTTTACGTATAACTCTTTAATTAGAAACTCTTTGCCCTCAAATAGATTGGTATACCTACCCCATGGACGGTAATACACATTTTTTTTCTTAATATATTTGTTTTTATTTTTGTCATACATTTTCAAAATTTCTTTCCAACTACCAAGATCTGACCAAGGAATATCTAATTTGATAGCGTTAATTTGTTTGGTCTTTTCTAAAATTGCATAATCAAAAGATTTAGCAGTCGCTTTTATAAATGAAGCTTTGTTTAGATAACATGTATTAGCTTTATATTTTGCTTTATTAACTGCATTTACACAAATTCTATAAGTTTTAGGCTGATATTTTTTAAAGTTATTAATAATGGAGTCTTTTCGAAGATAAAACATTCCTGAATTCCAATAACCTTTATTCTTTATGATTTGTTTTGCTTTAGCTTCTTTTGGTTTTTCAACAAATCTTGTTACTTT
The DNA here is from genome assembly GCA_902615975.1 of uncultured Pelagibacteraceae bacterium. GTDB lineage: Bacteria > Pseudomonadota > Alphaproteobacteria > Pelagibacterales > Pelagibacteraceae > Pelagibacter. The sequence continues at coordinate 42,142 of CACMRC010000009.1, forward strand.
ATTGATATTACCTTTAATTTTTTTGGTTAAAAAATAACCATAATCACTAGTTGGAGATTTAGGTTTAATTCCAAAAACAAATATATTTTCTTCATTAAGGTTTGATTTATTTTTATTTATTGCCTTGTTAAAAATACTCATCTTTTCAATTAAATGATCTGCTGTAAATAACATTAAAGGTTGATTGTCTGGAATATCTTTAATTAAAGCTGTACTTAATATAGCTGGTGCAGTGTTTCTTTTTGCAGGCTCTACAACAATTTTATATTTGCTTATTTTGTTTTTTCTTAAATGCTGTTTTACTTTGCTTAAGTATTTCTTATTAGTGCTAATGATTGGAGAGTCGTAAATTGATGCTTTTGTTCTCTCAAGTGTTTTTCCAAGTAATGTCCAATTACCAAAATCAATAAATTGTTTAGCTTGATGATTTTTAGAATTTGGCCAAAGTCGAGTTCCAGCACCTCCACATAAAATAACTGGACGAATTTTCATTAAATCTCTGAATAATCCTTAACTTCTTTTTTCTTTCCTGGATGTGTTGGTGCTCCTAAATATGCAGGTCCAACTGTTTGTGCATATTTCCATAAAGTACCTGAACCAAAATCTGACTTTCTAGCCTTCCATTTTCTTTTTCTTGCAGCCATTTCTTTTTTAGAAAGCCTTACATTGATCGTTCCTTTTTTGGCATCAATATCAATAATGTCTCCTGTACGTAAAAGACCTATAGGACCCCCTAGAGCGGCCTCAGGGCCTACGTGACCGACACAAAAGCCTCTTGTGGCTCCAGAGAACCTACCGTCTGTAATAAGGGCTACTTTCTCCCCTTTTCCCTGTCCATAAATTGCACTTGTTGTAGATAACATTTCTCTCATACCTGGACCTCCAACAGGTCCTTCGTATCTAATTATAATTACATCACCATCGTTATACTTTTTGCTTTGAACAGCTTTCATTGCACTTTCCTCATTTTCAAAGCATCTTGCTTTACCTGTAAATTGTAATTTTTTTAGTCCAGCAACTTTAACAATTGCACCTTCTGGTGCTAGGTTTCCTTTTAATCCAACAACACCTCCTGTTGGTGATAACGGATTTTTATAAGATCTCATTACTTTTTGTTTTGGATTAAATTTAATACCTTTTAAATTTTCCTTCATAGTTTTTCCAGTAACCGTCATGCAATCACCATGAATATATCCACCTTCATATAAAGTTTTTAATAACATTGGAACACCACCTGCTAACCACATATCTTTTGCAACATATTTTCCACCTGGTTTTAAATCTGCAAGATAAGGTGTTCTCTTAAAAATTTTAGCAACATCCATTAAGTCAAATTTAATTCCTGCCTCATTTGCAATAGCAGGTAAGTGTAAACCTGCATTAGTGGATCCACCTGTTGCAGCAACAACAGTTGCAGCATTTTCTAATGCTTTTCTTGTAACAATGTCTCTTGGTTTAATTCCTTTTTTCAAAAGGTTCATAACAGTTTTACCACTAGCTTTTGCGTATTTATCTCTTTCTTCATATGGAGCTGGTGTTCCAGCAGAATAAGGAAGTGCTAATCCAATTGCTTCAGATACACATGCCATTGTATTCGCAGTAAATTGACCTCCGCAAGCGCCTGCGCTTGGACAAGCAACTAATTCTAATTTTCTAAGTTCTGCAGCAGACATTTGACCTGTCGAATGTTTTCCAACTGCCTCAAATACATCTACAACTGTTACGTCTTTCCCTTTATATTTGCCTGGAAGGATTGATCCACCATATATAAATACACTTGGTACATTTAATCTAACCATAGACATCATTAAACCTGGTAAGGATTTATCACATCCAGCAATACCAACTAACGCATCATAACAATGACCTCTAACCGTAAGTTCAGCTGAATCAGCGATTACTTCTCTAGATATCAATGAAGACTTCATTCCTTCATGCCCCATTGCAATACCGTCAGTAACGGTAATTGTACAAAATTCTCTTGGAGTTCCACCATTAGCTCTAACTCCTTTTTTAACTGATTGAGCCTGTCTCATTAAAGCAATATTACATGGAGCTGCCTCATTCCATGTAGAAACCACACCAACAAAGGGTTTTGCTACATCTTTCTCAGTTTCCCCCATAGCATAATAAAACGATCTATGTGGAGCCCTATCTGCTCCTAATGATGTATGTCTGCTTGGAAGTTTCTTTTTATTGAATTTAGCCATTATATACCCTTTATTGTTACTGATATTTTCTCAATATCATTCTTTAAATTATTATAATTATTTTTTTCTTGTTCAACAATCTCTTTTGGAGCACGATCAATAAAACTTTTATTCTCTAATCTTTGAGATATTTTATTCATTTCTTGCTCTAATCTACTTTGTTTGTTTGTTAAATTTTCTTTAATTAATTTTAAATCAACATCTTTATCAAAATAAATCTTAAACAAATCACCAGAAACAACCATTGTCGCAGCTGGTTTATCTAAATCCTTATCTAATATGCTGTTTATTCTACCTAGTTTTTTTAAAATAATTTCATTCGTATTAATAAAGTCTTTTTGATTTTTATTAATTTTGCTTATTGATACATCAATAAATGAACCTGGGCTTACATTTAGCTCATTTTTAAATGATCTAATCTCTGAAATAATGTTGATGATATTTTCAACTTGTTCGGTGCTACTATCCCTATTTATTTCGCCAGATAACCAGTTTTTAAGCATTAAATAATCACTACCGTCATTATCAAATTTATTTTTGAGCCAAATTTCCTCAGTAACAAAAGGAATAAAAGGATGTAACAAAATCAAAATTTGTTTGAATACAAAAGATGATACTTTTTTAACCTCTGCTTTAGCTTTTTCATCTTCTGAAAATAGTATTGTTTTAGACAGTTCTAAATACCAATCACAATACGAATGCCATGCAAATTGATAAGCATTTTTAGCTGCTTCATCAAATCTATAATCCTCAAGGTTTTTTTCTATTTTATTTTTTGTTTCAATAAGTTCTGAATAGATCCATTTATTAATATTTACATTTAAACTTGAAACTTTATCTATATCCTTAAAATCACATTCATTAGTGATTAAAAAATTATTCGCATTCCATAATTTATTTAAAAAATTTCTATAACCTTTAACTCTATCCTCAGAAAGCTTTACATCTGTTCCTGGTGAGGCCATAGATAACAAAGTAAATCTGAGTGCATCTGCACTATATTTTTCAATTAAATCTAAAGGATCAATTACATTACCTTTAGACTTAGACATTTTTTGTCCCTTCTCATCTCTAACCAATGCATGAACGTAAATATCTTTAAAAGGTTCTTTGTTTAAAAACTCTGTACCAAACATTATCATTCTAGCTACCCAGAAAAATATAATGTCAAAACCTGTAACTAATACTGACGTTGGGTAAAATTTATCAACATATTTATTATCATCTGGCCAACCAAGTGTAGCAAAAGGCCATAAACCAGATGAGAACCAAGTATCTAAAACATCTGGATCACGATTTAATTCAACATCTTTACCATAATGTTTCTTAGCTTGTTGTTTTGCATCATCTTCATTTTCAGCAACAAAAATTTTTTTATCAGGACCATACCAAGCAGGTATTTGATGGCCCCACCAAAGCTGCCTTGAAATACACCAAGGCTCTATATTGTTCATCCACTGGAAATAAGTTTTCGACCAATTCTCAGGAAAGAAATTTGTTTTTTTCGAGTTAACAACTTCTTTTGCTTTAACAGATAATTTACCAGCATCAGCAAACCATTGCTCTGTTAAAAAAGGTTCAATTACTGAATTAGATCTATCTCCATAGGGAACTTTGTTTTTTATATTTTCTTCTTTTACAAAAAATTCCTTTTCTTTAAGTTCTTTTAAAATTCTTTTTCTAGCTTCAAGCCTATCAAGACCCACATAATTTTTTGGAGCGTTTTCATTTATTTTACCAGCTTCAGTAAAAATATTAATTATTTCAAGATTGTTTCTTTGACCAACGTCATAATCATTAAAATCATGCGCTGGTGTAATTTTTAATGCACCCGTTCCTTGCTCAGGATCAGCATAATCATCTTCAATGATTTTTATTTTTCTTCCAACAATTGGAATAGTAACTGTTTTTCCAACAAAGGATTTAAATCGTTCATCTTTTGGATTTACAGCTATAGCTGTATCACCAAGCATGGTTTCAGGTCTTGTTGTTGCAATTGTAATAAATTCTTCAGTCCCGTCTATTGGATATCTGATGTAATAAATTTTAGAATTTACCTCTCTTTGATCTACTTCTAGGTCTGAAATAGCTGTTTTTAAAACTGTATCCCAGTTAACTAATTTCTTATCTTTATAGATTAGACCTTTGTTATAAAGATCTACAAAAACCTTAATTACTGATTTGGATAAATTTTCATCCATGGTGAAAGCATTTCTTGACCAATCACAAGAACAACCAAGTTTTTTTAATTGGTTAATTATTATGTCTCCATATTGCTCTTTCCATTCCCAAACTTTTTCAATAAATTTTTCTCTACCAATTTCATTTTTATCAATTTTTTCAGAGGTTAATTTTTTCTCTACTAATGCTTGTGTAGCAATTCCAGCATGGTCTGTACCTGGTTGCCATAAAGTTTCAAAATTATTCATCCTATGATAACGAACTAACAAATCTTGAATAGAATTGTTAAGCGCATGCCCCATGTGCAAACTACCAGTTACATTTGGTGGAGGAATTACAATTGAGAATTTTTTTGAATTTTCTTTAGGCTTGAAAAGACCATTTTTTTCCCAATAAGAATAAATTCTATTTTCTACATCAGAATGTATATATTTATCGCTACTCATCGATGTTAAAGTTTATAATTTAATAATCTAAATTAACAATAATCAATTTGAATCGTTATTTAATAGACTATTAGAAAAAATTTAATATAAAAAGGCATCTGCAGCTATTAGCTAAAAATAAGATGGCAACGTGGCGGAATGGTTACGCAGAGGATTGCAAATCCTTGTATCCCGGTTCGATTCCGGGCGTTGCCTCCAAAAAAAATCTTGTTTTAGTTACAAAAAAAAGTAAGTTGGCTTTTTTACATTCCTCGGTAGCTCAGTTGGTAGAGCAGTTGACTGTTAATCAATTGGTCGCAGGTTCGAGTCCTGCCCGAGGAGCCAGAAATTAAATTAAAAAAAAAATTATCTCTTAAATAAAAATCTAGGGTCTTAATTAAAACTTTAATTAAATTGCTTTAGAAATTCCTGATCCTGAAATTTGTAAAGATTTATTAAATTTTAATTTTTGATCAGCATTAAGTTCTGAATATAATTTAACCAAAAAATTATAATTAACATTCATGTGACCTTCTTGCGATTTTTCTAAATTCACTAAATATTCTGAAAAATCTTCAAAGAAATAATTAATCGGCACTTTTAGATAATTTGCAAGTTGCAGTAATCTTATCGAGCTTACTCCGTTGGTTCCTTTTTCATATTTTTGAATTTGTTGAAATGTAACGTTTATTGCTTTTGCTACTTTAGTTTGTGTTAAACCTAAAGCTAACCTTCTTAGCTTAAGCTTATTGCCTAAGTGTTTATTGAAATTATCTTCCATTAAGACCCCTCTTAATTAAATTTTATAAAGTCTATTCAACCTATTTATTAATGTTACTGCAATAGAAAAATTTATTTTTTTTCTTAAGAAATTTGGAATAATCAAAACACTGTCAAGCATTAGTTGAATGCAAAATTAAGATATTTCGATTGCGTTAACACAAGTTTATTGCTCAAAAGTTATATATTTTTTATAGTATTTGACTTAAAAAAAGCTTAGTCCTATCACTCTTAGGGTTAGCAAAAAACTCCTTAGTTTCGGCTCTTTCAACAATCATTCCTTCATCCATAAATATAACCTCATCGGCTACCTCTTTAGCAAATCCCATCTCATGGGTAACAACTATCATTGTCATACCTTGGTTTGCTAAATCAACCATTACGTCTAAAACTTCTTTAATCATTTCTGGATCTAAAGCTGATGTAGGCTCATCAAACAACATAATTTTAGGTTCCATACAAAGAGCTCTAGCTATCGCAACCCTTTGTTGTTGACCACCAGATAATTGACCAGGAAATTTTTGTGCTTGATCAAGAATTTGAACTCTTTCTAAATGTTTTAAAGCTAATTCCTCAGCTTCTTTTTTTGGCATTTTTTTAACCCAAATTGGTGCAAGTGTACAATTATCTACAATTGATAAATGAGGAAATAAATTAAACTGTTGAAATACCATTCCAACTTCTGCTCTAATTTGTTCAATATTTTTTGTATCTTCTGTTAACGTGTTTCCATCAACAATAATATCACCTTGCTGATGTTCTTCTAATCTATTGATGCATCTAATTAATGTAGACTTACCTGACCCTGATGGACCACAAACAACAATTTTTTCTTTTGGTTTAACCTCAAGATTAATATCTTTTAAAACTTGAAAATCACCAAACCATTTATTTACATTTTTTATTTGAATAATACTGTCAGACATAATTTATCGCTCTGTTTTATATTTCTGTTCTAAATTATAGCTATACTTACTCATTGCATAACAAATAATCCAGAAAATTATTGCAGCAAAAACATAGCCTTCCATAGCAAAACCTAACCACTCTGGATTAGTTTTGGCTAAATTTAACATTCCTACTATTTCAAGTAAACCAACTACAAATATTAAAGGAGTATCTTTAACTAGTGCTAAAAAAGTATTAGCAATACCTGGAATTACTAATTTTAAAGCTTGTGGAAGAATTACAAATATATGCATTCGCCAATAACCCATTCCAAGTGATTTTGCAGCTTCGTATTGACCACGTGGTAATGCTTGTAAACCTCCTCTAATAACTTCAGCAACATAAGCTGCTTCAAATAAAGAAATAGCTATTATACATCTCACCAATTTATCTATAAAAAAATCTGCAGGTAAAAACATTGGAAACATCACAGCAGACATAAATAAAACTGTAATTAACGGAACACCTCTCCAAAATTCAATAAACCCAATTGATATATATCTTATTAAAGGAAAATCTGATCTTCTGCCAAGAGCAAATGCCATTCCTATAGGGAAACAGAATATTAAACAGAAAAATGAAATTATAAATGTAAGTGATAATCCTCCCCAAGCTCCAGTTTCGACCCAATTTAATCCATCAAGTTTACCGAGTTCAATTAATTCCTCGTAAAAGATGAAATATTTTAAAGCAATATAAAGAGTGATTGGCACAAATATAAAATAATAAAATTTAAATTTACTTGGAATAAAGAAACCAATAATAATTGAAATTACTGCTGCGATTATTCCATAAGAAAAGTCAAAAAATATAGGACCACCTGATATAAAAAAGAAAATAAATAGAAATGCTATAAATGGATAAATTACAACATAATATAAAGTTAAATATTTTTTAAATTTTTCTGTAGCAAAATATCCTACAGAACCTAAAAGAGCTAAAGCAATAAAAGATAAATTTATTCTCCACTGTTCTGCATTTGGATACATTCCATACATAAATCTTCTAAACCAGACTTTAATGTAAGTCCAACAAGCACCAGTGCCTGAGCAAACATCTTTACTATCACCAGCAAAACTTGCATCAACCACAAACCAACTTAAAACTGGTGGTATTGATTTAATAATTATAAAAATAATTAATAGGGATAAGATTGCATTAAAATTATTTGTATTAATATTTTTATTTACTTGATCTAGAAATTTATTACCACTGTGTTCAATTCTAATAAAATACAGTCCTATAAAACCTAATAAAATTGGAATTATAAAGCTTAGTGATGCAGGCAAAAATCCAGTGACATTTATACTAAAGAATGAATTAAGAAAAACATCAATAACACTAACAACAAATAAAAATGAACCCACGTATAAAAAGGTAGTCAAATTGTCTTTATCTGGTCTTAAAAAATTAATTTTTGACATTTATTTTTCCTTAATAGCAATTTTTTTATTATACCAATTCATAAGAATTGAAATTGAAATACTTAAGCTTAAGTAGGTAAGCATCGTTATTGAAACTATTTCAATTGCTTTACCAGTTTGCATTAAAGCTGTACCAGCAAAAACTAATACTAGATCAGGATAAGCAATAGCAGCAGCTAATGATGAATTTTTTGTTAGATTTAAGTATTGATTAGTTGTTGGTGGAATAATAATTCTTAATGCTTGTGGCATAACAACTAATTTTAAAACTTGATTTGGATTTAATCCAATAGAGGCAGCTGCTTCTTTTTGACCTTTACCTACACCTTGAATTCCAGCTCTTACACACTCAGCAATAAAAGTTGCTGTATATAATGCCAGCGATAAAGTTAAAGCTATTAATTCGGGGGGTAAGCTTATACCACCTTCATATTTGAATGAAGTTGCAGCTAATTGCTTTAATTTAGGAATTTCAAACGATAAACTTACACCGCCTATTAAAAAACTTAATAAAGGCAAAATAAAGATTAAACCTATTGATATCCAAAAAACTGGTAACTGTTTACCTTGTGTTTCTTGAACTTTTCTTGCATGAATTCTAATTACAACTATTGCAATTATTGCTGCAACTATTGAATATAAAAATATATTGAGATTTTCCCAAATAAATGCTGGAACATATAAACCTTTAATCGTTAAGAAAAAAACACCCAACATTGCATCTGCATCCTGAGGCAAAGGTAAAGCTCTTAAAGCAGCAAAATACCAAAAAAATATTTGTAATAGCAATGGAATGTTTCTAAAAAATTCTACATAGAATGCAGCGAACTGATTTATTAAATAATTTGGTGAAAGTCTTGCAACACCAACTATAACTCCTAAAATTGTAGCAATAATAATTCCAATTACAGAAACTAAAATAGTATTAAGCAAACCAACAAGGTAAGCTCTGAAATAAGAATGTGATCCATCGTATTCTATAAGTGAAAACTGTACATCAAATGAAGATTCCTGAGAAAGAAACCCATATCCAAAATCAATACCCCTGTTCTCCATATTGATTTGAGCATTGTATGTAAAAAATCCAAAAACTAACACTACAACTAAAACGGTAATTAATTGGGGAATGATTTTTTGTAATTTCAGGTCCATTTGAACGCTTATAAAAAAAAGGGCTAGAAAAATCTAGCCCTTTTTAATTAGTTAATTATGCAATTATCTTGCAGGTGGTACATAAAGAATTCCACCTTTAGTCCATAATTCATTTGGACCTCTGTCAGGTAAAATTCCAGTGTCAGCTATATTTCTTTTGTAGCTTTCACCATAGTTACCAACTTGCTTGATAATTCTTAAACTCCACTCGTTGTCTAGACCAAAAGCAGCACCTAATTCACCTTCAGCACCAACTAATCTTTTTACAGCTGGATTGTCTGAAGTTTTCATAGAGTCTGCATTTGAAGAAGTAATTCCATACTCTTCTGCTTCGATCATAGCATTTAAAGACCATCTAACGATATCTTCCCAAACAGAGTCGCCTTGTCTTACAACCGGTCCTAAAGGCTCTTTAGAAACAGTTTCAGGCAATACAATGTGATCATCTGGGTTAGACATTTTAGTTCTTTGTGCAGCTAAACCTGATTTATCAGTAGTGTAAGTATCACATCTACCAGCATCATAAGCAGCTACAACTTCATCAGCTTTTTCGAAAGCAACTGGCTCATAAGAAATTCCTTTTGAGTTAAAGAAGTCTCTCATGTTTAACTCAGTTGTTGTACCAATGTTTGTACAAGCTGAGATACCATCTTTGAATTGGCTTGTTGAAGTAATACCAGAACTTTTTCTAACCATGAAACCTTGACCATCGTAGAAGTTTACTCCAACGAAAGTAAGTCCGATATCAGCATCCCTAGAAAGAGTCCAAGTTGTGTTTCTTGATAAGATATCAATCTCACCAGAAGTTAAAGCTGTAAATCTTTCTTTAGCACTTAGTGGTGTAAACTTAACTTTGTTTGCATCACCTAGTACTGCAGCAGCTACCGCTCTACATACATCAACGTCGATACCAGTCCAATTTCCAGCTGCATCCGCATTAGAAAATCCTGGAAGACCTTGAGATACTCCACATCTTACAAAACCCTTCTTTTGAGTGTTTTTAAGTGTTTTAGATTTTTTAGCAGCCATAGTTTCTGTTGTAAAAGTAAACAACACTGCAACCATAGCAACTAAAGAAGTTAATTGTTTTAAGTATTTAAACATTATTCTTCCTTTATGTTATTTTTATTTGTTAACAAATAATTCAAAATTACTTTTGAATATTTATAATTTAAACATGTAAGAAAATACTGTTCAAGGAAAATTAACAACAAATTTGAATTCTATATAGATTTACGTCAAGCCCAATTTTTTAAATAATTAATAGGTAAAAAGTAAGAAATGGCGCGCCCTGGAGGATTCGAACCTCCGACCCTCGGTTTAGAAAACCGATGCTCTATCCAGCTGAGCTAAGGGCGCAAAATTTATTGATATATATAATACTTAATTAATTTTTAAAAAGAAATTTTTTTGCAATCAGCAATAAAGACAATAGTTCAACTCTTCCGATTATCATAAAAAATATGAGAAAATATTTAGTTAAAAAGTGTAAATTTTGAAAATCAAAATCTGATATTCCATAAGCTGACGAATTAACAGTATTCATTAAGGTTAATACAGCTAATTTAAAGGAATATTCAAATTGAATATTAAATAAGGACAATAAGACAGATAAAGAAAAAAGAGAAATAACAAAAATTAGTATTGTTAAAAAATATTTATTTATATCTTTAGTATCAAAATTAATTTTAGAGAAAATTAGTTTGTTCATAAATACATTTTTTGGCCTACTAAAAGAAAGAATTTGATTCATAGAATATTTAGTTAAAGAATATATTTTTAAAAATCTTAATCCCGAGCTTGTTGAAAAAAAAGAGCCTCCAACAATTACGAGTAAGATATAAATGAAGTTTAAATTAGCTTGATCAACTTCAAGTGAGATACCTATATTTGAAATACTGCTAACTAAAGATAAAAAACTGTATGTGAAATTAGAATCATAGCTAAAGAAAACAAAAAAAATACTTACAACTACAATAAAATACAAAAATAAATGTATGTCTTCATATAAAAAATTTAAATTTTTATTTCTTAAAAAAATTAAATTATAAGAAAAAAAAATACTAAAAAAAGAAATCAGCATTAAAAAAGAAAATATAATCACCTGAAAATCATTCACTAAAATTGATGAAAGATCATTTGAAGGTAAAAATCCACCTGATGAAATTATTGTCATTGCTAAATTTAGTGAGTTAAACGATCTAATTCCAAGAATATTTAAAATAATAAAAATTGATATTGTTAATCCAGAGTATAATAAAAGAATTTTAACTGATTGTTTTAAAACCTCTGAAGAATCAAAAGATAAAAAATTGGTTAAAGATTTTTTTAGACTTTCATCATAGATATCAATTAAAAAAATAATAGAATATAAAAAATACAAACCTCCAATCCACTGTATAGATGATCTCCATAATATTAAACCTTGATCAATATGTTTTATATTTTCAAAAATGGTAAAACCTGTTGACGTAAATCCTGAAACAGCTTCAAATAAAGAATTTATAAAAGTTAAGTTATAAATACTTAAATAAAAAGGTATTGATAAAATTAAAGGCATTAAAGCATATCCTAATAAAACTGTAAGTATTTTTTCAAATATTGAAGGCTTTTTAAGATCAGTTTTAATTCTGTAAAAAATTAATCCAATTACCAAAGAAATAATTAAACTAAAATAATATGTGTTCAGGTTTAGATATAAATTAAAATAATATGAATAAATAATATTAAAAAAAGAAAAAATAGATATTAATATAAAAAAGAAACTCAAGTACTTTACTCTAAAAAATGACATTTAATTATATAGAACTTATTCGAAATATATTCTCGACTACTGAAATAGAGTCTTTCTTTGCTAAAAAAACAATTTTATCATCTTTCTGAAATACAAAATTTGATCTCGGAATTATAACTTTATTTTCTCTTAGGATCGCACCAATTCTTATTTCATCTGGTAAATTTGAATTTTTTAATTCTTTATTAATAAGTTCTGACGTTTCTATAATTTCAGCTTCAATTACTTCATATTCGCCATTCATAATTGTGTATGCTGTTTCAATTGTACCTTTGTGAATATGTTTTAAAATACTAGATACAGTGTTCATTCTTGGATCAATAAGATCATCAATTTTCAAAGAGTTTTGTAACAAAGAATAATTTGGTTTATTAATTAAAGCCATTGTTCTTTTGTCATCAATATCCTTTTCATCTTTTGCAAATTTTTCAACAAGAACACTTACCATCAAATTATCTTCATCATCATTTGTTAAAGCAAGAACTGTTTCGGCTTCTTGTAAATTAGCCTCTACTAGAACCTCTTCGTCTAAAGCATCACCATTAATGATAATTGTATTGTTTAATTCACCAGCAAGAAATTCAGCTCTTTCTTTATTTTTTTCAATAATTTTTACTCTTGCTGCATCCAAAGTTTCTTCAATGTTTTTAGCTAAATTAAAACCTATATTTCCGCCTCCTACAATTAAAATATTTTTAGATACTTTTTCATCATGTCCAAAAGCTTCTAAGGTATCTGACATTTGTGAGGAATTTATTATTACATAAATTTTATCATTTTTTCTTACGTCATCGTTTTTTTTTGGAATTATAAATTTATCGTCTCTTATAATTCCTATGATATTTGCGTCTAAATTTGTATGTTTTTTAGTTAAATCGTTGAGTTTGATGTTAATTAATTTACAATTTTCATTAATTAAAATTTCTAATAATCTAATTTTATTATCAGCAAATGGAACGCTATCTAATGCTCCTGGTGCCTCAAGTTTTCTTTGTATTGATTTTGCAATCTCGATTTCAGGAGAGATAATTACATCAATGGGTAAATTTTCTTTATTGTAAACTCTTGTAAATTTTGGATTTAAGTAATCTTGGGATCTTATTCTAGCTATTTTTTTTGGAATTTTAAAAATTGAAAAAGCTATTTGGCAAATGAGCATATTAATTTCATCATTTCTAGTGACTGCTATAATCATATCAGTCTCTGCTGCGTTAGCTTTTTCTAAAATAGAAGGATAAGTACCTTTTCCTACTATAGCTTTAACATCTAAAGCATCATCGATTTTTTGAATATCTTCACTAGATGGGTCAATAACAGTTATTGAATGACCTTGCTCACTTAGCTGTTTAGCTATAGTGAACCCTACTCTTCCAGCTCCACAAATGATTATATTCATCTAATTAAATTCTTTGATGCCTAAACCTTTTAATTTTCTATGTAATGCGCTTCTTTCCATTCCAACAAAATTTGCTGTTTTTGAAATATTTCCATTAAACTTTTTTAGTTGAATAGTTAAATACTCCTTTTCAAATTTTTCTCTAGCTTCTTTTAGTGGCACAGAAAGGCTATTTTCAGCCAATTGATCATCAAAATTTGTATTTTTTAGAGATTCTTTAATAATATTTGAAATTTTATCTTTAGTGTCAGGCTGTAATATTGCTATTCGCTCAATTAAATTTCTTAACTCTCTGACATTGCCATACCAATTGTGATTAAGTATGTAACTGTTATTTTCATCTATTTCTAATTCTTTAATTTTATAATTTTCAGAGATTTTTTTTGAAAAATATTTAATTAACAAGGGTATATCTGAAATCCTTTGATTTAATGGTTCAATATTTATTTCAAAAACATTTAATCTATGAAATAAATCCTCTCTAAAATTTCCAATTTCTATTTCTTTTTTTAAATCTTTACTTGATGAGCAAACTAATCTTACATCTACGCTAACATCATTGCTTCCGTTAACTCTTTTAAATTTTTGATCAGTTAGAACTCTTAGTATTTTAGATTGTATGTCCAATGGTATTTCTGAAACTTGATCTATTAAAAGTGTTCCTTTGTTGGCCTTTTCTAGTGCGCCATACGAGATAGAGCCATTTTCTTTTTCTTCACCAAATAATTCTAATTCATACTTATTAATATCTAGTAAAGCGCCATTTAAAACAATAAATGGATTTTTACTCCTAGAAGAAGCTTTATGAATTTTTCTAGCAATTAATTCTTTTCCTGAACCTGAAGGACCACTTATAAAAACTCTACTTTCAGTTACTGAAATTTTTTTAATTTGATCAATTATATTGACTATGTTTTTGCTGTTTCCAATTAATTCATAAGATGAAAACAATTTACTTTCATACTCTTTATTTTGTTTTTTTAAATTAAAGTTTTCAACTGCTCTTTTAACAAAGTTAAGTAATCTTTCTTGATCAAATGGTTTTTCTATAAATTCAAATGCTCCATGCTGCAAAGATTTGACAGCCATTTCAATATTTGCATGGCCAGAAATAATTATAACTGGAGTATCTTTATTTTTAGATTTAATATGTGAAAGAAGCTCAATACCGTCGTTATCTCCCTTATCTAATTTAACATCAAGAATTGCAACATCAGGTAATTTTTTATCTATTTCTGCAAGTGCTTGGTTGTAATTTGCAGCTAATCTAGTTTTATAACCAGCATCAATAATTAATTCATTAATTATATTTCTGATATCAGCATTATCGTCTACGATTAAAATTTCTTCACTCATTATTGTTTTAAAAATGTAATATTAATTTTTGCGCCATTTTGAATTGGTATAAAATCTATTTTTCCATTGTGATCATTAATTATTTTATTAACTATTGATAATCCTAAACCGGTTCCATTTTTCTTGGTTGTGAAATACGGATTAAGTATATCTTTAATATTATTTTTTAATTCACTAAAACCAACACCATTATCTTCTATAATCACATTTATGTGGCTATCATCCTCAATAAGTTCAATAGTAATTTTTTTGCTGGAATTGTTGTTATTTTGAGCTTTTTGATTGATACTTTCTATAGAATTTTTAATCAAATTTAAAAAAACTCTACTTATTTGTTCTTTGTCACTTTCTAAAGTAATTTTATCAAAGTCTTTTTTAAAGGTAATATCAATAGAATTATCTAATTCTCTAAGTAGATTTATATTTTCATAAATTATATCAACTAAATTATTCTCTCTAAATATTGGTTTTGGCATTCTTGCAAAGTCAGAAAATTCATTAACCAATTTTTCGATTTGCTTTATTTGGTTATTTATAACTTTTAAATTATCTTTAAAATTCTTAATTTCATTTTCCTGTAATTGTTTTGAATATTTATTTTTTAACCTATCTATAGTTAATTGAATTGGGGTAAGTGGATTTTTAATTTCATGAGCAAGTTTTCTTGCCAAACTCCCCCAGGCCTCATGTCTTTCATTTATAATTAACTTTTCTTGCTGGCTTTTTAGTCTGTCTATCATCAAGTTGAAATTTTTATTTAGAGTTTCTAAATCTTTATCTGTCTTCACCTCAGGAACTTTTGCATTAAAATTTCCTTGTCCAATGGATGTTGAAGCAAGTATTAAGTTATTGATAGATCTAAAAAACCTAGATGAAAATCTGATTGCAATAGATATAGAAACAAATAATAAAACACTAACAACAATAATATAAATAATAGCAAATGAAATTTTAATACCAGTACTTTTTTCCTCAACGGTATAGTAAAAATTGATAGCTTCTTGAGACTCTGTTAAATATCTAGAAATATCTTTGTCTAGATACTTTATTACATACAAAAATCTATCTTCAAAATTTTGCAGTCTCATTATTGCAGCAGAAATATTTTCAGGTGCATTAATAATTTTTAAAGGACGATCATCATCCAGAACTAAATTTAAAGCTCTATCTACTGGTGGTATATATGGCTGATTATCTTTTAAAGTTGAAAATAAAAGTTTTTTGTTAATATCTATAATATGTACTTCATCAACATTTCTAATTAATTTTTGTGTCTCTAAAAATCTCTTATATTCATTTGGATTATCATTTAAAAATCTTTTACTTTTATTAGTATCAAAAGCTATCAAAACTATATCAGATTGAATTTTGTTTCTGATTTCTTCAACATAATTTCTTGCTAACTCATAAGAATTGTTAACAACTGTGGTAACTTTTTTGTCAAAATATTTTTCTAAAGCAAAAGAAAATAAAAAGAGTGAAAATATTGAAATTAAAACTGATGGAATTAAAGTAAATAAACCAAAGTATGTAATATATTTTTTATTAGATTTTAAACCATCTTTATCGATATCATTTTTGATTGCACTCTTAATTTCAATAAAAATAAAAACAAAAAGGGCTACTAAGAGAACAATATTTAGAACTAATAAAATTTGTAAATTTTGATCTGATAATTCAATAAATCCTTTATCAATAAAAGTTAAAAAGGTTAAAAAACCTATCGATAATGTGATAATAAATAATATTATTAGATATATATTTTTTTTAATAAATTCGTACATTTGAATATAAAAACTACCATATAAATGAATAATTATTTTATAATACTAGCATCAGGACAAAGCAAAAGATTTAATTCAAAAAAACTAAAGCAATTTAATATTTATAAAAACAAGGCTCTTTTTAAACATTCTTTAGAAAAAGCAATGAAATCAAAGCTGTTTAAAAAAATTATATTGGTCGTAAATAATAAAAAAAGTATTAAAGAAAAATTTCCAAAAAATGTTTCCATTATAAAAGGTGGTAAAGAAAGATCTGATTCTTCTCTAATAGCTTTAAATTATATAAAAAAATTTAAACCTAACAATGTTTTAATTCACGATGCAGCTAGACCAAACTTCACTATCAAACTTTTAAAGAATCTAATTAAATCACTTAAAAATAATAAAGCGGTAATACCTACTATAAATTCAAAAGACTCCATTAAATACAAAGTAAAAAATCAACTTTTTAATCTAAATCGAAATAATTCAATTTTGACTCAAACTCCTCAAGCTTTTAAATTTAAAGATTTATATATTCTTTCAAATAAACAAATAAATAAAATTACTGATGAAGCAACATTATTTATTGAAAATAATCTTAAAATTAAATTTATTAAGGGAGAGAATTTAAATAATAAAATTACATTTAAAGAAGATATCGAAACAAATAAAACTTATTTTGGCATTGGCTATGATATTCATAGATTAATAAGAGGAAAAAAACTTTTTTTAGGTGGAATAAAAATTCCTTATCACTCTGGACTTAAAGGACATTCTGATGGAGATGTGATTATACATTCAATAATAGACTCTTTACTTGGGGCTATGAGAAAAAAAGATATTGGCACTTTTTTTCCAGATAATCAAAAAAAATATAAAAATATTAGATCACCCAAAATGCTTAAACCTATTGTCGGAATATTAAATAATAGTAACTTTTATATAAATAATTTAGATATAAATTTAATATGTGAACAACCAAAAGTTTCAAAGTATCGCGATAAAATAATCAAATCTCTCTCTAATTTATTAAAAATTGATAAAGAGTTAATTAACCTAAAAGGTAAAACAGTAGAAAAACTTGGATTAATCGGAAAGGAAAAAGCAATAGCTTGTGAAGTTATTTGCTCAATCACACAATGAAAAAAATAAATGTTTTGTTATCCACTTTCTTTGGTTATGGATATTTAACTAAAATTCCTGGTACCGTAACCTCTGCTGTAACAGCTGTTTTTATTTATATTGCTTATGAAATTTTAGGTTACACAGATCTTAATTTTTCAATTATTTTTTTTATACTTTTATTCTTTTATTCATTTTATGCAGTAAAAGATGCTGAATCTGAATTTAAAAATAAAGATCCAAGACAAATAGTAATCGATGAAGTTTTGGGGCAATCCATGCCTTTAATTATGTTATTGTATTTAAATCAAACAAATCAAATAAGTATTTCAATTGAAATTTATTATATTTTATCTTTTGTTTTTTTTAGATTTTTTGACATCCTAAAACCTTTCCCGGTAAGTTATTTTGACAAAAATCATAAAAACTATTTTGGAATAATTATGGATGATATAATGGCAGGTTTGTATTCAATGATATTAATATATTTATTAAGTTTAAAATTCTAATGAGTATTCAATTACTTCATAAAAAATTAATTAAAAAAAAATTAACTATATCTGTAGCTGAGTCTTGTACGGGTGGGTTATTGGCTCATAATTTGACTAAATTAGCCAATTCATCAAAATATTTTCAAATGGGTCTAACCACTTACTCTAATCAAGCTAAAATAAAAATATTGAAGGTTAATAAAAATATTATTAAAAAATATGGTGCGGTTAGCCATGAGTGTTGCAAGGCAATGGTTCAAAATTTATCTAAAATTTCAAAGAGTAAAATCAACGTCTCAATAACAGGAATTGCTGGACCAGGAGGTGGATCAAAAGAAAAGCCTGTTGGCCTTGTTTATATTGGGGTCAAAAAAGGTAAAACACTGCTGGTTAAAGAAAATAAATTTAAATCAAAAAATCGTAATTTAATTCAAAAATCAACAATTCGTACCGTAATTAAGATAATCAGTAAAATTATTTAATACTTTCAGCTCTTTTTTGAAACGCGTCTGCTATCTTTTCCAAACCAAATTGAAAAGATTTAGTCATTAAAATATTTAAAAATTTATTTTCAATTTCAAAATCAATGTCAAATAGAACTTCTGTTTTGTAACCGTCTGTATCATTTCCTACCTCAATAAATTTCCAATTATTTTCTAAGTGATTTAATGGTCCACCTAAATTAACAACATGAATATGATCGTTTTTTTTATTTAATTTAACGTCACTTTTAAATGTATCCTTAAACGGTCCCTTACCTATTGTAAGATCTGCTATAATATTTATTGTATCGCCTTTATCACTTCTCTCATAAACTTTTGAATTATCGCAGAAAGGAATAAATTCTGGGTATTTTTCAATATCTAAAACAAACTCAATTAGCTTATCTTTTCTGTTATCAATTAATCGCTTAACTGATGCTTTTGGCATTAATTATTTTTTAATCTATTTCGTTGAAGTTTCGCAAAATCTTCATCCGCATGATATGAAGATCTAGTTAAAGGGGATGAAGATACTAACAAAAATCCTTTAGCTTTTGCAATTGTTCCTAAATCTTCAAATTCTTTTGGTGTATAATATCGGTCTAATGGATAATGTTTGGTTGAAGGTTGTAAATATTGACCAATCGTTATGAAATCAACATCTGCAACTCTTAAATCATCCATGACTTGTAAAATTTCTTCTCTTGTCTCGCCTAAGCCAACCATTATTCCTGATTTAGTAAAAATATTTTTATTAACTTTTTTTGCATTTTTTAAAAGTTCTAAAGATGCAAAATATCTAGATCCAGGTCGAACTTTTAAATAAAGACTAGGGACAGTTTCAATATTATGATTAAAAACATCTGGTTTAGCGTCTAAAACTTTTTTATAAGCATCTCCTTTTCTTAAAAAATCAGGTGTAAGAACTTCAATAGTAGTATTTGGATTTGAATTTCTAGTTTGATTAATTACTTCAAAAAAATGTTCTGACCCACCATCATCTAAATCATCTCTGTCCACTGAGGTAATTACAACATGTTTTAAATTTAATTTTTTTACTGCTTCTGCAATCTTAACTGGTTCAAGTTGATCTAATTTTCCTGGTACGCCAGTTTTAACATCACAAAAAGCACAAGCTCTTGTACAAGTGTCTCCCATAATCATAAAAGTTGCATGTCGCTTACTCCAACATTCAGTTATATTAGGACAGTTTGCTTCCTGACAAACAGTTACAAGATTATTGTTATTTACTATTGTTTTAGTTAAAAAAAATTCCTTACTATTTGTAAGTTTTGATCTAATCCATTCTGGTTTTTTTTTAATTGGATTAACCGGTTTGTTCTCTTTTTCTGGATGTCTACTTTTCATCTTTTTTAATTATATAAATTGTCTCATTTTT
>CACMRC010000010.1 GCA_902615975.1 uncultured Pelagibacteraceae bacterium
ATTTTTTACTCAGAAAATGAAATATTTAATATTCCTTTTTCAGTAAAATCTTTTTTTAGTGAAGAAAATAACAATTTTTTTTCGCAAATAAATCTTAATTTAATTAAACTTAGAATTGAAAATAAATTAACTTTTGAAAATGAAAAAAAAATAGGGAAATCACAGATTGTTTTTAATAAATTAAAAAGAAATCTTGAATACCAAATTAAAAACAATTCTATTGATTTTTATATTTTTGATAAGATAGATCAGCCAAATATTTCCTATAAGGGAAATTTAAATTTCAAGCCTTTTTATGGAAATTTAAAGGGTAATTTAAATGAAATTAATTTAAATACACTGTTTGGATCTAATGCTGTAGTTGCACAACTTTTAAAAACTGAAATATTTAATAATAAAAATATTGATTTTAAAATAAATATTCATGCAGACAAAGTTTACAAAAACGCTAATTTTAAAAATATTAAATTAAGCTCAAATCTACAAGAAGGTTTAATTGATACAGATAATACAAAATTTAAATGGAGAGATTTTGCAGATTTTGAATTATTAGAAAGTTTAATTTTTGTTAAAAATGGAGAATTAATTTTGGATGGTAAAATTAAGATAAATGTTAACGATTATAAAAAGATATATAAATTCCTTCTAACACCAAAAAATTACAGAAATAAAATTAAAGAAATTGATTTCAATTTTACTTATAATTTTGATCAAAAAATTGCTGAATTAAAAGATATTAAGATTGATAATAAAATTAATCAGAGTGTAAATACAATTTTAAATAATGTAGTTTTTAAAAAGGAAGATTTACAAAACAAAATTTACTTCAAAAATTTGTTAAATGAAGCAATTAAGAATTATGCTGGATAGATCATCTTTTTAGGATTAACTATCTTATTGTACTCTTTCTCGTTTATTAATCCTGTTTTTAAAGTTTCATATTTTAAAGTAGTATGATTTTTGAGTGCAGTTTTTGCTATTTTTGCTGCATTATCGTAACCAATATGTGGAGCTAAAGCAGTTACTAGCATAAGTGAATTATCTAGATGTTCTCGGATTTTTTTTTTATTAGCTTTTATTCCTTTGATGCAATACAGGGCAAAATTTTTTGTGCTGTCACCAATCAAGTCGATTGATTGTAAGATATTATGAGCAATTAAAGGTTTAAAAACATTTAGCTCAAAATGACCATGAGATCCCGCCATAGTTATACCATTATGGTTACCAATAACTTTTACACAAACCATAGTAACTGCTTCGCATTGTGTTGGATTAACTTTTCCAGGCATGATGGATGAACCAGGTTCATTTTCAGGAAGAATTAATTCTCCATATCCGGCTCTTGGACCAGAACCTAGAAAACGAATATCGTTAGATATTTTCATTAAAGCTACAGCACAGGTATTAAGAGCACCAGAAAAATTAACAATTGCATCATGGGCAGCAAGCTCTGCAAATTTATTTGGTGCTGGTTTGAATTTTAATTTTGTAATTTTTGCAATTTCTTTAACAATTTTTTTATCAAAATTTTTCTTCGAATTTAATCCAGTACCAACTGCAGTACCCCCTTGAGCGAGAAATAATATTTCCTTTAAAGCATATTCAATTCTCTCAATACTTTTTTTAACTTGGAAATGGTATCCAGAAAACTCCTGTCCGAGAGATAATGGAGTAGCATCTTGTAAATGAGTTCTTCCAATTTTTACTATATTTTTAAATTCATTGGATTTTCTTTTTAACTCTTTTTCTAAAATTTTTAAGCTTGGCAGCATTTTAGAAATAGTTTCTTTAGCAACAGAGATATGCATTGCAGTTGGAAAAACATCATTTGTAGATTGTGATTTGTTTACATGATCATTTGGATGAACAGGTTTTTTACTACCTTTTTTTCCACCTAAAATTTCTATTGCTCTATTAGAAATAACCTCATTTACATTCATATTTGTCTGTGTACCAGAACCTGTTTGCCAAACTTTTAATGGAAAATTTTCATCTAATTTACCTTTAATTACCTCATCCGATGCTTTGATTATTGCTTTAGAAATTTTACTATCAATTAATTTATCTTTAGCGTGAACTGTAGCGGCTGATCTTTTAATGATAGCTATTGATTTAATGATTGAAATATTAACTAAAATTTTACCAATATTAAAAAACTTATTAGATCTTTGAGTAGATGCACCCCAATATTTATCATTAGGAACCTT
Source organism: uncultured Pelagibacteraceae bacterium (assembly GCA_902615975.1). GTDB lineage: Bacteria > Pseudomonadota > Alphaproteobacteria > Pelagibacterales > Pelagibacteraceae > Pelagibacter. The sequence goes on from CACMRC010000010.1 coordinate 2,208, forward strand.
TATACTTCCAATACTGTCAAATTCTTTTCTTAATTTCATTGATTAATTTTTAAGTAACAAATAATTATTAACATACAATAAATTTTTAAAAACATATAGGAGCATTATGTCGAATTTTAGAAAAGTAGGTACTTTCATGAAAACATTTGGTCAGGAAGTTAAAATTAAACCATCATTTAGTACTGAAAAAATAAATAAATTGAGAATAGATCTTATTAAAGAAGAATTAGAGGAGCTTACAGAAGCTATGAATAATAAGGACTTATTGGAAGTGGCTGATGCGCTAACAGACATATTATATGTAACTTATGGAGCAGGGCATGCATTTGGAATTGATTTGGATAAATGTTTTGATGAGGTCCAAAATTCCAATATGAGCAAGTTAGATGAAAATGGAAAACCAATTTACAATGAGTCCGGAAAAGTCATGAAAGGTCCTCACTACTTTAAACCAGACTTATCTAAGTTTGTGAATTAAATCTCTAATTTAAAATCAACAGCAGGAGCACTGTGTGTAATACTTCCTACAGAAATTCTGCTCACTCCAGTTGATGCAATAGCTTTAACAGATTTTAAAGAAACGTTACCTGAAGCCTCGGTTTCATAATATTTTTTTGCAATCTTTACACTTTCTCTTAAATTTTTAATACTCATATTATCTAAAAGAACCATATTAAATTTTAGACCTAAAATTGACCTAAGTTGCTTAATTGTATCAACTTCGACAGTAATTTTTTTTCCTTTTTTATTTTTAATAGCTTTTAAAACCAAACCCTTTAAATTTGAACTAGCAATATGGTTATCTTTAATTAAATATTCATCGCTTAAATTAAATCTATGATTAGTGCCACCTCCTAATTTAACAGCATATTTTTGGATAACCCTTAAGTTAGGAATTGTTTTTCTTGTGCAACAAATCTTAGTTTTTTTTCCTGCTAATTTTACAAACTCATTTGTTTTAGTTGCTATTCCTGAAATATGAGACAAAAAGTTTAAAGCTACTCTTTCAGCTATTAGAATATTTTTAGCATTGCCTTTTATTAAAGCTATTAAATTTCCTTTTTTAACTCTAGAACCATCTTTTTTCTTAATAATAAATCTTATTTTATCATCAATTAATGCAAAAGTTTGTTTAGCAAATAATAACCCTCCAACAATTGCACTTTGATTTGAAATTAATTTAATTGTTAAGACCTTCTCATTATTAATTAAACCTGAAGTGATATCTCCCGAAGGATAAAGATCCTCATTCAATGCTAGCTTAACTGTACTTTTGATAAATTCTTTGCTGAGTTTAATTTTTGACACTTAATTATCTGCCAATGGCTGCCATTCTCTCTACAGATATTCTGGCTTTATCAATCGTTTCTTTGTCCATGATAATTTCACCAGTTTCATTCTCTAGACAATCTAATATTTTTGGAAGTGTAATTTTTTTCATGTGAGGGCACATATTACATGGTTTAACAAAGTCTACATTTGGATTTTCTATTTGGATATTGTCACTCATTGAGCACTCAGTAACCATCATTACTTTTTTTGGTTGATTATCTTTTACATATTTGATCATTCCAGATGTTGATCCTGCAAAATCACTTGCTTCAATTACATCAGGAGGACATTCTGGATGCGCAATAATTTTAATTCCTGGATTATTTTTTCTTATATCCTCTATTTCTTTTTTGTTAAATTGATCATGGACAATACAAATTCCCTTCCAAGATATAATTTCTACATCGGTCTGAGATGCAACATATTTTGCAAGATAATCATCAGGTAAAAATATGACTTTTTTTACCCCAAGCGATTTAACAATTTTGACTGCATTTGCTGATGTGCAACAAACATCTGTTTCAGCTTTTACTTCAGCAGAGGTATTTACGTAAGATACAACAGGTACCCCTGGGTATTTCTCTTTTAATAATCTCACATCTTTACCAGTAATTGATGATGATAAAGAACAGCCAGCATCCATATCAGGAAGAATAACTTTTTTATCCGGGCTCATTAATTTTGCAGTCTCAGCCATAAAATGTACTCCGGCCATTAAAATAATATCAGCTGAAGTTTTTGATGCTTCAATTGCTAATGCAAGAGAGTCTGCAGAAAAATCTGCTACACCATGATAAATTTCTGGTGTTTGATAGTTGTGAGCAAGAATTACGGCATTCTTTTCTTTTTTTAATTTATTTATTTTATGAATATACGGAGCATGCACTGACCATTCAATTTCAGGCATAACCTTAGAAATTTTCTGATAAATAGGATCTGTTGCTTTACGTACTTCTTGTGTAAATTCCATGAGGATTTTTACCAATTTGAATCATGATTGTCATTCATTTATTATGGGACATATCGCGGTCGTGCTGAAATTGGTAGACAGGCACGGTTGAGGGCCGTGTGGACTTAGTCCATGAGAGTTCGAGTCTCTCCGACCGCACCAAAATGAATTTTATATAGGAGTTTTTGATGGATAAATTACTTTCAGTAATATTTATGGTAGGAGTTTTGCTTTTAGTTCTTCCAAGTTTTTTACAATCAAATTCTAAATTAAAGCAATTTCTGAAAAATCTCAGTATTTGGATTATTATAGTCCTTATAATTTTAATTATTGTTTATTTATTTAAATAAGAAAATTAGTTTTTTATCCAATCAGGTTTATTGATATTTATTGAAGCTTCTTTTGTTTTAAAATTTGCTTTTTCATCAAAGTTTTCGTTTAAGTATTTAATTAAAGCAAAAGGGTAGTCGCTATCAATTAAAACCTTACCTATTTCAATTTCATTATTATAAATACTTTCGCCTTCGTGTAGTTTTCCATTAATTAAATTAATTGGAAACAATCTTTTTGAAAGCTTGTTCTTTAATTTAATTCGTGCTGTATTTTCTTGACCAACATAACAACCTTTTTTGAAATCAATTCCGTTTAATTCTTCAAAATTACATTCAATACCAAACAATTTGTCTTTTAATTTATTTAAATCTTTTGGAACTATTCCAAGACTATGACTTAATGAATAATATTCTTTTAGGTTTGAATCATGAAGATCTAGTTTTTTTAAAGATAAATAAAGTTTTTCTAAATTAATTATTAATCTCGCACCCAAATCCTTATTTCTTGGATCTAAAAAAATTGGATCTTCTCTATATTTAATTGTACATCCAGGTTGATCTTTTGCAGCTTCAAAAGTTAAGAATTTTTCATGAGAAAATGCTGCTACAACAAACTCATTACTTAAATTTAGAATTTCAACTTTTGATCTTAATTTATATAGCGATAATTGTTTGAATAATTCTTCTGCCTGAGGTTTTTCACAATCCAAAAGATATCCAGACTTATGTTTTACAATTATAAATTCATATAAAAATTTACCTTGTGGTGTAAGTAATGAACTAAAACAACTATTTACATCACTTACTTTGTTTATATCGTTACTAATAAGATTTTGAAGAAACTCTTTTGCATCTTCTCCGTTAATATAAAGAATTGCTCTGTCATCTAAAATGTAAACGTTTTTGATATTCATAATTGATTAATTATAGAATGTAATATAATAACAATTTCTCAAAATGTTAGATCTTATAATTAAAAATGGAAAATGTTACATCGATGGTGAGTTAAAAGATGTAGATGTTGCTATAAAAGATGGAAAAATCCAGCAGATTGGACAAATTTCAGAGGAAGCAAAAGAGACAATTAATGCAGAAGGCCACACAGTATTACCTGGTTGCATAGATACCCAAACACATTTTAGAGAACCGGGATCAACAGATACTGAGGATCTTCATTCAGGGAGTAGAGCAGCGATAGCAGGAGGTATTACAAGTGTGTTTGAAATGCCAAACACCAATCCCCCAACTTCAAACATGAAAGAATTTCAAAGAAAATTAGATCTCGCAAAAAATAGAATGTATTGCAACTATGCTTTTTATTTTGGAGCAACAGCTGACAATGCGGATGATTTAGCAAGTCTAGACGGCTTGGAAGGGTGCTGTGGAATTAAGCTTTTTGCAGGTTCTTCGACTGGTAATTTATTAGTTGCTGAAGAAGACGATATAGATAAGGTTTTTCAAAATGCCTCAAAAGTCGTAGCAGTCCATTCTGAAGATGAAGCAATTTTAAAAAATAATAAGAAATTGATTAAAGAAGGTGATGTTCATACCCATCCCGTATGGAGAAGTGTAGAATGTGCAATAGCATCTACTAGAAGAATTGTGCGAATAGCAGAAAAGCACAATAAAAAAGCTCATGTACTTCATATTACAACAAAAGAAGAAATTGATTTTCTATCTCAACACAAAGGAAACATTACATTTGAGATTACTCCTCAGCATTTAACTCTCTATGCTCCAGATTGTTATGACAAGCTTGGGACTTATGCTCAGATGAACCCACCCTTAAGAGATATATCTCATTATGATAGATTGTGGTATGGGGTAAGAAATAACTTCAATGATACTATTGGATCTGATCATGCTCCTCATTTAAAAGAAAATAAAGATAAGGTATATCCAAATACTCCTTCAGGAATGCCAGGAGTTCAAACTTTAATGCCTGTGATGCTAAATCACATCAATAATGGAAAATTATCACTTAATCAATTGATGAATTTTGTTTGTGAAAATCCAGTTAAAATTTTTGGTATTAAAAATAAAGGATTTATTAAAGAAGGTTATGATGCAGACTTTACTATCGTAGACATGAATAAGACTATTGAGATTAAAAACGAAAATATAGAGAGTAAATGTAAATGGTCACCATTTAATGGATTTAAATTTAAAGGAAAACCAACTCATACGATTATTGCTGGTAAAGTTAAAATGCAGGATGGGAAAATTTTAGGTGATCCTGATGGAACCCCTTTACAATTTAGCTAAGCTTTCCAGTAAAACTATTTACTAGTATCACACCAATTACAATCAAAAATAATCCTAATATTGCTTGCCAAGCTAAAGTTTGTTTAAAAAATATATAGCCTAGGATTGCGATAGTAAAAATTCCTAAACCACTCCATGTTGCATAAACAATTGCTATTGGAAGTTTATCAACTACAAAAGTTAACATATAAAAAGCTGTCAGATAAAATATAGATAAGGCAACTGTTGGTATAAGTTTTGTGAAGTTTTGAGACACAGGAAGTAGCATTGTTCCAGCAACCTCACAAAAAATTGCAGCGATTAAAAAAATATAAGTTTTAACCATTATTTAAGATTTTGTGATTAACTAAATCTTCCGTGATTTCTGTTAGAATCGCGGGATCGTCTATAGTAGGTGGCACTTTGTAATCAACACCATCTGCAATTTTTCTTATAGTTCCTCTTAAAATTTTCCCCGATCTTGTTTTTGGTAACCTTTTAATAACTATTACAACTTTAAATGCAGCAACTGGTCCGATTTTATCTCTAACCATTTGTACACATTCTTTGGAAATAGTCTCATTATCTTTATCAACACCTGACTTTAAAACTACTAGCCCTATAGGTAATTGACCTTTTAATTTATCTGCAATTCCAAGCACTGCACATTCAGCAACAGATTGATGTTCTGATAAAACTTCTTCGATGGCACCTGTGGATAATCTATGACCCGCTACATTAATGATGTCATCAGTTCTAGACATAATCCAAATATAACCATCATCATCGATGTGACCTGCATCGTATGTTTGGTAATATCCTTCATAGTTAGACATATAGTTTTCTTTATATCTTTGATCCGCATTCCATAATGTTGGGAATGTACCTGGTGGTAATGGAAGCTTCACTACTATATCTCCCATTTCATTTGGTTTAGCCAAAGATTGATCTGGTTTAATGATTTTGACATCATATCCAGGGACAGCTTTGCAGGCTGAGCCGTATTTTGTTTCCATCATTTCAATACCTGTACAATTTGAGCTAATCGCCCAACTAGTTTCTGTTTGCCACCAATGATCAATGACAGGAACTTTAAGTAAATTTTCAGCCCACTTTATAGTATCTGGATCAGCTCTTTCTCCAGCGAGGAACAGGCTTTCAAAACTGCTTAAATCATATTTTGAGAAAAATTTACCCTCAGGGTCTTCTTTCTTAATTGCTCTAAAAGCTGTTGGAGCTGTAAAAAGAGATTTTACTTTGTAATCTGAGATTATTTTCCAAAAGGCTCCTGCATCTGGAGTTCCAACTGGCTTACCTTCAAACAAAACTGTAGTGCATCCCTTAAACAAAGGAGCGTAGACAATATAAGAGTGTCCAACAATCCAACCAATGTCACTCGCTGACCACCAAATATCATCGGTATCTATGTTATAGATATTTTTCATTGTCCATTTGAGAGCAACGATATGACCGCCAATGTCTCTTACTATGCCTTTTGGGGTTCCTGTTGTGCCTGATGTATATAAAATATAAGCAAACTCATTTGAATTCATTTCAACACAATCAGCATCGTTAGCATTTGAAACTACTTCCTCCCAGCTGACCTCTGTCGGAGCATTTAATTTTACCTCGTGACCAGGTCTTTGGAATAAAATCGTCTTTTCAATTTTGTGACTGGCTATCTTAATAGCTTCATCAACAAGTGGCTTGTACTCAACTGTTCTTCCTGGCTCAAAACCACATGAAGCGGTCACTAATATTTTTGCTTGACTGTCATCAATTCTGCTTGCAAGCTCATTTGATGCAAATCCACCAAATACAACAGAGTGAATTGCACCAATTCTAGCGCAAGCAAGCATAGCAATCACTGCTTCAGGGATCATTGGCATGTAAATGATTACCCGGTCACCTTTATCTGCTCCTTGAGCTTTCAAAGCCCCTGCAAATTTAGAGACCTTCGATCTTAATTCCTCATAAGTGAACTGACTTTTGTTACCAGTGATAGGGCTATCATAGATTAATGCAGTTTTTTGTCCTCTTCCTTGATCAATATGAATGTCTAAAGCGTTATAACAGGTGTTTGTGATCCCATCCTCGAACCATTTATAGAAAGGTGGATTAGATTTATTTAAAATTTTTGTTGGTTTTTTAAACCAAAAAATATCTTCTGAAGCTTCTTGCCAAAATTTTTCAGGTTTTTTTATAGAATTCTCGTAAATATCTTGAAACTTTTTTTGCATAAAATTTGATTCGATTTCCTTGTTTTTTTTGATTTTTAACTTGTAAATTGTATTTAATTTTAAAAATTAAGTAAAATCAATGAGAATTAGTCGCAATTAAGTCTTCATTTATCTAATTTAATTTGCTATCTAACCACCAAATTGGCTTAAGGCAACTTAAGTCTAGTTTATATAAACTAAAATAAAAACTAACGAAGAGGGAGTTTTTTATGAAAAAACTTAAACTGTTTGCTTTAGCAGCTATGGCCTTGATAGGTTTTTCAGGTATAGCTATTGCAGCAGACGCAACGATGTTGATGCAAGATGACTTCGTAGGAATTTCATTCTGGGTTATCTCTATGGGAATGTTAGCAGCTACTGCTTTCTTTTTCATGGAAGCAGGCAATGTCGCATCAGGCTGGAGAACATCAGTTATTGTTGCTGGTCTAGTAACTGGTATTGCATTCATACACTACATGTACATGAGAGAAGTATGGGTTGCTACTGGAGACTCGCCAACTGTTTACAGATACATTGACTGGTTAATCACTGTGCCACTACAGATGGTAGAATTCTATTTAATTCTAGCAGCTATCAATAAAGCAAATTCTGGAATGTTCTGGAGATTGTTAATTGGTTCATTAGTGATGCTTATCGGTGGTTACTTAGGTGAAGCAGGATACATCAATGCTACACTAGGTTTCATTATCGGAATGGCAGGTTGGGTATACATTCTTTATGAAGTATTCTCAGGTGAAGCTGGTAAAGCTGCAGCGAAAAGTGGAAACAAAGCTCTTGTAACTGCTTTTGGTGCAATGAGAATGATTGTTACAGTAGGTTGGGCAATTTACCCATTAGGTTATGTATTTGGTTACTTAACTGGTGGTGTAGATGCTAATTCACTTAACGTCGTTTACAACTTAGCTGACTTCATTAACAAAATTGCATTTGGTCTAGTAATCTGGGCTGCTGCAACTAGTTCTGCGGGCAGAAGAGCTAAGTAATTTAGCTAAAATTTAAATTAAGGGCAGGTACAATTTTGTACTTGCCCTTTTTTTTGTCTTTATTAAAAATATATATAACAAATATACATATTTTTATTTCTATGGAAGTTAAATTGGAAAAATGGCATAAATGCCAAGTTGATATAGAAGTCCTTAAAGAACTTTCAAAAAAATCTGATGTCAAAGGGCTTCAACATGTTTTAGTCTTTTTTGGATTGTTATTAGTAACAGGAATTTTAGCATATATAACTTGGGGTACATGGTGGTCTGCTTTTTGGTTTTTGATTTACGGAAACATATATGGTTTTTCAAATCCATTATGGCATGAGACAGGTCACAAAACCGCTTTTCAATCAAAATCTTTAAACGAATTTTTTTACTATATTTCTTCATACCTCTCAAATTTTGAACCAACAAGATGGAGATATACACATTTCGTTCATCATGGAAATACATATTCAACAGAAAATCCATATGATCATGAAATTGAATATGGAAATAATTTAAAAGAAACTCCAAAAAATTTTTTAATAAATTTAATTCCTTTTATGGAACTTGTTTATTTTAAAAAAAGTATAGCTTACGAAATAATTCAACATGCATTGGGTGTAAAAACAAAAGTGATGCAAGACTGCATTCCTGAAAATGCACAATCAAAAGTTATTTTTAATTCTAGAATTTTTGTTGCTATTTGGATTGCAATTATTTTGTGGTCTTTAATCTCATTATCTTGGTTACCAGTTTTGTTTTTTTTATTACCAAAATTTTATGGAAGAACTTTACATAAACTGGTTTCATTTACTCAACATGCTGGTTTAGCAAGAGATATTAAAGATCATAGATACACAACAAGAGAAATGTATTTAAATCCTATTTTAAGTTTTTTATATTGGAAAATGGAATATCACGTAACTCATCACATGTTTCCAACAGTTCCATCTTATAACTTGGATAAACTTCATCACCATATTAAAGATCAATTACCGAGAACAAATGATGGTTTAATTGATGCTTACAAAGAAATTTTACCAGCTTTGATGAAACAAAAGGAAGATTCTAGCTACTTTTTTAAAAAGGAAGTACCTGAACTTCAAAATGCATAAATCTGACCAAGTTTGTTTTTACTTACTTGTCCTATTTAGATAAGAAACTATATATAACGCATGGCAAAAATAACCTACCACACTCACGATAATAAAACTCATACTATTGATGTTCAAAACGGTTTAACCGTAATGGAAGGTGCAGTACAAAATGATATCCCAGGAATTGATGCAGATTGTGGAGGAGGAATGGCGTGTGCTACGTGCCATGTTTATGTCAAAGAGGAATGGTTAGATAAACTTCCAGCAAAAGAAGATGGTGAGGAAGATATGCTTGATATGGCTTTTGAACCAAAAAATAATAGTCGATTAAGTTGTCAGTTAATAGTTTCAGATGAGCTGGATGGATTAGAAGTAAACATTCCATCAAAGCAAGGTTAAATGAATAAAACAGATGTATTAATTATTGGGGCAGGGCCAACAGGTTTATTTTGTGCTCATCAACTTGGAATTATAGGGTTAAGTTGTGAGATAGTTGATAACCTTGATAAAGCAGGAGGACAATGTATCGAACTTTACCCTGATAAACCTATTTATGATATTCCTGCAGTACCCGAGTGTACTGGTGAAGAGTTAACCAATAATCTTTTAAAACAAATTAAACCTTTCAATGTAAAGTTTCATTTAAATGAAAGAGTAGAACATCTTAAAAAAACTGAAAGTCGATGGCATGTTAAAACCTCAGGTGGAGTTGAATTTGATGTTGCAGCTATTGTTATAGCTGGCGGTGTTGGTTCTTTTGAGCCTAGAAAATTTTCAGTAAAAGAATGTGAAAAATTTGAAGGAAATTCTTTATTTTATTCTATTAAAGATAAATCAATATTCAAAGATAAAACTATTTCAATTTTTGGTGGAGGAGACTCAGCATTAGATTGGGCAATTGAATTATCAAATACATCTAAAGTAAATTTAATTCATAGAAGAGATGGTTTTAGTGGTGCAGAAGCAAGTGTTCAAAAAGTAAATAAGCTTAATGAACAAGGAAAATTGAATTTATATACAAAGTATCAAATGGAAACAGTTTTAGGAGACAAAAACATTGAGTCAGTAAAAATAAAACATGATGACGGAGAAATTAAAGAAATTAAATCTGATTACGTATTAGGTTTTTTTGGTTTAATTATGCAACTTGGTCCTATTTTAGATTGGGGCTTAAATATTGATAAAAAAACTGTTCAGGTAAATACAGAAAACTTCGAATCCAATGTAAATGGAATATTTGCCATTGGAGATATTTGTTCTTATCCAGGAAAATTAAAATTAATTCTTTCAGGTTTTCATGAAGGCGCGTTAGCTGCAAGAGGTTGTTTTAAATATGCAAAACCAGATGAGAAATTAAGATTTGAATTCACGACAACTTCCAAGGCTGCACAAGAAAGACTTGGAATTAAAAAATGATAGAACTTTTTTCTGCTAATACTCCTAATGGATGGAAAATAAGCATCATGCTTGAAGAAATTGGTTATGAGTACAAAGTTACTAAAGTTGATTTAGGTAAAGATGAACAATTCAAGCCAGAATTTATAAAGCTAAGCCCTTTTGGAAAAATTCCTGTGATCATTGATCATGATAGCAGCAAGAGTATTTTCGAGTCAGGTGCTATATTAATGTACTTGGCAGATAAAAGTGGAAAACTTTATAATGAAAAAGATAGACTGGTAATTAATCAATGGTTAATGGCTCAAGTGGGCACTGTAGGTCCTATGATTGGTCAACACCATCAGTTTCATCACTATAATCCAGGTAAAAGTGAATTTGGTGAGGAAAGATATTTTAAAATTACCAAAAGAATTTATGGAGAACTAGATGCTAGATTAAATGAGTCTAAATTTCTTGCAGGTCCCGATTATACAATTGCAGATATTGCAACATGGCCATGGATGGCAAGACATGAATGGCATGATATTGGTTTAAAAAATTACAAAAATCTATTTAGATGGTATTCAGAGATTTCTGAGCGAGAAGCAGTGGTTAGAGGTTATAGTTTTATGGATAAGAATGCTAGAATTCCTAAACCCTAAAAATTTAACCAAATAATCTATAAAGAGTACTTAGAATTCCATAACCTGAAAATTCAATAGCAACAATAATTATAATTATTAAAACTAATTTTTTATTCATTTTAAAAACAAATATAGCAACAGCACAATCCAAAAGAAAGGATAGTAAAAATAAATATATTTCTTAGCAAATAGGAATGAGATTGAATTTTGTTTAGATGATTTCTTTTTCATTTTAGTCATCTGCATGAACTTTTTCTTCTTTTTCATGCTTTTCTTGTGCGGCAATAGTATATTTAGCAACAGGTCTTGCCATTAATCTTTTTAATCCAATTGGCTCTGCTGTATCCAAACAATAACCATAAGTATCTTCTCTAATTCTTCTTAAAGCTTTATCAATTTCTGATATTAATTTAATTTGTCTATTGATTGCTTTCATCTCTACGTTGTTATCAATATAAGAGTTAGCTTGGTCAACAATATCTGCAGAAATATTATTGTCATCCATCCCACCATTATAAAGAGCTTCATTATTAGCTTTGATTAGTTCTTTTTTCCATTCTGTCAGTCTCATTCTGAAATACACTTTGTGTTTTTCACACATATATTTTTCAGTATCTTTTGGAACATAAGTTTTTGAAATTTTTACAGGTCCTTTTGAAACAACTTTAGCTTTAGTTGGTTTTAATTTACTTACAACTTTAGTTTTTGGTTTTAATACTTTTTTCTTTGCTTTAGCAGTCTTTGGCATAGCTTAATTTTGATCGCTCGCAGTATATTCAGCAAATTAGGGGTGTCAAGCAAGCTTAATTGATATAAATATTTATAAATGACGATTAATAACAAAAATATCAATAATGTTTTTTATATTTTTGTTACAGCTCATCTAATTTTTTGGACTCTGACTCCATCAATTACAAATCACAATTTACCACTTGATACAATTGAAGCTTTAGCTTGGGGAAGTAATTTAGATTGGGGATTTAACAAACATCCACCTATGAGTGCTTTTGTTCCTGAAGTTTTATATCAAATTTTTGGACCTCAGGATTGGGTTTATTATTTATTAAGTCAAATTTTCGTAATTATATCTTTTTATTATGTTTTTAAATTTTCAAACGAAATATTTAACAATAAATTATTAGGTTTAATTTCTGTATTATTAATCGAAGCAATTTATTTTTATAATTTCACCACGCCAGAATTTAATGTAAATGTATGTCAATTACCTTTCTGGTCTTTAACAGTTTACTATTCTTGGAAAATTTTTAACGCTAAGGAAATAAAGTTTTTAGATTGTTTTCTAGTAGGTCTTTTTGCTGCTTTTGGTTTTTTATCAAAATATCTATTTATTTATCTTTTGGTTTCAATTGACCTTTTATTTATTTATTTAATATTCTTCAAAAAAGAGAGAAAATTTGATTTTAAATATCTTATTACACTTGAAGTTTTCTTGGTGGTTTTAGTTCCACATTTAATTTGGTTAAATAACAATGAGTTTATTACTATTACATATGGATTAGCTAGAACTGGCTTAGAACAATCTAGCTTTATAGATCATGTTAAATTTCCAATAATATTTTTGTTAAAACAAGTAGGGATATTAATTCCTTTTTTAATACTATCTTGGTTATTAGTTAAAGAAATTAAATTAAATTTAAAATTTAAAGATAAAAAATTATTATTTTTATTAGCAATCAATATTTTGCCAATTGTTTTAATCTTTTTAACATCATTAATTTCAGGATCAAAAATAAGAACTATGTGGATGACACCATTCTATTTGTTTTTTGGTGCATTAACTGTTTATTTGTTACAAGCTCAAATTAATCTTAAAAAGTTAAAACCATTCATGGTTGGATTTATTTTCTTCTTTTTTTTATCGCCTGTGCTTTATGCTTATGTTTCGATTTCAAAAGACGATAAGAGAACCGATTATCCAGGTAAGGAAATTGCAATTAAAACACAATTTGTTTGGAACCAACAATTCAGTTCTACTATTAATGTAGTTTTAGGTGACGAATGGAGTGCTGGAAATCTTTCGTATCATTTAAATTCACGACCAATTTGGGAAGGTGTTGTTGAAAGAGAAAAGCTTGATCAATTGAAAGATTATATGTGTCTTGATAATATTTGTGTAGGAGCAAGATAGATGAAGTACGTGATATTAATTCCAATTTACAACGACAGAGAGTCGTTAAAATTACTGATTGAGAATATCAATAGTGAAATTAAAGATTTAAATAAAGATGTATCACTAGTCGTTATCAATGATGCTTCCTCTCAACAGATATTAGATACCTACCCGAATATTGAGAACATTAATTCTGTTGAGATAGTAAATATGAAAGAGAACAGAGGCCATGCAAGATGTATTGCTTCTGGTTTAAAATACATCTTTGAAAAAAAAGACTTTGATTTTGTAATTCCAATGGATGGTGACGGTGAGGATAGACCTGAAGAAATTAAAAGTTTCATTCAACTTTCAGAGCAATCAGCTGAAAAGTCTATTGTAGGCGAAAGAGTTAAGAGATCTGAAAGTATAATTTTTAAATTATGTTATCAGTTTCATAAATTTTTGACTTTAGCTTTTACAGGACAATCGATTAAATTTGGTAATTTTACTTGTTTATCAAAAATAACAGTAAAAAAAATGTTGGAAGAAAAAGCAACATGGAATAGTTTTTCAGGATCTTTAAAAAAAATAGAAAAAGATTTAATTTCTACTCCGTCCATAAGAGGCAAAAGATATTTTGGACCATCTCAAATGAGTTTTTTTAATTTATTAAAACACTCTCTTTCAATAATAAGCGTTTTTAGAAAAACAGTTTTAATTAGATCAGCTTTATTTATAATTTTTTATATTTTACTAATAAAAAGCTACGCTTCAGTAGTTACTTCATTACCATTAGTTTTGTTATTGATAATGATTTATTCAATTTCTAGTTTAGCCTTAAGAGAAAATATTGATGAATTTAATAATTCCTTAACAAATATTCACGATATTGATAAAATAAAATAATTATGAGGAACTTTTTTAGGAAAGTTGGTTATGGAATTGGACCCAATGAACAAGTTCCCGCCGATCCTTTGAAGTGGGCTCTTGATCAAGTAAATGATGTGCCAGATCTATCTTGGAAAGGTAAAATATATTCTGAAAAAGAATTAAGAAATCATTATAAAGATTGGGTCTATGGCGATAGAAAAGTTTTAAGAAAAAAATATAAAGACAACAAAACACTTTATAAAACACATAAAGATTTACTTAGACATAAAACTGGACAAAAGTTCTGGGAATCTTTAGAGATTTCAATAAGACATAATGAGGGAATTAATAGCAGTCATCCTGTCCTTGCAAAACTATGGATGTTTTGGGGAAATTTTTTTGCAATAAGCGAAAAAGATTTCTTAGCAAATTATTCAACAGGTCCATATCACAGGGAAATTATTAGACCTAATCTAAATCAAACTTTTGAAAAAATGGTTTATGACGTAACTACATCATGGGCCATGATACATCATTTAGATAATAGTGAGAGTGCAGGTCCTAAAAGTATTACAGCCGGTCAAGATTGGAGAAGAAAAAAGAAAAGGCCAGCAACGATTAATGAAAATCATGCAAGAGAACTTTTAGAGCTTCATTCAGTCTCTCCAAAAGCAGGCTATACCCAAGAGGATGTTATTCAACTTGCATATATAATGACAGGTTGGCAACAACGATGGAGCAAAAAAAAATTAGAGACAGGTAATGTTTGGTTTAATTCAGAATATCATCAGCCCGGTAAGAAAAATGTTTTAGGAAAGGAATATAAAAAAGGAAAAAAATCTTTAGCTGCAGTAATAAAAGATTTAGTAAATCATCCTAACTGTAGAGATTTTGTTGCTGAAAGACTTTGTAAATATCTAATAACTGATGAACCAACACAAGAAATGAAGCAACCTATTATTGATGCTTTTAAACAGACAGACGGATTTTTGCCTGAAATCCACAAAGCTGCGATTAAAATTGCATTTAAATATAATGATAAATACAGAAAGTTTCAGACACCTGAAAATTGGTTTATACAAGTAGCAAAAACTGCAGATTTAAGTTGGCCACCCGCAACACATCTTATGGATAGTTACGAATTAGGTGTAAAACCTCTTAGGTCTCAAAGATTACCAGAAAGAATTTTAAGAAATATTGGACATCATCCTTATAGAGCCAAACAACCAAATGGGTGGTCTGATGATTCTGCTGATTGGTTATCTCCAGAATTATTAATCAGAAGATTGGTCTATGCTGATAGAAGTTATTCATTTCTTAAAGCTGGAAATGATAATAAAGAATTTTACGAAAAAATAATTAACAATAATTTTGATAATCCAGGAAAAATATCAGATTATGTATTTAAGAATATGCTGCGTAAATCAAGCGAAAAAAATGTATTAATATTTAATCATCCGGAGTTTTTAAAAGCATGAAGATAAATAGAAGAGATTTTTTGAAAACAACTGCACTAACTTCAATGTACTTTGCAGGTTTCGGAGTACCTACTTTTGCAAACTCAGGACTAAAGAAAAATTTAGTCGTTGTTATGTTACGTGGTGGAATGGATGGATTATGTGCAGTTCCAATTAAAGATGATAAAAATTTTGAAAAACTTAGAAGCAAAATTAATCTTGATAAGACACTAAAATTAACTGGAGACTTTGATTTACATCCAGCACTTAAAACATTTAAGAGTTTATGGGATCAAAACAAAGGAGCAATAGTTCATGCTACAAATATACCATATACAGGAAGATCGCATTTTGATGGACAAAATTTAATGGAGTCAGGGGGTAAAATTCCATATCAGGTAAAAACTGGTTGGTTAGGAAGAGGTATGAAGACTTCTGGTCTAACCGGAAAAGGATTAGCTCTAGCTTTACCAATGCCTTTATTGATTAGAGGTGTGCCTATGAATAATAATTATTTTCCAGTGGGTGACAGATTACCAAGTAAAGATACACTAAATCTTATAGATCAGGTTTACAAAGAACATGATGAAAAATTATTAGGAGAAAATCTTAAGATTATCATGACTAGAGAGCTTAGAAATACAGCGAGTGATGATAGTTGGGTACTTGCAAGCAATGCAGGTCAAGAACTTTCAAAACCAAACGGACCAAGGGTAGCTGTTTTTGAAGTGGATGGTTTTGATACCCATGCAGCACAGGGAGCAACTAATGGAGCTCATGCGGATTGTCTTAATGATTACGACAAAATTGTTAAAGGTCTAAATCAATCCATGTCCAAAGAGGCATTTGATAATACTTTAATTGTAACACTTACTGAGTTTGGTAGAACAATAAAACAAAATAGTAGTAATGGAACTGAGCATGGTTATGGGTCTGCTATTTTCTTAGCAGGAGGTTTAGTTAAAAAAGCTCAAGTGCATACAGATTGGCCAGGATTAAAGAAAAAAGAATTATTTGAAGGAAGAGACTTAAATTCTACAATAGACTCAAGAGCAATCTATGCTTCTGCAATGTCTACAGTCTTTGATGTAGATTATAAAAAAATTACTAAAGAAGTTTTCTGGGGTGAAAATTTACCAAATTTATCTGACAAATTATTTAAAGCTTAAAAATTTTTATCTATTTTAATCACATTTATTTTACACGTCATAAGTGAAATATATTTTTAACTCGTTGTTATATTTAATTTTTAAATAGTTTTTTTTTGGTTATTTACAAGTTATTATTGTGAAATGAAAGCTTTAGCCAGGCGTAATTAACAGTAAATTTGCCATTGCATTTTTTAAATTATTAATTTTACTTTTAATAATTATTTTTACCTCATCAAATCTTGAAGCGAAAGATAAACAGAAAGATTGCACATATTGTAAAAAATATGAAAAACTTAAAGATTGGCCAGAGAGCGAAAGACCAATTGCGTTTATTTATGAAAAAATAACTTATCCAGATGGAATGTTTCATAAAAATCATTCCACAAGTAAAAAAAAACAGTCAGCAGCAGGTAAAAAAGTTTATGCTAGATTTGTAAAAGGCAAAGGAGAGTTAAATAAATATCAGCACCATATGATTAGAGATATGGCTTACTTTGAAGCTTTATTTAATGAGATGCTTAATGATAAAAATGCAAGTGTTGAAACTTTAGAGGGATTAAAAAAAGGTAGAGAAGCTATGAGAATGAGCTTGAATATTTCACCTAAAGCAAAATCATCAGAAGCTGTACTAAAATTTTGGGCAACTGGCAAAATGCTTTATGCAGCATATAAAAAGAATAAAAAAAAAAAGAAGAAAAAAGAAAAACAATTAACACCTGAAATTTCAGAAAGAGCTGCAGTTTTGTCAAATCTTAAAAAACAAATTGCAACTGCAAAGGTTAATGCTCAAAGAGCAGCAACTATAAAAGCTCAAGAAAAAATTGGGGAGAAAAAATAATGTTTGATAAAATTATTAAATATTTATTTATTTTTTTTTTAATTTTTAATTTAGAAGCTAAAGCAAATGATATTGCTACTTTGTCTAATATTTCAGAAGCAGCAGGAAGTTCAGCTAAAGCAGCGGCAGATCAATTAGCTTCAGATGCAAGTAAGGTTGCTGAAAATATATCTGGAGCCACAGCCACTTTAGGAGAGGCAAAAAGTGATATAGGTAAGGCTTTGGATGTATCTATAGCACAGGCGGAAAATGCTATGGCTTTTGCTACTGAAAGTTTAGCCAAAGGAGATATTACTTCTGCAGTACAAGCAATGTCTTTAGTTGAAGGTGTTACAGACATGGCTTTGCAGGCTATTCCAGACCCAACAGCACTTGATATGTCAGGAATAGATTTTGCAAAAGATTTTTCTCCAGAGGAGATGGCAGCATTATCTAGTATTGCAGGCCAAATGGGAGCTGGAAAAGTAGTGTCTTTACAAAAAATGGCTGGCCAAATGAATGCTTTAGGAGAAGCAGGATTTGATGCAAAAGGAATGATGGGATCTCTAGATGCTAAAGGTATTGGAATGGGTGCAGCTATGGAAGGATTAGCAAATTCAGGAATGGTTAATATGGAAGCTATTACTGGATCAACTAACTTTGATATGGCAAATTTTAATCCAGGTGATTTTGCATCTATGAACGTTGCAGAGATGGGAATGAGTCCTGCTATGATGACAGGAGCTTTGAATGCTTTACCAGTAGGTGCCGCAACTGCTGCACTAGAAACTCTAGCTGCTAATCCTGATGCTATGGGTCAAATGGGTCAAACTATGACTGGTGCCATAGTAGCCACAATGAGCTCCAAAGGCATGGGTGAAGACATGATGAAAAGTATGGAGGCCAATATTGGAATACAAGGTATGTCAGAGATGGCAAAAGGCATGGATGGCATTGATGGGATACAAGAAATTGGAAAGGTTATGGCTGATGTGGGAATGGAACAAATGGCTCAATCATTATCTACTGCATTTGCAAATCCTGAAGTTGGAATTGTATCTGCTATGTCTGGTACAGTAGGAATGATAAGTCAAGCTATATCAGGTAAAACACCTAAAGAAAAAAATGCTATACAAAAAGGAATGGAGATGGAAGGTTCGGTTGTAAATAACATGGCTGCTCCAGAAGCTTTAGAAATGCCAGAGAATATTAGTGAAACAGGTATGATGATGGGAGCAATGGTTATGGCTAAACCATCTCTAGCAGGAGGACTACCAGGAGCAATGGCACCACCAGAAGGTATGACAGCTTTAGGAATGGGAGCTGTAGATCCAAATAATCCAGCTGGTACTATGATGGGTGGAGTTATAGAAAATATATCTAAAGCTGATATGGGTGAAGCAATGGCAAATATGACTGGAATGGAAGTTGCAGAAATGGATAAATTAGGAATGGCAGATATGGCAATGCAAACAGGTTTAACTCCAGGAATGGTAGCGAGCATGGGTGCAGCAGGAATAGCAGGAATGGACGTAACAACAATCATGACAACAAATGTTGCTGGATTAGGAAGTAAAGCGATTCAAGGTGTTGCAGATATGGCAAAGTCTGGAAATATGTCAGCAGCGTCTATGGGAGATATGATGGAAGTAGGTTTGGTCAACCAAGGAACAATGGCAGCTATGGGAGCTGAAGGTATGAAAGGTTTAAGTGGAGCCATGGGAATGGAAGGCGGGGACATGGGATTAGCAGCTATGAGTGGAGGAATGGTTGGAATGGGAGAAATGAATTTAAATGCACAAATGGACCCTGATATGGCAGCGAGTATGGGCTTAGCTGGAGGTCCTGAAGGTGCAAAATTAGGAGATATAATGGGAGGAACCACAGAAGGATTTGATGGTGAAATAAAAAGTGGAATGAATTTAGGACAAGTATCAGCTGCAATGGGAACTGGAGTTGATCCAGGAGCTGCAATTGGAAATGTTGCTGGCGCTGCGATGGCAGCTGATGGAGCAGGAGGTTTAGCAGGTGCAGCAATGGGATCTGCTATGGCTGCTCAAGGAGTAGCAGCTCATTCGATGGGCTCTCATGCTATGGGGGCCGCAATGGGAATGGACGGTATGGGTGAAGGTGACATGGGTAAAGCCATGGGTGGTGCAATGCAAGATGGAATGTCTGGAACCATGGGCGGAGCTATGGCGGGAGCTATGGCTGGAGGTCCAGCTGGTCCTGGAGATATGGGTCCTATGGGTGATATGGGTGGCATGCCTGGAGGCCCGGGAGGCCCGGGTGATATGGGTGGCATGCCTGGAGGCCCTGGTGGTTTAGGTGATTTAGGAGGTCCAGGAGGTCCTGGAGGAATAGGAGATATGGGACCAGGCGGACCAGGCGGACCAGGTGGCCCTGGAGATATGGGTGGCCCAGGTCCAGCAATGGGTGATGATGGCAATGCACCAAAACCTTAATTTGTTAAAACAATGAAAAATTTTTTTTTTATTATTTTTCTTTTAATTTTATTTACTAACTCCTCGTTATCAGAGTCAAGATTTGGTGAACTTACTGAAATGCGTGATGAGAAAATGCGAGGAAAAGATGGTCAATGGGTTAGACCTCATCCAGGACCTTTTATTTGGAACCATATTGAAAAAGAAAAAGGAAAGTTTAATTGGGAAGATACGGATAAATATGTTTTATATGCTCAAGATCATAATCAAACAATTTTAGCTACTATCTGGCCTCATGCAAATTGGGAACAAAAATCTTGTAAAAGAAAAAAAGCTAAAAGTCCTTTTGGAAAACGTTTTACAAAATATTTAAGCAAGCCTTGTTCAATGGATGAATATAGAAATTTTCTTACAAAACTAGTGGATCGCTATGATGGCGATGGTTCAAACGATATGCCAGGGTTAACTAAACCCATAAAATATTGGGATGTAATGAATGAGCCAGAGTTTAAAATGTTCTTTAAAGGGAGTAAGGAAGATTTTATTGAAATCTTTAATTTCTCATCAAAAGTGATTAAAGAAAAACAACCAGATGCAGTTATTGTTATGGCTGGAGCAGCCGGAATGTTTCCAGAAAGTAAAAAATATTGGAAAGTTGTTTTACCAAAAATTAAAGATCATTTCGATATTGCAAATATTCATCATATAAGTGGTCCTGATGGACAGTGTGATAAACAGCTTTGGGTTGATGAATTTGCTGCCTTGTTAAAAAGTGTAGATGTAAACAAACCTATTTGGTTAACTGAAGCTATGACCTGTGGCCCTCCAGTAAAAGCTTGGGTAAATGCATTTTTAAATGGAGCTGAATTAATTATTGATGTGGGTGTAAATGCTCCAGGAAGAAAAATGAGTAAAAAGGGCAGAAAAAAATTAAATGAATTTATTGCTGAATATGATGGTTTTACATCAATAAAAAGTATTTCAGAAAAAAAAGTAGAGTTCACATATAAAGACGGGTCTTCAAAAACTTTAGAATTTTAATAAAATCTATTTGTGAAAAATTTTTTATTAACTTTTTTAGGTTTATTTTTGTTTAGTTTTAATGCTTATTCTCATGAAAAAGTTATCAATCAAAAAATTTCATTCAAGCCTTTTAAATGTGAGCAAATAAAATCAGAATTTATAAGAACCAAATCTGAAAACAGTTGTTTAATTATTCAGAAGCTAGAAAATCATTATGAGGTAAAATCACACGAACATTCAATTAATACTTGGAACTCTCCTCAATTATTAAAATATATTGATAATAAAGATGGAAATAAAATTATTGCTCATACTTGGAATAATATAGTTGAGTGGGGAAAACAATCTGACAAACAACCATTTTCGCATCTTGTCAGTATAAGTTTAGAAAATTTAGATAATTTATTTAAAACAGATAATTTAGAATTAAAATCTAATCATTTAACATTACCTCTAACCGCTAGAAGAATGAATGTTTTGGATATTGATAGCGATGGAAATGAAGAAATAGTTTATCTTGGTAATCGTGAAGATGGAAGAAATAGAAATAGCAGCTGGAAAGATGTTAATTATATTTTTGATTTAAATTCAAATGAACTAAAAAGTTTTGGATCACCTCATTTTTCTCATGATTTAATGTATTTTGATTTTAATCAAGATGGATATTATGAAATTATTGACTACTTTTATGGTGACCAAAAACCTGGTGCTATTGAAGTTTGTGATATGAAAACCAATAAATGTCGTAAAGCTAAAAAAGCAAATAATTTTATAGACATTGGGTTTAATCATATTCTTTCAACAAAAAAAGAAGCAATTATTTTTGGAAGTTGCCCAGGTTTGGGTAATACAACTTTTTGTTGGTCTAAATTAACTAGTAAAAAAAACAAATTAAAATTTGAAAAACTTGATAGCTATCAATTTAAAGAAAAACCAACTGATAAAGCAAACTTCCTAATTTGGACAGGAGATATAAACGATAAACCTGGTTATTGGGTAGAAGGATCAGATAAAAAAGTTTTTAAAATGGCTGATCGAGCATGGATTTCTACTGCTATAGATTTTAATAAAGACGGTAATACAGACAGTATTGGCGTTGCCAAAGATGTGGTTTGTAAACGTAAAGATAATTCAAAACCATTTGATCGTGGAAAAGATTGTAAGACAGAAGAGTTTTTATATGTTTTTAAAAACAATGATGACAAGTCATTTGAAAAACATCAGGTAATGCCAGTTTCTCTAAATGGTTCATTTAGAATTGAAACTGCTGACATAAATAAAGATGGAACCGATGACCTTTATGGTTTTAAAGAGGATTGGTTTAATCCGTGGATAGATTGCAAAAAACAAGTAAGTGCAATGTATTTTAATCAAGACAATAAATCTTTTGAACAAGCATCTAAATCATTTAATCAAGAAAATTTTGGCTTATATGGTTGTGAACGAGCTTCTAGTTTTTTTAAAAACAATAATAATTATTATAGATTATTTATTACAATACCTTCTACAGACTCAAAGTTTGCTTATTTGGGGATTGAAAGATATTAGCAACAACCGCAGCTTTTTTTAGCAGCTTTTGGTTGATCATCAGTTTTTGCAGCTTCTAATTCTTTTTGTTCTTCCTCAAGAGCTTTTTGTTTCTTTAAAATCTTATCTTCAAAGTAATCATAAAGAGAAGCAAATCCCAATTTAGAGGCTCTTTTTTCCTCATAATTTCTTCGCCCTTTAAGGTTTTCAATTATTTTGACTATTTCTTGGTTTTGCATCCTCTCTTTTTATTTAAAAAGGCAAATAATTCAAGCTGTAAAAATTGGCAAATTATAAAAAGGTTATTTTGTGTTAGGATAAAGTCATGAATATAAGTCAAAAAAAACTTGAAAAATCTAGGGGCAGATTAGAAATAAAAATTAAAGATCAAAATCTACAAAAACTTTACCAACAAGGATCTTCAAAAGCTTTGATGCCAGATTTTCATGAAAATTTAAAACAATTAATGCTTATCAATACTGCTGGTGGAATTACTTCTGGGGATGAATACGACTACAAATTTGAAATTGATAGTTCGAAAATTTGTATTTCAACGCAGGCGGCAGAAAAAATTTATAGTGGTTTTGGTAATCCAGCTAATCTAGAAATTAATTTAAATTTATTAAACGGTTCTAGTCTATTTTGGTTACCTAAAGAATTAATTTTATTTAATAACTGTAATTTAAAAAGAAAAATTAATTTTAATTTATCAAAAGACTCAAATTTACTTCTTTGTGAAAATATTATTTTTGGACGAACTTCTATGAAGGAGAAGTTTGAAAAGGGTTATTTTTCAGATTTTTGGAATATTAATGTCGATAATAAATTAATTCATACTGAAGCAATAAATACAAATTTATTTGAAAAAAAATATTTGAATAGTTTTTCGACATTAAATAATAATTCTGCAGTTGCGACAATTATAATTGTAGGAAATAAATTTTTGAATAACCTAAATAATCTATCTAAAACTTTAACTAACAATGAAAATACAACTTCAAATTATTCTAATTGGGATAATAAATTGATCGTAAGACTTTTATCTAAAGATAGTTATAATCTTAAATTTGCAATTGATAAAATTTTGTCTTATTTTTTTGAAGGTTCAAAGATACCAAAAGTATGGAATGTATAAATGAAACTTACTCCTAGAGAAAAAGATAAACTTTTAATAAGTCTTGCAGCAATAGTTGCTAAAAATAGATTGTCAAAAGGTATAAAATTAAATTATCCAGAAGCTATAGCTATAATAACAGATTTTGTAGTCGAGGGAGCTAGAGAAGGTAAAAGTGTTGCAGAATTAATGGAAGCAGGAGCTCACGTTATTAAAAAAAAAGATTGTATGGACGGCATTCCAGATATGGTGAAGGAAGTTCAAGTAGAAGCTACTTTTCCAGATGGAACTAAATTAGTAACTGTGCACAAACCTATAAGGTAATAATTATTATGAAGCCAGGCGAAGTAATTACAAAAAAAGAGGAAATTAACCTAAATAAAAACTCCAAAATTACTAAAATTAAAATTTCTAATTCTGGAGATAGACCTGTGCAAGTTGGAAGCCACTATCATTTTTTTGAAACAAATGAGTATTTAGTTTTTGATAGAGAATTAGCATATGGAAAGAGATTAAATATACCTTCAGGAACCGCTGTAAGATTTGAGCCAGGTCAATCTAAAGATGTTGAGCTTATAGAAATTAATGGATTAAAAAAAATATACGGGTTCAATAAGAAAGTTATGGGTAATTTATAATGGCTAAAATTTCTAGAGCAGCTTATGCAGATATGTATGGGCCTACTACAGGAGATAAAGTAAGGCTCGCAGATACTGACTTAGTTATTGAGGTTGAAAACGATCTAACCACTTATGGTGAAGAAGTTAAGTTTGGTGGTGGAAAGGTAATAAGAGACGGGATGGGTCAATCTCAAATCAGCAGAGAAAAAGGAGCTGCTGATACAGTTATTACGAATGCTTTAATAGTTGATGTGAATGGAATTTATAAAGCTGATGTTGGTTTGAAAGATGGAAAAATATTTGAAATCGGTAAAGCTGGTAATCCAGATACTCAATCTAAAGTAAATATTATTATTGGTCCAGGAACAGAAATAATTGCAGGTGAGGGAAAAATTTTAACAGCTGGTGGGTTTGATAGCCATATTCATTATATATGTCCCCAACAAATTGATGATGCTTTGCACTCAGGTATTACGACCATGCTTGGAGGAGGAACTGGACCGGCTCACGGTACACTTGCAACAACTTGTACACCTGGACCATGGCACATACAAAGAATGATTCAATCTGCTGATGGTTTTTCCATGAATTTAGCTTTTGCTGGAAAAGGAAATTCCTCCCTGCCGGAAGGTCTTGAGGAACAAATCCTAGCCGGAGCTTCTGCACTTAAATTACATGAGGATTGGGGAACAACTCCAGGTACAATTGATAATTGTTTAAATATTGCTGACAAAAATGATGTACAGGTAATGATTCATACAGATACACTTAATGAAAGTGGATTTGTAGAAAATACAATAAAGGCAATTAATAAAAGAACTATCCATGCTTTTCACACAGAGGGTGCTGGTGGTGGACATGCACCAGATATAATTAAAGTTTGTGGAGAAGAATATGTTATTCCTTCTTCAACAAATCCCACCAGACCATATACAGTCAATACAATAGAGGAACATTTAGATATGCTGATGGTTTGTCACCATCTCGATAAATCTATTCCAGAGGATGTAGCATTTGCTGAAAGTAGAATCAGACGAGAAACAATTGCAGCAGAAGATATTCTTCATGACATGGGAGCTTTTTCAATTATTGCATCAGATAGTCAGGCTATGGGTAGAGTTGGAGAAGTTATCATTAGAACTTGGCAAACTGCACATAAAATGAAAGTTCAAAGAGGAAGTTTACCAGAGGAAAAAGGTGACAATGATAATTTTAGAGTTAAAAGGTATTTAGCAAAATATACAATTAATCCAGCAATTGCTCATGGAATTTCAAAACATATTGGTAGTGTTGAAAAAAATAAACGTGCAGATTTAGTTTTATGGGATCCAGCATTCTTTGGTGCAAAACCAGAGATGATATTAATAGGTGGAAGTATAGCTTGTGCGCAAATGGGAGATCCAAATGCATCAATTCCAACTCCACAGCCTGTATACACTAGACCAATGTTTTCATCTTTTGGAACTTCTTTAGAGAAATCTTCAGTAATTTTCACAAGCAAACTAGCTCTTGAAAAGAATTCTTTAAAAAATGCAAGTATTAGAAAAGACTTATTACCTGTAGAAAACACAAGAGCCATTTCTAAAAAAGATATGATTTTAAATAATAAGTGTCCAAAAATTGAGGTAAATCCCGAGACTTATGAGGTAAAAGCTGATGGTGAAATAATTACTTGTGAACCGGCTAAAGAACTTCCTTTGGCACAAAGATATTTTATGTTTTAGCTTATGGATAATTGTTTTTTAATAGTTAATAAAATAACCAAAAATAAAGCAAAAGATCACATATCTTTATCTTATGACGAGAGATTTTTAAGAAGAAAAAAACTTGTTTCAGATAATGGTTTTGAATTTTTAGTCAATTTACCAGAGACAAAATCACTTTCAGAAAATCAAGCCTTTAGGCTTCAAAGTGGAAACTTGATTTTAATAAAAAACAAAAAAGAAAGTTTACTTGAAATAAAAGGTAAAAATTTAATGCAACTTATATGGCATATTGGAAATAGACATATGCCTTGCCAAATTGAAAAAGATAGAATTTTTATTCAGTATGATGAAGTAATAAAAAAAATGATATTAAAACTAGGAGGAAAGGTTAAGAAAGTTTTAAGACCTTTTAAACCAGAGGGAGGAGCATATGGAATTGGTAGAACCCATAGCCATAGACACTAAAATAAAAGGTAAAAAAGATTTAAAAGAATTTTTACAAATTCTTCAAACTTGGTTTTCACCATCATTTCCTGTTGGAAGTTTTTCATATTCTCATGGTTTAGAGGCAATGATTAATGATAATTTTATTAAGTCAAAAGAAGATATTCTGGATTATTTAAAATGTATCTTAAAATATGGAACAGGTAAAAATGATATAATTTTAATGAAGTATACCTATCAGGGAGAAGAGTTAAATGAACTGGCCTTATCTCTTTGTCCATCCAAAGAAAGAAAGATAGAGTCTATTGAAATGGGTAATGCTTTTAGAAAAGTGTTAGCTGATAGTTGGGATTTTAAAATTCTTGAAAATACTGCTTATCCAATTGCAGTTGCTAAAGCAGCTAAACATTTTGATATACCACTTAACTTAACAATAGTATCTTATCTACAATCATTTGTATCAAATCTAATAAATGTTTGCATTAAACATATACCAATTGGGCAAAAAATTGGACAGGACTGTATAATTAAAACTTACGAATTAATAAGAGAAATAGAAAAAGAAAATCAAAATTTAAATTTAGAAGACTTAGGTGGAATTTGTTTTAATAGTGATATCTACAGTATTAAGCATGAAAATTTGAAAACACGAATTTATAAGACATGAAAAATATAAATGGACCATTAAAAGTTGGAATAGGTGGACCTGTTGGTGCAGGGAAGACAAGTTTAACAGCTGAATTGTGTAAATTTTTGTCAAAGAAAATTTCTATGGCTGTAATATCAAACGATATTTATACAAAAGAAGATGCAGAATTTTTAATGAAAGTCCAAGCTTTACCTTTAGAGAGAATTAAAGGAGTTGAAACAGGAGGGTGTCCACATACTGCAATACGTGAAGACGCTTCAATTAATATGCTTGCTGTAGAAAATATGAAAAAAAAATTTCCTGATCTTGATTTGATTTTAATCGAATCTGGTGGAGATAATTTAGCAGCAACTTTTAGTCCAGAACTAGTCGATCTATCTATTTATGTTATTGATGTTGGAATGGGTGGAGATATCCCTAGAAAAGGTGGTCCTGCTATTCAAAAGTCAGACTTGTTAATTATCAATAAGACTGATTTAGCTCCTCATGTAGAAGTTAATCTTGAAACCATGAAAGAAGACGTAAAAAAGGCCCGAAATGGCTTACCTTATGTTTTTTGCCAGATGAAAAAGCAAATTGGTGTTGAAGATGTTGCTAAATTCTTATTTTCATCAGGTGGGCTATAGAGTTTTTTATTATGCTCTAATCGTTGGTAAACAATAGAAATCAGCTGTATCAATTTTAGAAGAATACTGTCTTCGCATATTCCACTTCTTATGAACGCCTGCACTTGCAACACTCAAGGTAGATCTTCCATATCGATGATTAGTGTTATCAATTGATCGCATTAAGCTATTTATCTTTTCATCTTTTTCAGATGTAAATAAATTTGTTTTATCACTTGCATTAGATAACCCTGTTAGCATGACACCTGCTTTTTGATAACGGTAACCGTTTTTAAAAATACTTTCTAATATTGAAACTGCTGTCTTAACTGTTTCAATACTATTGTTTGTTGCAATTGGAAAATCAACTGTCTTTGCATTTGAATAATATCCAAAGTTTCTTTGAAAAGGACTTGTTCTAACAAATACAGTAATTGCTTTTGCAACCAAAGATTCCGATCTAATTTTTTCTGAAGCATTTAAACAATAATTTGCAACTGCTTCTTTTAATTCCTGAAATGTTTCAATTCTTTTTCCAAATGATCTTGAAACCACACAGCTCTTTCTTTTAGTAGTAGTTGTCTCTAATCCAATACAAGAAACTCCTCTAAGTTCCATTGCAGTTCTTGAACTTAGAACATTTAAACTTTTCTTGATCCAGGTATTAGATTTATTTTTTAATTGTTTAGCATTATAAATTCCATGTTTTTGATAAAACTTAGTTAGTTGTCTACCAACACCCCAAACATCATTAATTTCAACTTTTTCTAAAATAGGATCTAAATTTTCTATTCCAATTAAGCTTGTAACTCCTGATTGTTTTTTCTTAGCGATATGATTTGCAACTTTGCTTAATGTTTTTGTATTTGCTATTCCAATACTAGTTGGAATACCAGTCCATTGCAAAACTGTTTCTCTAATTTCTTTTCCAACTTTTTCTACTTCACTATCAGGAAAGTTTGATAAATCTAAAAATGCTTCATCAATCGAGTAAACCTCTATTTCTGAATTAAATCTTTTAAGAGTTCGCATCACTCTCCTCGATAAATCTCCGTATAAAGAATAGTTTGATGAAAATACTTCAACTTTGTTTTTAAGAATAATATCTTTTGCTTTAAAGTAAGGCTCACCCATTTTAATCCCTAAAGCTTTTGCTTCATTTGATCTTGAAATGATACAGCCATCATTATTAGATAAAACGACAACAGGCTTTCTTCTTATTTTTGGATTAAATAACCTTTCACAAGAAACATAAAAAGAATTACAATCAATTAATGCTATTTTTTTAGTACGTTGAATGGATGACATAAGTAACAACTCCCCAAATAAAAATATCTTGTTCTTCGTTAATTAAAATTCTGTCTGAAAACTCTTTAGATCCAGAAGTTAAAAATTTTTTGTCTCTTTCTTGAACTAAAGTTTTAACTACAAGCTCGTCATGAACATTAGCAATTACTGTTGAAAAGTTTTTTGGTTTTAAACTTTTATCGACAACTAATAAATCACCATCATTAATTCCAACATCGACCATTGATTTACCTTGAACTCTGATGATGAAAGTTGCTGGAACATTTTTTATTAAATGCATGTTCAGATCAATATCTTCTTCGATATAATCAGTAGCAGGGGAAGGAAAACCAGCGCCTGCTTTATGTAGATAATAAGGGATTGTCAGCTTCATGTTCTTGTTTTGTTCTAATTTATAGCCTATTTATTTAATACACTCAAGAGGTTGTATTTTGAGTCTGTAACTGAATCAAAAGTGAATCAAAACGTGAACATACAAAACAACATTTGGTGGACATGTGGATAACTTTTACAATAAGTAGTCTTAAAGTGATTTAAAAAGGAAAATTATGATTTGTATTAAAGCTGATATTCCAGAAGAGTTAAACGAAATAGATGATGAATTAAAAGCAGTTTACCATGGCAAAGATACCGTTTGTTTCTTCATATTAAAAACAAGAGAATTAAGAAATAAGTTTATAGAAGAAACCAAAGGAATGAACAAAAGTGAAAGAGAAAAAGTTTATGAGGTATATAATAAATAAATAAAAATAAATTATGAATATTTTAGATTTTGTAATGGTTGGTTCTGATGATCATGAAAAATCAGGTGATTTTTATGATGCTGTCTTTGAACCTTTGAAATTAAAAAGAGTTTTGAAAACAAAAAAATATCTTGGTTACGCTCATTCAAGTGATCCAGAGAAAGTTCAATTTTATGTAACACACCCTGTAAATGGAAAAGATGCAACGTTTGGTAATGGAACCCAAATAACTTTATTAGCAGATAATAAAGAAGCAGTTGAAAAATTTTACGAAATTGCAATCTCAAAAGGTGCAACAGATGAAGGGGCACCTGGGGTTAGAAAAGATGGAAATTATTATGGATATGTTCGTGATTTAGATGGAAATAAGATTGCAGCAAAAAGTGTTTTAAAATAAAAAAGGAGATATATGAAATTAAATTGTCATTGTGGAGCAATTGAAGCAGAAATAAATGCTACGGTTAACGAATTAGCAAAAATTGTAAGATGCAACTGTTCTATTTGTAAAAGAAAAAATGCAACAATGGGTATGGTTAAAAACGAAGATTTTAAAGTTACTAAAGGACAAGATAAATTAAAACTTTATCAGTACCATACTAAAGTTGCTAACCATTACTTTTGTACTGAATGTGGAATTTATACTCATCACAATCCTAGAAGTGCACCGACTATGACTGGATTTAATATGGGATGCGTAGACGAGGTTAAAGTAGAAGATTTAAAAGAAGTAGCTTTCTTTGATGGTCTAAATCATCCAATGGATCAAGAAAAATAAAACTCCAATGAAATTATCTGAAGAGTGTTTTAAGAAAGTTAAAAAAGATTGTTTTAAATTTATTAAATCACAAGAAACTTCAACTGAAAAGTTTGGTAACAAACAGGGGATGATTAAGAATTTTTTAATCCCAATATGTTTTTGGATTGTAAAAAAAGCAGATAACAAAAAACCTTACTTTATTGGATTAGCTGGAGGTCAAGGAACAGGCAAAACAACAATAAGTTCAATACTAAAGATAATATTAGAAAAGTATTTTAAATTAAAAGTATTTAAGATTTCTATTGATGATTTTTATAAAACTAGAAAGGAAAGAATAGCTTTATCAAAAAAAGTACACCCAATGTTATTAACAAGAGGTGTTCCAGGTACTCATGATATAAATATGATGTTAGATTTCTTTAAGAAATCTAAAGCAAAAAAATTTAAAAATATGAAATTACCAAATTTTAATAAGGCAATTGATGACAGATTTCCTAAAAAAAAATGGAACACAGTTAATAAAAAACCAGATGTTATTATTTTTGAAGGATGGTGTGTTGGAGCAAGAGCGGAAACTAACAAGACATTAAAAAAATCTATAAACTCTATGGAAAAGGCAAATGATCATAAACTTGTTTGGAGAAAATATGTTAATCAGCAATTAAAGACTAAATATAAAAAGCTATATTCTCAGTTAAATTGTATGATTTACTTAAAGGCAAAAAACTTTAGTTTATTACAGAAGTGGAGATTAAAGCAGGAACATAAACTATGGTTAAAAACAAAGAAAAAGGGTGGTCATAAAATAATGAGTAGAGGAGATGTTATTAACTTTATGCAAACTTATCAGAGAATTACACAAAATATGTTTAAAAATATGCCCAAATACGCATCTATAATTTTAAATTTAAACAGTAACCATCAAATTAAAACTGCTGTATATAAATCGAAATGAAAAAAATATTTATCATAGTTATCGCATCAATATTATATTTTGGTAATGCTTTCGCAGTTACGCTTCTTGATGCATTAAATCAAACATATAAAAATAATATTCAACTAAATGCTGAAAGAGAAAATATTAAAGTTTCAGAGGAAGATGTAAATATTGCAAAAGCTGATTATAAACCTTCTATAACTGTGAAAGGATCAAAAAATATTGAAGAAACGAATAAACTTACAAATCAAAGCGGAGGTGATGCAAGTGTAACTGATGTAGATCCATTCACTACTTCAATTAAATTAGAACAAACATTGTTAGATTTTGGTAGAGATCTTACACTTCAAAAAAATATTACTGCTTTAGATTTAGCAAAAGCACAATTAGTTAAAAAAGAACAGGATATTTTACATAAAGCAATTGATGCATTCACAAACTTAATTCTTGCTAGAGAAAAGTTAGATATTAACGCTAAAAATTTAAATCTTTTAATCAGACAAGTTGAAAATGATAAAATTAGAAGAGACAGAGGTCAAATTACAAATACTGATTTAGCACAATCTGAATCATCACTTGCAGGTGCTCAAGCACAATTTGCTAAAGCAAAAAGTGACTTATTAATCAGTAAACTTAATTATGAGAATATAATTGGTAAAATCAGCGATCCAAATCAATTACAAAAAAATTCAAATGCGATAGTTAGTATTCCAAGTACTTTAAACGAGGCAATTAATCTTTCAAAACAAAATAACCCTGATATTCAAATAGCAAAATTTGATTTAGCAAAAGCAGAAAAAGAATTAGCAATTTCAGAGTCAGATCTAAAACCAACTGCTTCTTTATCTTTAGAAAGATCTTATACAGAAGACCTTAGTTCTACTTATGATGAGAGAGAAAAAGATATATTAAAAGCAGAAATTAGTTGGCCTTTTTATTCAGGAGGAAAAAAAAGATCAACTATTAATAAAAATTCAAATTTAACTACTAGAAAAAGATTACTTTTAGATGATGCTGTAAGAACCAATGAAACCAATGTAGCAAGTGCATGGTCTAGTTTAGAGTCTTCAGAAAGTTTTTTAAATTCAGTTAGAGTTCAAGTAAATGCTGCTGAAATAGCTAATGAAGGAATTGCTGCAGAGTACGAAAGAGGTTCTAGAACCACTTTAGATGTTATTCAATCAAATGCCTTATTGCTTTCTGCTCAAATTTCTTTAGCAAGTTCTGAGAAAAACTATCTAATGGCTCAATATAATCTGCTTAAAGCAGTAGGCTTGTTAAATAGCCAATATCTAAAACTGAAGTAAATATTTGATTTTTTGAGCCTGAAAATAAATATATTGCCAATGAGAACAAAATGTGTACATTTATTTCATGATTCGAGTATTAAAAAATTTAAAAAAAGAGGCAAAAAATGACGAAAAATAACCTAAAAGTAGTTAAATCTACTAAAGATCAAGAAATGGATGTTAAAGAAAAGAACAAAGCGTTGGACGCTGCGATAGCTCAAATTACAGATAATTTTGGAAAAGGCTCTGTAATGAAGCTTGGAGAAAAAAGAGCGATGGATATCGAGTCTGTTTCAACAGGTTCTTTAAGTCTTGATTTAGCTTTAGGTATAGGTGGATTACCAAAAGGAAGAATTATTGAAGTTTATGGACCAGAGTCATCTGGAAAAACAACATTAGCATTACAAGTTGTTGCTGAAGCTCAAAAAGCTGGAGGCATTTGCGCATTTGTTGATGCAGAGCATGCATTAGATCCAGTTTATGCAAAAAAATTAGGAGTAAATACAGAAGAACTTTTAATTTCACAGCCAGATACTGGTGAACAAGCATTAGAAATCGCTGATACACTAGTAAAATCAGGCTCTATTTCAGTAATCGTTATCGACTCTGTTGCAGCTTTAACTCCAAAAGCTGAAATTGAAGGAGAGATGGGAGATCATCATGTTGGTCTTCAATCGAGATTAATGAGTCAGGCTTTAAGAAAATTAACAGGTTCAATTTCAAATACAAATACAATGATGATTTTCATTAACCAAATCAGAATGAAAATTGGAGTTATGTTTGGAAGTCCAGAAACTACATCAGGGGGTAATGCACTTAAGTTTTACTCATCTGTAAGAATGGATATTAGAAGAATTGGTGCCATCAAAGATAAAGATGAAATTATTGGTAACTCTACAAGAGTGAAAGTAGTTAAGAACAAAGTAGCACCACCATTTAAAGTTGTTGAATTTGACTTGATGTATGGAAGAGGAATTAGCAAGATGGGTGAACTAGTCGATCTTGGTTCTAAAGCAGATATTATTGAAAAATCAGGTGCATGGTATGCTTATAAAGGTGAGAAGATTGGTCAAGGTAGAGAAAATGCCAAGACTTATCTAGCTCAAAATCCTAAAGTTGCTGCAGAAATTGAAATGGCAATTAGAGAGAAAGCTGGTGTGATTTCTAAGAAAATAGAAGGAAATCCAATTGATCCTGAAAAATTGGAAAAAGAAAAGAAAGTAGCTGAAAAAGAAGAGGCTGATAAAGCAGAAGCTACTCCTCCATCTAAAAAGAATTAATAGGTCATCTTTATTAATAAAAGGCGCTTAATTTAAGCGCCTTTTTTCCCTTCGATATCTAGACATAGAATAAAAAAGCTGTATTTTAAAAATATGGCAGACAAAACACTCAATGAAATAAGAAATACCTTTTTAAAGTATTTTGAAAAAAACGATCACAAGATTGTGGAATCTAGTAATTTAGTTCCAAATAATGATCCCACATTAATGTTTGCCAACTCTGGAATGGTTCAGTTTAAGAATGTATTTACTGGATTAGAAAAAAGAGATTATGTGAGAGCCACAACATCACAAAAATGTGTAAGGGCAGGTGGTAAGCATAACGATTTAGAAAATGTTGGTTACACACCAAGACACCATACTTTTTTTGAGATGTTAGGAAACTTTTCTTTCGGTGATTATTTTAAAGAGCAAGCAATTCATTATGCATGGGATTTAATAACCAAAGATTTTGGAATAGATAAAAAAAGGCTTTATGTAACTGTATTTCATGAGGATGATGAGGCCTTCAATTTTTGGAAGAAAATAGCGGGTTTTAGCGATGATAGAATTATAAGAATAGCAACGTCAGATAATTTTTGGTCAATGGGCGAGACAGGTCCATGTGGCCCTTGCTCAGAAATCTTTTTTGACCACGGAGATCATTTAAAAGGAGGTTTACCTGGTTCTAAAGATGAGGATGGAGATAGATTTATAGAAATTTGGAATTTGGTCTTTATGCAGTTTGAACAAGTTACTAAAGATAAAAGAATTAATCTTCCAAAACCGTCAGT
Organism: uncultured Pelagibacteraceae bacterium; assembly: GCA_902615975.1. Taxonomy (GTDB): domain Bacteria; phylum Pseudomonadota; class Alphaproteobacteria; order Pelagibacterales; family Pelagibacteraceae; genus Pelagibacter. Next base: position 37,021 of record CACMRC010000010.1, read on the forward strand.
TGATACTGGAATGGGATTAGAGAGAATTGCAGCTTTATTGCAAGGTTCACATGATAACTATGAAACAGATCATTTTAAAAAAATAATTGGTTCTGCATCTGAAATTACAAAAGTTAAATCAGATAAATCTAATTTAGCAAGTTTTAGAGTAATAGCTGATCACTTAAGAGCAAGTTCGTTTTTAATAGCTGAGGGAGTTTTACCTTCAAATGAAGGAAGAGGATATGTTCTTCGAAGAATTATGAGAAGAGGGATGAGACATTCTCATTTACTTGGATCTAAGGAACCAGTTTTTTACAATTTGTTTGATACACTTAAAAATGAAATGTCAGGAAACTATCCAGAATTAGTTAGAGCTGAATCTTTAATTAAAGAAACTTTAAAAATGGAAGAAGAAAAATTCTTAGTTCTATTAGACAGAGGAATAAAAATTTTAAATAATGAAATATCTAAAATAGATAAAGTGTTGCCAGGTGAAGTAGCTTTTAAATTATATGATACTTATGGTTTTCCATTAGATCTTACCGAAGATATTTTAAGAAATAAATCTATGTCAATTGATACTGAAAAGTTTCAATCGCTGATGAAGGAAAGTAGAGAACTTGCTAAAAAAAATTGGAAAGGTTCTGGTGATGCAGCGGTTGAAGATATCTGGTTTGGAATTAAAGATAAAATTGAGCCAACTGAATTTTTAGGATACGAAACAAATCAAGCTGAGGGTGTCGTGTTATCTCTTTTAAAAGACAACAAAGAGGTAGATCAGTTAAAAGAAAATGATGAGGGAATGATTATAGTAAATCAAACTCCTTTCTATGGCGAGTCTGGTGGACAAGTTGGTGATACTGGTGAAATAGTATCAAACGATTTTAAGTTTGAAGTAACCGATGTCCAAAAAAAACTAGGAGATTTATTTGTTCATTATGGAAAGGTTAAGAGTGGATCTATAAAACCACAAGAAAGTGTAGAGTTAAAAATTGATGTAGAAAGAAGAGATAATACTCGTGCTTATCATTCAGCAACCCATTTACTACATGAATCTTTACGAAGAGTTCTAGGTACTCATGTAACACAAAAAGGATCTTTAGTAGAGCCAAGCAGATTAAGATTTGATTTTAGCCATATGAAGCCAATTTTGAATGAAGAAATTGATAAAATAGAAGAGTTTGTGAACACAATGGTTTCAAAAAAATCTAATGTAAAAACTAGATTAATGACACCTGATGAGGCTGTTGAAAATGGTGCTCTAGCGTTATTTGGGGAAAAATACGGGGATGAAGTAAGGGTTCTTTCAATGGGAGACGAGAATGGAAAGTATTTTTCAACAGAGTTGTGTGGTGGAACTCACGTCAAAAACACTGGAGATATTGGTAAATTTAAGATTGTCAGTCAGTCCTCAATTGCTGCAGGGGTTAGAAGAATTGAGGCTTTAAGAGACAAGCAATTAGAGGAATATTTAAAAAATAAAGAAAAATTATCAAACCTATCTGCAGAAAAAGATGAGGAAACAATTAAAGATTTAAATCAGCAAATTATTAAATTAGGAGGAAAACCAAGTTTAGAAGAAACTGACCAAAAAACTTTAATCAAAAATTTAACTAAACAATTAGAGACTATTTCAGTAAATGCAATTTTAGAGGACAAATCAAAAAATATTACTAAAGACGAAGAAATTAATGGAGTTAAGTTAAGACTCCAAAAAATAGATGGATTACCTCCAAAAGAATTAAGAAAACTTGTAGACAAAGGTAAAAAAGATTTAGGCGAAGGTATTGTGGTTGTGTTTGCTAATAAAGATGACAAAGTTGGATTAGCTGTTGGAGTAACGGATAAATTAACAAGCAAATTTGATGCAGTTAAATTTGTAAAAGTTGGATCTGAAATAATTGGTGGTAAAGGGGGTGGTGGAAGAAAAGACTTTGCTCAAGCTGGTGGACAGGATCAATCAAAAATTGAAGAAGCTTTTGAAAAGCTTAAGAGTTTAATTTAATTTCTTTTTTAAATTTCCATCAATTTCATCTAAAAATTGATTTGTGGTTAAGAATTTACTATTTGGACCAACAAGAATTGCTAAATCTTTTGTCATTGATCCGCTTTCCACACATTCGATACAAACTTTTTCTAAAGTTTGTGCAAATTTGATCAGTCCTTCATTGCCATCTAATTTACCTCTATGAGCTAATCCCCTAGTCCAAGCAAAAATTGATGCGATTGGGTTGGTTGAAGTTTCTTTTCCTTGTTGATACATTCTATAATGTCTAGTTACTGTACCGTGTGCAGCCTCTGCCTCCATTACCTTTCCATCTGGAGTTAATAATGTACTTGTCATTAATCCTAAAGATCCATAACCTTGTGCCATAGTATCTGATTGCACATCTCCATCATAATTTTTGCAAGCCCAAATATATTTTCCACTCCATTTCATTGCACATGCAACCATGTCATCAATTAATCTATGTTCGTAAGTTAAATTATTTTTTTCAAATTCGATTTTATATTCTTTGTCGAAAATTTCTTGGAAAATATCTTTAAATCTTCCATCGTATTGTTTTAGAATTGTATTTTTAGTAGACATGTAAACAGGCCATTTTTTAATTAACCCATAACTGAAACAAGATCTTGCAAAGTCTTCAATAGACTTATCTAAATTGTACATTGATAAAGCCACACCAGGGCCTGTAAAATTAAATACTTCATATTTAATTTCATCTTTTCCATCTTCAGATGTCCACTTCACTTCCATTTTTCCTCTTCCAGGAACTTTAAAATCAGTTGCTCTATATTGGTCACCAAATGCATGTCTTCCAATAATCACTGGATCAGTCCAAGAAGGGACAAGTTTTGGAATATTTTTACAAATAATTGGTTCTCTAAATACTGTTCCTCCAATTATATTTCTTATCGTTCCGTTAGGAGATCTCCACATTTTTTTTAAATCAAATTCCTCTACTCTCGCTTCATCAGGTGTGATCGTTGCACACTTAATTCCAACACCAATTTTTTTAATAGCATTAGCAGAATCGACCGTAATCTGATCATCGGTATTATCTCTGCTTTTCATGCCTAAATCGTAATATTCAATACCAAGATCTAAATATGGAAGGATTAATTTATTTTTGATGAACTCCCATATAATACGAGTCATTTCATCACCATCCAGCTCTACAACTGGGTTTTTTACCTTGATTTTGCTCATTAAATAAAAATTATCTTATTAATTGAATTTGATCATTTTATATACATATTAATCGAAAATTAGCAAATAGAAGAATATGTTTAGCAAGATATTTCCAAAGATTCACACAGAAGGATACAAGTTTATAGTCATAGCTGTATTCATAACTATCATTTTTCTAATTATTAATAATTTTTTAGGATTAATAGGAATTTTACTAAGTGTCTGGGTTTATTATTTTTTTAGAGATCCAGAGAGAACAATTATAGGAGATGATAGTTACCTAGTAAGTCCTGCTGATGGAGAAGTGATTAAAGTTGAAGAGGTAGATGGCCCAAAAGAACTTGGACTAGAAAATAAAAAATTTAAAAAAATAAGTATTTTTATGAACGTCTTTGATTGTCATGTAAACAGAACTCCTTGCTCAGGAATTGTTGAAGATATTTTATATAAACCAGGTAAATTTTTAAATGCATCTTTAGATAAAGCAAGTGAAGACAATGAGAGAAATTATTATAAAATTAAAGATAAGCATGGGAATGATATTGTAGTCGTTCAAATTGCAGGATTAGTTGCAAGAAGAATAGTTTGCGAAACAAATAAAAATCAGGAATTAAATCAAGGTGATAGAATTGGGATGATTAGATTTGGTAGTAGAGCAGACGTTTATTATGAAAATTATGAACCATTAGTTAAAGTTGGTCAAACAGCAATTTCAGGAGAAACTCTGCTGGCTAAAAATTAAATTATGGAACAACCAAAAAACAATTTAAAAATTGTTACAGATAAAAAAACTAACGCAAGAGTAATTTTACCTAACATGCTAACTCTTATCGGGGTTTGTATAGGTCTATCATCAATCAGGTTTGCATTGGATGGAAAATTTGAATTTGCAATTATAGCAATTATGTTTGCTGCACTTATTGATGGATTAGATGGAAGAATAGCAAGATTAATTAAAGGGACATCAAAAGTTGGTAAGGAGCTAGACTCTTTAACAGATATGATAAGTTTTGGAGTAGCCCCAGCATTTATTATGTATTTCTGGAAACTAAATACATTAGGAAGATTTGGATGGTTGTTGTGTTTAATATATGTAATTTGTGTTGCATTACGTTTGGCTCGTTTCAATGTAAATACAGGTCAAGCACCTTCCTGGAGAGATAATTTTTTTGAAGGGGTTCCATCTCCAGCAGGAGGTATATTAGTTCTAACCCCATTAATTTTCAGCCTTACAAGCTTCGATTTTATAAATATAAATTATGACATTGTTGTTCCAGTTTTTTTTATTGCAACATCTCTATTACTGATCAGTAAATTTCCAAGTTATTCATTCAAAAAAATCGTTATCCAAAGAAAAACAACTATTTTTCTATTATTCGGAATAGTCTTATTTTTTGGTTTATTACTTATTTATCCATTTAATGTAATATCTATTAGTGCAATCATATACCTAGGTATGCTTCCAATCAGTTTTTTTCATTATCAAAAGTTAAAAAAACAAAACGAGGATCAGAATTATAAAGATGAAGATGATGATCTTGAAGATATTTTGTGATGAAAAAAAATGTCATTGTATCATTAGCTGATTCAAATTATTTCCCTTTATTAAATGAGTTAATAGACTCTATTAAAAGATTTAAAGAGAGCTCTGAAGTTGCAATATGTATTTTGGATGCTGGTTTATCAGAGGATCAAAAGATTGAATTATCATCAAAAGTAGATGAAATAAAACCAGCAGAGTGGGATATAAAAGTTCCAGATAGTAAAATTAAAGGGCGTGAATGGTTAAAGAGCCAAGTATCAAGGGCTTTTTTACCCAAATACTTTCCAAACTATGAAAAATATTTATGGATTGATTGTGATGCTTGGGTCAATGATTGGCAATCTGTTGAGCTCTATTTTAAAGCGTGTGATAATGGTAAATTAGGAATTACACAAACTATCGGACCAGGTTACAAGATTACTTCTAGAGTGAATTGGGTTTTTGGAAAACTAGCAATTATTAAATCTCAAAATTTTAAACATGCAATAAAATCTAATATTAATTTAGAAAAAGCTAGAAAGTTAGCTTTTGCTCCTCATATCAATATTGGTGTTTTTTCTTTAGAAAAAAGTTCAACCTGCTGGAATTCATGGCAGGAAAACTTAAAGCAAACACTGAAAGGTGGAGAAATATTTGGCTCTGAACAATTAGCGATGAATATGTCTGTGTATGTTGACAATGTCGAAACTGAATTCCTTCCATTAAACTGTAATTGGATCACTAGTAATCTTTTGCCAAAGTTTGATGAGGATAAAGATACATGGGTAGAGCCTTATTTGCCTAATTATAAAATTGGAATTATGCATTTAGCTGCTGGTATCTGGAAAGATAACGAAGATATGAGACTAAACAAGAGTATTAAGATAGATATTCAAACTCTTACAGGTAAAATTTTGAATAAAAGTTTAAGATTTAATAATTAATTGAAAAAAAATAAAATATCCAAGAACTGGGTTAATAAGCAGCGTAGGGATATCTATGTAAGACAATCTAAAGTAGATGGGTATCGTGCTAGATCAGCTTACAAATTAATTGAAATTGATGAAAAATTTAAAATTTTTAAAGGTGGATTATCAGTAATTGATATTGGTGCAGCTCCAGGAAGCTGGTCGCAATATGCTCTTAAAGCAGCTAAAAGCGGAAAATTAATATCGATAGATTTAAAAAAAATGGAGCCCATAGGTAATAGTGTTCAAATTCAAGGAGATTTTACTGAAGAAAAAACCCAAGAAGAAATTATAAAATATATAAACGGTAAAGTTGATGTCGTAATGTCTGATATGGCCGTAGATACAACTGGTATTAAAAATATAGACTCAATCCAAACTGGGGAACTGTGCAAAGAGGCAATGTTTTTTGCAAAAGATTTAATGAAAGAAAATGGATATTTTATTTCAAAAATTTTCATGGGAGGAACATTTAACGAAATCGTCGCAGAAGGAAAAAAATATTTTAAAGAAGTTAAGGTTTTTAAACCAAAATCTAGCAGAAAAGATTCAAAAGAGAGTTTTATAATTTGTAGAAAAATCCGATAGAGACTTTTAATTTAAAAGGAATCGTATATAAAAGATTATGGTTCCCATAAAAGAAGCACTTACCTTTGATGATGTTACATTAGCTCCAAAGTATTCAGAAATATTACCTTCTGATGCAGACACTAGTGTATCTTTAACAAAGCATTTGAAGCTTAAAATTCCACTATTATCATCTGCAATGGATACAGTCACAGAGAGCAGAATGGCAATAGCTATAGCTAAAGCTGGGGGTATTGGAGTAATTCATAGAAACCTTGATATAAAAAAACAAGTATCAGAGATAAAAAAAGTAAAAAAACAAAAACTAATTGTTGGAGCAGCTGTAGGTGCAGCACCAAATGAATTTATCAGGGCTAAAGAAATAATTAAAGAAGGTGTAGATTTAATGGTAGTAGACACAGCACACGGCCATACAAAGAAAGTTGCGGAAATAATCAGATATATAAAAAAAATAAAAAACAACAAAATTGCTTTATGTGCAGGCAATATCGCTACACCAGAAGCTGCAAAATTCCTTATAAAGTTAGGAGTAGATATAATTAAAATTGGTATAGGGCCAGGATCTATTTGTACAACCAGATTAGTTGCTGGCATAGGAGTTCCTCAATTAAGCGCAATATTAGCTGTAAGAAGTAGTATAAAGAATAAAAATGTTAAAATAATTTCAGATGGGGGAATAAAATATTCTGGTGATTTAGCAAAGGCTTTTGCTGCAGGAGCAGATGCTGTAATGATTGGTTCGTTATTTGCAGGTACAAACGAAACCCCAGGTAAATTAATTAAAAAAAATGGACAGCTTTTCAAAAGTTTTAGAGGCATGGGATCTGTAGGAGCTATGAACAAAGGGTCAGCTGATAGATACTTTCAAAAAAAACAAAAAGACTCCTCAAAATATGTGCCTGAAGGAGTTGAAGGTTTTGTAAAATATAAAGGCGATGTTGATAGTATTATTTATAAATTAATTGGTGGATTGAAATCTTCTATGGGTTATCTTGGATCAAAAACAATCATTAAATTAAGAAATAAACCACAATTTGTGAAAATTACAAAAGCTGGATTTTATGAAAGTATGGTTCATAATGTAGATGTGGTAAAAAAAGATAGTAAATATTAATGAGCAAATTTTTCAAATTAATAGGATTAATAGTTTTAATAGCTTCTTTTAACAGTACGTCTTTTAGTAAAGAAAATTTTTTTAATGAAGCTTTAGAATTGTTTAAAAAAGAAAAATATGAAGATGCACGTTTTTTATTTGAGAGAAATATTGTTTTTAATCCAAAAGATGCAAACTCATATTTATATTTAGCAAAAATCTATAACCAAGAAGAAAATCAAAGAAAAGAAGAATACAATTTAGAGACAACACTTTTAATTGAGCCTGACAATGAAGAAGCTTTATTAATGTTAATGATAATTGCTTTAGAAAAATCTAATTATGAAAAAGTCAAAGATCTTTCAGATAAGTTTGTAAGAGTTTGTAAAGATTTATGTGATGAAAACAAAGATATTCAAGAGTCATTAAAAAATATAGAACCTGAAAATAATGAGTCTTGATCAAAATCTTAATAAAATCTTAATAATAGATTTTGGTTCACAATTTACTCAATTAATTGCAAGAAGAGTAAGAGAATTAGGTGTATTTTCAGAAATAGTTAGCCACAAAAAAATAAAATTAAAAGACATAAATCAAAGTATTAAAGGGATAGTGTTATCTGGAGGTCCTTTAAATGTTTATCAAATAAACAAATATTCATTTGATAAAAAAATTTTACAACTTGATATACCAGTTCTTGGAATATGTTTTGGGCACCAAATTTTATCAAAACTTAATGGTGGAAGAGTAAAACAATCAAAACATAGAGAATTTGGTTTAGCTAATGTTTATAAAAAGAATAACAGTCTTTTAACAACAAATTTTTTTGGAAATAAAAAATCCAAACAAGTTTGGATGAGCCATGCTGATCAAGTTTCAAAACTGCCTAAGAATTTTAAAGTTGTTGCATCAAGCACTAATTCAAAATTTGCAATTGCTGAAAATAAAATAAAAAAATATTATGGAGTACAATTCCACCCAGAGGTAACTCATACAGAGAATGGAAAAAAATTAATAAGTAATTTTATTTTTTTAATTTGTAAAATTAAAAGAAATTGGTCCTCTAAGGATCAAAAAAATCAGCTTATAAAAGATGTCAGAATTCAAGTTGGAAATAACAAAGTTATTTGTGCATTATCAGGAGGTGTTGATAGTAGTGTAGTTGCTCAATTACTGAATAAAGCTATTGGTAAAAAACTTTATTGCATTTTTGTAAACACTGGCCTTTTAAGAAAAAATGAGGAAGTCCAAGTAGTTCAAACTTTTAAGAAGCGTTTAAAAATGAATTTAATTTATGTAAATGCTGAAAAGGAATTCCTAAAAAAATTAAAAAATGTTTCTGATCCAGAGAAAAAAAGAAAAATAATTGGTAATTTATTTATCAAAATATTTGAGCGGTATGCTAAGAAAATCAGAAATGTTAAATTCTTAGCTCAAGGAACTCTCTATCCAGACTTAATTGAGAGTAAATCTGTTACTGGTAGTCAAACTTCTAAAATTAAGTCACATCATAATGTTGGTGGCCTACCAAAAAAAATGAATTTAAAATTAGTAGAACCACTAAAATTCTTATTTAAGGATGAGGTAAGAAAATTAGGATTAGAGTTAAATTTAAGTAATGAAATTATTTCAAGACACCCTTTTCCCGGACCTGGCTTAGCAATTCGAATGCCGGGTATTATAACTAATGAAAAAATTAAAATTTTAAAAGAAGCTGATTATTATTTTATTCAAGCCTTAAAAGATCACGGTATTTACCATAAGATTTGGCAAGCATATGCAGCATTGCTACCAGTTAAAACCGTGGGTGTTATGGGAGACAATCGAACTTATGAATATTTATGTTTATTAAGAGCAATTACATCTGAAGATGGAATGACAGCTGATTATTATGAATTTAAAAAGTCGTTTATTCAAACTATATCAAATCAAATAGTTAACAGTATAAGGGGTATAAATAGGGTAGTGTATGACGTTACCTCAAAACCACCAAGCACTATAGAGTTAGAATAAATGTTAAAAAAAACTTTGTTTTTTTTTTATGAAAATTGGAAAATTTATACTGCAATTATTTTAACCATAATTACTTTTCTATCTTTATATCCGCTAAAACAACAAGCAAGCTTTCCAGGTGAGGATAAGCTTCATCATTTGTTAGCCTATTCGTTTTTAACAATATGTTTGGGTCTACGAAAACCAGAGAACTATATTTTAATATTAATTTTTCTTTCATTTTACAGTGGTCTTATTGAAATAATACAACCCTATGTAAATAGATTTGCAGAAATTGAAGACTTTATTTTTAATAATTTAGGATTAATTCTAGGTTTTGTAACAGGAGCCTTTGTAAAAAAAATTAAATTATAATATTTTAATCTCATTGAATTTAACTTATTAGGTAGTATTAATAAACCTATGAAATATTTACACACAATGATTAGAATTAAAGACGTAGATGAGTCGCTAAGATTTTTCTGCCAAGGACTTGGTTTAAAAGAAACAAGAAGAATGGAAAATGAAAAAGGAAGATATACTTTAATTTTTCTTGCAGCCCCTAATGATGAAAAAGCAGAAATAGAACTAACTTATAATTGGGATGGTGATAAGCTTGGAGAAGGTTCAAGAAATTTTGGTCATCTTGCCTATAGAGTAGATAACATTTACGAAACATGCCAAAGATTAATTGATATGGGCTACACGATTAATAGGCCACCAAGAGATGGTCATATGGCTTTTGTTAGATCACCAGACAAAATTTCGATTGAAATTCTTCAAGAGGGAAATCTAGAACCTAAAGAACCCTGGGTCTCAATGGAAAATACCGGCTCTTGGTAGGTCGATGAAAAAAAAAATTTTAGATTTAATTAAAAAAAAAAATAAACAAAAAATTGTAAGCTTAACTGCTTATTCAAAAAATGTAGCATCAATTTTAGATAATCATTGCGATATTATTCTCGTAGGAGATTCTCTTGGTTCGGTTTTATACAATTATAAATCTACAAGAGAAGTAACTTTGAGTGCCATGATTGAACACTCTAAAAGTGTCAGAATGGGTATAAAAAAAAGTTTAATGATTGTTGACATGCCACATAATACGTATCGAACTCCAAAAGAAGCTTTGAAAAATGCAAAAAAGATAATGAAAAAAACCAAATGTGATGGAGTAAAATTAGAAGGTGGAAAAAAAATTTACGAAACAGTCAATACTTTAGTTAAAAACAGAATTCCAGTTATGGGTCATTTAGGTTTGCTTCCTCAGTCAGATAAAACTTTTAAATTTAAGGGTAAAAAAAAATTAGAGAGAGACAATATTATTAGAGACTCACAATTATTAGAAAAAGCTGGAGTGTTTTCAATTGTTTTAGAATGTGTTGAAACTTCTTTGGCAAAGTTTGTCACACAAAATTTAAATATACTAACTATTGGTATCGGAGCTTCTAAATATTGTGATGGTCAAATATTAGTTTTTGATGATTTAATTGGCTTAAATCCAACGAATTATAAGTTTGTAAAAAAATATGCCAATATAAGAAATAATATTTCTAAAGCTGTTTCAAATTATTCAAAAGAAGTAAGAAAAATTAAATTTCCTAATAAAAAAAATTCTTTTTAATTAAAAGTATTTTTTAAATTCTTCATTAATATTTAATATTTCAAGATCCACCAATCCACCAATCACCAGTTGAAGACCAACAATCAAAATAAATACTAAACCAACATATGCTATCCAAATATGTCTTTGTATATAATTAGCCATATATGTTGCTAAAGCACCAGTCAAAACAACTGATAACATAAGTCCAAATATCATAAATCCAAAATATCCTTTTGCAGCTGCAACTACACCAATCACATTGTCAAAACTAATCATGATGTCTGCAAACAAAACTTTTCCAATGCTGCTAATGTATGAAGGTTCTTTCCCTTTTTTCGAAGCAGGTTTTACTTTTTTAATGTCTAATAAATCTTTTCTTAAATCATTTACAATCCAAATTAACAACAAACCACCTAAAATCTTTATAAAATAAAATTCAAATAAAAAAGTAGCAAATACAGCAAAAAATATTTTAAAAACAAATGCTCCAATTACACCCCAAAGAATAATTTGTTTCCTGTTTTTTGGAACAAAATTTGAAGCGATAGATCCAACAATTACAGCGTTATCAGCTGTTAATATAATTGTTATAAAAATTATATTGGTTAAAATTATGAGTTCTTCAATCAAGATGAGTTAATATTATTTCAATTTATGAATTTTTCAATAAATACTATTTTTAAGCTGGCGAATTAATCACCAGCTTGTTTTATATTTTAAGTATTAAAATTAATATTTAGATTTTTTAGTACCTTCAATAACTTCTTTTAACTGTGTATATTCTTTACAATTACAGTTTTCTAGTATTTTTAATCTTTCTTTTGCTAAGTTTAATCTGTTTGTTGCAACATACAGTTCACCTAAATATTCGTTAATACCTACATGGTTAGGTTCAATTTCCAAACCTTGTAAGTAATATTTTTCACCATTTTCATAATCACCAAGTTTTCTTGTAGTGAAACCCAAATAATTTAAAGTATCAGCTTGATTAGGTTTCTTCGAATTTGATTTTAAAAGTAGTTTTTGAGCTTTAGCGTATCTTTTTTTTGCTTTTTCAAGCTTACCTTTTGCTTCATATTTTTTTGCCCACTTTATAGACTCAACTGCTTTTGCATAATCTGTTTTTACTTTTGCAGGTTTAGGATCTGATCCTGCTGAAAATGAGTTTGTGGCAAATAATGTTAAACAAACAATTATAAATAGTTTTTTAATCATTTTTAAATTTCTCCATTTTATTCAAAGGTTTTAATTGCAGCCCATTTTCTATTAAATTTTCTCTAACTGATTTTGCTGTAGACAATGAACTTTCATTATCCCCATGTATGCACACAGAGTCTATTTCACAAGGTATCTGCTTTCCACTGTGACAATTAAGTGACTGATTTTTAACCATATTTAATACGTGTTTTTTAGCCTCTTCTGGATCAGTAATAAGAGCGTGTGGTTTTTTTCTAGAAACCAAATTACCATCATCCTCATAATTTCTATCTGCAAAAATTTCACAAGCTATACGCATGTTAAGTTTTTTTGCTGCTTCTTCCATTTTAGATCCTGTTGGAACCAAATAAATTAAATCTTTATTAATTTCATTTATGGCTTTTGCTAAAGTAGTAGCTAAATTTATATCCTCACAAGCCATATTGTTTAATGCACCGTGTGGTTTTATATGAGTAACATTTTCTCCATGATCTTGGGCAATTTTTTGAAGAATTTCATATTGATCAATAATCAACTGTCTTACTTCGGAAGGTGGAAGATTAATTCTTTTTCTTCCAAAATTTTCAGGATCGTTAAATGAGGGGTGCGCCCCAATACTAACACCATTTTTTTTTGAAATTTGTACTACTTGACTCATAGATTCATTATCACCTGCATGATAACCACATGCGACATTTGCAGAATTAACTATTTCTAGTAAATCTGGATCATACTTATTTGAATGATGTTTTGATTTTTCACCTAAATCGCAATTTATATTAATTTCCATAGTCTCTAATGTTAAGTATAACATGTCATGATAAAAAATATATCAAATCTTGGTGATGCAGCTTTGTACTGTGATTTTGGTAATGAAGTAAATAAATCAATTAATTCACAAGTTATAAAATATTTTAAAACTATTAAAGAAAAAAAATTTGAAGGGATAAATAATTTAACTCCTTCTTATAATAAATTAATTATTTCTTATGATCTAAAAAAAATAAATTTTAAAGAAGTAAAAAATTATGTTGAAAATATAAATGCTGAAGACTCAATAAATATAAATTCTAAAAAATTAGAAATACCAGTTTGTTGTCATGAAAATTTCTCTATGGACATTAAAAGATTGGAAAAAATATTAAAATTAAGTAGAGAAAAAATTCTAGAGAATTTTTTAAATAAGGAATATTTTTGTTACATGACAGGGTTTATTGCTGGTATGCCTTTTCTTGGTGATTTAGATGAGAATATGAGAGCTCAACGTTTGGAAACTCCAAGAGTAAAAGTGCCCAAGGGATCTGTTGCGTTAACTGAGCAATTTGCAAATATTTATACATTCGAAAGTCCAGGCGGATGGAATATTTTGGGAAATACGCCTTTGGATATTTTTGATAGTTCAAAAGAAGACAAACCAAACCTAATTAATCCAGGAGACACAGTAGTTTTCAAGGAAATTACTTTAGATCAGTATAAAAATTATAATGAGTAGCAATTATTTAGAAATAATTAGACCTGGAATTAATACTACCTTTCAAGATAAAGGCAGGGATCATCTTTATCATATTGGCATACCATTTAGTGGTGCTATGGATAATAGAAATTATCTTATAGCAAATAAACTTGTTAATAATAATTTAGACTCTGCAGTGATAGAGTTTGCATATCAAGGTCCTCATATAAAATATTCCGGAGAAAAAATTAATTGTGCCATCACTGGAGATGTAATTTTTTCAATTAAAAAAAAAGATACTGAAATTGAGGGTAAATGTTACGAAAGTTATCAAATTGAAAATGGAGATGAGATAAATATCATATCTACAAATAAATCAGTTTATGGATATTTAGCGTTAGGTGGAGAGTTCGATTTAAAATTTCAATGGAATAGTTGTTCTATAAATACGAAAGCAAATATTGGATCTAATGATGGAAAAAAATTAGATGTAGGTCAAAGAATTAATTTAAAAAAAATAAATTCAAATAAGGATATTAAAAAAACTAATTACATTAATACCAAAATAGAAAACATAAGGGTGATCAAAGGCACTAATTTTGATTACTTTTCTGAAGAAGGTAAAAAAATATTTTATGAAAAGGAATTCACAGTATCTAAACTTTCAGACAGAATGGGTATGAGACTAGAGGGACCTAAAATTGATAATATTGTGAATACTAACATAAAATCAGAGGGTTTGATTAAAGGTGTAATCCAAGTACCGGCAGACGGAAATCCAATTATAATGCTTTCAGATCATGGTACTATTGGTGGATATCCAAAAATTGGAGTTGTGGTTAGTGTCGATTATGACCGATTGGTACAGATGTCTCCTGGTTCAAAAATAAAATTTAAAGAGATTAATTTATCTGATGCAGAGACTTTATTTAAGTTATATGAAATGGAAACTCAAAATTTACTATCACAAATTTAATGAATTTTTTATCAAAAATACCAGGTCCTTTTTTAGTTTTTTTTGGAGCTTGTGCATTAAGTTTTGGAGGTTTAATTGTTAAGTCTTTTGACGGATCTACACTTTGGCAAATATTATTTTGGAGATCACTTTTCTTTATTGGAGTAATTACAATTTTTTTAATCTTTACTTACAAAGGAAAAATTTTTAGTGCTCTTTATAAATCTGGAATTCCAGGTTTATTCGGAGGTATAATTTTATCCATTGGATTTGCTAGCTATGTATTTGCTATGTACGAAACAACAGTAGCTAATGCAAACTTTATAATTCAAACTCAAGCTTTGTTTTTAGCAATTTTTGGTTACGTATTTTTAAAAGAAAAAATTTCAAAAATTACATTAACTTGCATTATTACAGCAGTAGTTGGTATCATTTTAATGTTAGGAAGTTCACTAACACCAGGTCAAATGACTGGAAACTTAGTTGCATTTATCATGCCGATATCATTTGCAATCTTAATTTTAATTGTCAGAAAATATCCAAAAGTCGACATGATACCTTTACAATTGGTTGCTGGAATTTTTGCAACACTAATAGGTTTGTTCATGTCACCGAGTATTTTGGTTTCAACAAATGATATTTTTTTAGGTTTTATTGCAGGATTTTTTCAAGTTGGACTTGGATTTATACTTATAACAATTGGAGCAAGATCAACTCCTTCAGCATTTGTTGGAATTATTATGCTAACAGAAGCTGTCCTTGGACCTTTGTGGGCATGGATGTTTGCTAACGAAAATCCGCCACTTACAGTACTTTTTGGTGGAGCGGTAGTTATAACAGCGGTAGTTATACAGTTTTTGTCTCCATTACTTGTCAAAAAGGTAGCTAAATAAATTTCACATAAACATTTTAAATGTGCTATAAATTTGTATACGGGAGAGACTACTTTTGTAGCGCCGAAGGAGCAACCACCCCGGAAACTCTCAGGCAAAAGGACCGTACATATTAACTCTGGAAAGAGAATTATTCTCGCCGAAGGAGCAAATCTCTCAGGCACCAAGACAGAGGGGGCAAAGAAGAGTTAATATGGAAATAAAAAAAACATCGCTAAATAAACTTCATCAAAGTAACAACGCAAAGTTTGTTGAATTCGCTGGTTATGAAATGCCAATTCAGTATAGCAAAGGCATTATTGAAGAACATAAATTCACAAGATCTAATTCTGGAATATTTGATGTATCTCATATGGGTCAATTATTTATATATGGTGATGAAAGTTTAACAGAAGAATTAGAAAAAATTTTTCCATTAGATTTAAAAAATTTAAAACAAAACTGCTCTAAGTATAGTTTTTTAATGAATGAAGAAGCTGGAATTTATGATGACTTAATTATCACTAAAATAGAGGAAGGATATTTAATTATCCTTAATGCTGCATGTAAAGATAAAGATTTTGAGATTTTATCTAATTTACTAGGTTCGAAATTTAAAATGAATTTAGATAACAATAGATCTTTGATAGCAATTCAAGGACCTAAGTCTGTTGAAATTTTAAACTCAATTATAAATGGGGTTGATCAACTAAGTTTTATGACAGGAAATTGGTTTGATTCTGATAATCAAAAATTATTTGTAACAAGATCAGGTTATACAGGGGAAGATGGGTTTGAAATTTCAATTTCAAACGATAAAGCAGAAAAATTCGTTGAAAATTTAATAGAAAAGGGAGCACAACTTATAGGACTTGGGGCAAGAGATACCTTGAGATTAGAAGCTGGATTATGTTTATATGGTCACGAATTAGATATTAATAAAACACCAGTTGAGGCAAACCTTAGATGGGCAATCTCAAAATCTAGATTATCTAATGGAGGTTTTATTGGATCAAAAAAAATTATGAACCAAATACAAGATGGAGCAAGCAAAATTAGAGTAGGGATTAAGCCCCAAGGTAGACTGATTGCAAGAGAAAAAACAAAAATATTTGATGATACAGATAAACAAATTGGTGAGATAACTAGTGGAACGTTTGGACCAAGTGTAAACGGTCCTATAGCGATGGGTTATGTTGATAAAGAGTTTTCAAAGGTTGATACTAAAATTTTGCTTGAGGTAAGAGGAAAAAAACATCCGGCAAATGTTTGCGCATTACCATTTTATAAAAAAAATTATGTGAAAGGAGTAAATTAATGAGTGAAGTAAAATTTTCTAAAGAACATGAGTGGATTGCTTTGGAGGGAGATGTAGCCACAATAGGAATTACAAAACATGCAACGGAAATGCTTGGAGACATAGTTTTTGCAGAACTGCCTGAAAAAGGATCTAATGTTGAAAAAGATGGTACTGCAGGAGTAGTAGAATCTACGAAAGCTGCTAGTGATGTTTATACTCCAGTAAGTGGTGAAGTGGTAGATACCAATCAGTCTATAGTGGATGATCCTGCCAAAATAAATGAGGACCCTGAAGGTGGTGCATGGTTTTTTAAATTGAAAATTAAAGACACATCTGAGCTAGATACTTTAATGAACAAAGAAGAATACGATAAATTTGCAAAGGAGACATCAAGCTAATGTTACATAATTCACAAAAAGATTTTATTAGAAGACACATAGGTCCATCAGAAAAGGACCAAGAAAAAATGCTTAAAGATCTGAATTTTAAGTCATTAGAAGAGTTTATTAATAGTACCATACCAGAAAAGATTCAGTTTAAAGGTGAATTAAATATCGGTGAACCAAATTCAGAATATGAAGCATTAAGAAAATTAAAAGCAATTTCAAAAAAAAACCAAATTTACTCAAATTTTATAGGCATGGGTTATTATGGAACCTACACACCATATGTAATTTTAAGAAATATATTAGAAAATCCTGGATGGTACACATCATACACACCTTATCAGCCTGAAGTAGCACAAGGTAGATTAGAGATGCTATTAAACTTTCAACAAATGATTGTTGATTTTACAGGAATGGATATAGCAAACGCGTCTTTACTTGATGAAGGAACAGCAGCTGCCGAAGCTATGGGTTTAAGTCATAGACTTAATAAAAGTGATAGTAATTTAGTTTTTGTTTCAGAGAACTGCCACCCACAAACAATTGACGTTATTCAAACTAGAGCAGAGCCAATGGGTCTTAAAGTACTTGTTGGAAACGAGGATAAAGTTCTAGAGCAGTTAAAAGAAGATATTGTTTGCGGAGTTTTACAATATCCAGGAACTTTAGGTGATATTAAAGATCCTAGTGAGGCCATAAGTAAAATTCATAAAAAAAATGGAAAAGCAATTTTAGTTTGTGATCTCCTTGCACTTTCTATGCTAAAAACACCAAGAGAGCTTGGAGCAGACATTGCAGTCGGTAGTTCCCAAAGATTTGGTATTCCAATGGGTTATGGAGG
>CACMRC010000011.1 GCA_902615975.1 uncultured Pelagibacteraceae bacterium
GACAACTAATAGATATTACAGTGGTTGATTATCCTGAGAGAAACCAAAGATTTGATGTAGTGTACTTATTTTTAAGTCATGAATTTAATCAAAGATTAGTTTTAAAATATTCAATTTCTGAGAATGAAGTTATACCGTCTTTAACAACTATCTTCCCCGCAGCAAACTGGATGGAAAGAGAGGTCTATGATATGTATGGTGTTTCATTTAAAGATCATCCAGATTTAAGAAGAATATTAACTGATTATGGTTTCGAAGGCCATCCACTTAGAAAAGATTTCCCACTCACTGGGCATTCTGAAGTTAGATATAGTGAAGATGAAAAAAGGGTCATTAGTGAACCAGTAAAACTAGAGCAAAATTTTAGAAATTTTGACTACGAAAGTCCTTGGGAAGGAACCAAGTATATTAAAGATGAAATAGACAGCAATGACAAAAAAAATTAAAAATTTAAATTTAAATTTTGGACCACAACATCCAGCTGCACATGGCGTTTTAAGGTTAATTTTAGAATTGGATGGTGAAATTGTTGAAAAAGCCGACCCACATATTGGTTTGCTTCATAGGGGTACTGAGAAATTAATTGAAAACAAGACTTATATGCAAGCAGTACCATACTTTGATCGATTAGATTATGTGGCTCCGATGAACCAAGAACACGCATTTGCTTTAGCAGTTGAGAAAATTCTTAAAATAGATGTTCCTATTAGAGCTCAATACATAAGAGTTATATTTTGTGAAATTGGAAGAATCTTAAGTCATATCCTAAATGTCACAACACAAGCGATGGATGTTGGGGCTCTAACGCCAACTCTATGGGGATTTGAGGAAAGAGAAAAATTAATGGGTTTCTATGAGAGAGTCTCTGGTTCTAGACTACATGCAAACTATTTTAGAGCTGGAGGAGTCCACCAAGATTTACCTCAAGGACTTGAGGAGGATATTGCTGAGTTTTGTGAAAGCTTCCCAAAGATAATAAATGATTTAGAAAGTTTACTCACAGATAACAGAATATTCAAACAACGTAATGTTGATATTGGTGTAGTTGAAAAACAAGACGCTCTAGACTATTCATTTTCCGGAGTAATGATTAGAGGATCAGGTATTCCATGGGATTTAAGAAAATCTCAACCTTATGATTGCTATGAAAATTTAGATTTTAAAGTACCAGTAGGAAAAAATGGAGATTGTTATGATAGATACCTATGTCGAATTGAGGAAATGAAAGAAAGTATATCTATAATAAAACAATGTTTATTAAAAATGGAAAAAGGACCTGTTAAATCTTTAGATGGAAAAATTAGTCCACCACCAAAAAAAGATATAAAACAATCAATGGAAGCACTCATTCATCATTTTAAACTTTTTACAGAGGGCTATAGGGTTCCAAAAGACGAAATATATACTGCTGTTGAAGCTCCAAAAGGAGAGTTTGGAGTTTATCTGATATCTGATGGATCTAGCAAACCTTATAAATGCAAAATAAGAGCCCCAGGTTTTTCACATTTGCAATCAATGGATTATTTAATAAAAGGTCACATGCTAGCTGATGTTCCCGCGGTACTCGGTTCACTAGATATTGTATTCGGAGAGGTTGATAGATGAGTTTAAGAAGACCCGCAAAAAATCAACCTGAAAATTTCGAATTTAATAGTTCATCTTTAGATGCTGCTAACAAAATCATATCTAAATATCCTGAAGGTAAACAACAAAGTGCTGTAATGGCATTACTTTATATAGCTCAAAGACAGAACGCCAATTGGATACCTTTAGCTGCAATGAAATATATAGCAAAATTTTTAGGTATGCCTTACATAAAAGTTTATGAAGTAGCAACTTTTTACACTATGTATAATTTATCCCCTGTTGGAAAACATTTTATACAGGTTTGTACAACAACTCCTTGCATGATTAGAGGAGCGAGCAAGTTAGTTGAAGCGTGTAAAGAAAAAATATCAGAAAATGAATGTGAATTATCAAATGATAAAAACTGCTCATGGATGGAGGTTGAGTGTTTAGGAGCTTGTGTTAATGCCCCTATGATGCAAATTAATGATGATTATTATGAGGACTTAGATAAAGAGAAAACTTTAAAAATTTTAGATCAAATTTTAAAAGGTGAAACTCCAAAACCAGGTTCTTATAGAGGAAGAATAAATAACGAGCCTGAAAATAACAGAAAAACACTAATGGATTATAAAAATGCTTAAAGATCAAGATAGAATATTTAAAAATTTATATAACGATATGGGTTCTGACGTTGTTTCTTCTCAAAGAAGAGGCGATTGGGTTAACACTAAAGAAATTACAGACAAAGGTAGAGATTGGATTATAAATGAAATTAAAGATTCTCAACTTAGAGGCAGGGGTGGTGCTGGATTTCCAACTGGTTTAAAATGGTCTTTTGCTCCTAAAGAAATAGGTTCTAGACCACATTATTTAGTTATAAATGGTGATGAGTCTGAACCAGGCACATGCAAAGATAGAGATATTTTAAGATTTGAACCACATAAATTAATTGAAGGTTGTTTAATAGCTTCATATGCAGTTCAAGCACATGTTTGTTATATCTATATAAGAGGTGAATACTTTGTTGATGGTCAAAAACTTCAAGCAGCTATAGATGAAGCTTATGAAAAAAAATTATTAGGTAAAAATGCAGCAGGCACTGGTTGGGATCTAGATATTTATATTCATTATGGTGCTGGAGCTTATATTTGTGGAGAGGAAACTGCATTATTAGAAAGTATAGAAGGTAAAAAAGGGCAGCCTAGATTGAAACCACCATTCCCAGCCTTAATTGGTCTATACGGCTGTCCAACAATAATAAACAATGTGGAAACTATAGCAGTAGTACCGACAATTCTTAGAAGAGGTGGAAAATGGTTTGCCTCTCTTGGAAGAGAAAAAAATACAGGCACAAAAATATTTTGTATATCTGGAAATGTAAATACTCCGTGTAATGTTGAGGAAGAAATGAATATTCCATTAAAAGAATTAATCGAAGTTCATGCTGGAGGAGTTATTGGAGGTTGGGATAATCTTCAAGCAGTTATTCCAGGTGGTTCGTCAATGCCGCTAATACCAAAAGAAAAATGTGAAACATTAACTATGGATTTTGACTCACTTATGGCTGAGAAAAGTGGCTTAGGAACAGCAGGTATTGTTGTAATCAATAAAGACCAAGACATAATTAAGTGTATGGCAAGAATTGCAAGATTTTATAAACATGAAAGTTGTGGTCAATGTACACCTTGTAGAGAAGGATCAGGTTGGATGTGGAGAATGCTTGAAAGAATGGCAAAAGGTGATGCAACAAAAGATGAAGTTGATATGTTAGGCGATGTTACAAATCAAATAGCAGGTCATACAATTTGTGCTTTTGGAGAAGGATCTTCATGGCCAGTTCAAGGACTTTTAAGACATTTTAAAAAAGAAATCGAGAATAGAAATAATTTAGATCCTATTGTTCAGAAAAAAAATAATATTCCTTACTTGGTTGATCAACACTTACTGGATAAAAAAAATGCTTAAACTAAAAGTAAATGATATCGATGTCGAAGTTGAAGAGGGTTTGACTGTACTCCAAGCATGTGAAAAGGCTGGAGTAGAAATTCCGAGATTTTGTTATCATGAAAAATTATCTATAGCTGGTAATTGTAGAATGTGTTTAGTTGAGATGGAAAAATCACCCAAACCTATTGCCTCATGCGCTATGCCAGCAGCAGAAGGAATGAATATAAAAACAAATACTGAATTTGTTGAAAAGGCTCGAAAAGGTGTAATGGAATTTTTGTTAGCTAACCATCCTTTAGACTGCCCAGTATGTGATCAGGGTGGTGAATGTGATTTACAGGATCAATCAATGTACTACGGTGTAGACAAATCAAGATTTAAAGAAAATAAAAGATTAGTTCCTGAAAAAAACATGGGACCATTAATTAAAACCCAGATGACAAGATGCATACATTGTACAAGATGTGTAAGATTTGCAACTGAAGTTGCAGGTGTACCAGAACTGGGAGCTATTGGGAGAGGTGAGGATATGCAAATTACTACATATCTAGAGCAATCTATGCAATCAGAACTATCAGCTAACGTGGTAGATCTATGTCCTGTAGGAGCCCTAACCTCTAAACCTTATGTATTTGAGGCAAGACCTTGGGAATTGAAAAAAACAGAGACAATTGACGTAATGGATGCGGTTGGGTCTAATATAAGAGTTGACACTTATGATTGGGAAGTAAAGAGAGTTTTACCAATCATAAATGAAGATATAAATGAAGAGTGGATTTCTGATAAAACTAGATATGCATGTGATGGTCTTCTTAATCAACGATTAGATACTCCGTTTATAAAATACAATAAAAAATTTGAGAAAGCTTCATGGGGAGAGGTATATAAAATAATAAAATCAAAATTTGAAAACACCACAAAGGAAAAAATTTGTGGATTTGTTGGAGATTTAACCAACATGGAAACTAGCTATATATTTAAAGAATTTTTTGACAGAACACTTAATAATAATAATTATGAGTCAAGAACAGATAATAGATTTATAAATATTTCTAAAAGAGAAAATTATATTTTTAATAGCTCTATTAATGGAATTGAAGATGCTGATTTAATATTTTTAATTGGTAGTAACCCAAGATATGAGGCAACTATTTTAAATGCAAGAATTAGAAAATCTTATCTAAATAATAATGCAAAAATTTTATCTCTTAATGAAAATGGTGATCTAACATATCCTTATGAAAGTTTAGATGGACAAACTCAAACATTGAAAAATATTTTTGATGGAACTCACAATTTATCTAAAAATATAATGGATTCGAAAAAACCAATGATTATTCTTGGAGAGTCATTTTTAAGATTAAATTCAGCTGAATATTTGTATGATAAAATAATAAATTTTTTAAAACATAATAAAAAATTTTCTGAAGATTGGAATCCATTAAATATCCTTTCTTGTGACGCAGCCACAGTTGGAAATTTTGATCTTGGTTTAATTAATAATGAAAATAATTTATTAAATGATTTAAAATCTCATAAATTTGATATCGTTTATTTAGTAGGGCAGGATAATTTAGATTTCATCAAACAAAATGAGTTTGTAATATATCAAGGTAGTCATGGTGACAAAGGTGCTGAGATTGCAGATATTATTTTACCAGGTTCGGCTTATACAGAGCAAGATGGATACTATACTAATTTAGAGGGTAAAGTTCAGAAAGCTTATAAAGCATCTTATCCGCCAGGAGAAGCCAAACAGGATTGGAAGATAATTAATGAAATTGCTGAGTATATGAATAATAGAAAGTTGTTTAATGATAAAGAAGAACTAGAAAGTAGCATGTTTAATTATTTAAATCTTCAAAGAGAAAAACAAAATAAAGTACATGAAAAAAAGGATGTTAAAGATTTTAAACCTGAAAAATTAACAATAGATTTAAAACCATACTATTTTTCAAATATTATTACGAGATGTTCGAAGACCATGATTGAATGTAACAATTCAAAATTGAATTTTAAATATACAGGTACAGAGGGTTAATATGGAATATTTAAGTATAGTTTTTGAAGAAGTATACAAAATATTATTTTTATTAGTTCCAGTTCTAGTTTCTGTAGCGATGATAGTTTGGCTTGATAGGAGAGTTTGGGCTTTTGTACAAAAGAGACAAGGACCAAATGTTGTTGGCCCTTTTGGATTATTACAGTCTTTAGCTGACGCTTTAAAATATATTTTTAAAGAAATGATTATTCCTTCAAGTTCAAATAAAGTTATATTTATATTAGCTCCTATAGTAACGATGACCTTAGCCCTAATAGCTTGGGCAGTAATTCCATTTAGCGCAACTCAAGTATTAGCAGATATAAATGTTGGAATTCTTTACTTATTTGCAGTTTCATCTTTAGGTGTATACGGAATTATAATGGGTGGTTGGGCTTCAAATTCTAAATATCCTTTTCTAGGAGCAATTCGATCTGCTGCTCAAATGGTATCCTATGAGGTATCTATTGGGGTAATTATAATAAACGTATTACTGTGTGTTGGCTCGCTAAACTTAAATGACATTGTTATTGCCCAGCAAAATCTATGGTTTGTAATCCCATTATTTCCAATGTTTGTAATATTTTTTATATCAGCTTTGGCTGAGACAAACAGGCCTCCTTTTGACTTACCTGAAGCAGAAGCAGAGTTAGTTGCTGGATATCAAACTGAATATTCCGGCATGATGTACGCAATGTTTTGGTTAGGTGAATATGCAAACATTTTATTAATGTGTGCAATGGGAGCGATATTGTTTTTAGGTGGCTGGTTATCACCCATTGAATTATACCCATTCACATTGATACCTGGAGCAATATGGTTAATTTTGAAAATCTTACTGTTATTTTTTTTATTTGCTTTAGTTAAAGCAATTGTTCCACGATATAGATATGATCAACTTATGAGACTAGGGTGGAAGGTATTTCTTCCATTTTCCTTAATTTGGGTAGTCATTACTGCAAGTTATTTATTTTATTTTAATCTTTTACCAGTTAACTAATTATGAAAATTTCTAGATTTTTTAAAACAATATTTATGACAGATTTTCTTGGAGGCTTATTCATGGCTATCAAAGAATTTTTTAAACCAAAAAAAACAATAAATTACCCTTTTGAAAAAGGTAAAATAAGTCCAAGATTTAGAGGCGAGCATGCTTTAAGAAGATATCCAAATGGTGAAGAAAGATGCATCGCATGCAAGTTATGCGAAGCTGTATGTCCTGCACAAGCTATAACAATCGAGTCCGCACAGAGAGAGGACGGAAGTAGAAAAACAACTAGATATGACATAGACATGATGAAATGTATATATTGTGGCCTATGCGAAGAGTCTTGTCCAGTGGATGCAATTGTTCAAGGACCAAATTTTGAATTCTCTACAGAAACAAGAGAAGAACTATATTACACAAAAGAAAAATTATTAGATAATGGAGATAGATGGGAGAATATTTTGGACGCCAATATTAAAGCCGACAATATTCACAGATAAAAATGATCGCACATGCTATTTTCTTTTATACTTTTTCTATAATAGCTATTGTTTCAGCTATAATGGTAACTGCTTCTAAAAATACTGTTCACTCAGTATTTTTTCTAATATTAGATTTCATAAGTATCTCATGTCTTTTCATTATGATTGGTGCTGAATTTTTGGGAATGATAATGCTAATTGTTTATGTTGGAGCTGTAGCGGTTTTGTTTTTATTTGTAGTGATGATGTTAAATGTAGCACAACAAAAAAATCAATGGTTTGCAGGTCAAGCAACCTCAAAACATATCCCAGTTGGTCTAATTATAAGTACATTAATTTTCTTTGAAATTATAATTGTAATAGGTGGTTGGAAATATAAACCAGAAATTTTTGATATTAATAATTCACTTGCTAATACAAGTGTAAGTAATACCCATTCATTAGGTCAAGTTTTATATACTGATTATATCCATGTGTTTCAAATAAGTGGAATGATCCTTTTGGTTGCCATGGTAGGGGCCATAGTATTAACTTTTAGACAAAGATCAGGTGTTAAAAAACAAAGTTATATCAAGCAAATATCCAGAGAAAGAGCAGAAGGTGTTGAAGTTCTAGAGGTTCAAAGTAACAAAGGAGTTAAAATAGATGACTGAGATAGGTTTAGGACATTATTTAACTCTAGGTGCTGTGATTTTCTCAATTGGAATCATTGGTATTTTTCTAAACAGAAAGAACATCATTGTTATATTAATGAGTATTGAATTGATATTACTTGCTGTAAATATCAATTTAGTTGCTTTTTCTATTTATTTAGGAGATTTGGCAGGACAAGTCTTTACTTTATTTATTCTTACTGTTGCAGCAGCAGAAGCAGCTATAGGATTAGCAATCATTGTCGTGTATTTCAGAAACTCTGGAACAATACGTGTTGAAGAAATAGACAAGTTAAAAGGGTAACCATGGAATTATCGATTATATTTCTTCCACTTATTGCTTCAATTATATCTGGTTTTTTTGGCAGATATATAGGTGATAGAAATTCTGAAATAGTAACAAGTGCTCTGGTTTCAATTTCTGCACTTTTATCAATTCATGTCCTTTATCAAGTAATCGTAAATCAATATGAAGAAAATATTGTAATAGCTACCTGGATAAGCTCGGGGTCACTTGATGTAAATTGGTCAATGTTAATTGATCCATTATCAGCAGTAATGTTAGTAGTTGTAACTTCTGTATCTGCTTTAGTGCATATTTATTCAATTGGTTACATGTCTCATGATCCTCATAAACCAAGATTCATGGCTTACTTATCATTATTCACTTTTGCAATGTTGATGCTTGTAACATCAGATAATTTTATTCAACTATTTTTTGGATGGGAAGGTGTTGGTCTTTGTTCTTATTTCTTAATTGGTTTTTGGTTTAAAAAAGAAAGTGCAAATGCTGCAGCAATAAAAGCATTTGTTGTAAACCGAGTAGGTGACTTTGGTTTTGCTTTAGGAATTTTTTTAATATTTTATTTATTTGGAACTGTTAATTACTCTGAAGTTTTTCAACAAATTCCAACTGTTGTAGATAAAAATTTATCCTTTTTAGGTTTTGAAGTTAAAGCAATAGATCTAATTTGTTTACTTTTATTTA
The DNA here is from genome assembly GCA_902615975.1 of uncultured Pelagibacteraceae bacterium. Classification (GTDB taxonomy): domain Bacteria; phylum Pseudomonadota; class Alphaproteobacteria; order Pelagibacterales; family Pelagibacteraceae; genus Pelagibacter. The sequence continues at coordinate 8,669 of CACMRC010000011.1, forward strand.
TTGGAGCAATGGGTAAATCTGCACAGATATTACTGCATACTTGGTTACCTGATGCTATGGAAGGTCCAACACCTGTTTCTGCATTAATTCATGCAGCAACAATGGTAACAGCTGGTGTTTTCTTAGTTGTAAGATGTTCTCCAATTTATGAATATTCACCATTGATACTAAATTTTATAACTATCGTTGGAATGACTACAGCATTCTTTGCAGCAACTGTCGCTCTAGTTCAAACAGATATAAAAAAAATTATTGCTTACTCTACATGTAGCCAACTTGGTTATATGTTTTTTGCAGCTGGAGTAGGTGCATACAATGTAGCTATGTTTCACTTATTTACTCATGCATTTTTCAAAGCTTTATTATTTTTAGGATCGGGTTCAGTAATCCACGCATTTAAAGATGAACAAAATATAAATAACATGGGAGGTGTATGGAAAAAGTTACCATATACCTATGCTTTAATGATAATAGGAACACTTGCTTTGACAGGATTTCCATTTTTATCAGGATTTTATTCTAAAGATGCAATTATAGAATTTGCTTATTTAAAAGGTAATACTACGGGTTATTATGCAGCTGGAATTGGAATAATTACAGCATTTTTAACGTCTATTTATTCATGGAGATTGATATTTAAAACTTTCCATGGAGAGTACAATAATAAAGAAATCAAAATAGAGGAAACACATGAGTCCCCATTGGTTATGCTCGTTCCATTATTTATTCTTTCATTAGGAGCTGTATTTGCTGGTTTTCTATTTAAAGGACTATTTATTGGTCATGGTGAGAATTTATTCTGGGCAGAGTCTATTAAGTTCTTAGAGCCTTTGAGTACTGAGCACCCACCTTTATGGTTTTTACTTTTAACACCTTGTTTAGTTTTATTATCTATTCCAATTGCTTATTACTTATTTGTAAAAAACAAAGATTTACCTAATTCAATAGTTTCTATGAACAAACCTTTGTATAATTTTTTAATTAACAAATGGTATTTTGACGAGTTGTATGATGTTTTGTTTATTAAATCCTCAAAAAAAATAGGTCTCTTTTTATGGAAATTTTGTGACGGAACTATAATAGATGGTTTTGGTCCTAATGGCATTTCTTCTTTTATAAAAAAATGTTCAATTAAAGCAACCAAATTTCAAAGTGGTTTTATTTATCAATACGCATTTGTGATGTTGTTAGGTTTTTCTGCTTTACTAACTTTTTTAATAGTTAAATAATGAATTTTCCTATTCTATCGTCTTTAATATTATTGCCAATAGTTGGTGCTTTATTTTTATTTTTTACTAAAGATAAAGATGGAAATAATTATACTGCTAAATATGTTGCTTTATTTACAACTGTAGTTAATTTTTTAATTTCGATTTATCTTTGGTTTTCTTTTGACCAATCAACATCTAGTTTTCAATTTGTAGAGGATAGAACATGGATTGAAGGATTTATTAATTATAAAGTTGGAATAGATGGTATTTCAATTTTATTTATTATATTAACTACATTTATAACACCCCTTTGCATTATATCTGTAAATAATTCTGTCAAAAATAGATTAAGAGATTTTTTAATTGCAATTCTAATCATGGAAAGTTTCATGATTGGTGTTTTCTGTGCACTTGATTTGGTTGTATTCTATTTATTTTTTGAAGCTGGATTGATCCCAATGTTTTTAATTATTGGTATTTGGGGAGGTGAAAGAAGAGTTTATTCAGCATTCAAATTCTTTTTATATACACTGTTAGGATCTGTTTTAATGTTGGTTGCAATAATTTCAATTTATTGGATTACAGGAACAACTGACGTAGTTCAACTATATGAAATTGGTATTGATGTTAAATATCAAAATCTATTGTGGTTAGCATTTTTTAGTTCTTTTGCTGTTAAAACACCTATGTGGCCAGTTCATACATGGTTACCTGATGCTCACGTTGAGGCTCCTACCGCTGGATCTGTTTTGTTAGCTGCCATATTATTAAAAATGGCTGGATATGGTTTTATAAGGTTTTCTTTAGGTCTATTCCCGATTGCATCTGAAGTATTTACACCATTAATTTACACTCTGAGCGTTATAGCAATCATATTTACATCACTGATAGCTTTAATGCAGGAAGATATGAAAAAGTTAATTGCTTATTCGTCAGTTGCGCATATGGGTTTTGTAACTTTGGGTATATTCACTTTGCAACAACAAGGGATTGAAGGAAGTATAATTCAAATGATTAGTCACGGATTAGTTTCGGCAGCATTATTTTTAACTGTTGGTGTAGTTTATGACAGAATGCATTCTAGATTGATAAGTACTTATGGTGGACTAGTTTCTGTAATTCCAAAATATTCAATATTATTTATGTTATTTGCTTTAGCATCCCTGGGTTTACCTGGAACCAGTGGTTTTATTGGTGAGTTTTTAATATTAATGGGAGCCTTTAAAGATAATTTTTTAGTGGCTGTTATAGCTAGTATTGGGGTGATTTTAGGAGCAGCATACATTTTGTGGCTCTATAAAAGAGTAGTATTTGGAAAATTAATAAATGAAGATCTTAAAAAAATTGTAGATTTAAACAGATCTGAATACTTTATTTTAAGTTGTTTAGCTGCACCAATCTTGTTTTTTGGTTTTTATCCTGATCCATTAATAAAAACTATTGAAATTTCTGTTACTGATTTAATTAATATGCATAACACAAATATAGCTAGTAAATAATATGGAAAATTTAAATTTAGTATTACCTGAAATTTTTATCTCACTTTCAATTATGTTTTTACTTGTTTTGGGTGTGTTTAAAAAAGATAGTTCTAAAATCATATTTAATTTGTCTTTATTTGTAATTTTAATTACAGCGATAATAACAATTAATGAAACTTTCTCTGTCAGCAGGGAAACTTTATTTAATGAAAGTGTTGTCATTGATAGTTTGTCTTCACTAATGAAAATTATAACATTGGTTGGAGGTTTTTTAGTTTTAGTTATCTCTTCAAGTTATTTAAAAACATTTAAAATATACAATATCGAATACCCTATTCTTATTTTGAGCTCTATTCTGGGTATGATGGTGATGATCAGTTCAAATGATTTAATTGTTTTTTATATGGGTTTAGAATTGCAATCATTAGCTCTTTATGTTTTAGCTACATATAATAGAGATCAACTAAAATCATCCGAAGCAGGTTTAAAATATTTTGTTTTAAGTGCATTATCCTCAGGATTATTGTTGTATGGATGCTCATTGGTATATGGTTTTTCTGGTTCAACTAATTTTGATATAATATCAAATCAATTAAATTCTAATGAATATGTTTTAACATTTGGAATAGTGTTTATCTTAGTTGGTTTAGCTTTTAAAATTTCTGCAGTTCCGTTTCATATGTGGGCACCTGATGTTTATGAGGGATCTCCAACAACTGTAACATTATTTTTTACAATGGTACCCAAAATAGCTGCCTTAACTGTATTTATAAGGTTTTTGTATGTTCCTTTTTTAAATTTAATTGATCAGTGGCAAATGATAATTGTTTTCTTATCAATTGCTTCAATGATTTTTGGAGCAGTTGCAGCAATAGGACAAACCAATATTAAAAGACTAATTGCCTACAGTTCTATTAGTCATATTGGTTATACTTTAGCAGGATTAGCTACTGCATCTAATGAAGGAATTCAAAGTTCAATAATCTATATTTCAATATATATTGTAATGAATTTAGCTCTTTTCTGTTGTCTTTTAATGTTAAGAAGAAAAGATCAATATTATGAGGATATTAGTGATCTTTCGGGATTATCAAAAAACCATCCGATATTATCTTTATGTTTACTTGTAATACTGTTTTCTTTAGCAGGTATCCCGCCCCTTGCTGGTTTCTTTGCAAAATTTTATGTTTTTATAGCAGTGTTAGAACAATCAATGTATTTCTTAGCTATAGTAGGTTTATTATCTACTGTAGTTGCAGCATTCTATTACTTAAGAATTATAAAAATCATATACTTTGATAAAGAAAAAGACAAATACGATACTGACCATAGTTCATGGTTAAAATTTTCACTTACAGTTTCAACGATATTAATCCTTTTATACTTCATATTCCCAAGTCAGTTAATAGAAGTTGTTTCAAGAATTAATATTATTTAATGAAATTAAAAAAATTTAAATTTAAAAAAGTTAAAAGCACAAACAATACTGCGATAAGAATTATTAAAAAAACCAAACACAACTCAGGTATGGTTGTTGCTGAAACACAAGTAGATGGTAGAGGACAGTATGGAAGAAAATGGATATCATCAAAAGGAAATTTATTTATCTCTTTTTTCAATGAACTAAATAAAACGAAACTATCGATTAATGCTATAACAAAAATCAATTGTTTTTTAGTTAAAAAATTACTTTCGTCATTTACAAGTAAAAAAATTTTATTTAAAAAACCGAACGACTTATTAATTGATAAAAAAAAAATTAGTGGCATTTTACAAGAAGTTATATTTGTAAGAAATAAAAAATTTTTAATTACTGGTATAGGCATAAATATTAAAAAAAATCCAATTATAAGGAATTATCCCGCCACAAACTTGCAAGAGGTAACTAAAAAAAGTATTAGTAAATTAATTGTAGAAAATAAACTAAAACAACTTTTTGAAAAAAATTTATCTAAACTGTATAAAATTTAATAATGTATATTCTTGGTGATATTGGTAATACGGAAACAAAACTATGTATTGTTTCAAAAAAAAATAAAATCTCAAAAAAAATTACTTTTTTATCAAAATCTGTAACCAATAAGCAGCTTAACAGCTTATTTAAAAAAAATAAAATTCAATTAAATAAAATTGAAAAAATATTATTTTGTAGTGTTGTTCCAAAAACATTTTCTATAATTAATAAATTTTTATCAAAAAAAGCTAATCTAAAATGCTACGAGGTTAAAAAATTAAACTTAAAATCACTTATAAAAATCAAAGTAGATTATAAACAGGTAGGATCAGATAGAATTACTAATGCCATAAGTTTAATGAATAATAAAAATAATTTTATAATTTTAGATTTTGGTACAGCAACAACTTTCGATGTACTAATTAAAAATACTTATTATGGAGGAATTATTGCTCCTGGTGTTAAATTATCTCTTAATACCTTGTCTGATAAAGCAACTTTGATACCAAAAATAGATTTAAAAAAGATTAATAAAGTCATAGGTAACAATACAATCTCAGCCGTTAGATCAGGCTTTTTTTGGGGTTATGCAGGTTTAATTGACAATATTATTAATTTAATTAAGAAAGAGACCGGAAAATCTTTTAAAGTAATTATTACTGGTGGATTTTCAAATTTATTTAAAAACTCAATAAAGACGAAAGCAAGTCATAACCAAGATATAACAATTAAAGGCTTATTAAAAATTTCAAAATTAATTTAACAATATGAAAGATGAACTATTATTTTGTCCCTTAGGTGGATCAGGTGAAATAGGCATGAACATGAATTTGTTCGGCTATGGGAAGCCCAGTGATCATAAATGGATTATGGTCGATATAGGGGTAACATTTGCAGATGATACCATCCCAGGTGTTGATTTAATTTATCCAGATCCTGGGTTTATAGTTGAAAGAAAAGATAATTTATTAGGAATAGTTTTAACACATGCTCATGAGGATCATATTGGTGCAATTGCTCATTTATGGCCAAAATTAAAATGTAAAATTTTTGCAACTCCTTTTACAGCTGTATTAATTCGAGAAAAATTTAGAGAAAAACAAATCGATATAACTAATGATTTGCAGATTGTTGAGCTAAATGGGAAGGTTTCTTTAGACCCATTTGAAATCGAATACATCACTTTAACTCATTCTATATTAGAACCAAACGGACTTAGAATAAAAACTCCTGCAGGAGTTATTTTGCATACTGGAGATTGGAAGGTAGATCCAAATCCTTTGATTGGAGACAATATAAACGAAAAAAGATTAAAGGAAATTGGCGAGGAAGGTGTATTAGCAATGATTTGTGACTCAACAAATGTTTTTAGCGCTGGTAGATCAGGCTCAGAATTAGATGTAAGAAAAAACATGTTAAACGTTATGTCTCGATTAAAAAAAAGAATTATTATAACGTCTTTTGCCTCAAATGTAGCTAGAATGGAGACAGCTTTTTATTGTGCCGAACAAACAGGAAGACAAATCTCTTTAGTTGGAAGATCAATGCATCGTATTTATAAAGCTGCACGTCAATGTGGGTATTTAAAAAATACAATTGAGCCAATTGATCCAAGAGAAGCTAAAAATTTTTCAAGAGAAAAAATTGTGTATTTATGCACTGGAAGTCAGGGAGAACCCATGGGCGCAATGATGAGAATTTCTAGTTATGTTCATCCAGATGTTTTTATTGAAAAAGGTGACTCTGTAATTTTTTCTTCAAAAATTATACCTGGTAATGAAAAAAAACTTTATAAACTGCACAATCAACTTGTTAAAGATGGAATTGAAGTTATATCTGAAGAAACTGAATTTGTTCATGTTTCTGGACATCCAAATCGAGAAGACCTTAAAGAGATGTATCAATGGGTAAAACCTAGGTGTGTAATACCTGTGCACGGTGAACATAGACATATGATAGAGCACATTAATTTTGCAAAAGAAATGCAAGTACCACATCCAGTTCAAGTAGAAAATGGTGATATCGTTAAGTTATATCCGGGTGAAAAACCTGAAGTATATGACAAGGCTCCAAGCGGCAGACTCTACTTAGATGGGAGTGTTAGTGTTGATCCAGATTCACAATCGATAAAAGATAGGAAAAATTTAAGTGCAAATGGATATTTAGAGGTAACTATTATGATTACCCCAAAGGGTAACATACATAATGATCCAGTGCTTTCTTTTAGAGGCTTGCCAATCGAAGATAAAGATGAGTTTACTTATGGGTTAGTTGAAGAAATAGAAATAATATCAAGAACTTTTAAAGTTGGAAGCAAACAACAAGAGCACAACTTAATTGATGCATTAAAAATAGCTTGTAGAAAATTTTCTAAAGAAAGAACAGGAAAAAAACCTTTTACCAATATCAATTTAGTAAGAATTTAATGAGCGTAACAGGCCTAGCTATTATCTATATAATTATATGGTGGATAGTTTTTTTTGCTATTTTACCTATTGATGTAAATCGAACAAAGACAGTAAAAATTGATGGAGAGGATCCTGGATCACCTGAAAATCCAAAAATGCTGAAAAAATTCCTTTATTGTACTGGAATTACTACTGTCATTTTCATTATAATTTACTTATTAATTAAATTTGAATATTTAAATTTAAGAAATATGATTAATTAAGATGCTTTTATCAAATTCATTTATACCAATATTAAAAAACAATCCTTCAGAAGCAAAAATTAAATCTCATCAATTAATGCTGAGAGTAGGAATGATCAAACAAGCCTCTGCAGGAATTTATTCATGGTTACCTTTGGGTTTTAAAGTAATGAAAAAAATAGAGCAAATTGTCAGACAAGAACAAAATAAAATTGGAGCTCAAGAAATATTAATGCCAACAATTCAATCCAGTGAAATTTGGAAAGAAAGTGGTCGTTATGACGATTATGGTGAAGAAATGTTAAGAATAACCGACCGTCAAAATAGAGAAATGTTATATGGACCAACCAATGAAGAACAGGTGACTGAAATTTTTAGATCTTCAATAAAATCTTATAAATCACTCCCACAACTTATGTATCATATTCAATGGAAGTTCAGAGATGAAATTAGACCTAGATTTGGAATTATGCGTGGTAGAGAGTTTTACATGAAAGATGCCTATTCATTTGATGTATCAGATGAAGAGGCTTTTTACTCTTATAATAAATTCTTTCTTTCTTATCTAAGAACATTTAAAAGATTATCTTTGACAGCAATACCCATGGCTGCTGATACAGGACCCATAGGTGGAAACTTATCTCATGAATTTATTATTCTTGCTGATACTGGAGAAAGTAAAATTTTCACAGATAAAAGAATATTCGATCTTGATAGTGATGACACTGAAATAGAAAAAGTATCATTGGAAAGTATGAGAAAAAAATATGAACAGTTTTATGCTGTAACTGATGAAAAGTTTAATAAAGAAGATTTTGAAAAAATTGTTTCCAAAGAAAATCAATTGATAACAAAAGGCATTGAAGTAGGTCATATATTTTATTTTGGTGACAAGTATTCAAAACCAATGGGAGCATCTGTTGATTTACCAGAAGGAAAAAAAGATTTTGTTAAAATGGGTTCTTATGGAATTGGTGTATCAAGGTTAGTAGGGGCTATAATTGAAGCAAAATATGATGACAAAAATGAAATCATGAAATGGCCATTGTCTGTTGCTCCTTATGATATTGCTTTAATACCTATGATAAATAAAAATGACACCTCAGCTTTAGATAAAGCAAATAATATAAATATAGAATTAATCAAAAATAATATTGATACAATCATTGATGATACAGATGAGAATTTCTCATCAAAAATTAAAAAAATGAATTTAATTGGTGCCCCATATCAAATTATTATTGGTAAGAAAAGTGAGGGTGATTTATTAGAGTTTAAGGAAACTGGTGGTGAAACTCAAAATTTACCATTAAGTAAAATTATAGAAATTATAACTAAACAAAAAAATTCAATTTGATTTCTACTTTAGAAAAAGAAATTACTTTTAGATTTTTAAAAGCCAGAAAAAAAGATGGCTTTTTAAATGTTATATCTATTTTCTCTTTTATAGGAATAAGTCTTGGAGTTGCAGTTCTTATTATTGTGATGTCAGTTATGAACGGATTTAGGACAGAGCTGATTAATAAAATAGTAGGCTTTAACTCACACATAACAGTAAAAACTTATGGAAATCCTTTTGATAAAAAAAAAATAAATAAAAAAAATTTAGAATTAATTTCAGAAAATATTATTTTAAGTAATTCTGGTGAAGCTATTATACTTAAAAATGATACATCCAAAGGAATAGTTTTACGTGGATATGAAAAGGATGCCTTTTCAAGTTTAGAGATCGTCAAAAATGAAAAATTTAAAGGCAACAAAAATGAACTAAATGGAAATTTTATATCGATAGGAAATGAATTAAGTTTTTCTTTAGATCTTAAAATAGGTGATGAATTAACTTTACTTTCACCATCTGGTGTAGAAACAATAATTGGTAGTATGCCAAAACAAAAAACATTTTTGGTAACATCAATTTACAATAGTGGCTTGGCTGAGTTTGATAATAATATTGCATTTATAAATTTAAGTACTCTTGAAGATTTTTTTGACTACAAGTCAGAGGATAGAAATTTAGAAATTTATTTAAAAAATCCTAATAAAATTGAGCAACAAAAATTCATTGTTCAAGAAATTTTTGATGAGGAATTTGTTTTTAGCTGGGCTGATATGAATAGTTCATTATTTTCTGCTTTAAAAGTTGAGAGAAATGTCATGTTTATTATCCTATCCTTAATAATTATTGTTGCTGCTTTTAATATAATTTCTGGATTAACAATTTTAGTTAAAAATAAAACAAGAGATATCGCAATTTTGAAATCAATTGGTGTTTTAAATAAATCAATTGTAAAAATATTTTTTTTAGTAGGGGTAATAATTGGTACATCTGCTACTATTTTTGGAATTTTTTTAGGTGTAACTTTTTCTCTTTACATAGAAAATTTTAGACAATTCCTTAGCTCAACATTTAATATTAGCTTATTTCCAGAAGAGATTTATTTTTTAAGCAAGATGCCTTCAGAAATAGATCCAACATCAATTTTTTTAATTTCAATTTGCTCAATATTAATAACAATTATTGTATCAATTTTTCCTGCGTTTAAAGCAGCTAAACTAGACCCAATTAAATCTTTAAAATATGAATAATTTTCTTGAATTAAAAAAAATATTTAAAACTTTTAAAACTGAAAAAACAGTTAAAGTATTACAAAATCTTTCTCAAAAATTTGATAAAGGTAAAAGCTATTCTATTATGGGGCCATCTGGGTCAGGTAAATCAACTCTACTAAATTTAATTTCATTGATTGATAGACCATCATCTGGGTCAATACATTTCGATAAAATTCCTGTAAATTTTAATGAATCTGAAAAAAATGATGTTTATAGATCCAAAAAAATAGGAATTGTTTATCAACAAAATAATCTTCTCCCAGATTTTACCGCTTTAGAGAATATATATTTGGCCTCACTTGCAATTAATGACAATAAAGAATTAGCAATATCTAATGCAGAAAAATTACTCAAAAAAATTGGTCTTTCTAAGAGGGCGGATCACTTTCCATCTCAACTATCTGGTGGTGAGGCTCAAAGAGTTGCTATAGCAAGAGCAATTGTAAATGATCCTGAAATTATTTTAGCAGATGAGCCTACTGGAAGTTTGGATATGGAAACTGCAAAAGATATTTTTGAACTTTTATATAAACAAAAAAGATCGGATAGACTTATTATATTTGCAACTCATAATAGATTCTTTGCTAATAAGGCAGATTGCCTATTGGAGATGATAAATGGTAGTATAAAATCATCTAATGTCTGAGTCTCATTCTCAAAATTTCAATCATCTTAAAATTCATACTCAATATTCTATTTGTGAAGGAGCAGCTAGAATTGATGATTTACAAGAATATTCTAAGAAAAATAAAATAAAATCACTTGGTTTGTGCGATACTTCAAATTTATGTGGTGCGCTTGAATTTGCTGAAAAGATCTCAAAGTCTGGAACTCAACCAATAATCGGAACTCAAATTAATTTTAAAATTGGAGAAACAACAGGTTTACTTCCTTTGTTTGCTTTAAATGAAGTTGGATATAAAAATATAATAGAACTTTCATCTTTTTCGTACTTAAACAACGATGAATTGTCAGAACCTCATGTAGATTTTGAATTATTATTAAATAATTCTGAAGGTGTTTCTATATTTTCAGGAACTGTTTTTGGTTTGTTCGGTAAATTGTTTGAAAAAGGAAAGTTTACTGAGATCGATGAACTTTATAGAAAAATTAAAAAAACTTTTGTAGATAGATTTTATATAGAAATTCAAAGACATAATGATCAAAATGAAATTGGATTTGAAAAATTTAATTTAAAAAAATCTTTAGATTTAAAAATACCCATTATTGCAACTAATGAAGTTTTTTATTTAGAAAAAGAAATGCATGAAGCTCACGATGCTTTAATTTGTATAGGTAATAAGACTTATGTAAATGAAAAAAATAGGTTAAGATTAACTGATCAGCATTACCTAAAAACTAACTCAGAGATGTCCGAATTATTTGCTGACTTACCTGAGGCTTTAGAAAATAATTATAATTTTCCTTTAAGATGTAGCTATAGACCATTATTTTCTAACCCAATATTGCCTAATATCAGCAGTGACAAAGATGGAAATGCAGATGAAATTTTAAAAAGAGATTCAATTGAAGGATTAAAAGATAAATTCAATAAGATCTTTAATTTAAGTGATGAAAATTTAGAAAGTAACAATTCTTATAAAGAATATAAGGACAGGCTAAATCATGAACTTTCTATTATTATAGAAATGAAATATTCTAGTTATTTTCTTATAGTTGCTGACTATATTAAATGGGCAAAAAATAACGATATTCCCGTCGGGCCTGGAAGAGGCTCAGGTGCCGGTTCATTAGTAGCTTGGTGTTTATCAATTACGGATGTAGATCCAATAAAATTTAACCTCATTTTTGAGAGATTTTTAAATCCAGATAGAATTTCAATGCCAGATTTTGATATAGATTTTTGTGAGGATAAAAGAGATCTAGTTTTTGAGTATCTAACTACAAAATATAAAGACAGTGTAGCTCACATTATAACGTTTGGTAAATTAAAAGCCCGAATGGTAATTAGAGACGTTGGACGAGTTATGGGTTTACCTTATGGGTTTGTTGATAGCATATCAAAAATGATACCTTTCGATCCGTCTAGACCCCAAAATTTAACTCAGTGCATTGCAGGAGAGCCACGATTACAAAAACTTATTAATGATGATCTAAGAGTTAAAAAACTTACTGATCTATCATTAAAATTAGAAGGTCTTAACAGAAACGTTGCTACTCACGCCGCTGGAGTGGTAATAGCAGATAAAAAACTTACAGAAGTTGTTCCTTTGTATAAAGATATATCTGCAGATCTATTATTACCATCTACCCAATTTGATATGTACTCTGCAGAAAATGCAGGTTTAGTAAAATTCGATTTTTTGGGCTTAAAAACACTTACTGTAATTAACAATACTCAAAAACTTGTAAGAAAAAAAATTAAAGATTTTCATATAGATAACATTAGTTACGATGATCAAAAAGTTTTTGATCTAATGTCCACAGGTAAAACAGTTGGTTTATTCCAAATTGAAAGCTCAGGTATGAGAGAAGCCTTAATTCAAATGAAGCCAAATCATATTGAAGATATTATCGCCTTAGTTGCTCTCTACAGACCAGGACCAATGAGCAATATTCCAACATATAATGATTGCAAACATGGAAAGCAAAAACCAGATTATTTACACCCACTTCTAGAAGATATTTTAAAACCAACTTATGGCGTAATTATTTATCAAGAACAGGTAATGCAGATTGCACAAAAACTGTCAGGATTTACAGCAGGACAAGCTGATCTTTTAAGAAGAGCGATGGGTAAAAAGAAAAGAGCTGAACTTGAAAAACAGAAACAAGGGTTTATTGCTGGAGCTGTTAAAAATGGAATAGCAAAAGACGTTGCAGCTGGAATTTTTTTAAAAATTGAACCATTTGCAGAATACGGCTTTAATAAAAGTCATGCAGCTGCATATGCAATTATTTCATATCAAACTGCATTTTTAAAAACATATTATTCTAAAGAATTCATTGCAGCATCAATGACTATGGATATATCTAATCAAAATAAATTAAGTGAGTTTTATGAAGAATTAAAAAGATTAGATGTTGAGGTTGTCCGTCCAGATATTAACAAATGTTTTGCTGATTTTAGGACAATTGATAATAAATTTTATTATGCATTGGGAGGAATTAAAGCTGTAGGTTATGAGGCAATATCAAATATAGTTGAGGAAAGAATTTTAAATGGAAAATTTGAATCAATTCATGATTTTATAAATAGAGTAAATCCAAAAGATATAAACAAACTTCAATTAGAAGGTTTAGTCAAAGCAGGTGCATTTGACAAATTAAACCCAAACAGACAAGCTTTGTATAATTCTATTCCAGCAATTATAGCTAAAAGTAAGAATATATTTGATAATAAATCTGCAAATCAAATTGATTTATTTTCAGAAGATGAAAGTGTGCAGGATGAGATTTTAGCTAAAACTGAAGATTGGAAATTTGAAGAAAGATTATCCAAAGAATTTGAAGCGGTAGGTTTCTTTATTTCAGATCATCCGTTAAATCAATTTACAGAGATTTTTAATGATTATAAAATAACAGATTATTCAAGTTTTATTTCAAAAGAGGATTTAAAAGACTCTAACATAGCCGCAACACTGCTGAAGGTTCAAGAAAGAAAAACTGCAAAAGGAAACTCTTATGCTGTTTTGAAATTAACAGACCTATCAAGTGTCTTTGAGCTTTTTATATTTTCAGATGTTCTTGAGTTAAATAGAGAAATTTTAAAAGAGGGTAGTTCTCTTATTTTAACATTATTTAAAAATACTTCGAATGATGAAAATAGATTAACTAGAATAAACGTTCAAAAAATAGCTTCACTTAAAGAATTATTTAATAGTCCTTTAAACGAGGTCTTGTTCAAACTAAAATCTGATGAGCAAATTAACAAAATATCTACAATCTTGAAAGATGAAGGTAAGACATTCGTAAATATTAATTTAGTTAAAGGAGATAATATCCTTAAATTTAGATTAAAAAATCCACGTAAAATAGACAGAAAAGCTTTAAATCTTCTTAGAAATCAAGAGATTCAGGCAATTATTAACTAAATAAATACTTGTTATATTTATTAAATATTTGTAAATACTTCTCAAATTAAATTAACACGCACACAGTTGTTGGTTTTATACCTCCGGTCCTTTATTGGAAATTACTGTGGTGGCTTAACCGGGAATAAATATGAAAATACCTAACGTTACAATACAACAATTATTAGAAGCTGGAGTTCATCTTGGACATAAAACTTTAAGATGGAATCCAAAAATGAAAAAATATATTTTTGGAAAAAGAGACTCTATTCACATTATAGACCTTACCCAAACCCTTGAATTAACAAAAGTTGCTTTGGAAAAGGTTTATGAAACTATTTCAAATAATGGAAAAATTTTATTTGTATCTACAAAAAAACAAGCATCCGAAGCAATAGCTGAGGTTGCAAAAGAAACAGATCAATATTTTGTTAATTACAGATGGTTAGGAGGAATGTTAACCAATTGGGGAACAATTTCAAACTCAATTAAAAAATTAAAAAAATTAGAAACCGATCTAGTTGCAGAAAATAGAGGTTTTACAAAAAAAGAACTTTTAAAAATGAGTGTTAAAAAAGATAAACTTCAAAGATCTTTAGGTGGTATAGCTGAAATGAAAAAAGTTCCAGATTTAGTATTTGTTATAGACACAAATTATGAATCTCTAGCTATTGCCGAGTCCTCTAAATTAGGAATACCAATTATTGCTATTTTAGATAGTAATTCTAATCCAGACAATATTGATTACCCAATTCCAGGCAATGATGATGCAAGAAGAGCTATTGATCTTTATTGTAATTTAATCAAAGAAACTATCAACAGTGCTAAAAGCTCTATTCCTGCAGCTGAGAACAAGAAAGATAAAGTTAAATCTGATGATAAAATAAAAACTATTCAGGAATTAGATAGAGAAAAGCTAGAAAAAAAATTTTCTAAAGATGATAAGGAGAAATTAAACTAATGAGTGATGTAGAGAAAGTAAAAAAACTTAGAGAAGCAACTGGTGCTGGTTTTAAAGATTGTAACTTAGCTATTAAAGAGTCAAATGGTGATTTAGATAAAGCAATTGAAATTTTAAGAGTGAAAGGAATTTCAAAAGCTTCAAAAAAAATGTCTAGAGATGCAAAAGAAGGTGTCGTTGTAGTTAGCGGGGATAATAAAAAGACATCTGTGATTGAAGTAAATTGCGAAACAGATTTTGTTGCTAAAAATGATGATTTTATTAACTTCGTTAAAGAGTTAAGTGAATTAAATAATCAAAATAATTCAAGCATTGAAGATTTAAAAACATCTAAAATGAAAAATGGACAAACAGTTGATGACAATCTAGTAGCTTTAATTGCAAAAATTGGTGAAAAAATTACAATAGGAAAAGCTAAAACTATTCAAAATAATGACGGAGTTAATAATCACTATCTTCATACAGTTGTAAAAGATAATGTTGCAAAATTAGCTGTTATGGTTTCTTTGGATACTAAAGATAATTCAGAAACAGTTAAAACATTTAGCAAGCAACTATCAATGCATATTGCAGCATCTAACCCACTAGCTTTAGAGTCAAGCTCAATAGATCAGTCTATTATAGACAAAGAACAAGAGTTAGTTACTGAAGAATTAAAGAACTCTGGAAAACCTGAGGATATTGCAAAAAAAATAAGCTTAGGTAAAATGAACAAATTTAAAGAGGAAAATGCTCTTTTAACACAGGCTTGGGTAATGGAACCCAAAAAGAAAGTTAAAGATGTATTAAAAGAACTATCTATAGCTGATTTGAAAATTAAAGAGTTTTATAGAATAAAGATTGGAGAATAAATGTTTGATGAGAAATCATACAGCCTTAAAATGGATAAAGCCATTGAGGTATTCTCAAAAGAACTATCATCCTTACGTACTGGTAGAGCAAATGCTTCAATGTTGGATTTAATTAAAGTAGATGTCTATGGACAACAAATGCCAATAAATCAAGTTGGAAGTATAACAACCCCAGAACCTAGAATGATAAATATTCAAGTATGGGACGTTAACAATGTATCATTAGTAGACGCGGCAATACAAAAATCAGACTTAGGACTAAATCCTCAAATAGATGGACAATTAATAAGACTACCTGTACCAGAACTTAATGAAGAAAGAAGAACAGAAATTAAAAAATTAATTAAATCTATCGGTGAAAAATGTAAAGTTTCAATTCGAAATATTCGAAGAGAGGCAAATGAAGATCTAAAGAAACTTTTAAAATCAAAAGAGATTAGTGAAGATGAAGAAAAATCTAATGAAAAAAAAGTTCAAACAATCACAGATGAGCATATAAATTCTGTTGATGAAAAAGTTTCTTCTAAAGAAAAAGAAATAATGACAATATGAACCCATTAAATCATGTAGCCATTATCATGGACGGTAATGGAAGATGGGGAGTTAAGTATAAAAATTCAAGAAATGCAGGTCATAAAGAAGGCCTAAAAACAGTAGAAAAAGTAATTAAACAAACAATTAAAAATAAAATAAAATTTTTAACTTTATACGTATTTTCAACTGAAAATTGGAAAAGACCAAAAAAAGAAATAAATTATTTATTTAATTTATTAGAAAATTTTTTATTAAATAGGATTGATGAGCTACATGAAAAAAATATTAAACTTAAAATTTTAGGATCAAAAAAATTTTCTCCAAAGCTAAATAAGTTATTAAATGATTGTGAAAAAAAAACTTTAAAAAATTCTAAATTACAAATTAATCTTGCTTTAAATTATGGATCAAAATCTGAATTAATTGAGGCTTATAAAAAAATTAGGACAAGCAAAATAAGTATCAACGAAAAAAATATAACTAGGAATTTACAGACTAAAAATATACCTGATCCAGACCTATTAATTAGAACTGGAAACACAAAAAGATTAAGCAATTTTTTACTTTGGCAACTTGCATATGCAGAGATATTTTTTGAAAAGAAATTGTGGCCAGCCTTTAATGAAAAAGATTATAATAAAATAATTAAGCAATATATGAATATTAAAAGAAATTTTGGTAAAGTATGATTAATAAAGAACTTCAAAAAAGAATATTAAGTTCAATATTCTTAATACCAATTACAATTTTTTTTATCTTTCAAGAAAAAATTTTTTTTGTTTTTTTTCTAGGTATTTTATTTTTAGCAAGCTCTCATGAATGGATAAAAATGAATAAAAAAGATGTTATCAAAATTATTGGAATATTTTATCTTTTTTTTTCATTCTGTTTAGCATATTTATTAAGAGAAACATTATCAATTGGAATATTTATTTTTATTTTAGTTCTTTGTATTTTTACTGATTTAGGTGGTTATATATTTGGAAAAATATTTAAAGGACCAAAATTAACTAAAATAAGTCCAAAAAAAACTTATGCAGGGGTCATTGGTAGTTTTCTTTTATCTCTAATTGCAGCATTAATTTATATAAAATTAATATCTATTACTCCTTCAAGTAAATTAACTCTTTCAGGCTTGATTGGTAACAATTTAGTATCTGATTATATGTTCTTTTTATTCATTTCATTTATTAGTCAAGTTGGAGATCTGATAATATCTTTTTTCAAAAGATTAGCTAAAGTTAAAGATACTGGAAATTTATTACCTGGTCATGGTGGTTTATTAGATAGATTAGACGGAATTATTTTTGCAGTACCAATGTCTTACTTATTTATTATTTATATAAAATGATAAAAAAAATATAGCAATTTTAGGTTCTACTGGTTCAATAGGAAAAACCTTATTAAAAATTATTAATAAAAATAAAAAAGACTTCAACATACAACTTCTAACAGCTAATAAAAATTATAAACAAATTTTAAAGCAAACAAAAAGTTTTAAAGTTCAAAATGTAATTATTACTGACAAAAATAGTTATATTAAATTTATAAAAGTTAATAAAAATAAAAATATTAAAATTTATAATAATTTTGCTTATATTAAAAAAATATTTAAATTTAAAGTAGACTACATAATGAGTTCAATTGTGGGTATTGATGGGCTGAAACCAACTTTAAATGTAATAGAGCACACAAAAACTATTGCTATAGCAAATAAAGAGTCAATTATTTGCGGATGGAATTTAATTAAAAAAGAATTAAATAAAAATAACACTGAATTTATACCAGTTGATTCTGAACACTTTTCTATATGGTATGGTTTAAAAAACAATAAAGATACAATTAAAAATATTTATTTAACTGCTTCTGGTGGTCCTTTTTTAAATTTATCAGTTTCAAAATTTAAACATATAAAGTTATCAGAGGCTTTAAATCACCCTAACTGGAAAATGGGAAAAAAAATAACAATCGACTCTGCTACAATGATGAATAAAGTTTTTGAGATAATAGAGGCAAAAAAAATATTTAACATAAGTTATAGTCAATTAAAAATATTGATACACCCATCGTCTTATATTCATGCAATTATTCAATATAAAAATGGATTAACTAAAATTATTGCACATAATACAGATATGATTATTCCAATAAATAACACTTTATCAAATAATAT
>CACMRC010000012.1 GCA_902615975.1 uncultured Pelagibacteraceae bacterium
GATCATCACATAAGGTAGGAACTTTTTTTTCACCTACATAACTTTTTACAAATTTTAAAATAGACGAGTGATTTGGACCGATTTCATACGGTTTTCCATCAATATAAGCAATTTTTCTTTTCTCTGAACTCATTAATTATCTTTAACCATATCATTTTTCATTTCATCCCCAAAGTATTTTAGGATGTTTTGGATAGGAGTGGGAATAGCTCCGCATAAAGCGCATAAACAACCTTTTTTCATTGTAACAAGTAATTCTTCAAGCAATTTTAAAGGTATTTTTGCAGTTTTCTTTTTAGCTTGGTCAAACATTTCTTTACCTCTGTAAGATCCAAGTCTTCCAGGGAAACATTTTCCACATGATTCTTCAGCAGAAAATTCAAATAGATGATGAATGTATTCTGCCATAGAAAAATCTTTAGGAATACTCACCACACTAGCATGACCTAACATGAAACCTTTTGCAGTAAACTCCTGAAAATCTAAATTCAGATTCTCTACTTCACTTAATGGAACCACACCACCAAGTGGCCCACCGATTTGAAAAGCTTTTAATGGTTCTTTGTATCCTCCACCAATTTCATTAAATATTTTTTTCATTGGAGTTCCCATATCAATTTCATAAACACCTGGGTTGTTAAAGAAACTATCTAAACAAACCAATTTAGTGCCTGCAGATTTTTTATTTCCTATAGATGAAAATTTTTCAGAACCATTTATTAAAATTCCAGTTGCAGCTGCTAAAGTTTCAACATTGTTAACAACAGTTGGTTTTTTATATAATCCTTCTGTAACAGGAAAAGGAGGTCTAACATCAACTTCTGCTCGTCTTCCTTCAATAGACGCAATCAAAGCTGTTTCTTCTCCACAAATATAAGCACCTTGTCCTATACAAATTCCAAGATCAAAAGAAAAATCGGTTCCTAAAATATTTTCACCTAGTAAATTTAATTTTTTAAGTTCATTGATGCAGCCATTAATTGCTTCAATAGATTTAGGATATTCACCTCTAATGTATAAAACTCCTTCATTACTTCCTATCACATAACCACAAATTACCATTCCAAAAATAACTTTTAAAGGTTGGTCCTCTAATAAGTATCTATCTGAAAAAGCACCAGAGTCACCCTCATCTGCATTACAGATAACATATTTTTTATCTCCTTTTGCTTTGCTGCAGAAATCCCATTTCATTCCTGTTGGAAAACCAGCGCCACCTCTTCCTGTTAAATTTGAATCTAATAATGATTTTACTATTTCTTTTTTATCTATTTTTAAAAATTTACTTAATTGCTCTTTGAATTGATCTGTTGAGGATAACTTGTCATCCATTAAAAAACTTGTTGTAGCAAAACTTTTTGAGAAAAATTTTTCTTGCTTAATTTCCTCACCTTTAATTATTTGGTCAATTTTTTCTATATCTTTACCAGCATAATTTTCTCCATCATAATGGAAAGCATGGTTTTCATAACAATGACCTAAGCAGAACATTTCTCCAACTTTGTCATCACCTAGTTTTTCTTTTAATTTATCTTTTAATTTGTCTTGAGTACCCGCGCACATGCATGCACTACCGTTACAAACAAAAGCTTTCTTTTCTCTATGAGAGGGTCTTAAAAACTCATAAAAAGATTCTGCACCATGGAGAGTTGAAACACCGAGGTTATGTTTTTTGGCAATTTCATTAATATCTTGTGGATTATCACTTAAAGTATTTTCTGATATTTGTTTAAATAGATTATCTTTTAAGCCTATTCTGCCTGATAAATTACTTATATTTTTTGACACAAATACCCTTTTATTAATTTAGCCCACAATAACTTTTTTGTTATTTGTGTAAATATTAAAACTGTCCCTCTTTACGAAACCAACAAGGGTAATGTCAAATTTATTCGCTAAATCGATAGCAAGACTAGTTGGCGCACCAACGCCTATCATTATACCTATATCCGTCATCAAAACCTTTTGAACCAATTCAAAATTTAGTCTTCCAGAGCATGTTATAAATTGGTTTTTCGGATCAATTTGATTGCTCTTTAATGCACAACCAATAAGTTTATCTAGAGCATTGTGTCTTCCTACATCCTCTCTGACAGCAACTAATTCTCCATTACTATTAAAAAGACCACTTGCATGAATTCCACCTGTTTTACTGAATTCTGATTGGCCTTCTCTCAATATATCTGGTGATTTAACAATTACCTCTTTTTTGATTTTGGGTTCTAATGGATTTGTTTTATTTTTTTTAATTATTTCTAGAGCATCAAGAGAAGATTTTCCACATACACCACATGAGGAATTAGTTAAAAAGTCTCTTTTTATTTTTGAAATATTTATATTTTTAGAATTATTTAAAGTTGCTAATATTTTATTTTGAATATTGTATTGACCAACTTTATCTCCATAACTTTCTATTAAATCAATATCACTAATATTTGTTATAATTTGTTCATTATATAAAAATCCTCTTACAAGATCCTCATCATCACCTGGAGTTCTCATTGTTACAGATAAACTTTGATTTATCCATTTATCAGATTCTTTATACTTTAATGAAATCTCCAATGGTTCTTCAATTGAAATTAAATCCTCTATATTTTCAAACTTATTAGATGAATATTTTAAAACTTTGTATTTGGAATTCATAAAACTATTTTAGTGGATAGTTCTTTTTTAATAAATATTTATTAATTATGATTGCTAATAACAATATAATTATACAACCAAAAATTATTGGATTAATTAAATAATCATAAGAGGCACTTCCAATAATAACTATAATTGGATTTCCACCAGCAGGTGGGTGAACAATATTAAATAAAATCATTAAAAAAACTCCAGCTCCAACAGCAATTGCAATATTGATATAAATAGGTAGCGGAATATAGTTTACAAAAATTACTCCTACTAAAGCGGTTACCAAATGTCCAAAAAAAACATTCTTTGGTTGTGCAAATGGGCTTTCAGGAAAACCAAAAAGTAAAACCATTGAGGAACCGAATGAGGCTGCAATAAAATATCCTAGTGTACTTTTATAAGTAAGGACTGTTAGCACACCAATTGTGAATGCAGAAAAAAAACCTGCAATTAATGCTTTTTGCAATAAGGGTTTTGTAATTTTAATCATTTATATTTTTAATGCTTTCGCAATAGTTCTTAAAGGTAAAAGCAAACACTCTTTCCTTGAAAGATTTTTTTTATCTAAAATTTCTTTAAAATCTTTCCAATGTTTTTCCATACTTACTTTTGCGTCCTCAAAAAGGTGCTCACCAACTTTTATAAATTTTTTAACATCATCAACTTTTTTTTCCTTAATTTTTCTGGATAATAGACTGACTGATGCCTGACAATAAACACATGATTTACACTGATAACCCATATCTTTTACAACATCTTCTTTGACAATTAAGCTTATTTCCATCTCATCACCACATAATGGATTTTTGTGTTTTGACTTATGAGTGTAGTTTTCAACAACTTTATTATTTTCGGTATGGGCTGCTATTTCTAAAATTCTTAAATCCATTTAATTTCTTTAATTCAACTTTGAATGTTTTATATTTTATAGATGGATCATAACAATATTTTAGGCACTGTGCTAGCAGGTGGTAAGTCACAAAGGTTTGGAGAAGATAAATCCCAAGTAAAGTTAGCTGGTAAATTGTTGATTGATCACATGTTGACTGAAATAATTGATGAATTCAAAGAACTCTTAATAGTATCAAATAATAAAATTAGTTTTCATAACTCAGAAAAAATTTCAATAATCGAAGATTTTGAAAAAGGTCTTGGTCCGTTAGGTGGAGTTTTATCAGCCATGAAATGGATTAAAGAAAATCAAAAAGACTACAAATGGATAGCAACTTTCCCTGTAGATACACCTTTTTTTAAGAGACAAATACTTAAAGATTTTATTCAAAATATTAATTTTAATGAAAGTGATTTATTTTTCATTAAGTCAAATAACACACGACATAATATATTTGGCTTATGGTCGATTAATTTATTAGATAAGCTAGAGAAGGATCTAAAAAATGGAGAAAGAAAAGTAGAGTTGTGGGCTAATAATACTGGGGTAAAAATAATTAATATGGAGTTTTCAAATAATGATCCTTTCTTTAATATAAATACAAAAGAAGATTTAAAAAAAGCTGAAGAAATAATCAAAAATGATTAGTTACGAAAAATCAAAAACAATTTTAAAAAAAGCCAAAATTAAAATTAAAGACGAAACTATAAAGAGTATAAATTCTCTAAATAGAGTAGTTTCTACCAATATTTATTCTAATATAAATTATCCAGCAGGAGATAACGCTGCATTTGATGGTTATGTAATTAATTCAAAAGATACTAATGGATTAAAAAAAAAATTTCCAAAAAAATTTAAAATTATTGGTTCAATTGCTGCAGGAATGAAACCTTTTAAAAAAAAGATAAAAAAATTTGATACTGCCGAAATAATGACTGGAGGAATTATACCAAAGGGTTTCGATACAATTATTCCTATAGAACAAATAATTTTTGCTCCTAATAAAAAATATATTTTAATTGACCAAAAAATAAAAAAATTTGATCACGTTAGGTTTGCAGGCTCAGATTATAGAAAAGGGGAAGTTGTAATAAAAAAAAATACTATTGTTCAACCAAACCATATTTTAGCTTTTAAAAGTTTAGGTATTAAACAAATTAAAGTAAAAAAAAAGATTAATATATTGTTTTTTTCAACTGGAAACGAAATATCAAACAAAGACAATATTCCAGTTTGGATGGTAAGAAATTCCAACACACACTATATTAAAAACTTAAATCAAAATTTTTTATTTAATTTTAAAAGTGGAAGTATATTAAGAGATAATCATCAAAATATTTTTAAACAAAAAATAAATAAATTAATTAAATCTAAAGATGATATTATTATTACTTCAGGTGCAGTTTCTGCAGGTAAGTTTGACTTCATTCCTGATGTTGTTAAAAAATTTAAATTATCAAGCTATTTCAAAAGTGCTACAATAAGGCCAGGAAAACCAATATTGTTTGCAAAAATTAAAGGTAAAGAAAAGGCAATATTTGGACTTCCTGGAAACCCTATCTCTTCAGCCGCATGTTTTAGATTTTTTGTAATTCCATATATTTTAAATGCTTTAGGATTATCAGAAGAAAAATCAATTAAAGCTAATTTAACAAACAGTTTTAATAAAAAAAAGAATTTCACAAGATTTGTAAAGAGCCAATTAAGCACAACCAAGAATGGAAAATTAAATGTTGAAATTTTAAAAGGTCAAGAGTCTTTTAGAATTAAATCATTTGTAAAATCAAATATTTGGGTTTTGTTACCAGCTGGTAAATCAAAATTTAAAAAAGGAGATATCGTTGATTGTTTTTTCCCCAACCTTTCAAATCAAAATTTAGTTTAGAAACGTATTTTTGTTGTAGAAAATTCTATTTACAATTAGATTTCGGAATATGTTAGAGTTGAGAAATCCAAGAATAGCTATTCCAGTTGTACTTTTTGCTGGTCTGTTATGGTCGTTTGGCCCATTAGTAGTTAGATACATGGATAATCCTCAATTAGTACCTTGGCAGTATATTTTTGGCAGAGGTTTAACAATTTTTATCTTATTAAATCTTTATTTATTTTTCGAGGAAGGAAAAAATTTTTACAAAAACTATTATAAAATAGGTATACCTGGAGTAATCGGTGGATCTGGGTTGGGGATCGCTATGATTACATTTATTTATTCAATTACAAATACTAGTGCTGCAGTTACTTTGCTTTGTTTAGCAGCAATGCCTTTTTTTACAGCATTATTGGCATTTTTATTTTTAAGAGAAAAAATTTCTCTAAATGTGTGGATATCAATAATAATTGCAACAGTTGGTATAATTATTATGGCACTTGGAAACACAGGTGAAAAATCATTAATTGGTTTTGTATTTGGTTTAACATCTTCAATTGGTTTCTCAGTTTTTTCTGTAACTTTAAGATGGAGAAAAGAAACACCAAAATTTACTACTGTAGCTTTTGCAGGTTTCTTTTGTTTCGTGTTTGCAACAATTATGATTTTATCAAATAATTTAGTTTTTTTTTCTTCAAGCTATAATGGAACTTTGTTTTCTTTACATGGGACACTAGTTTGTTTTGGTTTAATTTTATATTCAATTGGATCTAAAGCGATACCAGCAGCTGAATTGACTCTATTATCTTTAACCGAAGTTGTAGGTGGAATTTTTTGGGTTTGGTTACCATTATTTGGCATTAATGAAGTGCCATCCACAAATACTATAATCGGTGGTTTTTTTCTTTTCGTATCTTTATTCTATTACAGTTTAATAATGAGATGGAACAAAAGATACATAGCATTAAATTAATATGGAACGACCAGATTTTTTCGAACTTAAAAACGGTCAAAAAGTAAAATTACCATTTACAGATAAAGAATATGACGATCGAGTAAATAAACTTAGATCAGTTATGGATAAAAATAATATTGATATGGTTATTTTAACATCTATGCATAACGTTGCATATTACACAGGTTTTATTTACTGCTCTTTTGGTAGACCCTACGGGTGTGTGATTACTCAAAATAAAATCTCAACAATTTCAGCTAACATAGATGCAAGTCAACCATGGCGAAGATCTCATTGTGATAATGTTATTTATACTGATTGGAAAAGAGATAATTTTTTAAAAGCTATTGTTTCAATCATTGGAAGAGACGAACCTCCAAAAAATATTGGAATTGAAAATGATCATGTAACCCTAGAAATGAGTGAGAAAATAGGCTCTATTTTTACTTTCTCTGTTTTTAGCGATATTTCAAAAGATTTAATGAAACTAAGAATGATAAAATCAAATGAAGAGATAGAAATTATTAAAAATGGTGCAAGGATTGCAGATATTGGTGGTAAAGAAATAGTAAACAATATTAAAGAAGGCAATACAGAGCTTGAACTAGCAATTGCTGGAAGAGATAAAATGGAGAGAGAGATTGTTGAAACTTATCCAGATGCAGAATACATGGATACTTGGGTCTGGTTCCAATCAGGTATAAATACAGATGGAGCACACAATCCAAAGACTAATAGAAAATTAATTAAAGGAGATATTTTATCTTTAAATACTTTTCCAATGATCTCAGGATATTACACTGCACTTGAGCGGACTTTATTTTTAGATCATGCTGATGATGCTTCACTTAAAGCATGGGAAGCAAATGTTAAAGTTCACAAACGTGGATTAGAATTAATTAAACCAGGTGTTAAATGTTCTGATATTTGTCACGAACTAAATGAATTATTTGCTGAGCTTGGTTATCTTCAGTATCGAACTTTTGGTTACGGACATTCATTTGGTATGCTTTCACATTTTTATGGAAGAGAAGCAGGTTTAGAATTAAGAGAAGATATTGATACTATTCTTGAGGAAAATATGGTGGTGTCCATGGAACCAATGATAATGATACCAGAAGGTAATCCTGGTGCAGGTGGATATAGAGAACATGATATTTTAGTGATTAGTAAAGATGGAACAGAAAATATTACAAAATTTCCTTTCGGCCCAGAGCATAATATTATAAAAAACTAATCTTTATGAGTAAGAATAAAACTATTGTTAATAGTTGGAACGAATGGGATCCATTAAAACATGTAATTGTTGGTAGAGCAGATGGCACATGCATACCCGCACCTGAACCAGCGTTAGATGCAAAAGTTCCAGAAGACAGTGATATGCGAGGTCAGTTTGGACCAAGAAAAAAAGATACTGTCGATAAAGCAAATGAATTATTAGATAACTTTTCAAATATGCTTGAAAAAAGAGGTATTAAAGTTGATCGACCAACACCAATAGATTTTAATCAAAAAACATCCACTCCAGATTGGGAAGCCGAAACAATGTTTGGCTGCATGCCTCCAAGAGATGTTTTGTTGACAGTAGGAAACGAAATTTTAGAAGCAACAATGAGTTATCGTTGTCGTTGGTTTGAATACTTATGTTACCGACCACTTTTAAAAGATTATTATAATCAAGATCCTAAAATGAGACACGAGTCTGCTCCAAAACCAAGATTAACTGATGCAGATTACAGAAAAGATTATTTATCAGATAAAATTGGCGTTCCAAAAAGACTAGAGTGGACTGAGAAAAAATATTTCGTTACTACTGAAGAAGAGCCATTGTTTGATGCTGCAGATGTATTGAGATTTGGAAAAGATTTAGTTGTTCAGCATGGATTTACAACAAATTTGAAAGGAATTGATTGGCTAAAAAGACATTATAAAGATCATAGGGTTCATGGAGTGAATTTTCCAGGTGATCCTTACCCAATTCACATTGATGCAACTTTTACACCAATAAAGGAGGGTTTAATTATTAATAACCCACAAAGAAGACTTCCTAAAGAACAAAGAAAATTATTTGAGGATAATGGTTGGGAAATAGTGGACAGTGCACAACCAGCGCATAACGAACCACCACCATTATGTTATTCATCAACATGGCTATCAATGAATGTTTTAGTTTTGGATCCAAAAACTGTATGTGTAGAAAAAAGTGAAAAATATCAAGCTGAACAATTAGATAAATTAGGAATGGAAGTTATACCAGTAGAGCTTAGAGATGCCTACGCTTTTGGTGGAGGTTTACATTGTTGTACTGCTGATGTTTACCGAGAAGGTGAACTCAAAGATTATTTCCCAAAACAATAATTAACTTGGATTTTGTTTTAAAAATTCAATGTACTTAATAACATCATTATATTTTTCATCAGGAATATCTTTGTAGCTTGCACTGAATTTACTTTTTACACATATAGCAACATGTGCATAGGGGTTTCTTCCTTTAGGGTGATTTGGGTGGTCAGGTAATTGCCCCACCAAATAATCGCCAGCTTCCTGAATAATTTTCCAGAGTTTGCTTGCGTTTTCTTTGTTCATACAGTTTAGTTTTATCTAAAAAATAAACTTTTTCTAATATCTATAATTTCTCTGATTTGTTTATCTTTAATAGCATTCCAAGAAACAAATAAAGTACATAATTGATATAAGGCAAATATCTCATTTTTTTGATTTTGAGACAAATCACTATCTGCCTCTACATAGTTTTCAAAATAAGAAATATTATTTCTCGCACAGTTTAAATAATATTTACAAGCGTCTGTTACTGTAGCAGTTGACCACCAGTTTGAATCTCTGAAAAGATTAGATATTTCTTGGTAGAAAGAACTTGTTTCAGAAATAGCTAAATCCTTTTGAACATTTTCTGAAAATTGATCTAATTCAAATTGAATTAAAGCTAATATCTTTTTTTCGCTACTTCTCTTTACAAGTAGTTCAATGACGTTTTTATACGACATTGATTGGATTTTATTCCAATTATCAAAAAAATCGTTTGGTGCTTTATTTGAATCTGCCATGTTTAATTATTTAAAGGTAACCAAGAATTATATAAAGGATTATCTTTATTGATTGGAAGTTTAATGTTCTTATTTTGTCTAGAAGAATCATACACAGCGGTTACAAATTCTAGAGATTTTCTAGCATCTGATAAAGTTACCTCATCACTAGGAGATCCATCTAGTTTATTAGCAATTTCTTCAAACATACCTGCATACCATGATTTTGGTTCTTTTACTTTTGATAGTACTTCATCTATTTGAGCTTGAGTTATAGGAGCTCTTGGTAAAAAGTCCCATTTATCATCAGCTGGACTATATGGTTTATCTGGTGATGCACCAGACTCAGCTGTTAATCCTTCAAAACAAAATCGAAGTCTACTAGTATCATTTGCAGCTCCAAGTGTGATTGAGCTTGTAACCAATGTGCCGTTTTCCATTTCAATAGAAAGAGCAGCACAATCCTCAACTTCAATATTATTTACTCTAGTTGTTAATTTTGCAAAAACATTTGAAACTGGTCCCAAGATCATACTCACTAAATCATGAATATGAATTGAATGACTTAATATTGCACCACCTTGTTCACCTTCCCAAGTTCCTCTCCAAGGTTTTGAATAATAATCTTTACCTCTATTCCAATGAGTTTCTAAAGAAGCAACCAATGGGTTCCCTGCTAAACCAGATTTGATTAATGATTTTAATTTTGAAAATCCTAGACCATATCGATATTGAAATACTGGGAAAATAATCTTACCAGTTGCTTTACTGATCTTTTCTAATTCGTCTACTTCTTTAAGACTTGAAACTAATGGTTTTTCACAAATCACATGCTTGCCAGCTTCCATAGCTTTTTTACAAGCAGAAAAATGTAAATGGGGTGGGAGACAAATATCAATGATATTAATTTCTTTAGCTTTTAATACATCATCAAAATTTAAAGAAACTTTTGTCTCGTTATTTGATTGTAATATTTTATCAATAGCTTCCCGAGTTAAACCACATAATGTGTGAACATTAAACCTCTCAGATACTTTTTGAAAATCTTCAAAATGTTTTGCCCCTATATTGGTACCAATTATTGCAACTTGATATTTTTTCATTTTTTTTCAGCTTGCTCTTGAGCTTTAATAGCAAGTTCCATTGAAAGGTAAGTAATTTCTTGAGGACATGCAGTTTCTGTTCTGTTTAAAACATCATTAATTAAATTACTAAAGTAGGGTAGTTTAACATTAGAACAATCAATATGCTTCACCTCATCATTATTTGCTAAAAATAAATGATTACCTTTTTCTGATTTTGCTAAGTCTGTATATTTTCTTATTTCGATAAAACCTTTGTCTCCAAGGATTAACAATCTTCCATCTCCCCAGGTCGGAAGAGCATCTGGAGTAAACCAATCCAGGCGAATATAACCATGCCCACCATTACCAGTAAGGTTCACTTCTCCAAAATCTTGAAAACCAGGCACATCTTTCTTTGTGGTGTTTTCTACTAATGCATGGTTGATTTTTGCCTGATTTGAGTTTGTAAAAACTAAAAATTGATGAATTTGGTGAGAACCAATATCGGTAATAATTCCTCCATAACTTTGACGATTATAAAACCAATCAGGTCTTTCGTAATTACCCTGTCTATGGGGACCTGTACCAATAGTTTGTTTTACTTTTCCTATTTTGCCTTCATTCACTAATTCTTCTGCTTTAGTAACTGCAGCAACGTGAAATCTTTCAGAAAAATTTACAGACCAGATCTTTCCAGTTTCTTTAACAGTATTTTTCAAATTATTTAATTGATCTAAGGTAGTACAGCCTGGTTTATCTACCATAACATCTTTCCCAGCTTTTAATGCATCTATTGAATGACCAGCTCTATCTACAGGAATTGAAGATATTAAAATCATATCAATTGATGTGTCATTTAATATCTCTTTTTTATTTTCTTTTCTTTTAATATTTGGATATTTAGAATTGAATTCTTTTAGAGTTAATGGATTACCCTCAGTCCAAAAATATTCACACGTACATCCTTCTTTTAACATTTCACCCAACATGTCAAAGATATGACCGTGATCGATACCTATTACCCCAAGATTAATAGTCTTTTTCATCTAGTTAATAAGTTCCTTTTCTATCTGAACCATTGTAAAATATTTCTTGCAAATATTTATTTTCTCTTATTCTCAAGGATTTACCTGCTTCACTCATAAACGAATTAGTACGACCAATTACCTTGTGATAATGAAGCTCATCTTTTCCTCTAGCAATTTGAACACTGTTTTTACCTAAGGTTTGTTTTACATTCGTACCTATATAGCTTTGGACAACAAAACCAATTCTTCTATCGTTACTTTTGTTTATACCTGAGCCGTGAACTATTCTTGGATGGTGTAAAGACATTTGACCTGCTTTAAGTTCTATAGATTTAATTTCATTTTCTGGAACTCCTTCTACTGTTTGGCCACGTGTTAATAGATTTCCTTCGTTAAACTTTTGGTTATGATCTCTTAGTTCTCTATGAGATTTCGGCCACATTCTCATACAACCATTTTTATTATTGGAATCTGTGATTGCTATCCATGCAGTAACCCAATTGTGAGGTTCCAACCCGATATATTTTGCATCTTGGTGATAGCTTACAAATTCCTCTTGTTTAGGATTTTTTATAAATAAAGTAGTACTGCAAACCAAAATATTTTTTCCAATAATACTTTCAACAGCATCAAGAATTTTTGAATTATGAACAATTGCATCAAGTTTAGGAGAGATTAAATGAACATTATATCTACCAGATTTATCAATTTCATTAGGTATTTCTTTTTCTATCAATTCTATTTCATTTTTTGCAGCTAAAGCTTCTTCTTTAGTCAAAACATCTAAAGGAGCAACATATCCCTCTTCATTGTACTGTTTAAGTTGATTTGAGTTAAGATAAGTCATATTATTTTTTAAAGATTATATGAGTGCAATTATTACTTCAATATATAACTGTCCTGTCAAATCTATTTCATTTCAAAATATTGAGAAGTGTAAAATTAATAAAAATATTGGAATAGAAGGGGATAGAGTTTTTGCTTTTTCTCAAAATCTTGATTTGGATCAATCTAAAGAATTTGAAAAAAATCCCGAAGTAAGAAAAGGAAAATGGAATAAAATTGTAACACTTAAAAATACTCCTGTATTTAATAAGTATAATTTTTCAAATGAGGATAATAAGTTAACTTTAACACTAAAAGATAAAGAAATTATTTCTATTAATATTAATAACTTTGATGAAAGAGATGATCTTGCAAAAAAATTAATTGAATTAGAGAGTTCTTTAAAAAATGATATTAGACTTATGAGAAATGATGAGTACCCTTTTTATGATACTTCAATATCTAATAAATCAATGTTTAACAATTCAATTTCTCTTATAAATATAAATAGTATTAGAGATTTTGAAAACAAAATTGATAGAAAAATTGAAATGTCAACATTTAGAGGGAATTTGTATTTTGATGGGATAGAGGCCTGGGAAGAAAGAAATTGGATTGGTAAAACTCTAAAAATTAATAATGTCTTGTTTAAAGTAGAAAAAAATATTCCAAGATGTGTTGCTATTAACTTAAAACCTAAAACAGATGATAATTCTTTTAATTTACTTAAAATTTTAAAACAAACTTACGATCATTATGAGATGGGTGTTTATTTGACACCCGAAAATGACGGAGAAATAAATTTATCAGAAAAAATCCTTATAAAATAAATATTAAACAACTTAAGATTGAAATTTTTTTTCAGTCTTGCTGTACACTCGTTATTTTATCTGTTTAAATTTATTTAAACATAACTAGGGGGGGGATATCATGAGAAAAATATATAAAACATTGACTGTTTTATTTGTTCTTCTGTTTAGTATTTCGACAGTTAATGCAAAGACGTTAACTGAAAGACTTGCAGATGGTCACAAATTAAGATTAGGTTTTGGTACTGCTGTGCCATGGGCATATGCCGGAGATAATGGTGAAGCATTAGGCTTCGTGAACATGATTGCATTAACTGTTTTAGAAGAAATGGGTATTACTGAGCATGAAACTAAGGTATTTGAATGGTCAGGTCTTATCCCAGGAATAAACGCTGATAGATCAGATATGATTACTGGAGGTATGTACATTTTAAAAAGCAGATGTGCCAATATTGATTTTTCTGATCCAATTGGAGTATTTGGTGATGCGATGTTAGTTCCAAAAGGTAATCCTAAAGGAATTAATAATTATGCAGATGTAATAAGAACAGGAGCTAAACTTGTAACAGGAACTGGTTTTAATACTGTAGAGGCAGCAAAAAAAGCTGGTGTTCCAGATAGTCAAATGCTTTTAGTAGAGGGTGAAGTTGGTATTTTAGCAGCGATGAAAGCTGGAAGAGCAGATGCTGCTGTACAAACTTTCTTTGGTGCAAAAGAGCATGAAGAAAAAACTGGTGGAGCTTTTGAAGTAACTGATCCTAAATTAATGCCTAAAGAGACTGTAAATGTTGTTGGTATTGGTTTTAGAAAAAGTGATAGTAAGTTTAGAGAAGCTTTCAATGTAGCTTTAGCTAAAGTTTTAGCTAACCCTGGAAAAATGTTAGAGAGAGCTGGTAAGTATGGCTATGATAAAGCTCAACTACCACCACCTGACATGACTACCGAGTGGGCTTGCTCAACTAAATAATTTCATAATTAAAAAATTAAACCAGGCAACTTAATTGTTGCCTGGTTTTTAAAATCTAAAGGAAATACTTTGACATATTTTGAATTTTTGAACGAGCATGGTGTTACCCTTTTATTGGGAACAGTAACTACAATAAAAGTTCTTGTTTGTTCTATGATTCTATATGTGATTATTTCCATGATTTTTGGTTTGATGAGACTTTCTAAAAATCTAGCTATACAAGGGATTGCTACGGTTTATATAGAATTTTTTAGAGGAACCTCTTTATTAGTTCAATTATTTTGGGCCTATTATGTATTACCTTTTTTTGGAATATCACTAGAAGCATTTACAGCTGGAGTAGTAGCTCTAGGTTTGAATTTTGGTGCATATGGTGCAGAAATTGTAAGAGCAGGAATACTTGCGGTACCTAAGGGGCAATGGGAGGCAGCACATGCTTTAAATTTTACTCCAGCAAAAAGAATTAAAAGAATTATTATTCCACAAATATTTCCAATAATTTTACCACCAGCTGCAAATTTAACTGTAGAATTATTAAAAGCTACGGCATTGGTTGCATTAGTAACAGTTGTGGATTTAACTTTTGAAGCAAAACAAATTAACTCTATTACCTGGTTATCAGCACAGTGTTTTGGAACAGCATTACTAATTTATTATATTATTGCTA
The DNA here is from genome assembly GCA_902615975.1 of uncultured Pelagibacteraceae bacterium. Lineage (GTDB taxonomy): Bacteria > Pseudomonadota > Alphaproteobacteria > Pelagibacterales > Pelagibacteraceae > Pelagibacter. Next base: position 14,756 of record CACMRC010000012.1, read on the forward strand.
GATTTGCATTAGTGCCATTTTTAAGATGGCTAGAAGTATTAGCGGCTAGAAAAGTTGGAAAGGAGAGAATTTAATTTATGGAAATGGGATGGAGATGGGATTTTACAATAGAAATATTGCCACAAATGGCAATTGCAACCTTAAACACAATACTTGCCGCTGGTGTAGGTTACGCAATTGCCTTAGTTGTTGGATTATTTTTTTTGCTTGGACAAAGAACTCCATTTAGAATTATAAACTGGATAAATAGAGAAATAGTCGAATTTATAAGATCCACACCTCTTTTAATTCAATTATTTTTTGTTTATTTCGTATTACCACAATTTGGCATTACATTATCAGCGTGGATATGTGGAATGATTACAATCGGTCTTCATTTTGGAACTTATTTATCTGAAGTTTACAGAGGGGCGTTAGAAGGAGTTTCAAAAACACAATGGGAAGCCTGTAGAGCTCTTAATTTTTCTACACTTTATACATATAGAAGAATTGTCTTACCACAGGCATTTCCAATAGCTATACCGGGAATGGGTAATTACTTGGTTGGAATTTTTAAAGACACCCCATTACTATCTACCATTGGTGTTGCAGAATTATTTCATGCAGCAACAGCTGTAGGGGGATATAATTATAGATACTTAGAGCCTTATACTTTAGTAGGAATTATATTTTTAACATTATCCATTCCCGCTGCAATGTGGGTTAGAAAATTAGAAAATGATGTTAATAAAGCACAAGGTAAAATAAAAAAATAAATTATGAAAAATGCATCAGATGAAATAATTGTTAAATTTGATCAAGTGACAAAACAATATGGCGATTTAGTAGTTTTAGATAAATTAAATTTAGATATTAAAAAAAATGAAATGGTTTCAATCATAGGACCATCTGGATCTGGTAAAACTACAGTTCTCAGGGTTTTGATGACTTTGGAAAAAATAAATGGAGGAGTGATCAATTTAGATGGTGAGCCATTAACTCATATGAATGAAAATGGCAATCTCATTGAGGCAAGTGAAAAATATCTTAGGGAAAGACGTTCTAAAATTGGAATGGTTTTTCAGCAATTTAACTTATTTCCTCATATGACTGCTTTACAAAATTGTATAGAAGCTCCAATTGAGGTTTTGGGTCTTAAAAAAGAGGAAGCCGAGGAAAGAGCTCTTGATTTACTAGAGCTAGTGGGACTGACTGATAAAAAGGATCAACACCCAAGTAGACTTTCAGGGGGGCAACAGCAAAGAGTAGCTATAGCAAGGGCACTTGCTATGAGACCTAAAGTTATGCTTTTAGATGAAATAACTTCTGCACTTGATCCTGAGGTTGTTGGAGAGGTGTTAAATGTTATACGTTCTCTAAATAAAGAACATAATTTAACTATGATAATGGTAACTCACCAAATGGGATTTGCTCGTGAAATATCAGATAGAGTTTGTTTTTTTAATGAAGGTAAAATATTTGAAGAAGGTCCGCCAGAAAAATTGTTTGGTGATCCACAAAATGAAAGAACTAAACAATTCCTTCATGCAGTTTTAGACTCGCATTAGTAATAAAATTAAATTGATTGTTTTGAATCAAATTCAATTGTTTTAGAATTTTCTTCTAATGTAGCAGGAGTATCTGGATCTAATTCTAATCCAGCTGGTGTAATAGTTGCTGGAACAGGGGTAAATGTTGAGTCTGGATTTTCAACAGTATTTCTAACTTTCATTCTATACAAACCAAATCCACCAATTATTGCATGCGCAATAATTAAAAAAA
>CACMRC010000013.1 GCA_902615975.1 uncultured Pelagibacteraceae bacterium
AATAAATAATAAGAAAAACAGATATTAATAAAAAATAATTTCTTTTTATTAATCGAAGCATTAATTGATCTTATTCATCCTCGCTTTTTTTCCAAGTTCTTCTTCAATACGGATTAATTGATTATATTTTGCAACCCTTTCAGATCTAGCTAAGGATCCAGTTTTAATTTGATTTGAATTGGTGCCTACTGCTAAATCAGCAATAAACGTATCCTCACTATCACCTGATCGATGAGATATAATTGTTTTATATCCAATTATTTGAGCAAATTTAATTACATCTAACGTTTCTGAAACAGTGCCAATTTGATTTAGCTTGATCAAGATAGAATTTGAAGAAATATTTAAGAAACCTTTCTTTAATCTTTCAAGATTTGTTACATACAAGTCATCTCCAACAATCTGAACTTTTTTTATTGATTTCATTAATTTATTCCATGCTAACCAATCATTTTCAGCAAATGGATCTTCAATAGACTTAATTTTATATTTTTTTATAATTTTTTGATATTCTTTAATGGATTTATCTACTGAAATATAACTTTTAGAATGAATAGAGTATTTATTTTTTTTATATAATTCATTAGCAGCCACATCAAGACAAATAGAAACATCTTTACCATTAACAAATCCCGATTTTTTAATTGCACTCACAATTAAATCTAAAGCTTGATTATTACTACTGATCATGGGTGCAAACCCACCTTCATCACCTACTGAAGTTGATAAGCCTTTGTTTTTAATTAATTTACTTAAATTTTTAATGACAACAAAACAAATCCGCATCGCCTGAGAAAAACTTTTTGCTCGATCAGGTCTGATCATAAACTCTTGAATTCTAAGACCATTATTTGCATGTGCTCCACCATTAATAATGTTCATTAATGGATAAGGTAATTGAAAGTTATTTTTTTGAGAAAAAGTTTTATATAAAGGTAATTTTTTTGCTTTTGCAGACAATTTTTTTACAGCCATAGAAACTGCTAACATCGCATTAGCTCCTAAATTAGTTTTTTGTCTTGTCCCATCCAAGTTAATTAACAAAGAATCAATTCTCTCTTGGTTGTGAATGTTTTGTCCTTTTAATTTTTTTGAAATTTTTTTGTTGACTAAATTAACTGCATTTAAAACACTTTTTCCTAAATAACGTTTGTTATTTTTATCTCTTTTTTCAAAAGCTTCAAAAGTACCAGTGGAAGCGCCTGAAGGACAAATAGCAGATGCGCTATTATTTTTAATATAAACTTCTGCCTCAACTGTTGGATTTCCTCTACTGTCAAAAACTTGACGTGCTTTAACTTTTAAAATTTTGCTCACTATTTTTTAATTAGATTATCTATATCGTGTAATTGTTTTAATAGATTCTCTAATTTATTCAATGGTACCATGTTCGGTCCATCTGATGGTGCATTATCAGGATCTTGATGTGTTTCAATAAATACACCAGCAACTCCAACTGCAACTGCTGCTCTTGCTAAATATTCAACAAATTCTCTTTGACCACCAGAGGACTCACCTTGGCCACCTGGTTGTTGAACAGAATGAGTTGCATCGAAAATTACTGGATAACCATTCTTTGCCATTATAGGTAATGATCTCATGTCAGAGACTAAAGTGTTGTATCCAAAACTTGCACCTCTTTCTGTGACTAGGATGTTTTTATTTCCTGAGTCTGAAATTTTTTTAGTTACATTCACCATATCCCAAGGTGCTAGGAACTGACCTTTTTTTACATTAATAATTTTATTTGTTTTAGCTGCAGCAATTAATAAGTCTGTTTGTCTACATAGAAAAGCTGGGATTTGTAAAACATCAACATGTTTTGAAACAATTTCACATTGTTCAGCATTGTGTATGTCTGTTAAAATAGGAACTTTCAGCTCCTTTTTAATTTTATCAAATACAGGAAGTGATGCATCTAACCCTGCTCCCCTTTTGCCTTTTAAACTAGTTCTGTTCGCTTTATCAAATGAGGTTTTGTAAATAAATCCAAGGCCAAATTTTGAAGTAATTTCCTTAATTTTTCCAGCCATATCGAGTGCATGTTGTTCTGTCTCTAACTGACATGGACCTGCAATAATACAAATCTTATTGTTGTTTGAAATTTCTATATTTTCACAATTTACTTTAATCGCACTCATCTGTGATTTTTTGCTGCTTTGATAAAAGAAGAGAATAAAGGATGTGGGTTCAAAGGTCTAGATTTAAATTCAGGATGGAACTGAACTCCTATAAACCAAGGATGATTTTTAAGTTCTATTATCTCTGGAAGCTTATGATCTGGAGATAAACCTGAAAATATTAATCCTTTCTTCTCAAATTTTTCTTTATATGAAATATCCACTTCATATCTATGTCTGTGTCTCTCTTTGATTAATCTAGATTTATAAATATCTCTAATTTTAGATTTATCTTTTAAAATAGCATCATAAGAACCAAGTCTCATAGTACCACCTAAGTCTTTATCTGTTCCTTTGACTTTTCTGCCACTTTTCTCCCATTCATGCATCAAGCCAATAATATGGACACCACCTTTGTCAAACTCAGAGGAAGTTGCTTTTTTAATCTTTAATTGATTTCTAGCAAATTCAATTATTGCCATTTGCATACCATAACAAATTCCAAGGAATGGAATTTTATTTATTCTCGCATATCTTATCGCTTCAATTTTACCTTCAGTTCCTCTCTTACCAAATCCACCTGGAATTAAAATTCCTGAAACATTTTTAAGTTTATTTTTAATTTCTGAAACTTTTAATTTTTCAGAATCTATTCTAACCAAATTTACTTTAAGATTATTGGAAATTCCTCCATGTGTAAGTGCTTCATCTAAAGATTTATAAGCATCCTTTAATTCAACGTATTTTCCAATAATTGCGATGTTAACATGTCTTTTAGTATTAAGAGTGATTTTGGTTATTTTCTTCCAAGGTGTTAAATTATTTGATTTTTTAGATCTTATTTTGAAATAATTTAAAACTTGAAAATCCAATTTTTCTTTTGCAAAGCTTATTGGCGCCTCATAAATAGTTTTAACATCAACAGTTTCAATTACATTTTTAATATCAACATTACAAAACAAAGATATTTTTTTTCTATGGTCTAAAGGAATAGGTCTTTCAGATCTACAAATAATAATATCAGGTTGAATACCAATGCTTCTTAATTCTTTAACAGAATGTTGAGTTGGTTTTGTTTTTATTTCATCGGATGCTTTTAAATAAGGGACTAAAGTTAAATGAATAAATAATGCATTCTTTTTACCAATATCATTCGAAAATTGTCTTATTGCTTCTACAAATGGTAAGCTTTCTATATCTCCTACTATTCCCCCAATTTCACAAATTACAAAATCTTCTTTAGAAGTGTCGTGTTTTATAAACTCTTTAATTCTATCTGTGATATGAGGAATAACTTGAACTGTTTTACCTAAATACTGACCTTTCCTTTCTTTTCTAAGAACATCGCTATAAATTTTTCCTGTTGTAATGTTATCGGTTTTCTTTGCAGTTACTCCTGAAAATCTTTCATAGTGACCTAAATCTAAATCTGTTTCAGCTCCATCGTCTGTTACAAAAACTTCGCCATGTTGAAATGGACTCATTGTTCCTGGATCCACATTCAAATAAGGATCTAATTTTCTTAAACGAACTTTGTAACCTCTTGATTGTAATAAATAAGCAAGTGATGCAGAAGAGAGACCTTTACCAAGGGAAGAAACCACGCCGCCAGTGACAAATATATATCGCGCCATGGAAGTATCTTATAGCGAATAAAAATTGAATTGAAAAGGATTAATTAATTATTTTCTGGAATTGAAGGTGTGTCTTCGGTTTTTTCCTCAACTGTATCCAATACTGACCCCGTAGGAGTAAGCTCTGCTCTAGAAATTATTGTTAGAGCTAGACTGCAAATAATAAATAGTGTTGCTACGATTGCAGTGGCTTTTGTCATGAAGCTACCTGTTGATCTAGATAACATAAAATTTTCTTGGGAAACTCCAATACCAAGAGCGCCTCCTTCTGATTTTTGCAATAAAACCAAAAGAACTAAAATTACTGCAAGTATGATGTTGATTACTAATAATAAAGTTTCCATGTGGGTTTAATTAATGGTTTTTTTAATTATATCAATAAATTTTTTTGGAATTTGTGATGCGCCTCCTATCAAAAAACCATCAATGTTGGGAATTTTTTTTAAAATACTTACGTTATTAGTGTTTACAGAACCGCCATATAAAATTTTAGGATATTTTTTTATAAATCTACTTTTAATAAATAAAATAGTTTTGTTTAAATCAGCTTCTTTTGGAATTACACCTGTGCCGATAGACCATACCGGCTCATAGGCTATAATAATTTTGGATTTATTCTTTATCGATTTTAATCCTTTTTCAATTTGTCTTTTTAAAATTTGATTAGTTTTTTTTTGTCTTCTTTCTTTTAAGGTTTCGCCTATACAAAATATAATTTTGAGACCTGATTTAATTGCACTTTTTAATTTTAAATTAATTAAATTATCTGTCTCACCTAGTTGTCTATTTTCTGAGTGTCCCAAAATAACATACTTTGCTCCAACATTTTTAAGCATAGTAGAATTTACTTGGCCAGTGTGCGCTCCGTAGTCATAGCTGTGATGACAGTTTTGAGCACCAACCTCTATTTTTGTTTTTTTAAGTCTCCTCGATAATGGACGAATTAAAGTATTTGGTGGGCAATAAACTATTTTTAACTTATTTTTTTTATTATTTTTTGAAAACTTTATTACTTTATCAAGTGTATTTAGAGATTTTAAATCACCAAACATTTTCCAATTAGCTACAAAATACATATATTTATTTGTCATAATTGACTTTTTAATCTATAGATTTGTTTTTTACAGATCAATAAATTTATAACGCTATGATTGAAAAATTAAAAAACTTAGGCTGGAAACAATTTGGTGGATTGGTGTTAATTGTCATAATCATCATTGCTTTTGGGTTTGGTGGTTTTGGTGGTGGGTTTAGTACAAATAATCAAAACAATATTGCAAAAATAAATAAAACAAATGTAACAACCCAGGATTTTATTGACTATGTGAATCAAAGTGGAATTTCACAAGAAGCTATTCGAGATAATTTAGATAACAATATTATTGAAGAATTATTATCAGGATTAATTTCAACTACATTGATTGATTTAGAAATTAAAGACTTTGATCTTTCAATTAACGAAAAAACTATACTTAAAAACATTAAAGAAAATAAAAATTTCCATGATGAAAATGGTGCTTTTCAAAGAATTAAATATGAAAAATTTTTACTCTCCAACAACTTGTCAGCTGCAATGTTTGAATTAAAATTAAAAAATAGAGAATTACAGAAGCACTTATTTGATTTTATTGGTGCTGGAACAATAACACCAATTTTTTTAATAGAAAAAAAGTTTGAAGAAAATAATAAATCCTTAAATATCGAGTATTTTGATATGGAAAATTTATACAAAACAAAAGATGATTACACTGCAATTGAAATTCAAGAATTTATTAATGAAAATAAAGAGCAATTAAAAAGAGAATATATAGATTTCAAGTATGTGATTTTAAATCCAAAAAATCTAATTGGCATAGAAGAATTTAATCAAGATTTTTTTGATGAAATTGACTCAATTGAAAATAAAATTTCTCAAGGAAGTACATTTGACACTATATTATCAGATATTAATGTTGACATTATTGAGGTAAATGAGTTTGCACCTAGCTCTAATAAACAGATTAATGAAGATCTCATTTATTCTAATAAAGCATCTAAAATAGATTTGATAGAAAACGGTGATAACTTTTTACTTTACTATATCGATAATCAATATGATCGAGCTCCAGATTTAAATGATGAAATCATTAAAGGAGAAATAGTTGAGTTAATATATCAAAAAGGTAAATTTGATTACAATAGAGAAATTATAGAAGAAATTCAAAAAAAGAAATTTGATAATTTAAAATTTGAAGAACTGGCAGGATCAAATAAGGAATATTCTTCTATTAATTCTATAGAAGATGATAAGCTTATTGATATTAATTCAGTAAAAATGCTTTATGCGTTACCTGTAAACTCTTTTGCTCTAGTAAACAAAGAAGATAAAATTTATTTAGTAAAAATTACTGGAACAAATAAAAATTCATTTAACAAAACTGATGAAAAATATCTTAAATTTGTAAATAGCCAAAATACAAATAATAGAAAAAGCATCTTACAATCTTATGATCAATTACTTAATGATAAATATCAAGTTCAATTAAATCAAAAAACTATTGATAGAGTTAAAAATTATTTCAAATGATTATTAATCGAAGCTTCAAAGATTTTAAGTTTCGACACAGAAGCAAAAAAAATCAAATCATCTTTACTAAAAAGAAAGTAAAAAATGATGAGGAAGTATTAAATTTAATTGATAATTTTCTAGAGGAAAAAAATAGTTTTATATTTGAGTCTGTAGAAAAAGGTAAAATCAAAGGTAGATATACAATATTTGGTAAAAATCCTGATAAAATTTGGGAATTTAATAATAATAATTCTTATCTAATTCAAAAAAATAAAAAAAGAAAATTAGATGATAAACCAGATAAATTAATTGAAAAAATAATTGAAGATTTCAAGTTTGAAACTCCCAAAAATCTACCTAATATTTGCTCATTAATCTCTGGGTATTTTTCTTATGACTCAATCAGATACATAGAAAAAATTCCCAATAATTGTATAAACGATCTTAATTTACCAGATGTAAGGCTTCTTCGTCCAAAAACTTTAGTCATTCATGACAATTTAAAAAAAGAAATATTTTATATATCTAATATTTTTAAAGATGAGAAAATTAAAAACTATAAAAATAAATATGAGGAAGTTAAATCTGATTTGTTTAAATTATTCATTCAGTCATCAATGAAGAATATTGATAAAAAAATAATTAAAAAACCAAAAAATATAAAAGTGAAATCTAACACTTCAAAAAATAAATTTTTATCAATGGTTAATAAAGCAAAAAAATATATTAAATTAGGAGATATTTTTCAGGTTGTTTTAAGCCAAAGATTTGAGGCAAAATTAACAAAGAAACCATTAGATATTTATAAAAAACTAAGAGTAACAAACCCTTCTCCTTTTATGTTTTTCTTCAATTTTGAGGATTTTCAAATAATTGGTGCAAGTCCTGAAATACTTGTGAGACTTAGGGATAATAAAATTACTGTAAGACCAATCGCAGGAACTAGACCAAGGGGTAAAACTAAAAAAGAAGATCTTTTTTATGAAAGAGACCTACTTAAAGATAAAAAAGAACTTTCAGAGCATTTGATGTTACTTGATTTGGGTAGAAATGATGCTGGTAAAGTCTCAAAGATAAATTCGGTAAAAGTTACAGAAAGCTTCATTATTGAGAGATATTCTCATGTAATGCATATAGTTTCAAATGTAGTTGGGGAATATAATAAAAAATTTTCAAAATTTAAATCGCTCTTAGCTGGTTTTCCAGCAGGTACTGTTTCTGGAGCTCCAAAAATTAGAGCTATGGAAATTATAGATGAATTAGAAACATCAAAAAGAAAAGTTTACGCAGGTGGAATTGGATATTTTTCTGCAAATGGAGAATTTGATACGTGTATAGCCTTAAGAACTGCAGTTGCTAAAAATAAAAAATTTTACGTGCAAGCAGGCGCAGGTATAGTTGCAGATAGTAAACCTAAAAATGAATATGAGGAAACAATTAATAAAGCGAAAGCCTTAATTAATGCTTTAAGATAATGAAAGTATTGTTAATAGATAATTACGATAGTTTTACTTTTAATTTGTATCACTATATCTCCTCATTAAATGTTAAAGTTGATGTGGTTAGAAATGATAAAATTAATTCTAAAGAAATCATTAAAAAGAAATATAATAAAATTGTTATTTCACCAGGACCAGGCAACCCAAATCAATCTGGCAATTGTATTAAAATATTGAAATCATTATATAAAGAATTACCTTTTTTAGGAGTATGTTTAGGTCATCAGATAATCGGACAAGTTTTTGGATCAAAAATTGTTCAAGCAAGAAAGTTAATGCACGGTAAAACAAGTAAAATTAAATCTAAAAAAATCGGTATTTTAAAAAACCTCCCAAATACATTTGAAGCTACCAGATATCATAGTTTGGTAATTGACAAAAAAACGTTATCAAAAGAGCTAGAGATTACAGCAGAGACAGAAGATGGAATTATAATGGGTGTTCAACATAAAAAATTTAATATTCATGGTGTACAATTCCATCCTGAAAGTATTAAAACTAAGTTTGGAATGAAAATTCTTAAAAACTTTATTAACAATTAAATTTATGAAACAAATTTTAGAAAAGCTTAAAAATAAACATGATTTAACTTTTGAAGAAAGTAAAACTGCTTTTGAAATATTAATGACTGGAAAAGCCAGAGATGAAGAAATTTTTAACTTTTTAACTTTGCTATCTGAAAAAGGTGAGGTTTCAGATGAAATAGCGGGTGGAGTTTTTGTTCTTAGAGAAAAGTCAAAAAGAGTAAATGTAAGAGATTGTATTGACACTTGTGGTACTGGCGGTGATGGCATGAATACCCTTAACATTTCAACTGCTTCTGCCCTACTTTTAGCTAGCATGGGTACAAAAGTTGCTAAACATGGCAATAAAGCTGTTTCTTCAAAATGTGGTTCTGGTGATGTTTTGGAAGCTCTTAAAATTAAAATTGATTTAGAGCCTGAGGATATTGAAAAAGAAATTGATACCAATAATTTTGGTTTTATGTTTGCACCTAATTATCATAGTGCAATGAGATTTGTAGGACCTGTGAGAAAGAAAATTGGGAAAAGAACTATTTTTAATATGATTGGTCCGTTAAGTAATCCAGCTCTTGTGGAGAGACAAGTTGTAGGTGTTTTTGATCAAAAATTATTAAAAATTTTTGTAGAAGGACTTAAAAATTTGAATTTAAAATTTGTCTGGATTGTTAATAGTGAAGATGGGTTGGACGAAATATCTCCATATGCAAAAACTAATGTTATTCAATTAAAAGATGGTCAAATATCTGAAATTCAAATAGACCCAAATGCTTTAGGGGTTAACGCAGATAATTTTAAAAATTTATTGGGTAATGACGCAAAATTCAATGCTGATAAGATGATTGAAATATTTAAAGGTGAAGATAATGATTTTTCAAAAGCAGTAAGTTTAAATGCTGCAGCAGGTTTAATTGTTGGAGAAAAATTTTCCGACTTTTCTGAAGCATATAATTACACAAGAGAATTTATCCTTTCTGGAAAAACCTTTTTACATCTAGAAAAAATTCAAAATGTCTGAAAATATACTTCAAAATATCATTCAAAAGAAAATTGAAAAAGTTGATAAATTAAAAAAATCCTTAGATCTTAAAACCTTGGAAGAATTAATTAATAAAAACAACAGCTATATTAATTTTAAAGAGAAAATAGAAAATAATATAAAAAATAATAAACCTTCAATTATTGCTGAAATTAAAAAAGCAAGTCCTTCAGCAGGTATAATAATTGATGATTATGATCCTGTAGACATTGCTCGAATTTATTTAAATAATAAAGCAACTTGTCTTTCAGTTTTAACAGAAGAAGATTATTTTTTAGGAAATTTAATTCATATTAGCAAAATAAAAGATAAAATTAATTTACCTGTATTGTGTAAAGATTTTTTTATCGATAAATTTCAAATACCTTTAGCAAAAAGTTATGGTGCAGATGCTATTTTAATTATTTTGGCTGGGGTTTCAGATGATCTTGCGTCTGAATTATATGATGAGGCTTTGAAATATAATATGTCTGTTATAGTTGAAGTTCATACAGTGGAAGAAGCAAAAAAAGCATTAAATTTTAAAGATGCATTAATTGGAATAAACAATAGAAATTTAAAAACACTTAAAACTGATATAAATACAACTTATGATATTTATGATATTGTAAAAAGTCACAATGGTCCTTTAATATCTGAAAGTGGAATTAAGAATAAAGAGGATCTACTAGAGCTTAACAACAAAACATCAATTAACACTTTTTTAATTGGTGAATCACTTTTAAAAAACTTAGATAAAAATTCTATCTTTTCAGTTTTATAGTCAAATAAAGCCCTATTTTGCTAGTTTTTTTTAGTATTGTTAATTTAAAAGAACTTTTATAGAACATTGTTTGTACGATATTTGTTCTTATGCTAACAAAAAAACAAAAAAACCTACTTTTATTTATCAACAAGAAGTTGAGAAGTTCAGGTGTATCTCCTTCTTATGAGGAGATGAAACAATCTCTTAATTTAAAATCTAAATCAGGAATTCACAGATTAATTAGTGCTTTAGAAGAAAGAGGTTTTATAAAAAGATTAGCTCACAAAGCAAGAGCTTTAGAGGTAATTAAATTACCAGAAACAGCTTCTGCCAATGATATTTATAATAGCTTTTCACCTAGTGTGATTAAAGGTGGATTAGATGAAGAACAAACTAATTCTGATGAAGTGGAAGTGCCAGTTCTTGGAAAAATTGCTGCAGGAACACCTGTTGAAGCAATACAAAATGAGGTTTCTAGAATTCCGCTACCTAATAATTTAGAAAAAAATGGAGATTACTTTGGATTAAAAGTTCAAGGTGACTCAATGATAGATGCGGGTATTCATGAAGGGGATACTGTAATTATTAAAAGGACAGATACTGCTGACAATGGTAAAATTGTCGTTGCATTAATAGATGAGCATGAAGCAATGTTAAAAAGAATTCGAAAAAAAGGTAAAGTTGTAGCCCTTGAAAGTGCTAATAGAAACTACGAAACTAAGATTTTTGGACCTGATAGAGTTAAAGTTCAGGGAGTTTTAGTATCTTTATATAGAAACTTCTAAAAAAATAGTCTAAACAACATTGATGTCTAAAGTAGCAACACGTTTTGCGCCATCTCCTACTGGAGCTCTTCACATTGGTGGAGTCAGAACTGCCTTATTTAATTGGTTGTTCTCTAAAAATCAAAAAGGAACTTTTCATTTAAGGATTGAAGATACTGATAAAGAAAGATCCAAGGAGGAACATAAAATACAAATTATTAATTCATTAAAGTGGATAGGAATTGAACATGATGGCGAAGAGTATATTCAATCAAAAAAAATAGAAGATCATATTAAAATTGCTAATGAATTATTACAAAAAGGGAATGCATATAAATGTTACTGCTCTGCTGAAGAGATAGAGGAGCAAAAAAAAAGAG
>CACMRC010000014.1 GCA_902615975.1 uncultured Pelagibacteraceae bacterium
GAATTGTGGGGAATTAAAATAGGTCCAATTATTGCAGGTCTTGGATTGTTTGGTGTTGCTGTAGCATTAGGGGCACAAGATTTATTCAAAAATTTAATATCAGGAATTTTAGTTTTAGTTGAAAAGAGATTTAAAATTGGAGACTGGATAGCTGTCGAGGGTATTATTGAAGGTGTAGTAGAAAAGATTGGATTTAGATCAACAACGATTAGAAAGTTTGACAAATCTCTTGCTATTATTCCAAATTTTCAATTTGCCGAAAACGCAGTTGTAAATGTAAGTGAAACTTCAAATTGGTTAATCAGTTGGATTATTACACTTCAATATGACACTACGGTAGATCAGTTAAAAAAAATTAGAGATGAAATCGAAAGTCATATTAATTCAGGCGAAGATTATAATACCTCAATTGGTGTTGCGGTAAGAGTTGATAAATTTTCTGATAGTTCAATAGATATGTATGTAAGATGCTTTACAAAAACAGGAAGTTGGAATAATTGGCTTGATGTAAAAGAAAGATTAGCAATTGCGATTAAGGAAATTGTAGAAAAAAATGGTGCTTCATTTGCTTTCCCAAGTCAGTCGATTTATGTTGAGAAAAAATGATAGCTATTTTTTATTTAGTTTTACAAATTTTAAAATTGTATTCTTACGTAGTGATTGCAAATGTTATTGTAAGTTGGTTAATTGCTTTTAACGTTCTTAATACTCAAAATAGGTTTGTGTATGCAATTTTAGAGTTGAGTTACAAATTAACCGAGCCTTTCTTGAATAAAATTAGACGTTTTTTGCCAAATTTAGGTTCACTAGATATTTCTCCAATCATTCTTCTTTTATTGATTTGGTTTATCGAAATGTGTATGAAGCTGTATATCGCACCAATGATTTTTTAAGAGAGAAATATGATTTTAATTGATGGAAAAAAAGCAGCCGCAGAATTAAGAGCAGATTTAAAGCAAGAAGTTGCACAGTTAAAATCAAAACATAATAAAGTACCAGGTTTAACTGTTATTCTTATTGGGGATTTAACACCTAGTCAGATTTATGTGAGAAACAAAGAGAAATCAGCAAATGAGGTAGGATTAAAATCAGAAGTAATTAAATATCCAGACTCAGTTGAAGAGAAGACTGTTCTTGAAAAAATTCAAGAACTAAACAGTGATGAAACTGTTTCAGGAATTTTAGTTCAACTTCCTTTACCTAAGCATATTGATAAACAGAAGGTTATAGAAGCTATTGATCCCTCAAAAGACGTAGATGGATTTCATCCAATGAATGTAGGCAATCTCTCATCTGGCTATGAAAGTTCGATACCTTGTACTCCACTTGGTTGTTACCTATTGATAAAAAAAATTGAACCTAATTTAAGTGGAAAAAAAGCTGTAGTTGTGGGTAGATCAAATTTAAATGGTAAACCAATGACACAACTTCTTTTAAAAGAAAATTGTACCGTAACTATAACTCATTCAAAAACTAAAGATTTAAAAGCTGAATGTTTAGAGGCAGATATAATTGTTGCAGCTGTAGGTATACCTGAACTTGTTAGAGGAGATTGGGTTAAGAAAGATGCTGTTGTTATTGATGTTGGTATAAATAAAACTGATGACGGTATAGTTGGTGATGTTCATTTTGATGAAGTTTCAAAAAATGCAAAAGCACTTACACCAGTTCCAGGCGGTGTAGGTCCAATGACCATTGCTTGTTTACTTAAAAACACGATCGACTGTTTCAAAAGATCGCAAATTTAATAATTAAACCATAAGCTGTAATCTGTTAGTTTATTAGGATGAAAAAACCTAAGCGACCGTACAGATTTGGTATAATTTTTTTGCTTCTTACTGTTCCACCTATTGGGGCAACACAGCTAGGTTGGTATTTGCATGACAAGCAAACTGGTTTTGATTATGGTATGATTGTAGGTACAGTATCAGTAATATACGCTGCATATTTAATGTATGAAAAAAACTGGCGTGAAGAAGATGAAGATTAAATTATGGAAAAAATAATTTTTTTTGGATTGGTTATTCCTATTATGGCTTATGTTTTATACTTAGGTGGAATGGCAATTATGAATGGTTTTAAGTCTAAGGAAGCTAATAGAGCTGAGAAAGAGGAAGCTGAAAGTGAGGGTAGGGAGACAAGTGAGACTTCTGATGAACAAAGCAGCATTTTAAGTGATGAACTTACTAAATTGAACGATTTAAAAGAAAAAGGAATTATTTCTCAAGAGGAATTTGAAAAAGCCAAAAACAAACTATTAAATAATTAAATAGTTTAATCATGTTCAAGGAATTTAAAAAAAAATTTGTTAAAGTAAACAAGGGTAAAATATTTTGTAGATTTAAAGGTAATGGTCCTCCTTTATTGCTACTTCACGGATATCCACAATCACATGTAATGTGGCACAAGACTGCCCCTGAACTTAGTAAATATTTTACAGTAATAGTTGCTGATCTTAGAGGATACGGGGACAGTTTGGTTTTGCCTGGTGGAATTAATCATAAAAATTATTCTAAAAGAGAAATGGCAAAAGATATGGTTCAGTTGATGAATAAATTAAATTTTAAAAAATTTTTTGTTGCAGGACATGATAGGGGCGGGAGAGTTGCACACAGAATGGCAAGAGATTATAGAAATAAAATTATGGCTTTAAGTGTATTGGATATTTGTCCTACTCTTGATATGTACGAGCATACAGATATGAAATTTGCAAAAGGATATTTTCATTGGTTTTATTTAATACAGCCTGCACCTTTACCAGAGAAAATGATAATGGCAGATCCTAAAAGATGGCTACATAGTCGCTTTAATAGGTCATCCAAACGTGCGATTGGAAGAGTTGAAGATGAATATTTTAGAGCCTTTAAACAAAATAAAAGAATTCATGCAACATGTGAAGATTATAGAGCTGCGGCGACTATAGACTTAGAGCACGATAAAAAAGATAGAAATAAAAAATTAAATATTCCTATACAAGTTTTGTGGGGAAAAAAAGGAGTAGTTGGAAAGCAATTTAATTCGATTAAAATTTGGCAAAAATATACAAATAAAAAAATCTATGGTGCAGAAATTAATTCAGATCATTTCATTCCAGAGGAAAGTCCTAAACAAACTATAAATCACCTAAAAAAATTTTTTCTAAAAAATGTTAAAAATAATTCCAAATAAAAAAAATATTGGAGCAGAAATAATTGTAAATTTAAAAGATGTTTCAAATAAAGATATTTTAAAAATCAAAAAAGCACTGAATAAATATGGAATGTTATATTTTAAGGAACAAAAATTAACTTCACAACTTTTCATTAAGTTTGCAAAATATTTTGGAAATTTAGCCAACTATCCAAGACTAAAAGGTTTAAATAAAAAATTTCCTCAAATTACAGTAGTGCAAAGAAAATTAACTGATAAAGGACCAAGTTTTGGTGAACAATTTCATACTGACTCGATTTATACAAAAAAGCCACCAAGATTTACAATGTTACTTTCTAAACTTGTGCCAAAAAAAGGAAAAGCTAATACAGAATTTTGTTCTCAATATCTTGCTTATAAAGAATTACCAATTTCAATAAGAAGAAAATTTAAAAATATCAAAGGTAAATATTCCTCTGAGGGTCCGATTTCGGTTACAACAAAAGAAAGAGTAAAAGAAAAAGGAAAAAATATTAAAGAAATTAGATCTTCACATAAAATAATTAGGAAAATCAGTACAAATTATTCGATTTATTGCAGTCCAGGACATTTTGTTGGTTTTAGTTCAAAGATAAAAAATCAAGAAAAGTTTAAAAAATTTTTATTTAATCATCAAATTAAGAAAAAGTTTCAATTTTCATTGCCTTGGGAAAAAAATCAATTGGCTATATGGGATAACAGATCTATGCTCCATCAGGCAACATCCTTCAAAGGAAATAGAATAATGCATAGAATAACGATCAAATAATTTATGTTCACAATTTTTTTAGGATTAACTCCATTTATATTTATTACTTTTTTAGGGTTTGTATTTGGTAAGTTAAAAGTCTTAGACCTTAGTCATGCCAAAATTTTAAATCTTTTTTTGTTTTATATTGCAGTTCCGGCATTGATAATTAAACTAATAGCACAAAATGAAATTGGACAAGTAGATTTCAAACAAATTTTTTCTTATTTAATTATGCAATCGATATGTGGAATTATCGCTTTCTTAATAACTTCAAAATATTTTAAAAGATCAATCCCAGAGTCAATTATTTGGGCTTTAACAGTTGCATTATCAAACCATGTGACTTTGCTTTTGCCAATAACAGAAATTTATTTTCAACAAAATGTAATTACACAAGTTGCAAGCATCATATTAATGGATGGGATAATTTTATTATCTATAATTGCTTTTTTTCTTGAATTATCTACAAAACAAAATGTTAATTTATTTAATTTTATTAAAAATTTATTTTTAAACCCATTTATTCTTTCAATAATTATAGGTTTATTAATTTTATTATTAAATTTTAATATTGATCAAACGCCGATTGAATACACTTTGTCTAAACTTGCAGCATGTGTTTCACCAGTTGGATTGTTTGCAATTGGTATAATTCTTTCGTTTTATACTAAAAATGTAATTAATAAATTATCTGTTTCTATTTCAGTTTTAAAATTAGTCATTTCCCCGATAATTTTAATGTTAATTGGATCAGTGATTTTTAATAAAGGATTGCCAGCTGAAATACCAGGTGCTTTCTTTGTAAGTGTTGCTCCTTGCGGAGTTACTTCTATAGTTTTATGTGCTGCTTATAATGTAAGTCCCGAAAATATAATTAAAGCAATTTTTGTTTCTACCATTGCTTCTATAGGGACTATATTTTTTGCAATTAAGTATTTAACTCTTTAACAATTTATCTAGAGGACTAACTTCTCCAATTTTAAAAATAATTGCATCATCTTTATTAAAACCATATTTTTCAGCACTATCCTTAAATCTAATTGGGGGTTCCATAATCGGCTCTAATGACAAAACAAATGTCCCCCAATGCATTCCTAATACTTTTTTACTTTTTAGGTCTTGTGCAACATTCAGGGCTTCTTCTGGTGTAGTATGATATATAGTTTTATCAAACATTGGTTTGAAATTATAAGCTCCAATATTAATCATTGTCAGATCTATAGGACCATATTTTTCACCTAGTTCTTTGTAGATTTCCCCATATCCAGTATCACATGCAAATAAAATTTTTTTATTTTTATGTTCTATTAAAAAATTACCCCACAAAGTTTTATTAGTGTCTGTTAAACTTCTTTTTGACCAATGAACTGCAGGAAGTAAAGAAATTTTCAAATCATCATTTATAATTATTTGATCATACCAATCCATCTCATTTACATCTTTATATCCTTTAAAATATTTACCAAGATTTAGTGGTGCTAATACTTTTGCACTCTTAAAAGGAAAATTTCTAATTGTTGACATGTCCTGATGATCATAATGATTATGAGTGAGTAAAAATATGTCCGTTTTAGGTATCTCGTTTAATTTTATTGCAGGATTAGTAAATCTTTTCGGACCAAAGATAAGTGGTCCAGCATTCTTTGAAAATACAGGATCTGTTATAATTGTAGTTCCACCTAATTTTATAAGATATGTCGCGTGACCTATCCAAGCAATATAATCATTATCTTTATATTTTTCTAAATCAGCTAATACTTTTTCTTTTTCAATCACATGTTCTGTTGGATATGATAAATTAACTTTTTTTCTTAATTTACTAAAAGTTCTATAAGAAAATTTTCCTGATCTGGATATTATTACTGGAGACCCTTTTGGATTCCTGAAAGTACCATCAGGCAAATGATGATAAGGTCTTTCTTTCATATTATTTTTTTTTCTCC
>CACMRC010000015.1 GCA_902615975.1 uncultured Pelagibacteraceae bacterium
CATCACATTTTAATTTAGAAACTTCACTTGCTGTAATTAAAAAATTCAAACCCAAAAAAGCTATTCTTACTAACTTATCACCAGTATTAGATTATAAAGTGCTTAAAAAAATGATTCCTAAGAATGTTATTCCAGCACATGATGGATTAACAATAAACTTATAAGATATTTTCTATAGCTTTAATTATTTTTTTTGACATTGGTTTTGTAAATGATGCAAATGTGTCTTGAACTTCTCCTTCTTTATTAATCAAAATTTTGTGAAAATTCCATTTTGGTTCAGCCGATTTACCATGATTTTCTTTTGCCCATATAAAAAGCTCATGAGCATTTTCACCTTTAACCTCAGTCAATGTTGTCAAGGGAAAGTTAATATTAAAA
This sequence comes from uncultured Pelagibacteraceae bacterium, assembly GCA_902615975.1. Lineage (GTDB taxonomy): Bacteria > Pseudomonadota > Alphaproteobacteria > Pelagibacterales > Pelagibacteraceae > Pelagibacter. The sequence continues at coordinate 382 of CACMRC010000015.1, forward strand.
TTTACTTCACAAAATTCTTTAATATCTGAGTTGTTTTTTTTTTCTTGATTAAACGAATTGGACGGTACACCAAGAACAATCAATCCTTGTTCTTTATATAAATCCCACAATTCTTGTAATTCATCATATTGTTTTGTAAATCCACAATAACTTGCTGTATTAACAACTAAAATAACTTTATTTTTGTAATCTTTAAAATTAATTATTTCACCAGTTATACTCTCTATACTAAAATCGTAAATTTTTTTCTCATAGTTTGCAGTTGCTGAGGTTTTGAAAAAAAACATAACTATAGATAATAGAAATATTACTTTTTTCATTTATTAGGTTTATTTGGTGTAAGTAAAATTAAAAAATAACCAAATAATGTTGATAACAATGATCCAGTTAATACACCAATTTTTACACCATCCATATATTGCATGTTTTCGACAAAAGCTAAATTTCCAACAAATAAACTCATTGTAAATCCAATCCCAGTAAGTACACCTACACCATAAAAATTGTACCAACTTGTATCGTTTGGCATTTGAGCGATTTTCAATTTTATAGATACGTAAGAGAACACAAAAACACCTAGTTGTTTACCCAAGAATAGTCCCAGGACGATACCTAGTGGAACTTTATCTAGTAACGAAGCAAATGATAAACCATCTAAAGACACTCCAGCATTTGCAAATGCAAATAAAGGCATTATTCCAAAAGCAACATACGGACTAATTGCATGTTCTATTTTAATCAATAAAGAAAAATCTTTTTCTTTTTTTCTGTGAGGAATTGTCATAGCCAATAGAACCCCTGCAATAGTAGCGTGTATTCCTGAGTTATGTGTAAAATCCCAAAGGAAAAGACCTACAACCAAGTAAGGTAGAAACTTTTTAATATTAAATTTATTAATTAATAACAAAATAATAAAAGCTAATAACATTAAAGTTAAATACTTAATGCTCAAATCCCCAGAATAAAATAAGGCTATAATTACTATTGCTCCTAAATCATCAATTATAGCTAATGCAGTTAAAAACACTTTTAATGACAAAGGAACTCTTTTACCCAACAAAGATAAAACTCCTAAAGAAAAAGCGATATCAGTTGCTGATGGAATTGCCCATCCATTTAAAGTTTCACTATCACCTAAATTTATAAAAACATAAAACAGTGCAGGAACTAGCATTCCTCCTACAGCAGCAATTATGGGCAATAAAGCTTGTTTAATATTAGAAAGTTCACCTTGTAAAAATTCTCTTTTAATTTCTAAAGTAACAAAGAAAAAGAAAATTGCCATCAAGGCATCATTGATCCAATGCAACACTGATAATTTTAATCCAAAATTATTAATACCTATGAATAAATATTTATTTAGAGTAGCAAAATATAAATCTGCTAGTCCAGAATTACTTATAAATAATGCAATTATTGCTGCAAATAATAATACAAGTCCACTTGCAGCTTCTAATTTAAAAAACCATCTAAAAGGCTTAGATATATAATTAATCATAAAAAATTAAATTAGGTCTATAATAAATAGTTTTATATCTTGCAATGTTTCAAAAAGGTTAAATAGTAAAATTTCTAGTCCTGGAAAAACATTAATTAGTGGAGTTTTTAGGGTATCTAGCAAAATAATTAGTGCTACAATTGATATAATAAATACTATTAAATATGAAAAAAACTTACTTCCCTTATTTTCTTTTTCTATTTTTTTAAGTGTAGTTGTATTTTTTTGTTTTTCTAAATTTTTTTCTTTTTTATTATTTATATCAGTTTTAGTTATTTCTTCAGGTTGTTTTTTCTCTTTTATTTTATCCTCTTTATTTTCAGCTTTTGATTCAATGTCTTCACTGATGATTTCCTGTTTTAACTCTAGTACTTTATTATTTTTTTCTTGGATATTATAAAACCAAATATGATTACATGATCCACATTGTAAATCTCTACCTTCATCTGGTATTAAAGAATTATCAATTTTGAATTGCTTGTTACAATTTGGGCAAGTTATTATCATGCCTCGTTATATACCAGATTTTATTCAAATTTCTTTTATTTTTGGTATCTTTATACATTGAAATTATCAATAACTGCTGTATTAGTACTCGGATCGGAGTGTAGCGCAGCCTGGTAGCGCATCTGGTTTGGGACCAGAGGGTCGCAGGTTCGAATCCTGCCACTCCGACCATCATTTATGAAAAAAGCTATTATTTACATTCCAAATAAAAATCCAATGCAATCGGGATTAGCAAAGAATGATAAATGGATTTTAGAATTTAAAACAAAAGATCCAACAAAAAACCCTTTGATGGGTTGGGAAAGTTCATCTGATACTTATACAGAACTAAAATTAGAATTTTCATCAAAGGAGCTAGCAATCAATTACGCAAAAAAGAAAAAAATTGATTTTGAGTTAATTGAACCAAGAAAAAGAAAAACTGTAAAGAAATCATACGCAGATAATTTTTTAAAATAATTAATGTTTAGATTTTTCACTCAAAAAAGTTGGTTTCTATGGTCATGGATAGGTTCAGCTATAATCTTATCTTCGCTGTGGATTCAAGTTAAAATTGACGTAAAAATAAATGAATGGTTTGGTGAATTTTATGACATGATTCAAAAAGCTCTTGGAGCTCCAAACTCAATCACTATTGAAGAGTATTGGGCAAGCTTAATATCATTTATAACTTTGGCTGCTATGTATGTTGGTGTTGCGGTAATTGTAAGTTTTTTTACTTCGCATTATTTATTTAGATGGAGAACCGCTATGGTTGAGTGGTATCACAGTGTTTACGATAAGGCTCGAAAAATTGAAGGTGCAGCACAAAGAGTTCAAGAAGATACTATTAAGTTTTCTAGAATTATGGAATCTCTTGGTACCAGCTTAATTGAAGCTTTAATGATACTCATTGAGTTTATGCCTATCTTGTTTGGATTAAGTATTGGAATACCAATATTCTTTTTTGGTGATTGGGATTACGGTTTAATTGTTGGTGCTTTAATTTGGTCAGTTGGAGGTACAATATTTTTAATTTTACTTGGCTTAATTTTGAGATTGGTTGGTGTTGAATACGATCTACAAAAAAAAGAAGCAGCCTATAGGAAAATACTTGTAATTGCAGAAGATGACGGAACTATAAGACCTAAAACCATAGAAGAATTATTTGATGGAGTTAGAAGTATTCATTTTTTAAGTTATATTAGATATTTGTATTTTAATATTGGAAGAATAGCTTATTTGCAGGCTAATGTTTTATCAGCGTATGTTTTTTTAGCACCTGCTATAGTGGCTGGTGCAGTAACACTTGGAGTTATGCAACAAATCATAAGAGCATTTGGTAGAGTAGAAGGGTCAATGCAATACATATTGAAAGCTTGGCCAACTATAATAGAACTTGCTAGTGTATATAAACGTTTAAGAGAATTTGAATCTAAAATAAATCAAAAAGATTTAATTGATGAAAAAATTTAATGGCAATAAATAAAAAATTTATTGATCAATTTATAAATGTTACTTCAAAAGCAGCTTTAGCATCGTCGTATTTAGTAGGAAAAAAAGATAAAATTTCTGCGGATAAAGTAGCTGTGGACTCCATGAGAAGTGAATTAAATAAAATTAATTTTCAGGGGGAGATAGTAATAGGTGAGGGCGAACTGGATGAAGCGCCAATGCTTTACATAGGTGAGAAAGTTGGAACTAATGAAGGACCGAAATTTGATATAGCAGTAGATCCATTAGAAGGTACTAATTTTGCTGCAAATAACCTTCCTGGAGCTTTATCTGTAATTGCTATTGGAGAAAAAAATA
>CACMRC010000016.1 GCA_902615975.1 uncultured Pelagibacteraceae bacterium
CCGGTTTCAGGAGGAACAATTGGAGCTGAGGAAGCTTCATTAGCTATAATGGTTGGAGGAGAGCAAAGTGTCTTTGATAATTCTATAAATATTTTAAAAGCGATGGGAAATCCAACTTTAGTTGGACCAATTGGCAGTGGACAAGTTTCAAAGTTAGCAAATCAAATTGTGGTAGGGGTCACCATAGGAGCGGTTGCTGAGGCAATAACTTTATGTGAAAAAGCTGGAGCTGACCCAGTAAAATTAATTAAAGCTCTTTCTGGAGGTTGGGCGGATAGTAAAATTTTACAAACTCATGGAAAAAGAATGATAGATAAAGATTTTACTCCAAAAGGTAAAACTTTTACCCATTTAAAAGATATGAATAACATTTTAGAGTGTGCAAACTCATATAATACACATTTACCTATTTCAAATTTAGTGAAAGAAATGTATAAAACCCTTGTCGATAATGGTCATGGAAACACTGATCATAGTTCACTTTATAATGAAATCGAAAGGATAAATAAAAAATGAGTGGAAGATTAGAAGGTAAAAAAATTCTTGTAACAGCAGCAGGACAAGGAATTGGAAAAGCAACAGCAATAGCATTTCATAAAGAGGGCGCTCATGTAACTGCTACTGATTTAAATGATAAAACTTTAGCTGATTTAAATAAAGAATATCCTGAGATAAAAGTGCAAAAGTTAGACTCAACTGACAACAATGCAATTTTAGAATTTACTAAAACTTTAGATAAAGTTGATGTTTTATTTAATGCTGTTGGATTTGTTCATCATGGAACAATATTAGAATGTGATGAAAAAGATTGGGATTTTTCTTCTAATGTAAACGTGAAGTCGATGTACTTTATGTGTAAAGCTATTTTACCTTTAATGATCAAGCAAAATGGTGGAAGTATTATTAATATATCTTCATGTGCATCTAGCTTTAAAGGTTTTCCAAATAGATTTGTTTATGGAACAACAAAGGGAGCAGTGATTGGTTTAACAAAGGCGATTGCAGCAGATTTTGTTAAACAAAATATTAGATGTAATTCAATTGCGCCAGGTACAGTTTATTCACCTTCTTGGCAAGATAGGGTTAATCAAAGCCCAGATCCTGTCCAAGCAAAAAAAGACTTTATAGCAAGACAGCCTATGGGAAGACTAGGTACGGCAGAAGAAATTGCTGCTGTAGCTGTATATTTGGCTAGTGATGATGCAACATTTACAACAGGAAGTACAATTCATGTTGATGGTGGAATTTCAATATAATTAAACAACAAAAGGATAAATATGAAATTATTAAGAGTAGGACAAAAAGGAACCGAAAAGCCAGCTGTTTTAGATAAAGATGGTAAAATTAGAGATATTAGTTCTCATGTTAAAGATTTAAATCCCGATCATTTAAATTTTGAGACTATTACTAAATTACAAAGTGCTGATTTAACTTCTTTACCAGAATTATCATCAAGTGATCGTATTGGATCTTGTATTACTAAGCCAGGAAAATTTGTTGCAATTGGATTAAATTATTCTGATCATGCTGCTGAAACCGGAGCTGATGTTCCTTCTGAACCAATAGTTTTTATGAAAGCTACTTCTTGTATAGTTGGACCTAATGATGATGTTGAAATAGTTTCAGGATCTAAAAAATTAGACTGGGAAGTTGAACTTGGAATTATTATAGGAAAAGAAACAAAACATATTTCTGAAAGCCAAGCTCAAGATCATATTTTAGGTTATTGTTTGGTTAATGATGTAAGTGAAAGAGAATGGCAAATAGAAAAAATGGGTCAATGGGTTAAAGGAAAATCCCACGACACTTATGGACCAATCGGCCCTTACTTTGTTACTAAAGATGAAATTGCAGACGTTAACAACTTAAAGATGAGTTTAGATGTTAATGGAAAAAGAATGCAAACAGGTAATACAAGTACAATGATATTTAACGTAGATGTTATAGTCTCTTATTTGAGTAAATATATGTCTCTTCAAGCAGGTGATATAATTACAACTGGAACACCTCCAGGAGTTGGTATGGGAATGAAACCTCAACAATTCTTAAAAGCGGGTGATACTATGAAACTATCAATCGAAAATTTAGGAGAGCAAAACTCTAAGGTAGTTGCTTTATAATTAATTGTGAAAATAACTTCTATTAAAAGTCATGTACTTAGATATGAGTTAGAAAAAGAACTTGGTTATTCACAACAATATTACAAACATCGTACAGCCCATCTAGTCGAAGTCCAAACAGACGAGGGAATAACAGGTTGGGGTGAATGTTTTGGTCCTGGAAATATAGCTCTAGCGAACAAGTTTATTATTGAAAAAGTTATACAGCCTTTAGTAATTGGTGAAGACCCATTAAACAAAGAATACATCTGGCAAAGAGTATACAATCTTTTAAGAGATAGTGGCCAAAAGGGAATGCCAATTCAAGCATTATCAGGAGTGGATATTGCTTTATGGGATATTCTTGGAAAGAAAACAAATGCTCCTCTTTATCAACTTGTAGGTGGTAAATGTAATAATGAAGTTCCAGTGTATGGATATGGAATGATGTTACAAAAAAAATCAGTTGATGAATTGATCACCTTGTTCAAAGAAGAGTCTAAGCAAATAAAATCAAAAAACTTTAAAGCTATGAAAATGAAAGTTGGATTAGGTCCAAAAGAAGATTTAAAGCTAGTTCAAGCTGTAAGAGACACTGTTGGAAAAGATTTTAAATTAATGGTTGATGCCAACCACGCTTATAATTTGAAAGATGCTCTTTATGTAGGAGAAGGTTTAGATGAATTAGATATTTATTGGTTTGAGGAACCTGTGGCTCCTGAAGATTATGAGGGTTACAGAGAATTAAAGCAAAAAATATCTACTAGCATTGCAGGAGGAGAAGCTGAATTTACCAAATACGGCTGGAATAAATTAATATTAAATAAATGTATTGATATAGCTCAACCAGAGGTTTGCGGACTTGGAGGAATTACGGAATATTTAAAAGTTGCAGCATTAGCGCAAGCAAATTTCATACCAGTAATTAATCATGTATGGGGTTCTGCAGTTAGTATTGCTGTTAACCTTCATTTGTTGACAGCACAACCAGATATGCCAGGTGGCTTATTTCCATCAAAATCAATGCTTGAATTTGATACAACAGAAAAAAATATTTTTATCACAGATTTGCCAAAAGAAGACTTTTCAATTTTAGACCAAGTTAAAAACAATAACGGTTATGCATCAGTAACAGATAATATAGGTATTGGT
>CACMRC010000017.1 GCA_902615975.1 uncultured Pelagibacteraceae bacterium
TTAATTTACTTTATTTTTACAATTTCCAGTTTTGAAGAACTCATCAAGATTATCTATTGCTAAATTTGCCATAGCTGTACGAGTATCTTTAGTTGCACTACCTAAGTGTGGAAGTATAAATGCACTTTTGTGTTTTAGATAACCTGGATTTAAATTAGGTTCATTTTTATATACATCTAATCCTACTGCATAAACTTTTCTTCTGTCTAAAGCGTCTATCATTGCATCATCGTCAACAATGTCCCCCCTAGCAACATTTGTAACTATTGCACCTTTAGGTAAATATTCTATTGTCTCTTTATTAATCATATCAATTGTTTCTTTAGAAGCTGGACAACAAATCGACAAAACATCTGAAACCGATAACAAGCCTTTCAAAGTATCATGATAAGTTGCACCTTGTTCTTTATCTTCGCTTAGTTTTGATCGATTGTGATAATGGATAATCATCCCTAAAGACTTTGCAACTTTAGCGATTTTTTGGCCAATTCTTCCCATTCCTAAAATGCCTAACCTTGAACCAGTCAGTTGTTTGCCGATAAGGTAATCAGCTGACCACTTCCATCCTCCCTGTCTTGCGCTTTCAATTCCTTCAGAAGCTCTTCTGCAAGCTCCAAGTATTAGGAGAATTCCAATTTCTGCTGTCGCATCTGTTAAAACATCAGGTGTGTTTGTAACAGCTATTTTTCTTTTTTTTGCTGCTTCTAAATCTATATTTCCAAAACCAACTGCAAAATTTGAAATTATTTTTACACTCTCAGGTAATTTATTAATTGTTTCAGCGTCCATTTTGTCTGTTAAGGAAGTTAAAATTCCATCACATCCTTGACTCATTTCTACTACCTTGTTTTGAGTATAAAGCTCATCATTGTCGTTAAAATTTGCTTGAAAAATATTTGATGCTTTTTCTTCGCAAGATTTAAGTAACCTTCTAGTGATTAGAATTTTTTTCATATTTTAAGATTAGTTTAAATCAAAGATTTTTCCAGGATTCATTATGTTATTTGGATCTATAGTTCTTTTGATCGATTTCATTACTGGAATATTATCAGGATGCTGTTCAAGCAAATATTCTTTTTTATGGAGACCTACTCCGTGTTCGCCAGTGATAGTTCCTTCAAGCTCTAGAGCTTTCCTTATTAATGTACCATTAAAGGCTCTAAGTTGTTTATACATTTCTTTTTTTGCAGGATCATAAGGTAAAACTACATGAAAATTACCATCGCCCATGTGTCCTACCATTGGGGCTCTAACACCAAATTCTTTAGCTTTTTCCTCCGCAAATTTTACACACTCTGTAATTTTTGAAATTGGTACACATACATCTGTTGAATAAACCCTTCCATTATTATTTAAAGCTTTAACAGAATAATATACATCCCACCTTGCTTGCCAAAGTTTATTTCTCTCCTCTAAATCTTTAGCCCATTTAAATGAGCTTCCATTGTTATCTTTTGATAATTCTTCTACAATTTTTATATTCTCTTTGTTTGAAGATTCGGACCCATGGAATTCAAAAAATAAAGTTGGTACTGCTTCAATGTCTTTTAATTTAGAGTAGTTTATTGATATTCCCATCTGATCTGCATTAAGCATTTCAATTCTAGCAATTGGGACACCATACTGAATAATCTGTTGAGCTGTCATCACAGCATCTTCTAAAGTAGGAAAATGACATACCGCACTCATTATACTTTCTGGTACGGGAGATAATCTTAAGTGAACTTCTGTGATAATACCTAGAGTTCCTTCTGATCCAATAAATAGATTTGTTAAATTGTAACCTGCAGAGGTTTTTTTAGTTCTACCACCTGTATTAATGATATCACCATTTGGAAGAACTACTGTTAGACCAGAAATAACCGTCTTCATAGTTCCATATTTTACTGCCATAGTTCCTGAAGCTGAAGTTGACGCCATTCCCCCTAATGCAGCGTTTGCGCCTGGGTCAATTGGAAAAAAAACTCCATCTTCTCTTAAATAATCATTCAATTGTTCTTTTGTTACACATGCCTGAACTCTACAGTCAAAATCTTGAGCGTTTACACTTAAAATTTTATTCATTTTTTCCAAACATATAGTTATACCATTTTCATTTCCTACGACATTTCCCTCTAAAGATGTGCCTGTACCATAGGGAACGACTGGGATTTTATGTTCATTACAAAGTTTTAATATTTTTGATACCTCTTCATTAGTTTCTGGAAAAACTACTGCTTTTGATAAAATTGGATCGTAGGTATCTTCACCTCTTGCATAATTTCCACGAGCAGACTCTGATGTAGAAAACCTACTGTTTAAAAGATTTTTTAATTCTATCTCAACTTGCTGGTTCATAGTTCTAAATTCTAATACTAGTAAAAAAAAATAAAAAAATACAGCTTATTTAGTAAGCATTTTTTTTATATTTTCCAATGCTTGGGAAATATTATCTCTAGAAGCGGCAAAACTAAATCTCACATAATCCTGACAAGTTTTACCAAATGCTGTTCCTGGAACTATAGCTACACCAGCCTCGTGCATAGCTTTTTTACAAAATTCAGAACCATTCATTCCTGTTCCAATAACTTTCGGAAATGCATAAAATGCTCCACCAGGCAAACTACATTCTACACCTGGCAAACTGTTGAGACCTTCGTGAATTAGTTTTCTTCTTAAAGTAAATTTTTCCATCATTTCATGAATTGAATCATCAGGACCATCAAGAGCTGCTATACCTGCAAACTGAGCAGCAGCATTTACACACGAAACACTATTTATTAATAATTTATTTACATGTTCAACTAAATTTTCAGGCCAAAAACTCCAACCTAGTCTCCAACCTGTCATAGAATAAGCTTTGCTCCAACCTT
>CACMRC010000018.1 GCA_902615975.1 uncultured Pelagibacteraceae bacterium
TTCATTGATTGCTAGATTAACTAGTATCAATTTTAAAAATTAAAATGAATTAAAAAATTGATAAATTTGTCTAGAAATTTCACTCTCCAAAGGAAATGACAACATTCCCATCACTGAATAACCCAGGATCCAAGGCATTAGATAAAATCTAATCATGTAGAAAAACCAAGCAACATATAAAGGCACTAATGGCCCAATAATAAAAGAAGGTGTGATTGGTTTAAATAATTTTATTAGAGGATTGGTGTATTTCACAAATACTCTCATGAAAAAGAATTGTGAGTCTTCTCTTTGAAAAATATTCATGGCCACTCTTCCAATAAGAGTCCACATGACGATCCCAAGCAAATAATCAATAAAATATATTAAAGGATGAAAATTTGCTGACATTCAAAATTTATATTGGAAAATGTATTGAAATAAAAGGGGCGAAATTAATCGCCCCTTTAAAAGATTATTTAGTGTGATCTACCAAGAATTGATTTACCACTCGGTACACGTACATCATCAACCATTTTTTGAGTAGCTTTATCTGGTTCTGCAGTCATTAAACTAACTACAACCATTAAAACTAAACTAACAGCTGATCCGAAGATACCAAATGTTAACTGTGTAATTCCTAGGAATCCACTTCCACCAGTTCGTACCCAAACTAAGTACCAAGCACCAGCGGCTAGACCACCTAGCATACCAGCAATCGCACCTTGTCTATTAGCTCTCTTCCACCATACACCAAGTACAAGTGGGAAGAACAATCCAGACATCGCAAAATCAAAAGCCCAGATAACTGAACCTAAGATTCCTTGAATCTCCATTGCTGCAATAGTTGCTCCAGCAAAACCAATTACTACAAGTAATACCCTTGCAACAAGTAGTCTTTTTGCAGTTTCCGCTTTTGGATCAATGATCTTATAGTAGACATCATGTGATATAGCGTTTGCAATTGCTAGAATCAAACCATCAGCAGTAGACATGGCAGCTGCCATACCTCCTGCAGCAACTAGACCTGAAATTACATAAGGTAATCCAGCTATCTCTGGAGTTGCTAATACAACGGCTTTACCACCCATGAAGAACTCATTTAATTCAAGAGTTCCATTTCCGTTAAAGTCGCTGATAAACATTAGGTTTGCTTGGTTCCAGTTTTGGTACCAATCTATCGCCTCTACTTCTGCAAATGTCTTACCGATAATACCAGTTGGTAAATTCGGGTCGATCAATGATAACTTAGATAATGTAGCTAACATTGGAGCAGAAGAATAAAGTAGGAAGATAAAGAATAATGACCAACCTACTGATTTTCTAGCTGCTTTTACACTTGGAGTAGTAAAGTATCTCATCATCACGTGCGGTAATGAAGCTGTTCCCATCATCATCGCTAATGCTAATGAAATAAATGCCCAAGGTGTAGCGTTAACTGCAGAGTGAGCTTTAGTTATTCCTGCTAAGCCTTTAGGTACTGATTTTAGATCAGCAGCTGCGTTTTTAACAAAACCAAACTGTTGTTCTAATTCACCAATTCTAGCTACCTCGTCAGCTAACATGAAGTGAGGGAAGAAACCCGCACCCATTTTGTTACTGATCCAGAATACTGGAAGTAGGTATGCTATAATCAGTACGATATATTGTGCAACCTGTGTCCAAGTTACCCCTCTCATACCACCTAACATTGAACATAATAAAATACTTATTAGTCCAACATAAACTGCGTATTGGAATGGGATATCAAGTGCAACAGATGCAATAGTACCTGTAGCGTTAATTTGTGCAGTCACATATGTAAATGAAGCAACAGTTAAAACTACAACTGCGCTAAATCTAGCTAAATTACCACCGTATCTAGTACCTATAAAATCTGGAACTGTATAACAGCCAAATTTTCTTAAGTATGGTGCTAATAAAGATGCAACAAGCACGTAACCACCAGTCCAACCTACAAGTAGAGCCATATAGCCGTAACCTTTAAAGTAAATACCACCCGCCATTGCAACGAATGAAGCACCAGACATCCAGTCTGCTGCAGTCGCCATTCCGTTAAAGACTGTTGGTACTTGCCTACCAGCTACGTAATATGCATCTGCTTGAGCTGTTCTTGATAGCCAACCGATTAATGCATAGATGAATACAGTAAATGCAACAAAAGCAATACCAATCGCTTTAGCTGTCATACCCATCTGTTCAGCAATTGCCATAATGATTATGAAACCTATAAATCCTCCGGTATAGATCCCGTAAACTTTAGGCAAATTATCTATGAAATTACCTTTCATTATTCGTCCTCTCTTTCGCTAAAGCCGAACTCTTCATCGATTTTTTCTTGTCTATTCGCAAACCAGAAAATCAAGATTACGAATGCACCAAGAGATCCCTGACATGTAAACCAGTATGTCCACGGATAACCGAAAGGTCCTGTGACCTTGTTCATTTCAGCTCCAAAGAGAAAGATGCCAATTGAGAAAACAAACCAGATTGCCAGTGTTATAAATAACAATCCCCTGGTTTTTTCCCAGTGTTTTTGTTGATTTGACATTTATACCTCTCTATTTAGTTATAACTGGATGAAACCATAACCATTATGAGAGCTTTGAAAACCCTAAAAATTGATCATATTAGGTACTTATTTACTTACTTTTTTAAGATATAATTGGCGCACTTACAAATTAACATGGGAAAATACAAATTAACTTGGAGAGATATAAAACTTGAGGATTTTAAAACATATTTATTCGCCATGTTTAAGGCGTTTATTCCAAAGAAAAAAATAAAAACTTTAGATGAATTAGAGCAGTTTATTCAAACTAAATCTGCATGGGCT
>CACMRC010000019.1 GCA_902615975.1 uncultured Pelagibacteraceae bacterium
TGTGGTTAGGAGGCATAAAAATTAAATATTTTATATACTCATTTATTACTTTCTTAATTTCGCTTCCATTTATAATCTCATTTCTTAAACCATATCAAAAATTAAGAATATTAACTTTTTTAGATCCTGATAGAGATCCATTGGGTGCTGGATATCAAATTATACAGTCAAAAATTGCTATTGGTTCAGGTGGTCTTAACGGAAAAGGTTTTTTAAAAGGAACTCAGAGCTACTTAGATTTTTTACCTGAAAAACATACAGATTTTATATTCACTTTATTTTCAGAAGAGTTTGGTTTTATAGGCTCAGTTGGTCTTTTGATATTATACTCAATAATAATTTTTAGAATTGTAAGAATAGGAGCAATTTCGAGAAGTAATTTTGCTAGACTTTTTTGTTTTGGTTATGCTTTTGCAATCTTTATTTATATTGTAGTAAACTTATCTATGGTTTTAGGTCTGCTACCTATAGTTGGTTCTCCATTACCTATCATGTCGTATGGAGGTTCTTCAATGTTGGCCACTATGATTGGATTTGGTATAGTATTGAGTGCAAAAATTAATCATAAACAAATGATTGCATAATTTGTCACTCTCTTAATTTAATTTTTAATTGTATAACAAACTTATGAATAAAAATACTAAGGTAGGAATAGTTGGAGCAGGGATTCAAGGTGTGTCTAATGCTTTGTTTCTTCAAAAAAAAGGTTTCGATGTAACTATTTTTGATAGAGATAACCCAGGTAGCCAAGCCGCCTCTTATGGTAATGCAGGTCACTTTTCACCATATGCATCTCTCTCTTTAAACAGAACTGACGTTCTAGCAGATGTCCCAGCTATGTTACTCAGTTCTTCAGGCCCACTTGCTTTAAAATGGAATTATGTTCCCAAAATGATTCCTTGGTTTATAAAATTTATAATGAATTCAACTAAGACTAAGATGATGCATACTGCTAAAAATATGCATCAAATTTTAGATCTAGCTTTACCTGCATATGATGAATTATTTGAGGAGGTAGACTTGGAAGGTTTAGTTGAAAAAAAAGGAATTCTTTATATATGGAACGATAAAGATTTAAAAAGTAGGGAATTAGAAATTAAAGTAAGAGAAGAGTTGGGTGTTGAACAACAATTAGTTAACAAAGCTGAAATACACGATCTTGAACCACATATTAAACCATTTTACCATGCTGGTGTATATTATCCTTATGCAAGACATGCAAGAAATCCAAAAAGAATTCTTTTAAAACTATTTGATTTATTTTTAAAAAAAGGTGGAAAATTTAATAAAGTAAATATCAAAGATATTAGTTTTGATGAAGAAAAACCAGTTTTTAAAACAGAAACTCAAAGTTATGTTTTTGATAAAGCAGTAATAGCTTGTGGAGCTTTTTCAAAAAAATTAACAGATAATCTTGGTGAAAAAATACCCTTAGATACAGAGCGTGGATATCATGTTCATTTTAAAAATTGTGATCATTTATTAAGTAGACCTGTCATATTTTCCAACCGTGGATTTGGAATTACACCGATGGAACAAGGTTTAAGAGTTGTTGGAACTGTAGAATTTGGTGGATTAGATAATCCATTATCTAAATCAAGAGTTAAAAATTTGATAAATAATGCAAAATATATGCTTGGTGATTTACCTGAGCATGAGGATGAGTGGCTAGGATTTAGACCAACTTTACCAGATTTTTTACCTGTTATGGGGCCATCAAAAAATCACAAAAATATTTATTATTGTTTTGGGCATCATCATTTAGGATGGACTTTAGGTCCAATTTCTGGAAAGATTGTTTCAGGGATGATAGCGAACGAAAATACAAATTTAGATTTAAAACCTTATAGTTCGCTTAGATTTAGTTAAGTGACTAAAGATAACAATTTTTTAGCTTATTTATATCTATTTTTAACAGTAACTTTTTGGGCTGGAAATTTTGTAGTAGGTAAACTTGCAAGTTTTTATGAAGTTCCTCCTTTTTCATTAAATTTTTATCGATGGCTTTTTGCATGGTTAATTTTAGCACCTTTTACAATTCCTGAAATATTAGAGAAAAGAAACTATATAATTAAAAACTATAAACTTT